>NZ_JBIWOX010000019.1:0-132682 GCF_044767975.1 Streptomyces sp. NPDC101181 | reverse complement strand
AGTGGCCCTCTGCGGCCGCCTTTCCGTGGGGGGCGCCCCGCGCCGGGGCGGCCGGGGGGGGCCCCCCCCACAACTGTCCCCCCCCGGCCGTTCCGGCGGACGGCGCGGCCTCCGCCGGAACGGCCGGGCGCGAGGCGTCGACGGCTTGCGCCGTGGAGGGCGCGCGGGTGAACCGGAGCACGACGTGCGGGGCCGGGGCGGCCGGCCCCGCGGTCACCGTGGCCCGTACGCCGTGGCCGTCGGCATCCGTGATTCCGCTGCCCATCGTGTCGTCGTCCCCTCGCTGTCCGCCCGTGGCCGCCGACCGTCGGCGGCCCGTTCGGGTCGCTGCCCAGCATGCCAGGACCCGGCCGAGGCCGAAGGCCTGGGACGGCGGCCGCTTCCCCGTCCCCGCACGGGCGGCGTCCGGCCCGGGGTCAGGTGCGGTAGACGTCCAGGCGGCCGCACATGCCGAACGCGCCGTGCGCGGAGGGCCGTTCCGCGTGGACGTGCGCGTGGGCGAGGTGCCCGGCCTCCCCCGCCTCCAGTGCGTCGAGCTGGTCCCCGGTAGCGGCGGCCGCCGCCGCGGCGCCCTTCTCCCACCGGCCGCGCCACTCCGCGGCGCGCGGGCGTACGAGCGCGGCGGCGGCGCGGTGGAAGGCGGCCAGCGGCTCCGGATCGCCGTTCTCCGTCGCGTCGCGCAGGGCGAGGAACCCCTCCACGGCGAGGTCCCGCCGGGCCAGGGCGGCCCGCTCCTGCACGGCCTCCGGTTCGGACAGGGGCAGGGCGGTGGCCCGGCGGTAGGTGTCCGGGTCGGCCAGGTGGCGGGGCGGGAGGGTGAGCACGGCGTCCCCGGCCTCGGGGAGCCCGCTGTTCTGCATGAGGACGACGAGGCGCAGCCCGTCCTCGTTGACGAGGCGGTGGATGGTGCCCGGGGTGAACCAGACGAGCGCGCCGGGCGTCAGCGGCGTCTCCCGGTAGCCGGACGCGGTGAGGGTCTGCACGGAGCCGCTGCCGCCGACCACGACGTAGCCCTCCGTGCAGGTCAGGTGGAGGTGCGGGGTGCCGCCGCGCAGACCGTCGGCGGCGAGCCAGTCGTAGACGCTCAGATGGGAGACGGCGACGGCGCCGGGCAGTCCTTCGAAGGTCACCACGGGGGCTCCTGGGTCTCGTCGGCTCGCGCCCGCGACGGCCGCGAGCAAGCGCTTTCTACGGCAGCAGAACGCTAGGGCCGCCGCCGCACACGGGTCAAGGCCGCCGCCGCACGGACCGGCCGGGGAGCGCGGGAAGCAGGCCTCAGGGGGGTGCACGGGCCGCGCCCCCGGCCGGGGGGGCTTGTCGGCCCCCCGGCCTACCGCGCGTGCCGTCCAGCGTGTGCGCGAGCCACTGTCAGTGGCCGGGTGCAGACTGGCACTGTTCCGGCACAACGGCGTATCGGGAGGTCCTGGATCATGACCGACGTACTTCTCACCGCGGGCACCCGCAAAGGCCTGTTCATCGGGCGCCGACGCGCCGGGACCTGGGAGTTCACCGGTCCGCACTTCAACGCGCAGGCGATCTACTCCGTCGCCGTCGACACCCGCCGGAAGACGCCGAGACTGCTGGTGGGCGGGGACAGCGCGCACTGGGGGCCGTCCGTCTTCCACTCCGACGACCTGGGTGAGACCTGGGTCGAGCCCCGGCAGCCCGCGGTGAAGTTCCCGAAGTCAACCGGGGCGTCCCTGGAGCGGGTCTGGCAGCTGCACCCGGCGGGCCCGGAGGCCCCGGACGTGGTCTACGCGGGCACCGAACCGGCCGCGCTGTTCCGCTCCGAGGACGGCGGCGAGTCCTTCGAGCTGGTGCGCCCGCTCTGGGAGCATCCGACCCGGTCGCGGTGGGTGCCGGGCGGCGGGGGCGAGGGGCTGCACACGATCCTGACCGACCCGCGGGACGCCCGAGCGGTGACGGTCGCCGTGTCGACGGCCGGGGTCTTCCGGACGAAGGACGGCGGAACGAGCTGGGCCCCGTCGAACAAGGGCGTCTCCGCGGTCTTCCTCCCCGACCCGGACCCGGAGTTCGGCCAGTGCGTGCACAAGGTCACCCGGGACGCGGCCGACCCGGACCGGCTCTATCTCCAGAACCACTGGGGTGTCTTCCGCAGCGACGACGGCGGCGACCACTGGAGCGACATCGGCGCGGGGCTGCCCTCCGACTTCGGGTTCGCCGCGGCCGCGCACCCGCACCGCGGTGACACGGTGTACCTCTTCCCGATCACCGCAGACGCCGACCGGGTCCCGGCGGAGAACCGCTGCCGGGTGTTCCGGACGACCGACGCGGGGCGAACCTGGGAGCCGCTGGCCGCGGGTCTGCCGGACGAGGCGCACTACGGGACGGTGCTGCGGGACGCGCTGTGCACCGACGACGCCGACCCCGCCGGGGTGTATTTCGGCAACCGCAACGGGGAGTTGTACGCCAGCGCGGACGACGGGGACACCTGGCGGCAGCTCGCCTCGCATCTGCCGGACGTCCTGTGCGTGCGGGCGGTGGTGCTCGGCTGACGGCGGTTGATCGGAGGGGTCCTGTCACCAGTAGAGTGCGGCCCGTGGCAGCACGACCGTTGAAAGAGATCATCGAGCCGGGGTGGGCCGACGCCCTCGAACCCGTCGCCGAACGCATCGCCGCTATGGGCGACTTCCTCCGTACGGAGATCACGGCGGGTCGCACCTATCTGCCGTCGGGGCCGAATGTGCTGCGGGCGTTCCAGCAGCCGTTCGAGGAGGTGCGGGTGCTGGTCGTCGGCCAGGACCCGTATCCGACCCCGGGGCATGCGATCGGGCTGAGCTTCGCCGTGGCCCCCGACGTCCGGCCGTTGCCGGGCAGTCTGGAGAACATCTTCCGCGAGCTGAACGCGGATCTGGGGCAGCCGAGACCGTCCAACGGTGATCTGACCCCGTGGACCCGGCAGGGGGTGCTGCTGCTGAACCGGGCGCTCACCACCGCGCCGCGCCGGCCCGCCGCCCACCGGGGCAAGGGCTGGGAGGAGGTGACCGAGCAGGCGATCAAGGCCCTGGTGGCCCGGGGCACCCCGCTGGTGTCGGTCCTGTGGGGGCGCGACGCGCGCAACCTCCGCCCGCTGCTGGGCGACTTCCCCGCGATCGAGTCCTCGCACCCCTCCCCCATGTCCGCGGACCGCGGATTCTTCGGCTCGCGCCCGTTCAGCCGCGTCAACGAACTGCTGGAGCGTCAGGGAGCGCAGCCGGTGGACTGGCGGCTTCCGTGACCCACGCGTCGGCGCCGTCCGCACCGGCCGCCCCGGACGCGTTCGTCATCGGGGTCGACTCCGGGGGGTCCGGACTGCGCGTGGCGCTCGGGCGGGTGAGCCCGGACGGGCCGGTGTCGACGACGGTGTGCGCCGAGCCCGTACGGACCGGTCCCGGCGGTATCGACGCCGCCCATCTGCTGGAGCAGGTGGTGCCCGCGGCCCGCGCGTTGCTGTCCCGGGCCCCCGCACCCGCCACCCGGACTCCCGGGGCCGCGGCTTCCGGGCAGGTCGTCGCGCTGGCGATCGGGGCGGCCGGGATGGCCACCCTGGGCGGGCGGTTGCGGGCGGAGCTGCCCGGGGCGCTCGCCCACGCGCTGGGGGTACGCGGGCTGGCGCTGGCGGCCGACGCGGTGACGGCGTACGCGGGCGCGGTCGGACAGCGTCCCGGGGCCGTGGTCGCGGGCGGAACGGGCCTGATCGCCCTCGGTACGGATCTGGGGTCGTGGCGCCGGGCGGACGGCTGGGGTCATCTCCTGGGGGACAGCGGCGGAGGTGCGTGGATCGGGCGGGCCGGGCTGGACGCGGCGATGCGTGCGCACGATGGACGGCGGGGCGGCTCCCCCGCGCTGCTGGCCCGGCTGGTGTCCGTGTTCGGCCCGGCCGAGGAGGTGCCGGGGCTGCTCTACCCGCGTGCCGACCGGCCCGCCGTGCTGGCCTCGTTCGCCCCCGAGGTCGCGGCGTGTGCCGGAGCGGACGAGGTCGCGGCGGGCATCCTGCGCGAGGCAGCCCGCCATATCGCCGAGGCGGCCGCCGCCGTGTGCCCGGCGGACGCGGGCGGTGACCGTGACGGGGCCGACGGCCGGGACGTAAGGGCCGCGGACGCCGAAGTGGCCCTGACCGGCGGGCTCTTCCGGATGGGCGAGCCGCTGCTTGTGCCCCTGCGCGCGGAGTTGGCGCTGCTCCTCCCGGAAGCCCGGGTGCGTACCGGGGAAGGCGACCCCCTGACCGGCGCACTCCGGCTCGCGCGGGCCCTGGCTGTCGGAGATCTCCGCCTGCCGCGCCACCCCACGATGCTCTTCGTACCCGAGTGAGAAGCCGGGGAGTCCGGAGGGCGGGGTGACAGAAACGGACACTTCGCCAGTACGTAGCCCATCGGACATAAGCGGATAGTTGACGCTCGACCGGGCCCTCCCCGAACGGAGGGGCAGGTAAAACCAGTAGCATGCGGCGCCATGAGCACCCCCACTGGGCCCGCTTCCGGCCTGCCTGTACGAATGCCGCGACCTCGCCAGTCCGGACGGCACCGCCGCCCGGAGCCCGTGGTCGCACCCGAGGGCGCCGCCGCGCTCGTTCTCGCCGTTCCCGGCGCTCCGTCCCCGGCCACGCGCGGTCTGGCCGAAGAAGTCATCAGCATCGCCCGTTCCGAGCTGCCCGGCCTGAACGCCCGGATCGCCTACCTGGACGGTGACGACGCCGAGTACCCGACCCTGGTCGCCACGCTCGCCCACGCCGCCGCCGAGCGCGTCGCGCGCTACGAACAGGCCGTGGCCGCGGGTCGTGAGGCCGCCGAGCCCGCGGGGCCGTCCGCCGTCGTGGTCCCGCTGCTCGCGGGCCCCGACAACGCGCTGATCCGGCGGATACGGCAGGCGGTGATGGACAGCGGCACCCAGGTCGAGCTGACCGATGTGCTCGGCCCGCACCCGCTGCTCGCCGAGGCGCTGCACGTACGGCTGTCGGAGGCAGGGCTGGCGCGTGCCGACCGCGCCCGGCTGTTCACCGTCGCCACCGCCGCCGACGGCATCGTGCTGGCCACGGTGGGCGGCGAGGAGGCCGTACAGGCGGCCGGGATCACCGGGATGCTGCTGGCCGCCCGGCTGGCCGTCCCGGTGATGGCCGCCGCGCTGGACGTGGAGGGCTCGGTCGCCTCGATCGCGGAGCAGCTGAGGGCCTCCGGCTCGGCGCAGCTCGCGCTGGCCCCGTATCTGGTGGGTCCCGAGATCGAGCCGGAGCTGCTGGACGCGGCCGCGAAGGAGGCGGGCTGCGCGACGGCCGAGCCGCTGGGCGCGTACCCCGCGATCGGCAAACTGGTGCTGTCCCTGTACGCGACGGCGCTGGGCATCACGCCCGCGACACCGCAGGGGACGCAGGGCGCTCAGGCGTACTGACCGGGGGGCGTCGCCCTCGCGGCGGCCCGGGAAGCCGGACAGCGTGGTGGGCCCGGACCGGAGGAGATGCTCCGGTCCGGGCCCATCGCGCTGTCGCGCGGGGGTCCCGGCGGCCGGGACCGCGTCCGCCCGGTCCGGGCGGTGGTCAGGCGAGGACCACGCAGGAGGCGGCCGGGACCTCCACGGAGCCCGCGTGGCGCGGGATGCCCGTCGCGGCGTCCACGGCGAACCAGCTGACATTCCCGGAGCGCTCGTTGGCCGCGTACAGCCACTGGCCGCTCGGGTCCAGGGTCAGATCGCGGGGCCAGCGGCCGCCGCAGCCGACGGTGGCGACCAGGGCGGCCCGCTCGCCGCTCTCGTCGAGGGTCAGCACCGAGATGCTGTCGTGGCCCCGGTTGGCGGTCCACAGGAAGCGTCCGTCGGGCGCGACCACCACCGCCGAGGGGTAGCAGCGCCCGGCCTCGTCGTCGCTCTCGTGGTCCGGCAGTACGGGCGTCCGGCCGAGGACGTCGAGCCTGCCCCCGGCCGCGTCCCAGCGGCACACGGTGAGCGTGGGCTCCAGCTCGCCCAGGACGTAGACGAAGCGCCCCGAGGGGTGGAAGGCCAGGTGGCGCGGTCCGGTGCCCGGGGCCAGCGCGGTCTCCGCGTGCGACCGCAGCACGCCCGTGGCGGGGTCGAGGACGCAGACCCGTACGGAGTCGGTGCCGAGGTCGACGCTCAGCACCCAGCGGCCCGAAGGGTCGGGAACGACTTGGTGGGCGTGCGGGGCCTCCTGACGGGCCGGGTCCGGTCCGCCGCCCTCGTGACGGAACACCGAGGAGGCCGCGCCGAGCGTTCCGTCGGCGAGGAGCGGCAGGGCGGTGACGCTGCCGGAGCCGTAGTTGGCGGTCACCAGATGGCCCGCTGCCAGGGCCAGGTGGGTGGGCCCGTCGGCGTCGACGGGCCGGACGGGCCCCAGGAGAGCCGGTACGTCACCGCTGATGTCGAAGGCGGCAGCGACGCCGGGGGCGCTCTCGCCGACCGCGTAGAGGGCCTTCGGGGCCCCTGCGGGCGCGAGCGCGAGGAACGAGGGGTCGGCCACGGCGTCGGTGGACCCCAGCACGGTCAGGGCGCCGGTGTCCCGGTCCACGACGGCGGCGGTGATCCCTCTGCCGCCCGCCGAGGTGAACGACCCCATGAATGCCCGCCCGGCTCTGCTGCCGCTCATGACGCTACCCCTCTTCACCGTCGCCGCGATCTTCCGGGCCGACGGTAGCAGGCAGCACCGCCCGGTCTAGACCAGCGCGACGATCAGTGACCGTGCGTCGGGGGTGTGCGCCAAGTGCTCGCGGCGCACGGCGGTCACACCCCTCGACGCGTGGCTCCTGGGTGGCCTCCGTGCTGCCGCCCAGGCTGAGCCCGTACCGGATCAGCCCGCCGACGAAGACGACGTGGTCGGCGCCTCCGTTGCCGCTGATACGGATCGACGCAGGTGCGTCGGGGAGGTCAGCAGTTGGCGGTCGAGCGGCAGATCATGAACCCCACCGCTTCCATGCGCTTGTTCTGCCCGGTCGTGCCGATCGCGTTGGTCTCCCCGTCGACTCCGCAGTACCAGGTCGGGTTCCACCCTGTGCCCTGGACGTAGGAGTTGCCGCACATCGTTCCCTTCTGCACGCCGAAGACCACCGCTTCCAGCCGCATGCCGGAGCCCGCGGAGCCGAGCGTGATGCGGGTGCCCGACGCGGCGCACTTCTCCGATCCCCAGCCGCTGCTCTGCCGGTACCCCCGGGCGCACAGGGTGCTCCCGGCCACCGCCATCTCCACGGCCTCGACGGCCCGGCCTCCGCCAGGAGCGCCGACCTGTACGGACTGTCCGGCGTTGGCACACTTCTCGGCCGTCCAGCCGGAGCCCTGCACGTACACCTTGGCGCAGACCCTGTTCGCCGCGGCCTGGGCCGGGGATGTCCCGGACAACGACAGCGCCAGGGCGGCTCCTCCGACTGCCACAACGCGTGCGATCCTGCCGATGGTTCGGGTCACGAGCAGTTCTTCCCATCTGTTGACAACGATGTCTACCGGAGACGCGGGGTGATCTCCGGCAGCCTGGCCACGGGATGGCCACCGCAGAAGCATGCCGGGTGCGGCGGGCCGGGGCCAGGGGGCCGGGCCCGCGTACCGGAACCGCCCGGCGGTCCTCGGACTCGCCCTGGGGCGGGCCCATCGTTCTTACGACGGCGTCGTGTTGGCGCCCGAGACGACGACGGCCGCTCCGTCGGGGAATCTCGCGGGCTGGTCGAGCAGCGCGGCGAGCGCGGTGACTCCGCCCGGTTCGGCCACGATGCGGAGCCGCTGCCACAGGAGTCTGCGGGTGGCGACGATGGCGGTGTCCGGGACGGTCAGGGTCTCCATGCCGAGCGAGAGGCCGACGGCGGTTGCGATACGGCCCGCGCGGCGGGCACCCAGACTGTCCACCGCGACACCGCCGACTTCCACGTCCACCGGCTCTCCGGCCTGGAGAGCGGAGGAGAGGGAAGGGGCCGAGACGGGTTCCACGGCAGTCACCGGGTTACGCCCCGCCATGGCCAGGGCGACTCCCGCGTACAGACCGCCTCCGCCGCACCCGACCAGTACGGGGCATCCCTCCGGTAGCTGTTCGACGAGTTCCAGACCCAGGCTGCCCTGTCCCGCCACGGTCGACGGGGCGTCGTAGGCGTCGATGTGCAGGGCGTTCTCCTCCTCGGCATATCGCCGGCTGGCCGTCAGAGCATCGGCGTAGAACCCCTCAACGCGGCGCAGACGCGCGCCGAAGGCTTCTATGACGTCGGTCTTGGCAGCAGGTGCGAAATCGGGAACGAAGACGGTGGCGCGCAGACCCGCTCGGCTCGCCGCCCACGCCACGGCGGCTCCGTGGTTTCCTCCCGAGGCACAGCAGACGCCGGCACCGGGCAGGACGTCCTGAGCAGCGCCGAGCAGGGCGATCGCGTTGGAGGCACCGCGAACTTTGAAGGATCCGGTGTGCTGCAAGTACTCCAGTTTCAAGGTGACAGGGACCGGCACGTCGAGTTCACCGGCCGCCAGCTGGAGGACGGGAGTCCGGCGCACGAGGTGTCTGATGCGGGTGGCCGCGGACGCGATGTCGGCGGCGGTGGGCAGGGTGGTGGGCTCTGCGTTCATGGGCGGTGTCCAAAGAGGTCGGGATAGTGCTGAACGGATGCGCCGGGGGCGACCCGTTCGATGATGCCTGCTGGGGGCTGACCTTGGCCCAGAGCGGCGCGGCGGGACACCCGAGGTGCCCAGGTCCAGTCACGCATGTCCCGCACTACCGCTACAGCAGCCGCCTTCGTCGCCTCGCCAGCTTGCTCAGGGTGGCGGTCGCGTCGTCCGACCCGCCGAGAAGTGACGGCCGGCTGCCCACGAAGCGCCGGCATACGCCGATGTGGGATTCGTAGACCTCGTCCACGGCGCCGAGGAGGCCGACGCGGACCGGACAGTCCGGTGCACAGGAGCTGTGGTGCGAGCGGCCCCATGCCTCCAGCCGTTGAAGGAGCACCCGGTGATCGGCGGACCAGAAGCCGGAGAATCCTGTGGCAGGGAACTGGGGCGGCTCCATAGCGGGACGAACCACGGACTGGTAGTCCGCGGGCGAGAAGGACGCCGTGAGGCGAAGAGCGGCGGCGCTTGATCTCAGGAGAACTCCGGCGGCCTCGGCGCCCGGTCCGCAGAGACGCGCGGTGCGGGGTTCGGCCAGTGCGTCCTGCAAGGCGAGCACGGTGGCCTGCGTGAGCGCGAAGAAGAGGCGGTGACCCGACATCCATCGCCACTGCGCATCGGCTTCGGCTTCGGCCTCGGGTGGTGGACGCTCCGCCGCCGGTATGCCGGTGACGTCGAGCGCTTCACCGAGAGCGGGCTCCGCGGACGCTTCCGGCAGACGGGCCATGGCAGCCGTGGCGTCCTGGAGCGCACGGATCAGCAACTCCGTGGGCTCACCGGCCACTCGGACGACTCCGAAGAAGTCGTCGTAGGCGGCCTCTTGGGGATCCTTTAGGCGTATCCGTCTTTTCTGTCTGCGGACGTCATGCCTCGATCCACTGTTTTTCCAAGCCCCCCAGACGTGGGGTAACGACTCTGGGTCTGCGAGATAGATCACCATGGGTGAATCGTTCACAGCCCGCATACTAAACCACAAAAGCCTTGACATAACCTCGCCGTAGCCCTTTTCGAAAAGCCGCGACCTGCTGCACGTCCCGACCCCTTCGAAATTGGACACGGTGACCATTTTTCCGCCAGTCGACACGTGATCAGCCACCAGGTGGCCCTGGGGTTTGTGAGGCTCGCGAGTCACCGACAAAGCACAGGGATACGCGAATGCCACCGTGCATCACGCGTCGCCCGTCACCGCGAGAGATTGTTTTCCGTTACTTCGCATCAGGAAGTGCGTCTGCTCCCTGGACACCGAGAAGCGTCGTCCTTACCGTGTTGCCATGTCGCAGGATTTCGAGGCCGCCTCGGCTGAAGCCTCCCGGTTACTCAGCGATCATTGGAGAGCGCTCGCACGACAAGAACCGCCTGTCTTCCCCGACCTTTCTCCTGGCTCTCTCCTCAGCTCACTTCCCGCTGCGGCACCCGAGGAGGCCGAACCTCTGGCGGACTTGTTGGAGGACACCTGGAATCTCGTCGTTCCCGGCCTGGTGCACTGGCAGCATCCCGCGTTTCTGGGCTACTACCCCACCAACAACTCGCCCGCCTCCGTGCTCGCGGAACTCGTCACGGCGGGGCTCGGCGTCCAGGGGATGATGTGGGCCACGTCCCCCGCCGCCACGGAGCTGGAGCAGGTGGTGACGGACTGGCTGGCGAAGGCCCTGGGGCTGCCGGAGGGCTTCTGCCACTCCAGCGGTACCGGAGGGGGCGTCATCCAGGACTCCGCGTCCTCGGCGATCGTGGTGGCGATCGCCGCCGGGCTGCACCGGGTGTCACGAGGACGATGGCGCGCGACCGGACTCCGTGGGTGCCGACCTCTCCTGTACTGCTCCGATCAGGCCAACTCATGTGTCACCAAAGGCTCCCGGGTCACCGGCCTGGGCGAGCCCCGGATCATCCCCCGCACCCCTGGCACGCGGCAGCTGGACCCGCACGCGCTGGAGGTCCAGATCGCGGCCGACCGTGCGGCGGGCCTGTTGCCCGCCGTCGTCGTCGCCACGGTCGGCACCACCGGGACCTGCGCCATCGACTCGATCGAGGAGATCGGACGTGTGTGCCGTCGTGAGGACGTATGGCTGCATGTGGACGCCGCGTACGCGGGTTCCGCAGCGCTGTGTCCGGAATTCCGCTACGTCAACGACGGAGTCGGTCTGGCCGACTCGTACGCGGTCAACGCGCACAAGTGGCTTCGCGCGGGAAATCCCTCTGATGTTCTCTGGACCACTGACCGTGCGAGCCTGACAGGGGCTCTGGGTATCACTCCGCCCTATCTTCACCACCCCGCGACGGAGTCGACCGGCGTGGTCGACTTCCGGGACTGGCAGATACCGCTCGGCCGACCGATGCGGGCGCTGAAACTCTGGTACGTGATACGCGCCCACGGCTTGCGGGGGCTGCGCTCGGTCATACGTCACGACGTACGCATGGCCACCCTGTTCGCGGACCTCGTGGATCAGGAGGAGGGATTTCACCTGGAAGCGGCGGCGCTGGGGCTCGTCGTGTTCCGCCGCACCACCGACGAGGCGACGCAGACGCTGATCAATCGGCTGCGATCCGATCACTCGATACTCTGCACCCCGGACATCGTCGACGGCCGACGCGTCGTCCGCGCCGCCTTCGGGTCCCCCTACACGACCCCCGAATCCGTCCGTCGAACCTGGGAAACGATTCGCTCGCACACCTGAAACGGCGAGCACGGAGAGGCGGTGAAGCCCGGCCTTCAACAGTTGGGGACCGTCTGAATCCACATGAGGGAGGAGAGACTTCGAGGGTGTCCACTCCGCTGAACCAAGACGTCATCAGTGCCGAAATCTCCGCACTACGCGAAGGCTATTACCGCACCCTTTCCCCGGACGGTGTTTCCCGCGTCCACCCTCAACGGAATTACCCTCCTTACCGCGCCACCCTGCTCTGTCACCCCAGGCATCCGCCGGTGGCCGTCGATGATCCGGAGATGGCCGAGTTGTCGGGCCCGGTCTTCGGCAGCCGGGACGTCCGCGGCCTGGACCACGACCTCACTCGGCAGCACGCGGGACTGCCGATCGGCGAACGGATCTCCCTGACCGGCAGGGTCATGGACAGCGCGGGCAGACCGGTGGGGAGACAGCTCATCGAGGTGTGGCAGGCCAACGCCTCGGGGCGATACGCGCACGAGAGCGACCGGCACCCCGCGCCGCTGGACCCCAACTTCACCGGCACCGGCCGCTGCCTGACCGATGACCAGGGGGTGTACCGGTTCGTGACGGTCAGACCCGGCGCCTATCCCTGGGACAATCACCGGAACGCCTGGCGGCCGGGTCATATCCACTTCTCCGTGTTCGGACGTGCCTTCACCCAGCGGCTGATCACCCAGATGTACTTCCCGGGTGACCCGCTTCTCGCCCACGACCCCATCGTCCAGTCCGTCACCGACGACGCCGCCCGCCGGCGCCTCGTGGCCTCCTACGACCCCGCGCTGTCCGTGCCCGATCTGTCCCTCGGTTACCGCTGGGACATCGTCCTGGGCGGCCCGTCCGGAACCCGGATGGACGCGGGATGACGGCGGCCGACGAGGCCACCCCCAAGGCGGCCATCACGCCGTCGCAGGCCGTCGGCCCTTTCCACAGTGGCGCGCTCTTCCCCCCTGCCGGAGGGACCGGGACAGGTGCCGGGCACCCCGGCGCTCTCGTCCTCCACGGGCACCTCCTCGACGGGGCCGGGCAGGGAGTGCCCGACGCGGTCATCGAGGCGTGGCGGCCCGTCCCGTACGACACCGGCACCGGCACCGGCACCGGCACCGGATCACCTGACTCCGCGCACCCCATCGCGGCCACCGGTCGCTCGTCGGCCTCTCCCATCGGCTTCAGCCGCGCCGCCACCGACGGCGACGGTCACTACACCCTGCACATCCCGCCGCGGTACGCCCTGCCCGCGCACGGTGTTCCGTACATACCGCTGATGATCTTCGCCCCCGAGCTGCTCCGTCATCTGTGCACCCGGGCCTACCCGCACGACGCGCCCGGCCTTGACGAGGACAGGCTCCTGGCCCGGGTCCCCGGGTCCCGCCGCGCCACCCTGATCACCCGGCCCGACGCCCCGCGGGTCCACCGCTTCGACATCCGCCTGCAAAGCGACGACGAGCGCGAGGAGACGGTCTTCCTCGACTTCACCTGACGCCACATCACCTCATCCACGCCCGCGATGCCGGTACGGGGAGCAGCGGTCGACGAACGGTCGCGGATGCCGTGAGCGGCTCGGTACCGGCGACGGGCAGGACACAGACGACAGGAGAGACGAGTATGAGCCAGGGCGCTTCACCAGCTGACGAAGTGGTCGTCATGGAGGGGCTGGACGCTTCGGAGGGGCTGGCGGCGCTGGCGGAGGTGATCGACACGGCAGCCTTCCTCGACCGCTCCGCGTTCCTCCCCGCGTCCTTTCAGCCCGCGGTGCCGTGGCTTCGCCACGAGCCGGTGTCCCCGCTGCTGCGCGGCCCCCTGCCCGCCCCGTCCCGGTCTCCCCGCCGAGGGGAGAGGGCGATGGCCGTCGCCTTCGCGCCCGAGCACGGTGACCACGCTCACCGGTGGGCCGCCCGCCACGGGCATCAACTCCTGGCTCCGCCCGCCGAGATCACGGCTACGGCCGCCGACAAGACCGCCGTGCTGCCGCTGCTGGCCGAGGCGGGGGTGTCCGTGCCCGAGTACGTCCTTGTTTCCGCGTCCGGCCGACTGCCCGCCGACGCCTATTGGCCCGACCACTGGGATCAGGCAGTCCTTCAGCGCCCGGAGAACAATCTGATGGGCCAGGGCACCGTCGCCCTGCGCGACCGCGGGCAGCTGTCGGCGGCCTTGGACCGCTGGGCGGGACGTCCGCTCAAGGTCAGCCGGCTCGTCCCGGGACTCTCGCTCACCGTCACCGCCTGCGCCGCGGCGGACCGCACCGTGGTCTCGGCCGTGTCGCACCAGCTGGTCGGGATGCCCGAACTCACCACCGGCTGGGGCACCCACTGCGGCAACCAGCTGGTGGGGCCCGACGACCTCTCCCCCGGGCTGTACGACCAGGCCCGGTCCTGCACCCACGCGGTCGGAGAGGTGTTGCGCGGCAGGGGCTTTCGCGGCGTGTTCGGTCTGGATCTGATCGTGGAGGGCGAGAAGGTGCACGTCATCGAGATCAACCCGCGTTTTCAGACGGTGGTGTCCCTCGTGCACGCCGCCGAAGCCGGGGCCGGACTGCTGCCGACCCTGGGGCTGCACATTCTGGCCTGCCTCCTCCCCGCCCTGCCGGCCACACGCCGAACATCCCGCCCCGTCCCCCCACTGAGCCAGATCGTCGTCCACGCCCCGCGCACCGCCCGGCTCGACCGCGTTCCCGCCGCGGGCGGTTACACGGACGGCCCCGACGGATTCACCCGCATCACCACGGCTCCCGTGCTCAACGACCTGCCCCCGCACGCCGTCCTGCTGTGGCCGCACATCCAGCCGGGCACCGTGTACGCCGACGACGAACTCGTCCTGCTCCAGACGCGGCGGCGCCTGTGTCCGCTGACGGACCGCCCGGCCCTGGACGCCCCCTGTCGCTCCTGGCCCGAACGCCTCCACACCCTCTTCCTCGGTGAGACGGCATGACGCCCCCGGACGCCTCCGGCGCGCCCTACCGGAAGGGTGAACTCGCCCTGCCCGTCGACGTGATGCGCGCAGCGGGCCACCGAGCGGTCGACCTGATCGTGGAACGTCTGCACACCGTCGCTCAGCACCCGCCGCACGCCGTGACCGACCCCGCGAACCTCGCGGGACTCATCGGCGAACCGCTGCCGGAGGAGGGCGGCGATCTCACCGAGCTGATCGAGTGGCTCAGCCGCGAGATCCTGCCCCTGGGGATCCGATTCGACCATCCCCGGTGTCTGGCTTTCGTGCCCACCACCGGCAACTACCCCGCGACACTGGCTGATCTGCTGACCAGCGCGCATCTCAGCGTGCCCGGTGCCTGGTTCGTCGGCGCCGGTCCCACCGGCATCGAGCTCGCCACGCTGTCCTGGCTGTGCGACCTGCTGGGGCTCCCGGCCGGCTGGGGCGGCCTGTTCGTCAGCGGCGGATCGGTCGCCAACATCACCGCCCTGGCCGCCGCCCGCGACCACCACCTCGACGGCGACCTCACCGGCGCCCGCCTGTACTGCTCCACGCAGGCACACCCCTCGATCGCCCGCGCGGTGCACCTTCTGGGGTTCGGGCGCGACCAGCTCGTCGCGCTGCCCCCCGACAGCGGCAACCGGCTCGACCCGCACCGGCTCGCCCGCCGCATCGACCGCGACCTGGCCGAGGGCCAACGGCCCTTCGCCGTGATCGGCACACTGGGCACCACGAGCACCGGCGCCCTCGACCCGCTGCCCGAACTCGCCGGTCTGTGCCGGGATCACGGTCTGTGGCTCCATGTGGACGGCGCCCACGGAGCCGCGTACGCCGCCACGGAACGCGGCCGCCCGCTGCGCGCCTCCCTGCAACGGGCCGACTCACTGACCGTCGATCCGCACAAGTGGCTCTTCCAGCCGTATGAGGCCGGTTGTGTGCTGCTGCGGGATCCCGCCCTGCTGAAGAACACCTTCCGTATGGACCGGCACTTCCTGGACACCGGCTATCTGCACCCCGCCCAGCCGCGGGGCGGTCAGATCAACCTCGACGACTACGGGCCCCAGCAGTCCCGAGGACTGCGGGCTCTGAAGCTGTGGCTGTCGCTGAAGACCTTCGGCGCCGCCGCGTTCCGCCGCGCCATCGACCACGGTGTCGACCTCGCCGAATACGCCGCCGCCCGCATCGCCGCCCACCCCTGCCTGCGCCTTGAGACACCCCCCAGTCTGGGGATCCTGACCTTCACCTGCCGCCCCGTCACGGCACTGGACGCGGCGAGCACGGATGAGCTGCAAAGGGCCGTCAGCCACGGCGTGTGCGCCGACGGCCGGGCGATGGTCCTCACCACCCGCGTCCACGGCAGGGTCGTCCTGCGCCTGTGCACCATCAATCCCGCCAGCACGCGCCCGGACATCGACACGACACTCGATCTCGTCGTGGACGCCGCCAGGAAACACCAGGACGGCACGCGGGCACCGCGAGGCCAGGACTGAGACACGGACACCAGCATGGGCACGGGCACTGCAACCTTTCGGATACCTCCGGTTGTCTCACACATATCCGACGCGTGAGGCGCTTCGTCGAGGGGGAACAAGCCGTGCTACGTGTCCGTCCCGCTGCCGAGTGAGCACGACAGGCGCACCCGGCCCTTGTCAGTATCCAGAATCCTGTTTACTGTTCGATTCGTGGAAGACCTCGACTCCCGTTTCCTCACGCGCAACGGCCTGGCCGCCCGGCAGCTGGCTGTCCTGCTCCTCAACCACGAGCCGGACAGCCGCCTCCCCCGCGTGCGGGACTTCGCCGAGGAGCTGGGGTGCGGGAACGGGACCGTCCAGGCCGCACTCCAGTTGCTGGAGGAGTCCGGGGCGATCACCACGACCGCCCGGGGCCACCTCGGGACCTTCCTGGTCCACTCCGACCGCGCGGTCCTGTGGCGGCTGTCCGGGCTGGGCACTCTGCTCGCGGCGATGCCGCTGCCGTACTCGCGCCGCTACGAGGGGCTGGCCACCGGCCTGCGCGGCGCGTTCGAGCAGGCCGGGGCGCCGTTCGCCGTGACCTTCATGCGCGGCGCCGGGGCCCGGACCGCGGCGCTGCTGGACGGCAAGGTGGACCTGGTGGTGCTGTCGCGGTTCGCCGCGGACCAGCTGATCGCCGAGCATCCGGTGGAGCTGGTGGCCGACCTGGGACCCGCCACCTATGTCGGGGCGCACGGGATGCTGGTGCGGCACGGCGTCGATCTGGAGACCCCGGGACTCCGCGTGGCGGTCGACCACACCTCGGAGGATCTGCGCATGCTGGTGGAGCGCGTTTTCGCCGGGCGACGGGACATCGAGTGGCGCGAGGTGTCGTACATGCAGCTGCACGATCTCTTCGCCGCCGGGGAGGTGGACGCCACCGTCTGGAACCTGGACGAGGCGCGGGAGCGGCTGGGGATCGGGGTCGACGTCCTCCCGCTGGGCGACGAGGTCACCCGCGAGCTGGCCCTGCGCAACTCCAGCGCGGCGGTGATCGGCCGCAAGAACGGCGCCAAGGCGCTCGGCGCCGTGCGCGAGGCACTGGACCTGTCGGTGGTGACGCGGATGCAGAGCGAGGTGTTGCGGGGCGAACGCGCCCCCTCGTACTGAGCGACGGGCGCGGGCCGCCCCTCGCGAGCTCCCATTCGGGCCGCAGCGCCGCACGGTCGGAAAATACAGAATCCTGGTTATTGTTTATTAGGAGGAACGCCATGGACGAACAGCTCGCCCTGAGACTTCGGCTCTTCCGCGAGGGCGGCCAGGTGCCCGCCGAGGTCACCGACTTCGTGGCCGCCGAGCTGACCGCGCTGGAGGCCGAGGGCAACACGGTCACCGAAGCGACGGCGGGCATGCTCACCAGCCATCTCACGATGGCCCTCGGCCGTCTCCTGCGGGGCGAGCCGATCGAGGAGTTCCCCACCGACGAGCAGGTCGCCAACGAGCTGACCGGTCACCCCGAGGCCGTCGCACGGGCCAGGGCGATCTCCGCGCGGGCCGCGCGGGAGCTGGGGCCCGCTCTCCCCGAATCGGAGGTCGGCTTCCTCGGTCTGCACCTGGCGGTCCTGGCACGGCGGCCGCCCGCCGACCCGGCCCGATGACCGCCGCGGACACCCCGCGCGACACACCCCCGTACCGATCAGCACAGAGAGCAGGACAGCCATGACGAAGATCCTCACCGGCGGAGTCGGCAAGGTCGAGGTCGTCCGGACCATCGACGGTCTCGGAATCGACGCGCTGGAGGTCACGGCCTCCAGCGACATCGACGCCGCGATGAAGTTCCGGGCGGGCCAGGCCGACTACTACCTCGGCACCTGCCACACCGGCGCCGGCGCGTCCCTCGGCGTTCTCGTCGGCCTGATGGGCAGCGCCGTCTGCCACACCTTCGGCCGCGGTGTCCCCGACGCCGCGGAGATCGACACCCTGCTCGCCGACGGCAAGAAGGTCTTCGGCTTCTCCATGGACCAGATCGACACCATCGCCCCCCTCATGGCCCGCGCCATCGCGGCCCGCGGCTGACCCGGCGACCGACCGCCGTACCGGGCACCAAGGAGTGACTCGTGAGCACCACCCTCGCCGCCGGCAGCGGCTTCGACTTCACACTCGCCCAGCAGCTGACCGTCATAGCCCTGTGCGCGCTGACCGCCTTCATCGCCCACATGGCGCTGGCCGTGTTCAACGACGGGGTCCGCCCCTTCCTGCTGGACTTCATCCAGGGGCGCACCACCCGCAGCGCGACGACGGCCGTCTCCTTCGGCCTCTCCGCCGGGTTCATCTTCGGCCTCGGCGCCCCGATGGCCCTGTCCACCGGGGTACTCAACCCCTGGCTGCTCTTCCTCCCCACCGACATCCTCGGGATGCTGTCCCCGAAGAAGTGGCTGGCACCCCTCCTCGGCGGGGCCTGGGGCGCGGTCGTCGTCTTCGGTCTGAACGGCGCCAACAACGTCGCGCACGACCTGCCGGTCGACTTCCTCACGGCGATGCAGCAGATGTCCACGCCGATCCTCTTCCTGTTCACCCTGTTCCCGGTGCTCGCCATCACCAAGCAGTTCGGCCGGGTGTGGGGAGCGGCCGCGGGGGTGATCGAGCTCGCTCTCGTCGTCCTGACGATGAAGCTGTGGCCGAACATGTTCGCCGGGGCGCTGGCCATGGCCGTGGGTGTGCTGATGCTCATCGGTCTCGCGGTCGCGAAGGACCTCCGGCAGCGCCGGGCGGACCGGGCGGCGGGGGCCGTCGAGGAGGAGGTGGCGGCGGACGATCCGATGGCGTCGCTGTTCAGTGCCAGTGCGGCCCGGCTGCGCCGCTATCTGCCGCTGTTCATGGTGCTCGGCGCCGGGGTCTGCGTCCTCGCCCAGATGCATGTGTTCGGAGGCGGGGAGGCCACGAGCTTCCTGATCGCCAAGGGGCAGTACGCGGAGGCGGCCCAGGTCGACTTCTACCGGGTCTTCGGCTTCGTACCGCTGATCGCGACGACCGCGCTGGCGTCGGGCGCGTACGGCATCGCCGGATTCACGCTCGTGTACCCGATCGGCTACCTGCTGCCGAACCCCTTCCTCGCGGCGGTCGTCGGCGCGCTCGTCTTCGCGGTCGAGGTGCTCGCCCTGTCCTGGATCGGGAAGGTGCTCGGCAAGCTGCCGAGTGTCCGGGACTCCTCGGAGCACCTGCGCAGCGCGATCGGCGACACCCTCCAGCTGGCGATCCTCTTCGGTTCGCTGATGGCGGCGAACGCCATGGGCGGCGGGCTCGGCATCCTCGTCGTGGGCGGGCTCTACCTCTTCAACGAGGCGATGGGCAGGCCCGTGGTGAAGATGGCGGCGGCCCCGGCGGCGGTCATCGTCGGCGGGATCCTCCTCAACCTCCTGTACTGGCTCGACCTGTTCACCCCCGTCAAGGGCTGACACCACCACCGCAGCCGCCACGAACCGGAGAGGGAACCCGCCATGAACCACCCCCCACCGCACACCCTGCGCACCGTCACCGGGGAGCTCGCCACCGGTGCGGTACGCGGCCCCGTCCTCCCCCACGAACACCTGGTCCTGGACCTCGACCGGGCCGGGGACGGGGCGGCCGTCCTGCATCCGGAGCGGCACGGCACCTCCGTGATCGGCGAACTGAACGGCCTGCGCGAGCGGTTCGGGCTCTCCCTGGTGGTCGAGCTGACCTGCCGGGGCATGGGCCGCGACGTGCGGGCGCTGGCCCGGGTCTCGCGGGAGGCGGGGGTGCCCGTCGTCGCCGCGACCGGCTGGTACTACGAGCCGTTCCACACCCCGGACGTCGAATCCGCCGACGTGGACCGGCTCACCGCCCTCCTGGTCCGGGAGATCGAGGAGGGTGTCGGGACCACCGGTGTCCGCCCCGGGGTGCTCGGCGAGATCGGCAGCCACGGCGACGTACCGACGCCCTCCGAGACGAAGGTGCTGCGGGCCGCCGGCCGGGCCGCCATCGCCACCGGGCTGTCCCTCGCCACCCATGCCCAGCTCGGCCGGGGCGGCCTCGCCCAGCTGGACCTGCTCACCGGCGAGGGGCTGCCCGCCGGGCGGATCTGCGTCGGCCACCAGGACCTGCTGGCGGACCCCGGGGTGCACCGGGAGCTGGCCGAGCGGGGCGCGTACGTGGCCTTCGACACCGTGGGCAAGGAGTCCTACCAGAGCGACGCGACACGGCTGCGGCTGCTGTCGGCCCTGGTGGAGGCGGGCCACGGCGACCGGGCCCTGCTCAGCTGCGACATCTCCCGCCACGGCTATCTGCGCGGCGAGGGCGGCCAGGGCTACGGACACCTCTTCGAGGAGTTCCTGCCGGCGTTCCGGGCGGCGGGCGCGGACGAGGACCTCATCGACCTGCTGACCCGCCGCAACCCACTGCGGTTCCTGACCGGCGCGAACGTGGAGGAGAACTGACGTGAAGCCCCCCGTACTGCCCGAGACCTTCCCGCTGGCGACCGTCGGTCTTCAGGACGCCGTCGCCCGGCAGTTCCGGCTGCTGGAGGCCACCGCCGCGCACTTCGAGGGCGAGCAACTCCTCGCGGCCGACGCGGGGGTCGTCCCCGGACTCGGCAGACCGCGCACCACGGCCCGTGTCGAGGCCGTCCTCGCGGACTTCTTCGGCGCCGAGGAGGCCGCCCTCGTCCAGGGTGCGGGCACCGGCGCCATCCGGGCCGCGCTCACCGGGGCCGTACGGCCGGGCGACGAGCTGCTGATCCACCGGGCCCCGGTGTACCGGACCACCGAGGACACCCTGCGCGGTCTCGGCGTACGGACGGTGGCGGCGGACTTCAACGATCCGCGGGAGGTGCGTGACGCGCTTGCCTCCGGCCGGCCGCGGTGGGCCTTCGTCCAGCACACCCGGCAGCGGCTGGGCGACTCCTACGACCCGGCCGAGGTCATCGCCGCCTGCCGGGCGGCCGGAGTGCGCACCGTCGTCGACGACAACTACGCCGTCCTGCGCACCCCGGCGGCCGGGGTCGAACTCGGCGCCGACGCCTCGTGCTTCTCCCTGTTCAAGCTGCACGGGCCCGAGGGGGTCGGCGCCGTCGTCGGGGCTGCGGACCTCGTCGCACGGGTCCGCGAGGACAACTACTCCGGAGGCGGCCAGGTCCAGGGGCATCAGGCGCTGGACGCGCTGCGCGCCCTCACCCACGTCCCGGTGATGTGGGCCGTGCAGTCCCGGGTGAGCTCCGAGGTCGCCGAACGGCTCGCGGCCGGGGAGGTGGACGGGGTCGCCGAGGTGCGGATCGCCAACGCGCAGGACCGCTGCCTGCTGATCCGCCTGGACCGTCCCCTCGCCGCCGGGCTCCCGGCTGTCGCGGCGCGGTTCGGGGCCGCGCCCTACCCCGTCGGCTCCAACTCCCGCTACGAGATCACCCCGCTCTTCTACCGGATGTCCAGCTCCTCCCTGGCCGACGCCCCGGAGCTGGCGGAGTGGACCGTACGCGTCAACCCGATGCGGGCCGGGGCGGATCTCGTGATCGACATCCTGCGCCGCTCGCTCGCCGCCCTGAACGAACCGAAGGACCGCTGACCGTGTTTCTCGACACCCTGCTCCACCGCAATCCCGGGCTCGTCGACGCCGCGGCCGACCTGCACGAGCGGGGCCGCATCCCGCCGGACACCTATGTCATGGACCTCGACGCCGTCGAGGAGAACGCGGCGCTGCTGGCCGGGGCGGCCGAACGCGTGGGCGTGGGCCTCTGGTTCGTCGTGAAGCAGCTGGGCCGCAACCCCGAGCTGATCCGGGCCGTCGCCCGGCACATCCCGCGCGCCGCCGCCATCGACGTCGGCGAGACGCGGACCCTGCACGCCGCGGGGGCCCTGCTCGGGAACGTCGGCCACCTCAGCCAGATCCCCCGGCGGGCGCTGCCCGGCGTCCTCGCCCTGCGGCCCGAACGGGTCACGGTCTTCGACCTGGCCAACGCGCGCGCCGTGGCGGAGGCCGCACGCCAGGCGGGCCGGGTGCAGGACGTCCTGATCCGGGTCGAGGGGGCCGAGGGCACCGTCTACCCCGGGCAGGAGGGCGGCGTCCCGCTGGAGCGCCTGGACGCCTTCGCCGAGCGGGCCGAGGCCCTGGACTCCCTCCGGATCGCGGGGGTGACCGCCTTCCCCTGCGTCCTGTGCGACGCCGTCACGGGCCTGCCCACGGCCACCCCCAGCTTCGACCTGGCGGTCAAGGCGCGCGAGGTGCTCGCCGCCCGCGGCCACCGCGACCTCGAACTGAGCGCCCCCAGCGCCACGTCGGCCGCCGCCCTCCCGCTCCTCGCCGAGCGGGGGGCCACCCATGGCGAGCCGGGCCACGCGCTGACCGGCACCACTCCCCTGCACGCCCTCGACCCGGCCCAGCCCGAGAAGCCCGCCTACGTCTACGTCACCGAGGTCGCCCACACCCTCGACGACGGCCGCCCCGCCCTGTTCGGCGGCGGCTTCTACGCCCGCTCCCTCATCCGCAGCGCCCTCCTCCCCCGGACCGGCGTCCGCCTCGGCGTCCGGGACGCGCCCGCCCGGAACATCGACTACTACCGGCTGCTCGACGCACCCGCCGACGGCACGGACCTCCGTGCCGGGGACACCGCGCTGCTCGCCTTCCGCACCCAGATCTTCGTCACCCGCTCGACCGTCGCCGTCGTCTCCGGCCTCTCCTCCGGCACCCCCCGGCTGAGCGGCCTCTACGACGCCCAGGGCCGGGCCCTGTAAGGAGCACCTCATGGCCAGGACCGTCATCGTCGTCATCGACGGGTTCGGCATCGGCGCCATGCCCGACGCGGGCGTGCTGCGCCCCGGCGACCTCGGCGCCGACACCTGCGGGCACGTCCTCGACCACGCCCGCACCGCGTTGGGCCGTCCGCTGCGCCTGCCCGTGCTGGAGGCCCTCGGCCTCGGCCTGGTCCACCCCCATCCGGACCTGGCCCGGCGAACCGGGCTGCCGGTGGCGGCGGGCCGGGCGGCACTCGGCTATCCGGGCGCGGACACGTTCGCGGGCCACCAGACGATGATGGGGGCCGACTTCAGCCGGGTGGCCGTCGCCCGGCTCGCCGACCACCTGGACGAGGTGGCCCGGGCGCTGACGGCGGCCGGTCACCGCACGGAGCGGCTCGACGGCGGACCGCTGCTCGTCGTCGACGGGACGGTCCTCGTGCACGACAACCTGGAGGCCGACCCCGGTATCAACTGGAACGCCTCCGGCGCGCTGGAGGACCTGCCCTTCGAGGGGCCGGGCGGCATCCTCGCGATCGCCCGCACCGTGCGCGAGGTGGCGCCGGTCGCCCGAGTCATCGCGGTCGGTGGTCACGCGGACGGGCCGCTCCCCCGCTTCGTCCGGCCCGGGGACGGCGGGACCGTGGGGCTGGACACCCCGGCCACCGGCTTCTACCGCAACGGGGGCCTGCGCGTCCAGCACCTGGGCGCGCCCCTGGACCACACCCGTCAGCTCCCCGAGCTGGCGGCACGGGCCGGTATCCCGGTCACCCTGGTCGGCAAGGCCGCCGACATCCTGGTGTGCGAGGCCGCGACCCACCGCCCGGCCGTGGCCACCTCCGACGTCCTGGCGGACACGCTGGAGGCCGTACGGGCCGACGGCGACGCCCTGGTCGTCGCGAACGTCCAGGAGACCGACCTGGCGGGCCACCAGCAGGACGCCACCCGGTACGGGCGGCTCCTGGAACAGGTCGACGCGGGGCTGGCCGGGCTCGTGGCGCTGCTGGCGGCCCCCGGTGACCGGCTGATCGTCACCGGGGACCACGGCAACGACCCGGCCATCGGCCACGCGCACCACACCAGGGAGTACGTCCCGGTGCTCATCCACCGCCCCGGCGAGGACGGCGCGGAACTGCTACCCGACGCGGCCAGCCTCGCCGACGTGGGCGCCACGGCGGCCAAGGCCCTGGGTCTCGCCCCGGAACAGCTCGCGGTGGGCACCCCGCTGCACACGGGCAGGTAGCGCCCGGCCCGACCGGCCCGGGACCGTGGGCGTCCGCGGCTCCGCGATGCGTTCGTGCCCGGGACGCGCACGGAGAACGGCGACGTTGAGGCCGGTGTCCTCAGGCGTTGGCGGCGGGCGCGTACGGGGCGTGGCTGAGGGGGCTGACGAGTTCGGCGAGGGCGCGCTCCAGGTCGTGGAGGTGGGTCAGCGCGGGCTCCGTGCCCGGGGAGCGCGTGGTGTGGGCGGGCGCCTCGGGGAGCGCGCCGGGCCGTGTCGTCGTGAGGATCTCGACCGCGGACTGGACCCGCCAGCAGGCGGCCGAGAGCCGGACGTCGTGCGAGGCGTCGGGGTCGGCGGCGACCAGAGCCAGGCTGCGGACCTCCCGGGCGCAGTCGTCGAGCAGGTCCAGCACCTTGCGGGCGCGCGCCTTCCGGGCGCGGAGCGGGTTGAGGGGGTGGACCAGGGGCGCGAGGGAGAGCCGTACCCGCCCGAGCAGGGCTTCGAGCTCCGCGATGTGGGGCTCCGGATCGGCCCCCGGGGTTCCGGCGATACGGGCGGCGGCCTGCGCGGTGCACGTGTGGACGCAGCTCAGGGCGCGCTGGATCCACGCGTGGGTCGTCGCGTGCGTGGTGACGGGGAGCACCGCCAGGACGGCGAGGGCGGCCCCCAGCGCCCCGACCCCGGTCTCCACCAGGCGCAGCGCGAGCAGGGCGGGGTCCAGGACGCCGAGCAGGCCGTAGAGGAGGGAGATCATCAACGTGACCGCGAAGATCATCCAGGAGTACGACACGGCGGCCGTGTAGAAGATCCCGAACACGCAGGCCGCCACCAGGACCGCCGTGCTCGTGAGGTCTCCTCGCAGGGGGACGGCGATGAGCAGTCCGGCGGGTACTCCGAGGACGGTGCCCAGAACGCGGCGGAATCCGCGCACCAGGGTCTCGCCGCGTGACGCGGTGTTCACGAAGATCCACCAGGCCGTCCCGACCGCCCAGTACCAGCGGTCCTGCGACAGCACCTGTCCCACTGCGAGGGCGAACCCGCACGCCGCGGTCGCCTGGAGCGCTTGGCGGGTCGTCGCCCGCCCCAGACCCCGTCCGCCCGCCGGAGCGGGGACAGCCGCGGCCGGGTAGCGGCGTTCGAAGCACCACAGCCCGAAGCGGACCGTCGAGGACACCAGAAGGGCGAGGGCGACGGCGCCGAGGAGGTGCGGCAACTGGGCGGGGGTGGCGTGCAGGAACTGGGCGACGAAGAACATCATGAACGCGAAGATCCCCAGAGCGTTCCCGCGCGGTCCCCAGCGCCGGGCGAAGACCCCCGCGCCGATCACGGCGAGGAAGGCCAGGTCCCGGAGCAGCGGGGCGTCGTGCAGCGCGCTCGCGAGCGCGAGGACGGGGAATCCGGCCACGGGCAGCAGGGCGGTGGTCACGCCCTGGGCGCGGACGTCCGGGTCCGCGACGGTGAAGAGGGCGAGGAGCGCCGCGAGGCCGCCGGTGATGGCGGCGGTGAGGGAGTGCCCCACCAGGCCGCACAGCGCGACCGCGAGGCTGATGCCGAGCACGGCACGGGAGGCGAAGCGCAGCCGTACCCGGCCCGGGTCCGGCGCCACGAACACCCTCTTCAGCACGCTTCCGCCCCTTCCGCGTCACCGCAGAACTCGCATGAAAAAGGCGCCGCGGAGATCCGCAGCGCCATCGACGTGACCATTGCAGCATCTCCCGGGCCCATGGATCAAACGAGACCGCCACTGCTGCGCCAATGGCCCATCCCTCACGACCTTCGGCCGACCAGCGGCAGGCCAACGGACCACCAGCACGGGTCACGGCGCCCCGTGCCACGGCGAGGGCCGGGAAGCGGGCCGTATGCGAGCGGGCCCGCGCCCCGTCGGCCCGGCCGCGGAGCGCCCCGGTACGGGCGGCCTGGGTAGAGTCGGGCGAAAGGGCTCGGGCGGTCGGGGCCGGGACCCGCGGGGACGACCCGGAAAGGGGATCTGCCGATCATGGCGGTCGACGCTCTCGACACCCGGATCCTGCGCCTGCTGATCGAGCAGCCGCGCACCAGCGTCCGGGAGTACGCCCGCATCCTCGGCGTGGCCCGCGGCACGCTCCAGGCCCGGCTGGACCGGCTGGAGCGGGACGGCGTGATCACGGGCACCGGCCCGGTGCTCTCCCCCGCCGCGCTCGGCCACCCGGTGCTCGCCTTCGTCCACCTGGAGGTCACCCAGGGGCATCTGGTCGATGTGGGCGACGCGCTGGCAGCCGTGCCCGAGATCATCGAGGCGTTCTCGACGACGGGCGGCGGCGACCTCCTGACCCGGGTGGTCGCCCGGGACAACGGTCATCTGGAGGACGTGATCCAGCGGCTGATCCAGCTGCCGGGGGTCGTCAGGACGCGGACGGACGTGGCGCTGCGCGAGCGGGTCGCCCACCGGGTGCTGCCGCTGGTGGAGTCCGTGGGCCGGGCGGCGGGCGGCCAGGACCGGCCCGCGTCCGGTCCCGGCTGACCCGGGCCGGGCCGGTCACGGGCGACGGGCCCGGCGGAGGCATCCTGGGGCCATGACCTCACCGCAGTCCTCCCCCGGCCCCGACGGCCCGCCCGCCGCTCCCGCACCCCTCCACGTGATCTTCGACCTGGACGGGACGCTGGTCGACAGCGAGCCGAACTACTACGAGGCGGGGCGGCGGCTGCTCGCCCGCCACGGGGTGCGGGACTTCGGGTGGGCGGAGCACAGCCGGTTCATCGGGACCGGCACCCGCGAGACGCTGGAGATCCTGCGCGCGGAGTACGGGATCGACGCCCCGGTCGACGAACTCCTCGCCGGGAAGAACGCGTTGTACCTGGAGCTGGCCACGGCCTCGACGGAGGTCTTCCCGCAGATGCGGGTCTTCGTGGAGCGCCTGTCGGCCGCCGGGGTGCCGATGGCGGTGGCCTCCGGTTCGTCCCGGGCCGCGATCGAGGCGGTGCTCGCGGTCACGGGGCTCGGCGCGTACATCCCGCTGTACGTCTCCGCCGAGGAGGTCGCCCGCGGCAAGCCGGAGCCGGACGTGTTCCTGGAGACGGCCCGGCGGATGGGGGCGGAGCCGGGCGACTGCGTGGTGCTGGAGGACGCCGCGCCGGGGGTGGCGGCCGCGCACGCCGCGGGCATGCGGTGCGTCGCCGTGCCGTACGTGCCGGAGGCCGCGTCCGACCCCGTGTTCGCCGCCGCCGGTCTGCTGTTCGCGGGCGGGCAGTCCGCGTTCACCGCCGAGGCCGCCTTCCGCTGGCTGCGTGGCTGACCAGGGCTCCGGGCGCGGTGGTGGCGGCGGACCCCCCGCCGGAGGAGGTGCCGGGGCGTCAGATGTGCCCGGTGAAAGGTCCGTCGGGGCGATCGGGGGTCCTGCGGACCGATATCCTGATCATGTCCTTCGCCCCCGCCGAGGACGCCCGGGGCCCGGGCGGGCCGAACGGCGGAGCGGGCCGCCCTTCGAGTGAGGTGTGCAGGTGCTGGTAGCTGGTCGGTACCGATTGGTGTCCCCCATCGGCCGTGGCGGCATGGGCGAGGTGTGGCGGGCCACCGACGAGGTGCTGGGCCGCGCCGTGGCCGTGAAGCTGCTGCTGGGGGATCAGGTGGACGCCTCCTCCACCGCCCGCTTCCGGCTGGAGGCGCAGACCGCCGCCCGGCTGAGCCACCCGCACCTGGTGGCCGTGTTCGACTTCGGCGCCTGGGAGGACCGGTTCTTCCTGGTGATGGAGCTGGTCGAGGGGCAGAGCCTCGGTGACCTGCTGGCCGCCCAGGCGCGCGTCCACCCCGAGCAGGTCGCCCGGATCGCCGGGCAGGCGGCGGCCGGGCTCGCCGCCGCGCACCGGCAGGGCATCGTCCACCGGGACATCAAGCCGGGCAACCTGATGCTGGACGTGGACGGTTCGGTGAAGATCGGGGACTTCGGCATCGCCCAGTTCGTCGACGACCCCTCGACCGCTCTGACGACGGCCGGTCAGATCGTGGGCACCAGCCTCTACCTGGCCCCCGAGCGCGCCCTCGGCCGTACCGCCGACTCCGCGTCGGACATGTACGCGCTGGGCTGCGTGATCTACCACCTGCTCCTCGGACAGCCGCCGTTCCGCTCGGACACGGCGACCGCGACGCTTTATCTGCATGTCGACACCCCGCCGGTCCCGCTGCGGCAGCGGGGCGTGGACATCTCCGCCGCCTTCGACGCGTACCTCTTGGGCCTGCTGGCCAAGCGGCCCGAGGAGCGGCCCACCGCCCAGCAGGTCGCCGACTGGTTCCGGACCGACGCCTGGCGCGGGCGGCCCGAGGCGCTTCCGCCACCGGCGCCCGCCGCACCCCGCGCCTCCGGCCGTGCTCCGGCGCGGGCGCCGTCCCGCACCGCGTCACCCGCCCCCGCCACGCCCGTCGGCCCCACGACCTACCGGCTTCCCCAGCCTCCGGGCCGGAGCCGGCTTCCGCAGCCCACGGGCCGAAGACGCGGCACCTCCACGCGTTCCGTCCCGGCCCGCCGCCGCGGTACCCGGGAGGCGATCCGCAGGCGCCCGCGGGTGGCCAGTGCCATCGCGGGGACGGCGACGTTCCTGGCCGCCGTGTATCTGGGGATGGTCCTGTTCTCCCCGGATTCCAGCTCCGCCGGGACTCCGGGGCCGTCGCCGACGCCCTCCGGGGCGGCGGAGGACGTCGGCGACGGCGCGCGGCACGAACAGGGGGCCGGGCGGCAGCAGGGCGAGGACGACGGGCGGGACGACTGACCCGCCCGGCGGTTCACCGGGCCCGGTTCACCAGCGGTCGTGGACCTGCGGCCGGATCGACCGGTCGTACAGCTCGCGCACGGCGTCCAGTGTCGCTCCGGGCAGCGGCTCCAGGGAGGCCGCGGCCGCGTTGGCGCGGGCCTGTGCGGCGGTGCGCGCCCCGGGGATGACGCTGGTCACGCCGGGCTGCTGGGTGATCCAGCGGAGCGCGGTCTGGGCCGGGGTGGCTCCCGCGGGGGCGAGTTCGGCGAACTCGGCGGCGGCGGTGAGCCCGGTCGCGTAGTCGACGCCCGAGAACGTCTCGCCCTGGTCGAAGGCCTCGCCGTGGCGGTTGTACGTACGGTGGTCCTCGGGGGCGAAGACGGTGTCCTTGGTGTACCGGCCGGAGAGCAGGCCGGAGGCCAGGGGGACCCGGGCGATGATGCCGACGCCCGCCGCGGCCGCCGCCGGGAGCACCTCGTCCAGGGGCTTGAGGCGGAACGGGTTGAGGATGATCTGGACGCTCGCGACGCCGGGCCGGGCGATGGCCGTGAGGGCCTCGGCGCAGGTCTCCACGCTCACCGCGTAGGCGGCGATCCGCTCCTCGGTGACCAGGGTGTCCAGGGCGTCGTAGACGGCGTCGGAGGCGTAGACGGCGGGGGGCGGGCAGTGCAGCTGCACCAGGTCGAGCCTGTCGGTGCCGAGGTTGGCGCGGGAACGGTCGGTCCAGGTACGGAAGTTGTCCAGGACGTAGTTCTCCGGCAGCTGTTCGGCGCGTCGGCCCATCTTGGTGGCGACGAAGACGCCGGCGTCGGGGCGGCTCGTGAGATAGCGGCCGATGAGCTGTTCGCTGCGGCCGTCGCCGTACATGTCGGCGGTGTCGAAGAAGGTGACGCCGGATTCGACCGCCGCGTCGAGGACGCCGAGGGCGTCGCTCTCGGCCACCTCGCCCCAGTCGGCCCCCAGCTGCCAGGTGCCCAGTCCGACGACCGAGACGTCACGGCCGGTCCTGCCCAGTGTTCGCTGTTCCATACGGATCATGCTAGGACCTGTCGTCAACCTGCCCCCTCCGGGCGACGGCGGCAGTGTGAAGCCAGGTGCCGCGCCGCTCCGGGTCGTGGCGGCGGGGGTGGACGGCGGCAGGAGCACCTCTGCCGCCGTCCACAGTTCGGGGGGCCGGGGCCCTTGACGGGCGGGCCGTCAGTCGCCGGTGGTCACGCGGACGTAGTCGATGACCATCTGCTGCGGGAACTGGGTGGAGCCGTCGGGGTCGCCGGGCCAGTAGCCGCCGACCGCGAGGTTGAGGATCAGGAAGAAGGGCTTGTTGAACGCCCACGGGTTGCCGCCCACGTCGGCCGGGGTACGGCGCTGGAAGACGTTGCCGTCGACGGACCAGGTGATGGAGTCCGGGGCCCAGTCGATGGCGAAGGTGTGGAAGTCGTCGGCGAAGGCCTGTCCGTTCGGCAGGGTGTAGGCGGCGCCGATGCCGCCCGCGCCGGAGTACCCGGGGCCGTGCAGGGTGCCGTGGACCGTGCCGGGTTCGAAGCCGACGTTCTCCATGATGTCGATCTCGCCGCTGGCGGGCCATCCGACGTTGCCGAAGTCGTCGCCGAGCATCCAGAACGCGGGCCAGATGCCCTGTCCGCGCGGGATCTTGATGCGGGCCTCGACGTGGCCGTAGGCGGCGGCGAACTTGCCGGAGGTGTTGAGCCGGGACGAGGTGTACTCGCAGCTTCCGTACCAGCACTGGTAGTTGCCCGGGTTCTCCTTCCGGGCGGTGATCACGAGATTGCCCTGGCCGTCGAGCGCGGCGTTGTCGTTGCCGGGCGTGTAGTACTGCCGTTCGTGGTTGTTGACGTTGTCGCCGGTCTCGGTCTGCCACTTGCCGCCGTCCACGGCGGAGCCCGCCGCACCGTCGAAGTTGTCCTCGAAGACGACGGCCTTCGTGCCGGGCCCGGAGGCCGGGGACGCGGAACCGGAGGCGGCGGACGCCCCGCCGGGCAGCGTGGCGAGGAGCGCGGAACAGCAGAGGAGCGAGGCCGCGTAGAGGGCGCCGCGACGGTGGCGGGAGCGGCGGCTCGTCATGGGGGACGAGGAGTACATGGTCATCACATCACTTCACGTGTGGGGACGTGTGCATGACAGGTCTACGCCGAGAGGTGAACGGTTGGGGCGGACACCTCGGGCGGATATTTCAATTCTTGATTTAAGGGAGTGCCGCAAGAGCCGTCAATAACTTGGTACAGACCGGATACCGAACGGCATACGTATCCGGCATATGTCAGTGAACGCACGGGTCCGGGCGTGGGAGACAAGGGCCGGGGCGGAGGCCGGGTACCGTCCCGGGCCGTCCTGGCCGATGATGTGGCCCGGGGCCGCCGCCCCGGCCAGAGCGACAGCCGACGGAAGAAGGGGTTGCGATGCGGGATCTGCCACCGGACCCGGCGACGGCGGAGGTACGGGAGGTCTCCGGCTCGGGAGAGGACGCCCAGGTCATCGTGGTGGGGGCCGGACCGGCTGGCTCGTCGGCCGCCTTCCACCTGGCGCGGGCCGGAGTCGATGTGATCCTGCTGGAGAAGGCCCGCTTCCCCCGCGAGAAGGTGTGCGGCGACGGGCTGACGCCCCGGGCCGTGCACCAGCTCATCCGGATGGGCGTCGACATCTCCGCACCGGGCTGGACGCGTTCGCGCGGGATGCGGTGGATCGCCGGGAGGCACCGGGTGCACATCGAATGGCCCGCGCTGGGCCGCTTCCCGGACTTCGGGCTCTCCCGCAGCCGCCACGACTTCGACGACATCCTCGCGCGTCACGCGGTGGCCGCCGGGGCCCGGCTGTACAGCGGCTGGAAGGCGGAACGGCCGCTCACCGACCGGGCGGGCCGGATCACCGGGGTCGCCGCGGTCCCGGACGCGGGCCGCGCACCGGAACCACGCGACTTCCGGGCGCCCGTGGTGGTCGCCGCCGACGGGGCCTCCGCCCGGCTCGCCCTGGCGATGGGGCTGGAGCGGGACCCCCGGCGGCAGATCGCCACGGCGGCCCGCCGCTACTACCACAGCCCCGAGCGCTCCCAGGAGGAGTACCTGGAGCTGTGGGCCGACCTCCGCTTCCCGGGCGGAGGCCCGTATCTCCCCGGATACGGCTGGATCTTCCCGATGGGCGACGGCCGGGTCAACGTCGGGCTGGGGGCGCTGCCCCACCGCCGCCACGGCACGGCGGACCTGCGGGCCACCCTGGACCAGTGGCTGGCCCGGACCCCCGAGGAGTGGGGGCTGCGCGAGGAGAACGCCCGGGGGCCCGTCCGCAGCGCCGCCCTGCCCCTCGGTTTCAACCGGCATCCGCTGTACGCGCGGGGCCTGTTGCTCGTCGGGGACTCCGGCGGCATGGTCAGCCCCTGGAACGGCGAGGGCATCGCCCAGGCCATGGAGGCGGGCGAGGTCGCGGCCGAGACCGCGGCGCTCGCCCTGGCCCACCCCGAGGGGCCGCGCCGCGAACAGGTGCTGCGCGGCTACCCGGTGGAGATGAACCGCCGCTGGGGCCGCTACTACCGCCTCGGCAACACCGCGGCCGACGTGCTCTTCAGCCGGTCGGGGTTCCAGCCGGTGCTCAACCGGTACGTCATGGGCTCGCCGTTCCTCCTCGACGCGCTGGCCCGGCTGCTCACCAACCTCACGGACACCCCCTCACGCGACGCCGTCGACCACCTCCTGAACACCGCTTTCCGGCTGGTCCCGGCCCCGGGGGCGGCACGGCGGAAGCGCTGAGGCACGGGGGCACCGGCGCCCTGTGAGCCGGGAGTGCGTCTCGACGCCGGGGACCGCCGGGTCGGCGAGGAGGCTGCCCGGACAGCCTGACCGGGGAAGCCGCGAACGGATCCTCTACAGCCCTGTAGATTGCCTTCGTCGTAGACCGCTCCAGAGAAAGCAGCAGCCATGTTGGGGATCGGCGAGCTCGCCCTTGTACTTCTCGTGATCGTGGTGGTCCTGAGCATCAAGAGGCTTCCCGACCTGGTGCGCTCGGCCGGGAAGGCCGCGCGCATCCTCAAGAGCGAGAAGCGCGCCCTCAAGGAGCACGAGGCCTCGCGCGCCGCTCCCGGGGCCCAGGCCCGCGCCCACGAGGCCCCGCACGACGCCGCCCGGCCGTCCCCCCACGTGATCCGCGGGGAGGCGACCGAGCGCGGGGACCGGTAGCCGCCGACGCCCGGGAGGCGCCGGCGCGTCCGTCAGGCGGCCGTCGGCGGGTGCAGCAGCCGGGCGAGCAGGTCGTCCAGGCTGACCAGTCCGGTGAGCCGCCCGTCCGCGTCGCGGACCACGGCGATGGTGGCGCGCCGCTCGCGCAGCTGCTCCACGGCGTGGGCGGCGGTCTCCTCCGGGCCCAGCTCCGGGACCGGACGGGCCAGGTCCCGGGCGAGGACGGTCCGGCCCCCGGCGCGGGCGACCAGGGCGTCGCGGGCGTGCACCGATCCGAGGACCCGCTCCCCGTCCCGGACCAGCAGGCGGGTGCGGTCGGCGCCGGAGGCGACGGCCAGGACCTCGTCGAGTCCCGCGCCGGCGGGGACGGTGGCGATCCGCTCGGCGGGGATCTGGACGGCGGAGACCGGGGCCTGCGGTTCGGTCAGCGACCGGGTCATCAGGCCGGAGTCGCCCTTGCTGATCAGTCCCAGCCGCTCGGACTCCTCGATGAGGTGGGTGAGCTGGTCCCGGTTGTGCACCGAGGTCAGCTCGTCGCGCGGGGTGACCCGGCACATCCGTACCAGGCCGTTGCTGATCCAGTTCATCACCCGGATCAGTGGCCGTACGGCGTTGACCACGGCCCGGAAGGACGGGCTCAGCAGCATCGCGGAGCGCTCCGGGTGGGCGATGGCCCAGGACTTGGGCGCCATCTCGCCGACGACCATGTGCAGGAAGACGACGACGATCATGGCCAGCGCGAAGGCGACGCCGTAGCTGAGGGCCGCGGGCAGCCCGAGCTTCTCCAGCAGCGGGTCCAGCTCGTGCGAGATGGCGGGCTTGGACACCGAGCCGAGGCCCAGGGTGCAGATGGTGATGCCGAGCTGGGCGCCCGCGAGCATCAGCGACAGCTCGCGCATTCCGGCGAGCGCCGCCTTCGCCCCGCGCTGCCCGGCGGCGACGGCCTGCTCCATGCGGTGGCGCTTCGCGGCGACCAGGGCGAACTCGGCGGCGACGAAGAACCCGCTGCCGATCAGCAGCAGGACGGTCACGAAGAGGGCCAGGGGGAAGCTCATGCCTGCGGCTCCTGTTCGATGCGGACGTACTCGGCGACGTGCCGGTCGAGCGAGCGGACGGCGATCCCGACGCCGGAGACGGTCAGCCGGTCCCCCACGGTCGGGAAGCGGCCGAGCCGGTCGATGATGAGTCCGGCCAGGGTGTCGTAGTCCTCGCTCTCCTTCGGCAGCTCGACCCCGGTGGCCTCCTCGATCTCGTCCAGGCGGCGGCCCGCGTCCACGATCCAGCCCGTGCCGTCGGCCACCGCGAGTTCCACGACGGTGTCGGTCTCGTCCGCGATGTCGCCGACGAGTTCCTCGGCGATGTCCTCGTAGGTGACGATCCCGGCGACGCCGCCGTGCTCGTCCAGGACGACGGCGAACTCGTCGTCGCGCTCACGCATCTGTGTCACGGCGGCCGGCAGCTTCAGCAGCTCCGGCAGCAGGAGCGGGTCGCGGGCCAGCGAGCCGACGCTGGTGCGCCCGACGTCCGCGGCGGGCAGCCGCATCAGTTCCCGTACGCCGAGGACCCCGGCGGGGTCGTCGGGGTGGTCGCCGAGCACCGGGTAGGTGGAGTGGCCGTGGCGGGCGATCAGCTCGACAGCCTCGGCGGCCATGGCGTCCCGGCGGACGAAGACGACGTCGGCGCGCGGGACCATCACCTCGCCCAGGGTGCGCTCCGAGAACTCCAGGGCGTGGTCCATCAGTTCGGCGGTAGCGGCGGGCAGCTCGCCCTGCTCGTGGGATTCACCGATGAGGTGGCCCAGCTCCTCCAGGGTGGCGCCGTGGTGCAGTTCCTCGACGGGCTCGATGCCGATCCGGCGCAGCAGCCGGTTGGCGGCGCTGTCGAAGATGTGGATCACCGGGCCGACGACGCGGAGGTAGATCAGGGTGGAGACGGCCAGGGACTTCGCCATCCGCTCCGGGATGGCGAGGGCCAGGTTCTTGGGGGCGAGTTCGCCCAGCACCATCTGGATGAAGGTCGCCACCACGAACGACAGCACCACGGAGAGGCCGGAGACCACGCCGTCGGGCACGCCGGTGCCGCTGAGGGCGGGGCGCAGCAGCTGGGAGACGGACGGTTCGGCGAGGAAGCCGACGACGAGCCCGGTGACGGTGATGCCGAGCTGGGCGCCGGACAGCATGAACGACAGGCGCTCCAGCACCTTCACGGCGCGGGCGGCCCGCTTGTCACCGGCCGCGGCCTGCCGCGAGAGGGTGAGGCGGTCGGCGGAGACGTAGGCGAACTCCTGCGCCACGAAGTAGCCGGTGCCGACGGTGAGGACGAGGACGGCCAACAGGCCGAGCAGGGCGGCGATCACCGGGCACCCTCCCCGCAGCCGCGACGGTCGGCCCGGTCCGCGGCCGCGGTGGCCGGCGGGGTGCGGTGGACGTCAGGCCCCGGGGGGCGAAGGTCAGGCCCCGAGGGGCCCGTACTGGCAGACAACGCGTGGCTCCTGTCCGGCTGGGGGTTCCAGCCATTGTGTGGAGGGGCATCGCCCGCTCCGCCGCGCCGGTGCGCTTCCGGCTCCGTCCACGATGGGGCGTGCGGTCCATGAACTCTACAGCGGAGTAGACAGCCTGTTCGGGGGGTGGCCACCGTGGCCGGAACCGTACGCCACCACGGACGCCGGGCGACGGTGCGGACACGCTGAGCGACCGCGTTGCCGTTTCGTGAGCCCGAGGACTGTCGCAGGCCGCTCTTGGGCGCGGGGACTGTCGCAGGCCGCGCGGCGCCTACAGCGGTGTCGCCGCCTCCAGGGCGAGGAACAGCGCCACCGACGCGTTGAGCGCGGACAGCGCCGATACGGTCGTCCCGGCCGCGGCGACGAGCGCGGCGGCCCCGGCCCGGGTGAGGGCGGGCGGCCAGCCCCGGTCCGAGGGCACCGGGCCGAGGAGCGCGGCCACCCGGCGCGGCACCGGCCCCGTAGCGGCGAACGCGGCGAAGGCCGGGCCGCCGGAGGGCGCCGGGCGGGAGACGAGCGCCGCCTTGCCGACGGCGCGGGCGGTCAGCCTGCGGTCGCCCGTGGCGCGGGCCGCCTCCTCGTCCGCCCAGCGCTCCGTGGAGTAGACCAGGGCCGCGAGCAGGGGCCGCAGCAGCGGGTTGACGCATCCGGCCAGCCGGGTCGCCAGCAGTAGCCGGTGGTGGCGGCCCGCCAGGTGGGCCCGCTCATGGGCGAACAGCGCGCGGCGCTCGGCCGGTTCCAGGGAGGCGAGCATCCCGGTGGAGACCAGCACCCGCCCGGGGGATCCGGGCAGGGCGTAGGCGTACGGCACGGTGTCGCGGAGCACGGCGACATCGCCGCCGCCGGACGGCAGACCGGCGAGCGCCCGGTGCGCGCGGGCCCGGAAGCGGTAGTGGCGGTGGACGGTGAAGCCGCAGGCCGCCGCCACGGCGACGAGCGCGACGATGGACGCCTTCCCCGCGAACGCGTCGTGCGGCACGGCCTCGCGGACCTCGTCGTCGGACCAGCCGTCGGGCAGCGGGTTGCCGGGCAGCTGGGCCGTGCCGACGACCACCAGCAGCCCGAGGCAGACCAGCGAGCACGAGGCGAGGATCACCGCGACGGTGGTCAGCAGCCGGGCGGCGCGGCGGGGGTGGAGGTGCTGTTCGGCGAGGCGGGCGATGGGCAGGGCGGACAGCGGGAGGACAAGCGGCAGGAAGACGAAGACGCCCATCGTCAGCCCTCCGGCCGGTCCGCGGGCGCGTGCGGGGCGGCGGAGTCGCCGGGGCCGCTTTCCGCGAGGAGGGACCGCAGCAGTTCCTCGTCGTGGGAGGACAGCACGGAGACGAAGCTGGAGAGCACCGCGTCGCGGTCGCTCTGCTTGTCGAGCAGTCGGCGCATCCGCAGGGCCGCGAGATCCGCCTCGTTGGCCACGGGCTGCCACAGCACCGGGCGTCCCGGCCCGGACCGCGTGACGGCCTGCTTGGCGTGGAGCCGGGTGAGGATGGTGATGACGGTGCTGTAGGACAGGCCGCCGTCGAGCCGTTCCAGCACCCAGGTGGCGGTCACCGGCTCACTGGCCTCGCCCAGCGCCGACAGCACCTGGGCCTCCAGCTCGCCCTGGCCCCGCCTGCGGGCAGGCGTCTCGCGCTCATCACCGGCTCTTTCGGCGCCCACGGCCCGGCCCCCTGTTCCCGTCGCTCCGCCCGGTCCGGCGGTTCGCCGGGCGGGCATCGGAGAATCGTATCCAGCCTCCGCGGGACCGGGCCACCGGCGGCCGGTTCCGTGCGGTGACTCCGGGCGGCCCTGGCCCGGAAAATCTACAGTGCTGTAGATTTTATCCACCCGTCACCGTACAGAGGGAGAACAGCATGGGCGTGAGTCTGGCCAAGGGCGGAAATGTCTCGCTGAGCAAGGAGGCCCCGGGGCTGACCGCGATCCTCGTCGGCCTCGGCTGGGACGTCCGGACGACGACCGGCACCGACTACGACCTGGACGCGAGCGCGCTGCTCTGCGACGAGGCGGGCAAGGTCCTGTCCGACGAGCACTTCGTCTTCTACAACAACCTCAAGAGCCCCGACGGGTCGGTCGAGCACACCGGGGACAACCTCACCGGTGAGGGCGAGGGCGACGACGAGATCGTCAAGGTCGACCTCTCGACGGTGCCCGCGACCGTCGCCAGGATCGTGTTCCCGGTCTCCATCCACGAGGCCGAGGGCCGCGGGCAGAGCTTCGGGCAGGTGCGCAACGCCTACATCCGGGTGGTGAACCAGGCGGGCGGCGCCGAGATCGCGCGTTACGACCTCAGCGAGGACGCCTCCACCGAGACGGCCATGGTCTTCGGCGAGCTGTACCGGCACGGCGCGGAGTGGAAGTTCCGCGCGGTCGGGCAGGGTTACGCCTCCGGCCTCAGCGGTATCGTCGCCGACTTCGGCGTCGGCCTCTGAGCCCCGGCTCTCCTGCCGCGCGCGTCCCAACCGAACCGAAGCCACCCAGCATCCGGCACCGAAGGCGGAATCCATGACGATCAATCTCACCAAGGGCCAGCAGGTCAGTCTCACCAAGTCCGGCGGCGGCGAACTCGACGTCGTCCGGATGGGGCTGGGCTGGAAGTCCGCTCCCCGCAAGGGCTTCCTGGCCAAGCTGACCGCCCGTGACATCGACCTGGACGCCTCGGCGGTGCTCTTCGCGGGCGGCCAGCCGCAGGACGTGGTCTTCTTCCAGCACCTGACCAGCGACGACGGCTCGGTCCAGCACACCGGGGACAACCGGGTGGGCGGAGCGGGCCAGGGCGGCGACGACGAGTCCATCGTCGTCGACCTGCGCCGGGTGCCCGCCCATGTCGACCAGATCGTCTTCACGGTGAACTCCTTCACCGGCCAGACCTTCGAGGAGGTCGAGGCGGCCTTCTGCCGGCTGGTCGACGAGAGCTCCGGCCAGGAGCTGGCCCGCTACACCCTGACCGGCGGCGGACGCCACACGGCCCAGATCATGGCCAAGGTCCAGCGGTCCGGCTCGGGCTGGCAGATGACCGCCATCGGCGCGGCGGCGGACGGGCGCACCTTCCAGGACCTGATGCCCGCGGTCGCGCAGCACCTGTAGCTCCATCCGCTCCGGCCCGGGTCCCTCCCGGGCCGGAGCGCCGCACCACACACCCGCACTTATCGACATAGCGACGCATCGACCGAGGGACATCATGGGCAGACCTCCCCGACTCGGGGAATTCGGGGACGAGGACAGAGCCGCCTACGCGAACGCGCTCGACGAGGTCATCGGCTCCCCGGAGATCCGGCAGCTGCTCGACCGCTCGGGGGCGTCCGCCGCCCGGCTGCGCGCCCGCGCGCTGGCGGCGGCCCCGCTCACGGCGGCCGCGGCCGAGGCCGAGTACCGGCGCTTCGCGGCGCTGCGAGGGGAGCTGCCGGGCGCACGGCGGGACGCCGGGACACCGCTGTCCGGGCCGGGCGGGCAGGAGCGCCCGGGGGCCGGAGTGCTCGCGGTGCTCGGGGTGCTGACGCCGGTCCTCGCCGCTGTCGCCGCGGCCACCTTCCTGCTCCTCGGCTACGGACTGCGCCTCGCCGGGAGCCTGCCCGCGCTGGCGGGAACCCTCGTCGGCGTCGGTTGGATCAGCGTGGCGGTCGCGGCCGCCGCCTCCGTGGTCGGGATCGTCGCCCTGTACCGCACGGCGGCGGGGCAGTCGGCGGAAGGCCCGCCCGCCGCACCCACCGGCTCCCCCGCCCTGGACCAGGCCCGCGACGCCTGGCTCAAGGCCCTGCGGGAGAAGGCGATCCGGCCCTACCTCCGCCAGGAGCTGACCGGGGCGGCCGCCGCCCTTGACCCGGCCGGGGCGATCGCGCCCGCGCCCGCCGCGCCCGCCGGCCGGACCGCCCGTTTCACCCCGCCCACGTTCGCGGGCCCCGACTTCGGCCGCCCCGGCTTCTCCGCTCCGGGTTTCTCCGGTCCCGGCCAGGACGCCCCCGCCGGGCCGCCTCTCCCCGGCGCCCGTTCCTGACGGGCACGTCAGGAGGGGGCGACCGGTGCCCCTGATTCCGCGCGGGCCGCGCGGGAGCGGTGGCGGGCCGCCTCGACCAGGGCGGCCATGACCCGGGTGTCCTCGCTCATCTCGGGGTGCCACTGGACGCCGAGCACCAGGCTCTCGTGTCCGGGCAGTTCCAGCGCCTCCACCGTGCCGTCGGGGGCGTGGGCGGAGGGGGCCAGCCCCGCGCCCAGGCGGTCCACCGCCTGGTGGTGGTAGGCGGGCACCATGGCCGTCTCCGGGACGGCTCGCGCGTACACCGTCCCCGGTACCGGGGTGACCGGGTGGCTGCCGAAGACCCCGAGGCCGCCGGTGTGGTCGTCCAGGTGCTGGTGCAGGGTGCCGCCGCGGGCCACATTGAGCAGCTGCATACCGCGGCAGATGCCGAGGACCGGGACCCGCTGTTCGATCGCGGCCCCGATCAGGGCCAGTTCCCACGCGTCGCGGGCCTGGGACGGGGGGCCGGTACGGGGGTCGGGGGCGGCGCCGTAGCGGGCCGGTTCGACGTCCGCGCCGCCCGCGATGACCAGCCCGTCCAGGGCGGCGACCACCTCCCCCGCCGCACCCCCCGCCTCGTCGGGCGGCAGCAGCACCGCGAGCCCGCCCGCCGCCCGCACCAGGCGCGGATAGGCGGCGGGCAGCAGCACCGCGGGCATCTCCCACACCCCCCAGCGGGCCGGGTCCTGGTAGGTGCTGATGCCGATGACGGGCCGGGACATGGGGCGGGCTCCTCGTGGGGTGCGGTGTCGGTCGACGGCGGGGGCTCAGTCGCGGGAGAGATCCGCCTCCGCCTCCGCCAGGGCGGCGAACTCCTCCTCCGGGGCACCCGCGACCAGGCGGTGGCGGCTGTAGAAGGCGAAGTAGGCCAGTGCGACCGCGTACACGCCGAGCGCGATGAAGGCCGCGTCCCGGTCCACCAGGAAGGTCGCCACCAGGGCCGAGCATGCCAGAGCGAACGCCACCGACGAGGTGACCGCGCCGCCGGGCGTGCGGTAGGGGCGCGGCAGGTCCGGCTCGCGGCGGCGCAGCACCATGTGGGAGAGCGCCATCAGGGCGTAGCTGATGGTGGCGCCGAAGACGGCGACGTTCAGCATCCGCCCGCCGTTGCCGCTCCAGGCGGCGAGCGTGAACCCGATGACGCCGGGGATCAGCAGGCCGAGGTAGGGGGACTTGCGGCGGTTGGTGAGGGAGAGGAAGCGCGGCAGGTAGCCCGCCCGGGACAGGGCGAACAGCTGCCGGGAGCCCGCGAAGATCAGCGAGAAGAAGGAGGCGACCAGTCCGGCGAGCCCTGCGTAGTTCACGAAGGTGCTCAGCGCTGTCGGCTCGCCGTCGCCCTGGAGGGCCACCACGAGCGGGTTCCCGGCCTCCTTGATGGCGTCGGCGCCCTGGGCCCCGGTGGCGGAGACGAAGGTGATGAGGGCCAGGAAGACCAGCACGGCGAGCGAGATGGCCAGCGCCTTGGGCATCGAGCGGACCGGGTCCTTGGCCTCCTCGGCGGCGAGCGGCACCCCCTCCACGCCGAGGAAGAACCACATGCCGAAGGGGAAGGCGGCCCAGATGCCGAGCAGTCCGAACGGCAGCCAGGAGGAGGAGCCGAAGGCGGTGGTGTCGACCGGGATGTCGTTCAGGCGGCCCGCGTCGAACTCGGTGAACGCGCCGACGGCGAAGATCAGCAGGGCGGCCACCGCGATGGCGGTCACCACCAGGCTGAAGCGCAGCGCCTCGCCGACGCCCCAGAGGTGGATGCCGATGAAGAGCGCGAAGCAGGCGAGGTAGACGGGCCAGCCGGAGGTGAGCCCGAACAGGCCGAGCGACTCGACGTAGTCGCCGATGAAGAGCGAGATGGCGGCCGGGGCGAGGACGTACTCGATGAGGATGGCCGTCCCGGTGAGGAAGCCGCCCCAGGTGCCGAGCGCCCGCCGCGCGAAGCCGTAACCGCCGCCCGCGGTGGGCAGGATGGCGGAGAGTTCGGCGAGGGCGAAGACCAGACAGGCGTACATGACGCCCATCAGGACCATGGCCACGGCGAGTCCGCCGAAGCCGCCCTCGGACAGGCCGATGTTCCAGCCGGAGAAGTCGCCGGAGACGACGTAGGCGACGCCGAGCCCGGTCAGCAGCAGCCAGCCCGCGCTGCCCCGGCGCAGAGTCCGGCGGTGCAGATACGCTTCGGTGCCGCCGGAGTCCTTGGGCGCACCCGAATTTGCGTCACTGGGTGGGCCTGCGGGTGTTTCGGTTCCCTGAGCCATGAGCGCTCCAGATGTCTGTCGACTCCGTCGATGGGCCTGCGTGGCCAAGCGTCGATCAAAGGTTCGTCGGCACACCTTTGTGGAAGGCCCGAGGTCTGCGCAAGGGGCGTGCGTTAAAGAGTGGTTACGGATGACCGCGGCGCGCCCCGGGCCGCCTCAGACCAGGAAGCCGCGCAGCAGCGCCGCCGTGCCCCCGCAGTGTTCGCGCATCGCCGCGCGCGCCGCGTCCGCGTCCCCGTCCAGCACCGCCTCGACGACGGCCGTGTGCTGGCGCTGGGAGTGTTCCAGGTTGCGCACCAGCAGCGGGATGCAGTCGAGGAGTTCGTTGAGGGCGGCCCGGACGGACGCGTACTGGGCGGCGAGCGAGCGGGAGCCGGACAGGTCGGCGAGGGTGAGGTGGAGCAGGGTGTCCTGGCGGCGGTAGTCCTCCAGCCGGGCGCCCCGCGTGGCGTCGAGCGCCGCCCGCAGCCTTCTGCGGCCGTCGGCCGCGAGCCCTCCGGCGCACAGGCCGGCGGCTCCGGCCTCCAGGACCTCGCGGAAACGCAGGGTGTCCTCGACGTCCAGGGCGGCGACGCGGCGGCGCAGTTCGTCGGGGGCGGCGGAGCGCGGCAGCACGAACGTTCCGCCGTAGCGGCCGCGGCGGCTCTCGACCATGCCCTGGTCCTGGAGGACCTTGAGGACCTCACGCAGGGTCACCCTGCTGATCCGCAGCCGCTGGGACAGCTCGCGTTCGGACGGCAGCCGTTCACCGGGCGGCACGAGACCCAGGCGCAGCAGCTGGAGGACCTGCTCCAGCGCCTCCTCGAAGCCGTTGCCCGCGCGGACCGGGCGCAGCAGGGAGTCCGGCCCGCCGGGCGCCGCGCCGGGCCCCGCCGCCGTCACCGCCGCGGCCGGACGGGTGCCGTCGGCGCTTCCCCTCGTGACCATTGACGGATTCCCTTCCCAAGCAATGGTTCTCTGTCATACCTTATGCCTCCCGGTTCCCCCAAGGAGGCATCCCGTGGCAGACCGCACACCCCCGCTCGGCGTCGACGAGCTCCGCTCAGGCGTCGCGAACGGGTCGATCGACACCGTGGTGCTGGCCTTCCCCGACATGCAGGGACGGCTTCAGGGAAAGCGGTTCGCGGCCGGTTTCTTCCTGGACGAGGTGCTGGAGCACGGCACCGAGGGCTGCAACTACCTGCTGGCCGTGGACACCGAGATGCAGACCGTCGAGGGCTACGCCATGTCCTCCTGGGAGAGCGGCTACGGCGACTTCGGCATGGTCCCCGACCCCGCCACTCTGCGCCCCGTGCCCTGGCACGAGGGCACGGCCCTGCTCGTCGCGGACCTCGCCTGGCACGACGGCAGCCCGGTCGTCGCCGCGCCCCGCCAGATCCTGCGCCGCCAGCTCGACCGGCTGGCCGGCCTCGGCTACTCCGCCCAGGTGGGCACGGAGCTGGAGTTCATCGTCTTCCGGGACAGTTACGAGGAGGCCTGGGACCGCGACTACCGCGGGCTGACCCCGGCCAACCAGTACAACATCGACTACTCGATCCTCGGCACCGGCCGGATCGAACCGCTGCTGCGCCGCATCCGCAACGAGATGCAGGAGGCCGGGCTGACCGTCGAGTCCGCGAAGGGCGAGTGCAATCCGGGACAGCACGAGATCGTCTTCCGCTTCGACGAGGCGCTGACCACCTGCGACCAGCACGCCGTCTACAAGACGGGCGCCAAGGAGATCGCGTCCCAGGAGGGCTACTCGCTGACCTTCATGGCCAAGTACGACGAGCGCGAGGGCAACTCCTGCCACATCCACCTCTCGCTCACCGACGAGGACGGCGAGAACGCGATGGCGGGGGACGGGCCGGACGGCATGTCCGAGCTGATGCGGCACTTCCTGGCCGGTCAGCTGGCCGCCCTGCGGGACTTCTCCCTCCTCTACGCCCCCAACATCAACTCCTACAAACGCTTCCAGCCCGGCTCCTTCGCCCCCACCGCCGTCGCCTGGGGCGTCGACAACCGCACCTGCGCCCTGCGGGTCGTCGGCCACGGGCGCTCCCTGCGCTTCGAGAACCGGCTGCCCGGCGGCGACGTCAACCCCTACCTCGCCGTGGCCGGACTGATCGCCGCCGGGCTGTACGGGGTGGAGCACCGGCTGGAGCTGCCGGAGGCCTGTACGGGCAACGCGTACACCGCCGACTACGAGCAGGTCCCGACGACGCTGCGCGAGGCGGCCGAGCTGTGGGAGGCCAGTCCCATCGCCCGGGAGGCGTTCGGCGAGGAGGTCGTGGCGCACTACCTCAACATGGCCCGGGTCGAACTCGCCGCGTACGACGCGGCGGTGACCGACTGGGAGCTGCGCCGCTCCTTCGAACGCCTCTGACCACACCCCGCTCCCCGATCGAGGTCCGTACGTGTCACAGTCCACTCTGGATGTCCTGAACCCGGCGACCGCCGAGGTCATCGCCACCGTCCCCGCGTCCACGGCGGCCGACGTGGACGCGGCGGTCACCCGCGCCACCGCGGCCCAGCGCTCCTGGTCGGCCGCCGCGCCCGCCGACCGGGCGAGGCTGCTGCGCCGCTTCGCCGCCACCGTCGACCAGCACATCGAGGAACTGGCCGGGCTGGAGGTCCGCGAGGCCGGTCACACCCTCGGCAACGCCCGCTGGGAGGCCGGGAACGTCCGCGACCTCCTCGACTACAGCGCGGGCGGGGCGGAACGGCTGCTGGGGCGGCAGATCCCGGTCGCGGGCGGCATCGACTTCACGGTCCTGGAGCCGCTCGGCGTCGTCGGGGTCATCGCACCGTGGAACTTTTCGATGCCGATCGCCGCCTGGGGCCTGGCCCCGGCGCTCGCGGCAGGCAACGCCGTGCTCCTCAAACCCGCCGAGACGACCCCGCTGACCGCGCTGCGACTGGCCGAACTCGCCCTGGAAGCAGGTCTTCCCGAAGGGCTCTTCCAGGTGCTGCCCGGTGAGGGGCCGGTCGCCGGGAGCGCCCTGGTCGAACACCCCGGCGTCGCGAAGATCGTGTTCACCGGCTCCACCCGGACGGGCAAGCACATCATGACCCGGTGCGCGGAGCGGGTGAAGCGGCTCACCCTGGAGCTGGGCGGCAAGAGCCCCAACGTGGTCTTCGCCGACGCCGATGTGGCGGCAGCGGCGGCGGCCGCGCCGATGTCCTTCCTGGACAACGCCGGCCAGGACTGCTGCGCCCGCACCCGGATCCTGGTCGAGCGGTCCGTGTACGACCGGTTCCTGGAGCTGCTCCTTTCCGCGGTGTCCGCCGTGGTGGTGGGCGACCCCTCCGACGAGCGGACCCAGATGGGCCCGCTGATCTCGGCCGTCCAGCGGGAGCGGGTGGCGGGGTACGTCGACGGGGCCCGGGGCGCCGACGGCGTACGGGCCCATACCGGCAAGGCGCCCGAGGGGCCCGGCTTCTGGTATCCGCCGACCGTGCTCGCCGGGGTCTCCCCCGACGCCCCGGTGGCCCTGGAGGAGGTCTTCGGTCCGGTGGCGGTGGTGCTGCCGTTCACCGACGAGGCGGACGCCGTACGCCTCGCCAACGCCACCGACTACGGCCTCGCGGGCTCGGTCTGGACCCGGGACGTCGGCCGGGCGCTCCGCGTCGGCCAGGGCCTGCGGGCGGGCAACCTCTCCGTCAACTCGCATTCCAGCGTGCGCTACGCGACCCCCTTCGGCGGCTACAAGCAGTCGGGTCTGGGCCGTGAACTCGGCCCCGACGCGCTGGCCGCCTTCACCGAGACCAAGAACGTCTTCATCAGCACGGAGGCCTGAGCACCATGACCGACACCTCTTCCGTCTGCCGCCGCCTGGTCGGCCGCACCGCCGTCGTCACCGGAGCCGGCAGCGGCATCGGCCTGGCCACCGTGCGGCGGCTGGCCGCCGAGGGCGCCCATGTCGTCTGCGCCGACGTGGACGAGGAGCACGGCAAGGCCGCCGCCGAGGAGGCGGGCGGGCTCTTCGTCCGGACCGACGTCACCGACGCCGAGCAGGTGGACGCCCTGTTCCGGGCCGCGTCCGACACCTACGGCTCGGTCGACATCGCGTTCAACAACGCGGGTATCTCGCCGCCCGACGACGACTCCATCCTGGAGACCGGTCTGGAGGCCTGGCGGCGGGTGCAGGAGGTCAACCTGACCTCGGTGTACCTGTGCTGCAAGGCGGCCATCCCCTACATGCGCGCCCAGCGCCGGGGCTCCATCATCAACACGGCCTCGTTCGTGGCCCGGATGGGCGCGGCCACCTCGCAGATCTCCTACACCGCGTCCAAGGGCGGGGTGCTGGCGATGTCGCGGGAGCTGGGCGTGCAGTTCGCCCGCGACGGCATCCGGGTGAACGCGCTCTGCCCGGGGCCGGTCAACACCCCGCTGCTCCAGGAGCTGTTCGCGAAGGACCCGGAGCGGGCGGCGCGGCGGCTGGTGCACATCCCGGTCGGCCGGTTCGCCGAGCCGACCGAGATCGCGGCCGCCGTGGCGTTCCTGGCCAGCGACGACTCCTCGTTCGTGAACGCCACGGACTTCCTGGTCGACGGCGGGATCTCCGGGGCGTACGTCACCCCGGTCTGAGCCGCCCCCGGGTGGTACGGCCCCGGTCCGGGCCTCAGTCCTGGACCGGGGCCAGGTCGCCGCGCAGCCGCTGGGCGCGGAGCACCAGCAGCATCTCGAAGCGCTGGTCCGGTTCGTCGATGGCGTCGCCCCACAGCTCTCGGATCTGCCGCAGCCGGTAGCGGGCCGTCTGGGGGTGGATGCCGAGCCGGGTGGCCACGTCGGGGGCGCCGCCGGGGGTCTCGATCCAGGCGAGCAGGGTCTCGGCCAGCCGCCGGGTCTGGGTCGGGCTCATGCCGTCCAGCGGAGCCAGGCAGCGGCGGGCGGAGGCGTCGATCAGCTCCTGGGCCGGCAGCAGCACCAGCTCCTCCATGCGCTCGGTACAGTGCAGCACCTCGCCCTGCGGCAGCAGATCCTTCTTGATCAGCTGGACCGCGGTCTCCGCCCACCGCAGCGAGGTCGCGGCGGCCGCCAGCGGGACCGGCGGGCCGATCGCCCCCGACCAGCCGGAGGTCGCCCGGCGCAGGGTCTCCGCCCGGCCCGCCGTCTCCGGGTCCGGGATGACGATGCGCGGCTGCTCGCTCTCCATCTCCAGCAGGATGCCCTGGCCGACCGCCGGGGCGACCGCTTCCCGGGCGGGGCGGATGAGGACGCCCACCGCGATCGTCTCGGGGAGCTCCCAGCCGATCCGGGCGGCCCGCTCGGCCAGGGTCCTGCTCGATTCGACGCGGTGCTCCATGAGCAGCATCTCGATCAGCTGGCGCTGGAGGCGGAGGCGTTCGCTGGCGCGCCGGGCGGCCGCCTCGGCGTAGCCCCGTACCGACTGTTCCACGAGACCGTCCAGATACTCGAAACCCGACTCGGCCAGCTCGTACATGGCGGGTGCCGGGATGTCGACCTGCTGGCCGATCTCGGCGAGCCTGCGCCAGGTGAGCCGGACGCCGAAGCGGTAGATCGCCTGGAGCGAGTCGAGGCTGCGGCCCTCCAGGCCCTCGCCCCGCCCGAACTCCTGGAACATCTCCGGCGGCACCCGGGGGTGCGCGCCGGAGGTGAGATTGTCGACGAACCCCTCGATGGCGCGGCGGATGCCGACCAGGGCCAAGGGCTCCCCGGAGTCGTCCTCGACCAGGTGGAGGTAGGGGTAGTCCCGGCGGATCGCCCGAAGGATCGTCTGCGCGAGTTCCGGAGCCTCGGACAGGGCGATGGCGGCGAACCGGTCCAGCTGGGACCGGGGCACCTCCTGCCAGGCCGTGCGCGTCACGGGGCCGCCGGGGCGGTGTCGTAGCTGATCAGCGGCGTGTTGGGCTGGTCGGGGGTGGCGTCGAGCAGTGCCACGACACCGAACGCCGCGCCTACGGCGAGCGCCGCGCCCGCGGTCGCGGTGACAAGAGCGGCGATGAATCTGCGCATGGTCGGGTCAGCTCCTTGCTGAAGGCGATCCCCGCCCCGTGAGCCGGGCCCCTCCGGCTGGCACACAGTGTCGACAGGTCATTGACATCTCGTCAAGGCCTTGCTTACTGTTCACGCGATTCAAGGGCTGACCGGCCCGGGGCCCGTGCACCTCCGCGAAGAGATTTCGACCCAGGAGTGCCCGGATGCGCCGCAATGCTTCACCCCTCTCGCTCGTTCTGCTGGGGGCGGGGGTCTTTCTGCTCGTTCTCGCACCCCTGCTCGTCTGGTATGTCCAGCCGCATGCCAAGCGCACCCCGATAGACACCGACACCACCACCGTTTTCACCGGTACCGGCAGCTACTTCGACACCGGTGAGGTCGAGACGGTCGACGGTGAGACGATCACGATCACCCGGCAGGTGCGCGGGGACGTGGCCGACAGCGAGAAGAGCGGCAACGCCGTCTGGGACGTGTCGACCTCCGTCGACCACGACAGCACGCTGCCCGCGTCCGATCCCCGTGACGCCCTCCAGTGGACGCTGGAGCGCTGGGTGACAGACCGGACCACCAACGAGCCGGTGCACTGCTGCGAGGAGAGCCCCGCCTTCGACGGGGAGGCGTACCTGAAGTTCCCCTTCGACGTGGAGAAGCGCGCCTACCGCTGGTGGGACAGCACGCTCGGCGGTGTGGTGCGGCTCTCCTTCGAGGGCGAGAAGAAGATCCAGGGCTACTCCGGCTACGTGTTCAAGGGCGAGGTCGAGCCCACCAGGACCGGTGTGCGGCAGGTTCCCGGGGTCCTCGTGGGACGGAAGAACACCCCCCAGGTACTGGCCGAGGAGTGGTACGCCAACAGCGGCATCGAGCTGGTCGTGGACCGGCGCACCGGCCGGATCATCAACGCGGCGATCGGCCCGAAGAAGACGCTGCGCGCGCCCGGCTCCAAGAAGGACGCGGTGGTGCTGCTGGAGAGCGAGCGGGTGGAGTTCACCGAGGCGACCCAGAAGAAGCAGGTCGAGCTGGCCTCGGCGGACAGCGACCGGCTGGCGATGCTCGGGGAGAGCGCCCCGGCCGGGGCGGCCGGGCTCGGGCTCGTACTCACCGCCGTGGGGGTCGTCCTCGTCGTCCGGGGCCGCCGGGAGCAGCCGGAGACCCGGAACACTCACCTGATGACGAGTACGCACACCTGAGTTACCCGCAAGTTGTTGCGCCGGTGAGTAGCCGGGCGGTAACCCGTGCCGAAAACTGTCTATCCCCACCAGAGCACGGCCCCCCGGTCTTTCCTTTTTCCGTCCCGTCTTTTCGTTCGCGATCCCCGCCCCGTCCCGCCCCCTCCCCTGTCTTTTGACCCCTCCGCGGATACCCTCCCCCCTCTTTCCGCTCATCCCCGAGTCCCCGCACCCCGAGCCGAGTTGGAGCGCCCATGCCCCAGCACGTACCTCCCCCACTGCTCGATGCAGTCACGCGCCAGGGTCAGGGCCCGGCATCCTCCAGGGTCCCCGCGGCCCCGCGACGCATCGTCTTCCTCGCCCACCGCGACCTGGGCAACCCGGCCGCCGGCGGCTCCGAGCTGCTGATCGACCGGCTCGCCTCGGGCCTCACCGAGCAGGGCCACGACGTCACCCTGCTGTGCGGCGGCCAGGCCGCCCGCAGGTCCTACCGCGTCGTGTCGGCGGGCGGAAGCCTGGGGCACTACCTCGGTGCGCGGTCCGCCTTCGCCCGGCAGGTCGGGGACTGCGACCTGCTGGTCGAGGTCTGCAACGGCATGCCGTATCTCGCGCCCCTGTGGCACCGCGGTCCCACCGTGTGCCTGGTCAACCATGTGCACACAGACCTGTGGGACATGCGGTTCCCCCTGCCCGTGGCGCGGGCCGGGCGGCGGCTGGAGCACTGGGCGCTGTCCCGCGCCTACCGCGACCACCTGATGATCGCGGTGTCCCCGTCCACGGCGGGCGCCCTGCGCGAGCTGGGCGTGCCCGACCACCGGATCAGGGTGGTGCACAACGGCGTCGAGGAGCCGAGCCCGCAGGGCGACCGGTCCGGGACCCCGCTGTTCGTGGCGCTGGGCCGGCTCGTCGACTACAAGCGCATCGATCTGCTGCTCCAGCTGTGGGAGCGGGTCCGGCCGGTCACCGGCGGCCGTCTCGTCATCGTCGGCGACGGACCCGAGCGGGCCCGCCTGGAGCGGCTCGCCGGTGAGGGCGTGGAGTTCGCCGGTCACGTCACCGAGGCGGAGAAGCACCGGCTGCTCTGCGCGTCGTGGATGCTGCTGCATCCGGCGGCCGTGGAGGGGTGGGGGCTGGTCGTCACGGAGGCCGGCGCGCGCTCGACCCCGACCCTGGGCTTCGACGTACCGGGGCTGCGCGACTCCGTCGAGGACGGCGTCACCGGCATCCTCGCCCCGGGCGCGTCGTCCTTCGCCGCCGCCTGGTGCGCGCTGGCCCTGGACGACGAGCGGCGCGAGGCGATGGGCAAGGCCGCCCGGGAGCGGGCCGCCGCGTTCCGGTGGACCAGCAGCGTCCGGCAGTTCCTGGCGGTCGCCGCCGAGGCGACCAGCGGCGTGAGCGCCCCGGCGATCGGTGCGAACGCGTGAAAGACCCTTCCTTCCGGCGCTCGGCCGCCCTGTTCCGTGCCTTCATGCGGGAGCAGGGTGACCCGGCGACGGCGTACACCCTGCTGGCCCGCGACGCCGCGGACCAGGTGGAGCGGCACGGTCCGGTCCGGGGCAAGGTCGTCGTGGACATCGGCGGCGGCGACGGCTACTTCACCCGGGAGTTCCGCCGGCGCGGCGCGCACGGCTACCTCTTCGAACCGGACACGGCCGAGCTGAGCCCCGGCGAGCGGGCGGACACCGTGGTCGCCGACGGGTATCTGCTGCCGCTGGCCGACGGAGCGGCCGACGTCTGCTTCTCGTCCAACGTGCTGGAGCACGTGGCCGACCCGCACACCTTTCTCAGCGAGATGGCCCGGGTGACCCGGCCGGGCGGGCTGATCTACGTCTCCTTCACCAACTGGCACTCCCCCTGGGGCGGCCACGAGTGGGCGCCGTGGCACTACCTGGGCGCCGAGCGCGCCCGGAGCCGCTACGAGCGGCGCACCGGCCGTCCCGCCAAGCACCGCCTCGGCGACAACCTCTTCCGGATCGGCGTGGGCGAGACGCTGCGCCATGTCCGAAGCCGCAGTGACGTGACCGTGGTTTCCGCGCGCTCCCGTTACTGGCCCGTCCTTCCCCAGCTCGTGCCGCGCATTCCCGTCCTGCGGGAGTTCGCCACCTGGAACCTCCTCCTCATTCTCCGGCGGTGTTCATGACCAGCGCTGTCCACCCACCCCGGCCCGCGGCCCCGGACGGTCCGGGCCCCGAGCCCTCCGTCCCCGCCGACGGCCCGCCGCAGGCGCGTTCCCGGCGCTGGCTCCTGGGGTTCTGGGCCGCCGTCTTCCTGGCCTTCCTGGCGGTGTCGCCCGGCCGGATGACGTTCGACACCAAGCTGGGCGTCGTCACCGCGCCGGGCCGGTTCCTCGGCGACCTGGGCGAGCTGTGGCACAGCCGCTCGGGGTTCGGCGGGATAGCCGACCAGTACATCGGCTACCTCGTGCCGATGCTGCCGTACTACGGCACCGCCGAACTGCTGCGGGTGCCGACCTGGCTGGCCGAGCGGCTGTGGCTGTCGCTCATCGTGGCGACCGCCTTCTGGGGCGCGCTGCGCCTCGCGGAGCGGCTGCGGGTGGGCTCGTCCTCCAGCCGGCTGCTGGCCGCGGTCGTCTACGCGCTGTGGCCGACCTACACCATCGTGGTGGGCTCCACGTCGGCCGCGGCGCTGCCGGGCGCCCTGCTGCCGTGGGTGCTGCTGCCGCTGACCGACCCGCGTCTCACCCCGCGCATCGCGGCCGTCCGCTCCGCGCTGCTGATCCCGCTGATGGGCGGGGTCAACGCGGCCTCCACGCTGGCCTCGCTGCTGCCGGTGGGGCTGTATCTGCTGGCGCGGCCGGGCGGTCCGCGCAAGCGCGGGCTGCTGCTGTGGTGGATACCGGGCGTGATCATGGCGACCGCCTGGTGGATCGTCCCGCTGCTGCTGCTGGGGACCTTCGGCGAGAACTTCATGCCGTACGTGGAGTCCTCGTACACCACGACGACGACCATGTCGGCGACCGAGGCGCTGCGCGGCGCGGGCAACTGGGTGGGCTATCTCAACTTCGGTGAGCCCTGGCTGCCGGCCGGGTGGACCGTCGCGAGCTCGACCGTCACCATCCTGGGCTCGGCGCTCGCCGCCGCCCTGGGGCTGGCGGGGCTGGCCCGGCGGGATCTGCCCGAGCGCCGCTGGCTGGTGCTGACCGTGCTGTCCGTCGCGCTCGTGACGCTCGCCGGGTACGGCGGCGCGCTGGGCGGGCTGTTCCACGGCACCGTCCAGGACTGGCTGGACACCTGGCTGGTGCCGTTCCGGAACATCTACAAGTTCCAGACGGGCCTGGCGCTGGCGCTGGCCCTGGGGCTGGCGCACATCACCGCCGTCGCCGCCGTGGCCGCCGCCCGCCGGGGCCCGGACCCGGCGCGGATGCGGCGTCTGGCACCGGTGGTCGCCGCCGTGATCGTGCTGCCGGGTCTGGCGTGGCCGTACCTCAACGGCTCCATCCTCCAGACGGGTTCGTTCCAGAAGGTCCCCGACTACTGGGATTCCACCGGGAGCTGGCTCAAGGAGAACTCGCCGGACGACCGCGCGCTGGTGGTCCCGGCGACCGCGCACGGTATCTACACCTGGGGCTCCCCCATCGACCAGCCGCTGGACGTACTGGCCGACTCGCCCTACGCACAGCGTGACTACGTTCCCTTCGGCACGCCCGGCAACCGGCGGGCGATGGACGCCGTCGAGCAGGCGCTGACCTCCGGCGGCGAGGTCCCCGGGCTCTCCGCGTACCTGAACCGGGCCGGGCTGCACTACGTGGTCGTCCGCAACGACCTGGACCCGGACCAGCTGGGCTACGTCCCGTCCACCACGGTCAAGCGCACCCTGGAGGCGTCCGGTTACGAGCGGGTCAAGGGCTACGGGCCGGTGATGACCGCGGGCCGGATCGCGGCCGACACCCCCGTGCAGGTCGAGGGGCTGTACCCGCGCCAGCGGGCCGTGGAGATCTACGCGCCGCCGGAGGGGACCGAACGCCCCGGGCGGGCGACGGCCACTCCGGTCGCCTCGACCGCCGTGGTGAGCGGCGGCCCCGAGTCGCTGCTGCCGCTGTCGGCGAGCGGCGCCGTCGAGGGGCGGCCCACCGTGCTCGCCGGGGACGCGCATCCGGGTCTGGGACGGCCGTCGCTGTACGCGGCGGGCGACGGGCTGCGGCGGGCCGACACCCGGTTCGGCCTGGTGAACTCCAACACCTCGTACACGTACACCTCGGGCGAGCGCAACGCCGAGGAGTCGGCGCAGGATCCGGGCCGTGAGCCGCGGCAGATCCTGCCGACGTCCGGGGCGGACCACCAGACGACGGCGGTGATCCGGGGGGCGAAGTCGGTCAGCGCGTCCTCGGTGGGCAACTGGCTCTTCCATCTGCCGCAGTACGACCCGGTCAACGCCTTCGACGGCAACCCGGCGACCGGCTGGGCGGAGGGCTCTCCCGGCTCGCCGAAGGACGAGTGGGTGCGGGTCGACTTCTCCACCCCGACGGACATCCCCGCCTCGATCCAGGTGACGCCGCTGCCCAGCGGCAACGTCCGGGCGGCGGCCACGGTGATCCGGGTGGAGACCGACCAGGGCTCCAAGGACAGCCCGCTGCGGACCGACGGTTCGGCGCAGCAGGTGGCGGCGCCCGCCGGGCAGGCGGCCTGGCTGAAGGTGACGATCCTGGAGTCCCAGCAGGGGCGCCCGGGGCTCACCGGGGCCGGGTTCAGCGACATCGCCGTCCCGGGGGTGCAGGTGACCCGGATGCTGGAGCTGCCGAACGACGCGCCGCGCGAGGGCGCCGACTCGACGGTGTTCTCGCTGCGGCGGGGCAGCGACCCGGGCGGCCTGTCGTCCGTGGCGGCCGAGGTGGGCCTGGGCCGCCAGTTCACCGCTCCTGAGGCGGGCGACTACACGGTCGCGGCGACCGCCCTGCCGGTGCCCGGCGAGGCCCTCGACAAGCTGCTGTTCGACCTGACGGGCGAGCGGGACAAGATCGAGGTGACCGCCGACTCCACGGCGCGGCTGGGCACCAACCTCAGCCCCCGCAACCTCACCGACGGCGACCTCACCACGGCGTGGATCGCGGGCGAGCGCCCCGTACTGCGTCTGAAGTGGCCCGAGAAGCGGCCGGTCGGGGAGATCGTGTTCGCCGCGGCCGGGGGTCTGTCGGCCCGTGCCGAGCAGGTCCAGATCAGCTCGCCGGACGGTACGGCGGTGGCCTCGGTGGACGAGAACGGCATGGCCCGCTTCTCGCCCGTCAACACCGACCGGATGGACATCACCATCTCCAAGACGGCTCCGCTGACCGTCCACAACCCGGTGGCCGACGGCCAGTTGCAGCTGCCGGTCGGGCTGAGCGAGGTCTACATCCCGGCGCTGGAGGAGTTCCGGTCGCCGCAGCCGAAGCCGGACCAGAGGTTCAGCCTGCCCTGCGGCAAGGGACCCGTCCTCTCCGTCGGCGGCACGTACCTGGAGACCAGGGCCGAGGGCCGGGTGCGGGATCTGACCCAGCGCAGGCCCATCGACGTGTCGCTGTGCACCGACGGCAGCAAGGTCGAGCTGGCCGCCTCGTCCACCACCGTGCAGGCGGGGGACGAGGGTCCGCTGGCGATCACGGACGTCACGCTCAGCAACGGCGCCACCGAGGCCGCCGCGGCGACGCCGCGCACGGTGGACATGGAGCAGGGTGAGGGCGACCGGCGGACCGTGGAGGTCGGAGCGGGCGAGGCCGCCTACCTCCAGATCCACGAGAACCACAACAAGGGCTGGAAGGCCACCCTGGACGGCAAGGAGCTGACGCCGCTGCGGATCGACGGGTGGCAGCAGGCCTGGCTGGTGCCCGAGGGCGGGGGCGGCACGGTCACCCTGGAGTACGAACCGGCCACCCTCTACCGGTGGGGCCTGATCGGCGCGGGTGTGCTCTTCCTGGCGCTCGTGGTGCTCGCCCTCGTCGGCCGCAAGGGCTCCGGCCGGGACGGGGAGGAGGAGCAGCCGGCGCCGCCGGGTCCGGGGCTGATCCTGGGCACGGTCGCCCTGAGCCTGGTCGGGGTGGTGATCGCGGGTCCGGTCGCGGTGGCCGTACCGCTGCTCGCCGTCCTGGCGCACTTCCGGCCGCGGCTGCTCGTTCCGGTCGCGTTCGCGGCGATGGCCGCCGCGGGGGTTGTCGCCGCGGTGGGCACCGGGGAGAGTACGACCACGGGTGCGGGCGCCTTCGGTGCCACCGCTCAACTGCTGGCCCTGATCGGGCTGTTCGCCGCACTGGTCACGGTGGGCCGGGAGCCGCTCGGCAGGCGGGCGCTCCGCGGCGGCCGGGGCACGGCGGAGCCGGTCCCGGCGGACGGCGACCGGCCGACGGTCCAGCTCCCGGCGCAGCCCGCCCCGCCCTCGGGCCGGACGCTGTCCGCCGATGGCAGGCACCCGACGAAGGGGGAGGACGCCTGATGGCGACCGTTCAGCACCAGCGGGCCCCGGGCGGCGGCCGGTCGCCTGGGCGCCCCGCCCGGGTGCCGTTCCCGGTCGTCGACGAGGTGGCCCGGCACTGCGCGCAGGACGCCGAGCCGAGCACGGTGCACATCGAGATCCATCTGCCGGGCCGGGTCGACGAGGAACGGCTGCGCTCCGCGTTCGCCACCGCGCTGGCCCGGCACCCCCGGGCGCTGATGCGGGAGCGGCCCCGGGGGCCGCTGGCCCGCCGCTACGAGTGGGAGCTGACCGAGGGACCGGACACCGACCCGGTCTCCTTCCCGCCGTGCGCGCCCGGAGCCCTGGAGCGGGCGCGGACCGGGGCGCTGGACCGCGCCCCGGCGCTGACCGCCTCGCCGCCGCTGCGGCTGGACGTGGTCCGCGAGCCGGACCGGGAGGGTTGTGTGCTGCTGTTCACCGTGCACCACACCGCCCTGGACGGTCCGGCGTGCCTGCGGCTGGCGGCGACGGCCGCGGAGGTCTACGGCATGTCGCCCACCCCGCCGTCGCCCGCCCCGGCCCGACCGGCGGCGGCCCCTCGGCTCCGGCGCTCCGGGACCCCGGCGCTGGCCCGGCCCGCCCAGGTGGCACCGGGCTCCCCGGGGCACGCCCCTCAGCCGGGCAACGCGATGCTGCTGGCCGAACTCCCGGTCCCCCGCCGGGAGTCCGGCGCGCCGTACACGGTGAACGACCAGCTGATGGTGGCGACCGCGCTGACGGTGGCCGACTGGAACCGGGCGCAGGGCGCGCCGGGGGCCGGCCGGCGGCCGCTGCGGATCACCATGCCGGTCGACGACCGCACCCGGGGCCCCGAGATGCCGATCGGCAACGGGACCCGGCTGGTGGAGGTCGGCTTCACCGCGGCCGAGGTGGCGCCCGGGACGGACGTGGCGGCTCTGCTGCGGGCGACCGCCGAGCGGACCCGGGCACTCAAGGCCCAGCCGCGCCCGCAACTGGGCAGAGGCGCGGGCCTGCTGACCGCACCCGTGCTGCCGGTGGCGGCCCGGGGCGCCCTCACCCGGGGGCTGCGGGTGGTCGCCGGTCCATGGACCTCGACGACCCTGCTGAGCAACATCGGCCGGATCCCCTACCCGCTGGACTTCGGTGACGCCGGCCGGGCGAGCGCGGTGTGGTTCTCCGCACCCGCCCGGATGCCCCGGGGACTGACCTTCACCACGGCGTCCACGGACGGCCGGCTGCATCTGGCCCTGCGCTGGTCGCGCACCCTGCTGGGGCGGAGCGACGGCGCGGCCCTGCTGGACCTGTTCACCCGGCACCTGGCCGCGACGTCCTCGGAGGCCCTATGACCAGCGCGACCTCCCCCTCCCCCGGGCTGCGGGACTTCTACGAGAACCCGGCGGTCCCCGTCGCCTCGGGCGACGGGCGCACCAGGCGGCAGGCCCGGCTGCTGGCGGACGCGCTGGAGGCGCCCGGCCAGGTGATCGTCGACGTGGGCTGCGGTGACGGTACGGCGGCGGCCACGGCTGCCCCGGTCCTCGCCGGGCACCGGCTGATCGGCATCGACTGGTCGCAGGACGCCCTGCGCCGGGCCCGCCCCCGGATGGGCCACGTGGTGCGCGGCGAACTGGAGCACGGCGGGCTGCCGCTGGCCGACGGCTGCGCGGACGCCGTGCTGTTCAGCGAGATCCTAGAGCATCTGGTCGACCCGGACCAGGCGATGGACGAGCTGCGGCGCGTGCTGCGCCCCGGCGGCCATCTGATGCTGTCCACCCCCAACCTGGCCGCCTGGTACAACCGGGCGCTGCTGCTGGCGGGGGTGCAGCCGGTGTTCTCGGAGGTCAGCCTGCGCGGCATCCACGGCAGGCCGGGCTCCGAGGTGGTCGGCCATCTGCGCCTGTACACCGCCCGTGCGCTGCGTTCGTTCCTGACCGCGTCCGGATTCGCGGACGTCCGGATCACCGGCGCGCCCTTCCACGGGGTGCCGAAGCCGCTGCGGCTGCTGGACCGGGCGGCGTGCTCGGTCCCGGGGGCGGCGTCCATCCTGCTGGCCCACGCCCGGCGGAGGTAGCGCGATGTGGTGGGGTGTGGGCGCGGCGCTGGTGGCCAACGCGCTGTACAGCGTGGGGTTCGTGGTGGAGAAGCGGGCGCTCGGTTCGCTGCCCGCGCTCTCCGCCGACCGGCCGCTGCACGTGGTGCGGACGCTGCTGACCAGCCCGCTGTGGATGGTCGGTGCGCTGGCGCTGGCGGCCGGGTTCGGGGCCCAGCTGATCGTCTACCGGGCGCTGCCGATCGCGGCCGCCCAGGGCATCTTCGTCTCCGGTCTGGTGCTGCTCCTGCTGTTGTCGTCGGCGGTGCTCGGCGAGGAGTCCTCGGGCCGCGAGCGCTACGCGCTGGGCGGGGTGCTGCTGGCGCTGCTGATGGTGGTCGCCTCGGTGCGCGAGGGCGAGGACGCGGTAAGCGGCGGGGCCCCGTGGATGCTGGTGCTGCTGGTGTGCGTGCCCGCGCTGGCGGCGGGCGTCTGGCTGTACGTACGGGTGGAGAGCCGGGCGGCCAAGCGGCACCGGGTGCCGACCAGCGGCATCGGTTACGGGGTGGCGGTGGGGTTGCTCTACGGGGTCAGCTCCCTGGCGATCAAGGGCACGTCCAGCCGCCTGACCAGCACCGATCTGGGTGAGGCGGCGCTGTCGCTGCTGACCTCGCCCTATCCGTACCTGCTGCTGTTCACCGCGGTGGCCGGTCTGGTGATGTCCCAGGCGGCCCTGCAACGCTGCCGGGCCTCGCTGATCGTGCCGGTGTGCACGACGGTGACGTGCCTGTTCACGGCGGTGCTGGGGACGCTCGCGTTCGGTGAGAGCCTGCCCGAGGACCCGCTGCTGCTGACCCTGCGGGTGGCGGGGACGGCGCTGGCCCTGACGGTCCTGCTGGCCATGCCGCGCCACGACCCGCCGCCCGCCGCGGCTTCCTGATCCCTGCTCGTACGTTCCGCCGCTTCGCCCCGACGACACCGAGGAGCCCACAGATGCGTCCCGACGATCCGCTGCTGGCCCTGCTGGCCTGCCCGCTCGACAAGGGGCCGCTGGTCCTGCTCCCGGAGGAGGGGGCGCTCTACAACCGGCGGCTGCGCCTGAGTTACCCGATCGTGGACGGGATACCGCAGCTCCTGCCCTCCTCGGGCAGAAAGGTCGACGCCGTCGACCACGAGCGGTTCCTCTCCTCGCTGAAGGCCTCGGCCACGTGACCACGCTCGCCGCGGCGGTGGCGGCCAGGCTGCCCGGCCGGCTGGTGGGGTCCGCCGCCGTCGCCCTGTATCCGCGCTTCGAGCCCGAGCTGCGGCGGCTCGCCGACTTCTGCCCGCCGGGAGGCGTCGCCCTCGACATCGGGGGCTGGTACGGCCCGTGGTCCCGGCGGCTCGCCGCGCGCTGCGAGCGGGTGGTGACGGTGGAGCCCGTGCCGCATCTGGCCGAGCATCTGCGCCGGACGCTGCCGTCGAACGTCCGGGTGGTCCAGGGTGCGGCGACCGACCGGGAGGGCACGGTCCAGCTGTGGTTCCCGGAGGGCGACCAGGGCGACCGGGGGGTCTCCTCGCTGGCCCGCCGCGACATCCACGCCCACAGTGTGGACGTGCCGTCGGTCACCGTCGACGGCCTGGGGCTGAGCGGGGTCGGCTTCGTGAAGATGGACGTGGACGGCGGGGAGGCGGCCGCGCTGCGCGGCGCGGCGGAGCTGCTGCGCCGGGAGAGCCCGGCGCTGCTGATCGAGCTGGAGAGCCGGCTCGGCCCCGTCGAGCCGGTGATCGGCACGCTGACCGCTCAGGGCTACGCGGGCTGGGTCCTGCCGGATCGCGACTGGGTCCCGCTCGCCGGGTTCGACCTGGTGGCCCACCAGCGGCGGACCGAGCACCTGGTGCACCGGGGGCTGCTGCACCGGGCCTTCGCACCGCGCCGGGAGCGCTACGTCAACTCGGTGCTGTTCCTGCCGCGTGGGCGCACTCCGGGTACGGCCTGAGCGGTCCCCGCGTCCTCGGCCGGAGTCCGCGGGGCGGGCCGGGTGGAGGATGACACAGGTGGCGGAGGGCGGCGCGGACGGATCGCGGCCGGACGCTCCGGTAAGCGGACGGCCGGCCCGGACCGCGCGGGGCCCGGCTCGCGAACGGAGCGGAGCCGGGCCCCGGAGGCGCGGGGGTGGTCAGGGCGCCATCTCGTAGGCCCCGGACAGCGCCTCGACGCGCTCCCAGATCCGCGCCGAGCGGTCCGTGTCCACGACGGGACGGCGTACGGCGCCGAGCGCCCAGTCCTGCTGGTCCGCGGTGGCGGAGTCCTTGCCGTGCAGGTCGACGGCGTGCGCGGAGAAGTCGCGTACGAGGACGGCGAAGAGCTCGTCCAGCAGGTCCTCGTCCAGGTCGGTCAGCCGGGCCTGCTCCAGGATGAGCTGACCGTGGACGACCAGGGCGAACAGCTGCCCGACGGCGAGCAGGAGGTCCAGGTCGCGGCTCTGCTCCTCGTCGGGGGCGGCCGTCCCGACGAACGCGCACAGGGCGTCGGCCTGCTCGCGGAAGCGGGCGACGTTCGCCACCCGGGCGTACGCGTCGAAGGCGGGCCGCCAGTCGTGGAAGCGCACGGAGCCCAGGCCCCGGGCCGGTCCCTGCCGGAACAGGAACCCGTCGTCGGCCGCGTCGAGGCGGGAGGGGACGGCGGGGTGGCCGGTGGGGTTCAGCAGGTGGTTGCGGAGGAACTTCAGGATCAGCGCGAGGTTGACGTGGACCGTGCCCTCCAGCTTGGGCAGGCTCCGGATCTCGACGGCCGCCTGGGCGAAGTAGTTGTCCTTCTCGAAGCCCTTGGCGGCGATGACGTCCCACATCAGGTCGATGACCTTCTCGCCCTCCGTGGTCACCTTCATCTTCGTCATCGGGTTGAAGAGCAGGTAGCGGCGGTCGTCGGGCCCGGCGGAACGGAAGTAGTCGACGGCGCGGTCGCTGAACAGCTTCATCCCGACGAGCCGGACGTACGCGTCGGTCAGCTCGCGCCGCACGTGCGGGAAGGCGGTGACGGGGCGGCCGTAGAGGATGCGGTTGTGCGCGTGGGTGACGGCCTCGTACATCGCGTGCTCGCAGATGCCGATCGAGGCGGTGCAGAGGTTGAACTTGCCGACGTTGACGGTGTTGAGCGCGGCGTCGAAGGCGGCACGGCCGGTGTGCAGGATGTCGGCGGGGGCCACCGGGTAGCCGGTGAGACGGAACTCGCTGACGTACTTGGAGGAGTCGACGACGTTCTTCACCAGGTGGTAGGCGTCGTGGCGGCTGTCGGCCGCGAAGAACACGTACCCGTCGGGCCCCTCGACGTCGGTGCGGCGGCCGAAGACGGAGACGAGACCGGCGGCGTTGCCGTTGCCGATGTAGTACTTGGAGCCGGAGGCCAGGAAGCCGCCCTCGCCGTCCGGCTCCAGCAGCATGTCGGTGGAGTAGATGTCGGCGCCGTGCGCTTTCTCGGAGAGACCGAAGGCGAACACCTCTCCCTGGCCGAGGAGTTCGGCCGCACGGGCGCGGGCGTCGGCGTTGTCGCTCTGCCAGACCGGGCCGAGGCCGAGGATGGTCACCTGCCAGGCGTACCAGTAGTCGAGCCCGTAGAAGCCGAGGATCTCGTTCAGGGCGGCGATGCGGGCGGTGTCCCAGCGCTGGTTCTCACCGCCCGCGGCGGAGGCGGGGGTGAGGAAGGTGGCGAACAGGCCTTCCCTCGCGGCGAAGTCGAGGAAGTCGCCGAGCCAGGCACGGGAGCGGTAGTCCTCGATCAGCCGCCGCTTGCCCCGCTGTTCGAACCAGTCGACGGTGGCGCGCAGCAGCCTGCGGGTCTCCGGGTCGAAGTGCCCGGGGTCGTAGGTGTGCGGGTTGAACAGGAGGGACGCGGACGCGGCCATGGCGGGTGCCTTCCGGGAGGGTGAGGGTTGCGTGGGTGGTACGAGGTGGCGGGCGCGGCGCCCCGGTCAGGCGTCCGGTCCCGCCGCCGCGAGCCGGTGCAGGGTGTCGAGCACGTCGTCGAGCCAGGCGATGGTCATGCGCTCGTACGCGATGCCGCCGCGCAGGACGACGTGCTGGAGTTCCTGCCCGGCGTCGGGCGGTGCCGGGGCCTCGGGGCCGGTGAAGTCGCGGACCTGGCCCGCGAGATAGTGCGCGAGCCGGTCCCGGTGCGCCTGCCGGTGGCGTACGACTTCGGCGGTCAGGGCGGCCGGGTCGTCGAAGGCGGCGCCTCTGATCTTGACGGCGAGATCGTGGCGCAGGCTCTCCGGTTCGATCGGCTTGTGCAGCCACTGGGCGAGCACGCCCCGCCCCCCGTCGGTGACGGAGTACTCCTTCTTGTCCGGACGCCCCTGCTGGGGCACCTCGCGGACGAGGAGCAGGCCGTCGGCCTCCATGCGCCCCAGTACGCGGTAGATCTGCTGGTGGGTGGCCGTCCAGAAGTACCCGATGGACCGCTCGAACCGCCGGGCCAGCTCATAGCCGGAGCCGGGCTTCTCCAGCAGGGAGACGAGAATCGCGTGGTCGAGGGCCATACCGCGATCCTGCTATGCAACTTGTTTCATAGACAAGCCGCGGCCCGCGGGTGAGACACGACTCACCCGGGTCCGGCGGCGTCACCCCCAGTGATGACGGCACGGAAGGGGGTGTTTCGGTCACGCGCACAGGGGCACTCGGCCCGGCGCACCGCGGTCCGCCGGGCCCCGGTCGCCCCCGTCCGCCACCGGTCCGCAGACCAGGAAGGCACACCGTGACCAGCCACGAAGAGCCCCAGGACCCGAACCACCTCCACCCCCGCCCCGACTTCCCGCAGCAGGACCAGGCCCACCCCGGCTGGACCGGCCCCATGGACCCCCCGCCCGACCACGGCGAGGACTCCTACCGGGGCAGCGGCCTGCTCACCGACCGCAGGGCGCTGATCACCGGCGGCGACTCGGGCATCGGCCGCGCCGTCGCCCTGGCCTTCGCGCGAGAGGGCGCGGACGTGGTGCTGACCCACCTTCCCGAGGAGGAGAAGGAGGCCCGGGAGACCGTCCGCCTGGTGGAGGAGGCCGGACGCAAGGGCGTGGCGGTCGCCTGCGACATCCGGGAGGAGGAGCAGTGCCGCGCGCTCGTGGAGCGGGCCGTCGCCGAGGGCGGCCGCATCGACATCCTGGTCAACAACGCGGCGTACCAGATGTCCCAGCCCGACGGGATCTCCGCCATCTCCACCGAGCAGTTCGACCGGGTGGTGCGCACGAACCTGTACGGGATGTTCTGGCTGTGCAAGGCCGCGCTGCCGCACATCCCGGCGGGCGGCTCGATCATCAACACCACCTCCGTCCAGGCGTACAAGCCGAGCCCGCACCTGCTGGACTACGCGATGACGAAGGGGGCGATCGTCACCTTCACCCAGGGCCTCGCCCAGATGCTCGCCGCTGACGGTGTCCGTGTGAACGCGGTGGCCCCCGGCCCCGTGTGGACGCCGCTCATCCCGGCCACGCTGCCGGACACGGCCGAGTTCGGGAAGCAGAGCCCGCTGGGCCGTCCCGCGCAGCCCGCCGAGATGGCACCCGCCTATGTCTTCCTCGCCTCGGCGAACGCCTCGTTCGTCACCGGCGAGATCATGAACGCCACCGGCGGCACGCCCCTTCCCTGAGCCGACGGCGCCCCGGTCGCCCGCCTCCTTCCGGCGTGCCCGGGGCGGGCGGCGGGCGGGGCGGGGTCAGCTCCTCGGCTGGATCCGGCCCTCGGGGGGCACCTCACCGGTGATGCTGGCGATCAACTCGGCGCAGAGGTCGCGCAGTTTGACGTTCCGGTGCTGCGACGCCGTGCGCAGCACCTCGAACGCCTTGTCCGGGCTGCACCGTTGCTGGCCGATGACCACCCCGACCGCCTGGTCGATGACGGTACGGGAGCGCAGGGCGGCCTCCAGGTCTGCGGCGAACTCCTCGGTGTCCGCGATGCGCTGGGCCAGTGCGATGGCCCCGGTGGCCTGGGCGGTGAGCAGCCGCAGCCCCGCCATGTCGGCCTTGTCGAAGGCGTGGGGAACGGGTGCGTACAGGTTGAGCGCTCCGGCCGTGTGGCTGTGGGGTGCGATGGGGAGCGACAGGGAGGAGCGGGCGCCGCAGACCGCCGCGTAGGCGGGGTAGCCGGCCCAGCGGCTCTCCCGGAGCGTGTCCGGCACACTGACCTCGCGGCCGGTGCGCATCGCCTGGAGGCAGGGGCCGTCGTCCTGGCCGTACTGGGCCTCGTCCAGCTTCGTGGCGGTGGCCCCCACGCTGGACACGGTGACCGGACGGCCCTGCCGCTCCAGGGTGACACCGCATCCGTCGGCCATCTCCACCAAGGCCGTCGCACTGCGGGCGAGAGCCTGGAGGAACTCGTCCAACGACGTCGCGTCCAGGAGCAGGGCAGTCGCGTCCGGTGCCTCGGCCACGGGCCTGTCAGTCATGTTTCATCTCGTTCTGGGCGGTGACCCGCGCCCGGAGCAGGGCGGGGCGAAGCTGAGCGGCGCGGTCTCGCCGCTGGAACAGGGCGGACCGCCACGGGCGCACGGGCGAACCACGGGGTGCGCCGGGCGCGTGGCGGCGGGACGTCAGGCGTCGGGGGAAGGGGCCCGCCGGGGAGCCGGCACACGCGCGCCCGTGGGCGGACCGGCGGCCGCGGGCAGACCGGTCCGCAGGGGCCCACCGCGAACGGCACCCGCTCCGGCCGCATGGCCGGGGGTGCGTACGTGACAGGAGAAGGCGGCGGCCGGGGCCCGTACGGCAGCGCGACGGCGGGAACAGAGGTTCACGGGAAACTCCACGGAGGCAGGGAGGGACAACACGGGCCGTTTCCTGACCTCCAGCCGTTCATTATGCCCTCTCGGGTACGCATCCCGCCGCCGTGGTCGGGCCTTCTCAGCGCCCGCGCGGATAGCGCGGCAGCGACGTGGGGGCGTGCGGACCGCTCACCCGCCCCGAAGGCCGGACCGGCGGGGGCGGCGCGCCCGGCCCCTCCTGACGCCTCGACGCCTCACCCGTCCGGGCCCGGGGTCTGCATCCCCGGGCGCGCAGTTCGGCCCCCGGGAGGCTGCGGGCGACCCGCAGGACGCGGTCGAGCCCGGCGCCGCTCAGCACCGTACGAGCGACGGCGTGCCGGGCCACCACCGCCATCGACACCCCCCGGTCACCGGCCTGGCCGCGGACCCGCAGCAGGAGACCCAGCGCCCGCGCGGTGAGCAGGGGGGTGATGACGTCGACGATGACCGCGCGTGGACCGCAGCACGGCAGCAGCCGGACCAACTCGCGCTCGACCGCCGCCTCGTTGTCCAGGTCGACCACCTCGTCCAGCTCGACGACCAGGTGCGCGTCGTCGAGCTGGTAGCTGAGCAGGAACATGGTCACTCCACGGAAGCAGGGCTGATGAACGCGGCCGCTTCCTGACCTCGGGACTGATCCTGCCCAAGGCGGCGCCCCAGACACCCTCCCTTTTCCGGGCCGCGGCGCCGTCGGCGGCGGGCGGTCGCGGGCCCCTTCGCGGTCGGCGCACCGGTGTCCGGGAGGTGCCATGCTGGGTCATGAACCCGAATCGGGGAAGGGAACGACCATGCCCGACGAAGACGCCCTCACCCCCCAGCCCCCCGACCTGCTCTCGCTGCTCCTGGACACCGCCACCCTGGACGCGTTTCTCCAGGTGCTCGCCGAGAGCGCCCTGGCGCTGGCCCCGGCGGCCGACGGCTGCGGCATCACGCTGGAACGGGAGCACCGGCCGCTGACCGTGGTCAGTGCGGGTGTCAGCGCGCCGGCGCTGGACGAGGCGCAGTACGGGCAGGACGACGGGCCGTGCCTACAGGCGCTGCGCGAGGGGCACGAGGTCAGTGTGAGCGACATGCGCGAGGAGGAGCGGTGGAACGGCTACCCCGCCTTCGCCGTCGCCGCCGGAACGCTCTCGTCGCTGTCGCTGCCGATCGCGAGCCACTCGCACACCGCGGGGGCGCTGAACCTCTATTCGCCCAAGAACCGGGGTTTCGCGGACTCCGATCTCGGCGCCCTGCGCGCCCTCGCCGCCCAGGCGACCGGGGCCATCGCCCTGGCCCAGAGGCTGGCCGACGCCCAGACCTTCACCTCCGACCTCCAGGCCGCCCTCCAGTCCCGCACCGTGATCGACCAGGCGGCGGGCATCGTCATGGGGCAGCGCCGCTGCTCGTCCGAGGAGGCGCTGACCATCCTGCGCACCGCCTCGCAGCACCGCAACGTCAAGCTCCGCGAGCTGTGCACGCAACTGGTCGGCGGGATCACCGGCGGCGCCCCGCACACCGGCCCGCCGCTGCGCCCCCGTCCCTGAGGCCCGGCCCGTCTGCCGACGGAGCCCCGGCCTCCTCGTGGCCGCTGCGATCGGCGCGAAGTCTCCTTCGACCCCGCGGTGCGCTCCTCCGCGCACCGGGACATGTTTACCGCCCTCACCGGGGGTACTCCTGACCACAGGTTTGCGGCGTGCGCGGAACTCAGGCGCCGACCGGTTCGGAAAGCAGCCGTCGGCGCCGCCCTTTAGCGTGAGAGCCAGGAGGTGCCGGAGCGAGGAGAGGAAACGGACCATGCCGGCGGGATCGAACAAGAAGCGCGAGCGGCAGTACGAGCACATCAAGGAAAGCCAGGAGGAGCGGGGCGTTCCCGAAGGACGGGCGAAAGAAATCGCCGCTCGCACCGTGAACAAGGAGAGGGCCCGGTCCGGCGAGGCGAAAACGGCGAGCCGAACGTCCCTCCGGGACAAGAAGTCCGCCTATCAGCGCGGCGGAGAACGCTCGCACCGGGGCGCCCAGGGCCCCACCAGGGACCAGCTGTACGAAGAGGCCAGGAAGAAGAACATCGACGGCCGTTCGTCGATGAACAAGGAAGAACTCCGAAAGGCCCTCGGGCACTGACCACCGGAAGTTCAGAGAGGAATCGCACCATGCCCGCAGAGGCACGCGGAGACGATGTCTACCAGCCGCAGGACGACGACGGCCAGGAAGCGCCGAACGACGATCTCGACATGCAGAACGCACTCGGCGAACGGACCCTGGACGATCAGCTGGAAGAGGGCTACTCCCCTCCCGAACGACCGCTGGCCGTGGACAAATTCGGTACGACGGCGGCCGAGGAACAGCAGGGCGAATCACTCGATCAGCGGCTCGCGCAGGAAACCGCGGATGTGACCCCGCTCCCCGGCGACGGCATCGGCGATCTGACCGGCGGCGAGGGCGAACCTCTGGAGCGGAGCGAGCGTGACCCGCGAGCCGGGCGGCTCACCGAGGCCGACGACCCGACCGGGAAGCGGACCGACGCGTTCGCCGAGGACGTCGGCATCGACGGCGGAGCCGCGTCCGCCGAGGAGGCGGCCGTGCACATCGTGGACGAGGACGACGCCCCCGGGCTCCGGTAGCTCCAGGACCGGGCGGGAGAGCGGGCAGCATGACGGGCGCGGCGATCTTCGACGTGGACGGCACCCTCACCGACACCAACCACCTGCACGTGGTGGCGTGGTGGGAGGCGTTCCGGCAGGCCGGACACTCCGTGCCGATGCCCGCCATCCACCGGGCGGTGGGCCTGGGCTCCGGCGATCTGATCGAGCGGCTGCTGGGCCCCGGCCGCGACCGCGACCAGGACTCCGCCATCAGCTCCGCCCACACGGTGCTCTACGCGACGTACTTCGACCGCCTCCCGGCCTTCCCGGGCGCGGGTGACCTGCTGCGCACGCTCGCCGGGCGCGGCTGGCAGGTCGTGCTGGCGACCTCGGCGAGCGGGGCGGAACTGACGGCGCTGCGCCGGGCCGTGGACGCGGACGCGGCCATCTCGGCCACGGCGAGTTCGGACGACGTCGAGGCGGGCAAACCCTCTCCCGAGCCCGTGCGGCTGGCCTGCCGTCTGGTGGGAGCCGACCCGGAGGACTCGGTGTTCGTGGGCGACACCGTCTGGGACATGGAGGCGGCGAAGCGGGCCGGGGTGCCGGCGGTGGCGCTGCTGTCCGGCGGTATCCCCCGCGCCGACCTGGAGCGGGCGGGGGCGGGGGCGGTCTACGAGGACGTCGCCGCCCTGCTCTCCCGGCTGGAGGACAGCCCCTTCCGCCGGAGCTGACCGACGGACCGGCGGCCCGGCGGCCGGGCACGAGGGGCACAGAACACCCCCGGCGACACCCCTCGCGGCCAGGACCCGGCGCCCTGTCCCGGCTCCGCCCGCCGCCGGGAACCGCCGCCCGGACCCTCCCCCGTTTCAGCGGCCCGGGACCGGGCAGGCGGCCCAGCGGAGTGGTCCTTCCCGATCGGCGACCACCGCGAATCAAACGCATGAGCGAGCACCGCACTGCTCTGCGTTTGGCGGTGATCAGACCGGGTATGAGCACTTTTGTGCTTCGGACATGAGGCGCGACCGTGGGAGACACGGGTCGCGATCTGTCCGACCCTCATCCTCCTGCGGCGACCGCACAACGCATCGTCGTCGAGGAGTGATCTCTCATGCAGGGCCCCACAGCTCACCGCCCGCCCCCTGACCGGGAATCCCCCGCCACGGACGAGGCGTTCCGCAGACTGCGCGTTCTTCCCGCCGGACCGGAGCGGGAGGTGTTGCGCGGCGAGACGATCTGCGCCTGGCTCCCCATGGCGTACCGGCTCGCCTCCCGCTTCCGCAACCGGGGCGAGACCCTGGAGGACCTGCGCCAGGTGGCCGCGATGGGCCTGGTCAAGGCGGTGGACCGGTACGACCCCGAGCGCGGCAAGGCGTTCGAGACGTACGCGGTGCCCACGGTCACCGGTGAACTCAAGCGCCACTTCCGGGACCACACCTGGGACGTGCACGTGCCGCGCCGCGTCCAGGACCTCCGCAACCAGGTCCGCCTCGCCCGCCGCGATCTCGCCCAGCGGCTCGGCGGCCGCACCCCCACCACCGCCGAGATCGCGGCCGAGTCGAAGCTGAGCGAGGAGGACGTGCTGCTGGGTCTGGAGGCGCTGGAGAGCTACAGCGCGCTGTCGCTGGACGCCGAGCCCGCCGGAGCCGAGGGCGGCGCCCCGCTGGCGGACCGGCTCGGCTCCTGCGACCGGGCCCTGGACGTCGCGGTGGACCGCGAGGCGGCCAAGCCCGGTCTGGGCAGGCTTCCCGAGCGCGAGCGGACCATTCTCTACCTCCGCTACTTCGAGGACATGACCCAGCTGAGCATCGCCGAGCAACTGGGCATCTCGCAGATGCACGTCTCCCGGCTGATCAGCCAGTCCTGCCGGCAGATCCGGGACGGCGCCCTCCTGGACGCCTGACGGCGGCTCTCCCGCGGCCGCCCCGCTGTCGGGGACGTGCCGCCGGGCGAGCAGGCGGTGCCGGGTCGGTTCAGGGAATGAGCAGGGTCTTGATCATGCCGTCGGCCTTCTTCTGGAACGTCTCGTAGGCCTGCGGGCCCTCCTCTAGTGGCAGGTGGTGCGTGGCGAAGGAGTCGACGCCCAGCGGGTCGCCGTCGACGAGGAGCGGCAGCAGGTCGTCGACCCAGCGCTTGACGTTGGCCTGCCTCATGCGCAACTGGATCTGCTTGTCGAACAGGGTGAGCAGCGGCAGCGGGTCGGCAGAGCCGCCGTACACGCCGGAGATGGAGATCGTGCCGCCCCTGCGCACCAGGTCGATGGCGGTGTGCACGGCGGCGAGCCGGTCGATTCCCGCCTTGTCCATCACGCGCCGTCCGACCGCGTCGGGCAGCAGGCCGACCGCCGCGTGGGCCGCCTGGGCGACGGACGAGCCGTGGGCCTCCATGCCCACCGCGTCGATCACCGCGTCCGTACCGCGCCCGTCCGTGAGGTCGCGGACGACGTCGCCGAGGTCGTCGTCGTGGCGGCGGAGGTCCAGGCAGGTGGCGCCGTACGCGCTGACGCGGTCGAGCCGTTCGGGGACACGGTCCACGCCGATGACGAGTCCGGCACCGCGGTGCAGGGCGACCCGGGCGGCCATCGCGCCGATCGGACCGAGGCCGAGGACGGTGACGCTGCCGCCGGGCGGGATGTCCGCGTACTCCACGGCCTGCCAGGCGGTGGGCAGGACGTCGGAGAGGAAGACGAAACGGTCGTCGGCCGGGCCGTGCGGGACCTTGATCGGCAGGTCGTTCCCGAAGGGCACCCGCAGATACTCCGCCTGCCCGCCGGGGACCTGCCCGTAGAGCTTGGTGTAGCCGAACAGGGAGGCGCCGGTTCCGTACGCGCGCACCTGCGTGGTCTCGCACTGGGAGTGCAGCCCGTGCCCGCACATGTGGCAGTGCCCGCAGGAGACGTTGAAGGGGATGACGACCCGGTCGCCCGGCGCCACCGCGGTGACCTCCGCCCCGACCTCCTCCACCACGCCCATCGGTTCGTGACCGAGGATGTCGCCCGGGTCGAGATAGGGACCCAGCACCTCGTAGAGGTGGAGGTCCGAACCGCAGATGCCGGTGGACGTGATCGAGACGATGATGTCCGTCGGGTCCTGGATCCGGGGGTCGGGGACGGTCTCCACCCGGACGTCGCGCTTTCCCTGGTAAGTGAGTGCACGCACAGTGCCGCTCCCCTTCGTCGTCGCGTTCGTCTGCTGTCGCCCTCGCGGGTGTGCCCGCGTCGGCCGGGCGCCGGGTTCCCACGACGTACGAGGTGAAACACCCGGGCGGCGGTGAGCGTCGGGTCAGGGCGTGTCCGTCAGCGGTGTCCGCAGTGCCGTGCGCCCGGCGCGCCATGCCGCCAGCAGATGGCCGGCGAGGCGGTCCTCCAGGTGTTCCGTGGCCTCGATGCCGAACACCAGGTCGCCCGCCAGCCCGGGTTCGTCCGCCAGCAGCCCGCCGATCACCTCGCGCCGCACCACCTGTTCGTGGACCGCGTCGGCCTCCACGTGCTCGTCGTAGAACCGCTGGGCCGCGGGGCCCGCTCCCACCCGGCGCAGCGCCGCCGCGAGGCGCCGGGAGCCGGGGGACGAGGTGATCTCCACGGCGGCGAAGTGCCCGACCAGCGCGCCCCGCAACCGCCGGTGGAGCCCGAACAGGGACATCATGTTGACCGTGGCCAGCGCCTCCGCGGGGGCCGCGTCCAGGTAGCGGCCGTACCGCGGGTCGAGGCCGAGGTCGGCCATGAGGTCGGCGAAGAGCCGTGCGTGGACATCCTCGGCCCGGCCCGCCCCGAACTCGTCGAACTCCACCGCGACCATCGCCGCCTTCGCCCGCCCGCGCAGCCGGGGCACCACCCACAGGTGGGGATCGGCCTCCTTGAGGTGGTACAGGGAGCGCACGGCGGCGTACTCCCGCAGCTGCCACAGCTCCCCCTGCCGCTGGAGGTGGTGGCTGACGCCGTGCCCGTCGTCGCCCACGGGCTCCACCAGGAGCGCCGCCACCGTCGCGGACACGTCCTGCCCGCCCGTTCCGCCGTCGTGGCGCAGGGCGTCCAGGAAGACGTCCTCGGCGGCGGCGCGCACCGTGAGGAGCGCGGGATCCCACTCCAGACGCTCGTCCGTGCCGTCGAACCCCTGGTAGTGCAGTTCGTACAGCACGTACAGGAGCAGGTGCAGATCATCGCCGTACGGGTCGGCGCGGCGGACGACGCCGGTGGCGGGCAGTGCGGTCGCGCGGCCCGCCAGCACGGCCAGGACGGCCTCGCTCAGGGGCCCGCGCGCGGAGGGGAGCACCGGGGACGCGGCGTGGCTCAGCGGATCGGTGGCGGGGGTCGTCGTCATGGTCGGGGTCCCTCCTCGCCCGTCGGCCGTTCCCGGTCGTCCGGGCCGGACCGGGACGGTTCGGCGGCGGGTTTGCGGCGGCGGTGGCTGGTGTCGCACCAGGGGTGGGTACGGCTGCGGCGGCAGGTGCAGATCGCGGTCACGAAGCGGTCGGACCGGGTCGTCGTGCCGTCCTCGTCCACGACCTCGACGGGTCCTTCCACGAGGATCGGGCCGTCCCGGTTCACCACCACCCGTCGCGGCCTGTCATCTTTTGCGGGCACGGATCACCACCAGTTCCTCCCTGTCCAGGTCGTCCGCGAGCAGGCCCCGGGCCCGCAACCAGGCGGACCGGCCCCGGGTGACGGGGCCGAAGGGGATGGAGACCCGGTCGGTCACCGAGGCCGTCAGCCCCGATCCGGAGAGCCGGCGCAGGGTCTCGTCGGGGCGGCTCAGCCCCGACTGCACGAGGAGCAGCAGCCCGTCCGGGCGGAGCGCGGCGGCGGCGTCGGCGCAGATGCGGTCCAGGACGATCCGGCCGTCCAGCCCCGCGTCCCAGGACCGGCCCGCCCGGTACCGGGGCACCACCGGTCCGGGCGCGGGCACGTACGGGGGGTTGCTGATGACGACGTCGAAGGTTCGACCCGGCAGGGCGCGGAGCAGGTCTCCCCGCCGTACGGTCAGGGGCAGCCGGGCCAGCGCCGCGTTCAGCCGCGCCGAGGCGACGGCCCGGCGGCTGATATCCACGGCCGTGACGCGGGCGCCGAGCCGGGCCGCGTGCAGGGCCAGTGCCCCGCTTCCGGTGCACAGGTCCAGGACGTCCATGCCCGCGCCGACCCCCTCACGTCCCAGGGCGGCGGCGAGCAGCAGGGTGTCGGTCTGGGGGCGGTAGACGCCCGGCAGGCACATGAGTCCCCCGGGCCGTTCGGCCGCGTCGTGGGGGACCGGCGGGGCCTGCCGCGCCGGGAGGCCGCTGTCGTCCTCGGGCAGGCGTACCCGTGGCCCGCTCAACGGCCGGGGGTCTCGTCGGGTCGGCGCCGCCGCGGCCGCCGGCCTGCTTCTTCCCGCTGACGGCGGCCCCGGGCCCTGCGGGCGGGGTCACCGAGGGCCTTGCCGTCCGATTCCACGGCCATGCCACGGGCCTTGTGGACCGTGGCCCGCACGAGCCTGCGTACGTCACGCATCGTGTCCTCCTCCGTGATCACCAGTCGTTCCACGCCGGGGCGGCCTCGCTCCGACGCCTCCGGACGACTCCTCCTCCGTCCGCACGACCGGATCCGGGCGCGGTTCGAACCGCTCGGCTCCGGTGGCTCGCGTCGCCGTACTGGAGTGACCACGAACGGCGGGGCTAAACGTGGGAGCCGTCGGCAGGAGCGCGTCCCGCCTTCCCCGTCGCCCTCGCGTCGAGTCACCGCACCGGTCGTCGAGCGGCCACACCGGTCGTCGCGATCACGCTAACCAGCGACGGGAGAGGACGCAGCCCGGCAGCGGGGAAGAGGCGGAGGCACGGCCGGTGATTCCCCCAGGAATACCGGGACGGCCACCGGTAAAATGCCGCATAAGCCGCAAGGGGCAGTTCGTCGTTCCTTCGGCCGGACCGAGCATCTCCCCAGCCCCCGAAGGAGCCCCGCCGATGTCCACCTCCACGGAGCACCGCCCCCACCCCGACCACACCCATCAGCACGCCCCCGGGTGCGGGCACGTCGCGGTGCCCCACGCGGACCACGTCGACTACGTGCACGACAACCATCTGCACCGGGTGCACGGCGACCACGTGGACGAGTGCGAAACCGCCGGACACGCGGCGCACGAGGGCCACGACCACCGCCACGGCCAGGACTGCGGTCACGTCGCCGTCCCGCACGAGGACCACGTGGACTACATCCACGACGGCCACCGGCACGCCGAGCACGACGGGCACTGGGACGACCACTGAGCCGTGGACGCCGGGCCCGCTGCCCGACGCCCCTGTCCTCACCCCGGAGCCGGGCGGGGCACCGCTCAGAACGCGGCGAAGTGGTGGAGCAGGCCAGCCGCCGCCGTCACATCGTCCGTCAGCGGCCGGTCGGCCGGCTCCGGGTCGAGCACCGAGCACGCCAGCTCGAAGGCGCGGCCGACCGGCAGTTGCGGGTCGAGGCGCAGTTCGCGCTGGCGCAACGCCCGTACGGCGGCCACCAGTTCGCAGGCCACCACCAACCGGAACGCCTCACCGGCCCGCAGCGTCTGGCGGGCGGCCAGCGAGGCGAAGCTCGCCTGCTCCTCCACCCCGCGTGAGAGCACCGCGTGGCCGAGCGAGGCGGGCGCGGAGAAGGCCCGCAGGTCGCCGAGGGCCGCCCCGGCCGCGTATTCGAGGATCATCACGCCCGAGGACGCCGGTTCGCCGTCCGCGAGGAAGGGCCGCAGCCGGGTGAAGCCCGGTTCGTTGAGCGAGGAGAGGCGCGAGGTGGACAGCCGCGCCACCTGTGTCACCGCGAGCCTGAAGTGGTCCAGGGACAGGGCCAGTTGGGCGAGATAGAAGCCGCCGTGATGGTAGGCGGCCATGTCGTCGACCGAGATGAGGGGGTTCTCGGCGGCCGCGTTGATCTCGACCGCGAGGACACCTTCGAGCGCCTCCGCCGCGTCCCGCGCGGGTCCGTGGATCTGCGGCACGCAGCGGAAGCCGTACGGGTCCTGGATCCGGCCGAGCGGGGGTGTGGGGCGGTCGGGGGCGCCGAGCAGCAGCCTCATCCGCTCCGCCACCGCGTACGAGCCGCTGTGCCGCCGCGCCTCGTGGACGGGCAGCGCGTACGCCTCGTACGAGCCGTCGATCGCCATCAGGGAGAGCGCCGCGACCACCTGGGTGGCCGCGATCAGTCCGCGCAACTCGTGCAGCGCCAGCGCTGACTGACCGAGGGTCAGGGCGTTGCTGCTGATCAGGGCGAGGGCGTCGTTGTTGTCGAGGGGCTGCGCTTCGGGGGCCGCCCCCACACCCTGCCAGGGGTGTTCGCCCGCGAGGGCGAGGCCCATCTGCGCGAGGGCGGCGATGTCGCCGGTGCCGACCGAGCCGAACTCGTTGACCTTCGGGAAGACGCCCGTCGCCAGAGCCTCGCAGAGCGCGGTGACGACGGTCGGGCGAAGGCCGGCGCCGCCCGCGAGGAGCTGGTTGGCGCGGACGGCGAGCATGGCCCGGACCTCCCGCGCGGGCAGCTCCTCACCGATCGCCCCGGCGTGGCTGCGCAGCAGCCGCAGGCCGTGATCCGCGGCCGCCTCCGTCGGTACGGACTCGTTCCGGTTGGCGCCGACGCCGGTGGAACGCCCGTAGACGCGGCCCCAGGAGGCGATCTCCCGCGCGGCGCTCCACGAGGCTTCCAGACGCTTCATCCCGTCCGCCGAGGCGACGGGCCGGGCGCTGGATTCGGCCAGGCGTACGACGTCTGCGACCATCAGCCCGCGCCCGTCGAGGACGACGACCGCGCCGTTGCCGTCGACCACTCCGTCCACGATATGAGACGACATCATTCGCGATTCCTCCTCAACCAGACGCGGAGTCTTGCTCCATGGCCATGCGTCACCGGGGATTTACACCCGGGTGACGACCACCTATTGACAAGCTATTCAGTCAGCGAGAACTCTGCATGATGATATGCAGCCGGGCAAGGGACTCCTCATGATCCAATTCGACAAGGTCCACAAACGCTTCCCGAACGGCACGACCGCGGTGCACGACCTCACGATCGACATGCCGGAAGGGGGCGTCACCGTCCTGGTCGGATCCTCCGGTTGCGGCAAGACGACGACGCTTCGCATGATCAACCGGATGGTCGAGCCGACCTCCGGGACGATCCGGGTGGGCGGTAAGGACATCCAGGACCAGGACGCCGCCGAACTGCGCCGCTCCATCGGCTACGTCATCCAGCAGGCCGGGCTCTTCCCGCACCGCACGGTCCTGGACAACATCGCGACCGTACCGCTGCTGCTCGGCTGGGGCCGCCGGAAGGCGCGGGCGCGGGCGGGCGAGCTGCTGGAGACCGTGGGCCTGAGTGCCGACGCCGGGAAGCGGTACCCGCACCAGCTGTCCGGCGGCCAGCAGCAGCGGGTCGGCGTGGCCCGCGCGCTCGCCGCGGACCCGCCGGTCCTGCTGATGGACGAGCCGTTCGGCGCCGTGGACCCCGTGGTCCGCACCCAGCTCCAGGACGAACTGCTGCGTCTTCAAAGAGAGCTCGACAAGACCATCGTCTTCGTCACCCACGACATGGACGAGGCCGTACGGCTCGGCGACCGCATAGCCGTCTTCCGTACCGGCGGCCACCTCGTCCAGTGCGCCGCCCCCGCCGAACTGCTGGCCCGCCCCGCGGACGCGTTCGTCGCGGACTTCCTGGGCGCGGAACGCAACCTCAAGCTGCTGTCCCTGACGACGCTGGCCGGGGTCGCCCAGGGGCCCGCCCCCGAGGGCGGCCGCTGGCGGCTGACGCTGGACGCCGCCCGCAAGCCACTGGCCTGGCGCGACGGGGAGACGGACACGGAGATACCGGCGCGTCCGCTGCGGGACACCGACTCACTCCTGTCGGCGCTCAACGAGTCGATCGCCGCGCCGAGCGGTCTCCTCCCCCGGGTCGACGCGGACGGCGTCCTCACCGGCGTCACCTCCCGCGAGGACGTCCACGACCGCGCGGGGCAGGTGCACAGCCGGGCGCGCACCGGCGCCGCACACCCGGGCGAGGCGGGCACGGGCGGCGCCGACGGGGCGGGCACGGTGGCCGCGTGAGCGTCGACTGGTCGTGGATAGCCGACCACACCGACGATCTGACCGCCCTGACCCTGTCCCACCTCCAGGCCGCCCTCTCCGCCGTCCTGCTCGGCCTGCTCGTCTCGCTCCCGCTGGCCGTGCTCGCGCACCGCGTGCCCCGGCTGCGCGGTCTGCTCCTCGGCCTGTCGAACGTCCTGTTCACCATTCCGTCCATCGCCGTCTTCGTGCTCCTCCTGCCGGTCAGCGGACTCACCCGCACCACCACCGTGATCGGGCTGACCGTCTACACACTCGTCGTGCTCCTGCGGAACACCGTCGAAGGGCTCGACTCGGTCCCCGCGAGGACCAAGGAGGCCGCGCGGGCCATGGGCACCCGGCCGCTGCGCACCCTGCTCACCGTCGAACTCCCCCTCGCCCTCCCGGTGATCATGGCGGGGGTGCGGATCGCCACGGTGATGGCCATCTCACTGGTCTCCGTGGCGACGTACATCGGTGACGGCGGGCTCGGGCAGCTCTTCACCGACGGGTTCCAGCGCAACTTCCCCACCCCCGTCATCGCCGGCGTCGTCCTGACCCTGCTCCTCGCCCTCGTCGCGGACGCCCTGCTCGTGACCCTCCAGTACGTCCTGACCCCCTGGACCCGTCGGCCGAAGCGGAGGGCCTGACCTCATGTACGAACTCCTCAAGAACCTCGGCGCCTGGCTGGTCAGCGGCGACCAGTGGTCCGGCTCCGACGGCATCGGGCACCGCCTGGCCGAACACCTCGAGTACTCCCTGCTCGCCACCCTCGTGGCCGCCGCCATCGCCCTGCCCGTCGGCCTGCTCATCGGGCACACCGGGCGCGGCGCGTTCCTCGCCATCAACCTGTCCAGCTTCGGGCGGGCGCTGCCCACGGTCGGGCTCGTCGTCCTGGTGTTCCTGGCGAGCGGCCTGTCGATGTGGCCCGTCTACATCGCCCTCGTGGCGCTCGCCGTACCCTCCATCGTCACCAACACCTACGCCGGGATGCGGGCCGTCGACCCCGAGGTGCGGGACGCGGCGCGCGGCCAGGGGATGCGGCGGCACCAGGTCCTCCTCCAGGTCGAACTGCCCCTCGCGCTCCCGCTGATCATGACCGGGCTGCGGCTCGCGCTCATCCAGGTCGTCGCGACGGCGACCATCGCCGCGTACGTCTCCTTCGGCGGGCTCGGCCGGTACGTCTTCGACGGGCTCGCCCAGCGCGACCTGGTCCAGGTGCTCGGCGGCGCCGTGCTCGTGGCCGTCGTCGCCGTCGCCCTGGACCTCGCGCTCTCCGCCCTCCAGCGCGTCCTCTTCCGCCACCGCCCCGCCACGTCCTCCTAGGAGCACGCACCATGAACCGCAGGACTCTCCTCGGCGGGCTCGTCGCCGCCGCCACCGTCCCCGCGCTCGCCGCCTGCAGCAGCGGCATCACCTCCCTCGACGGGCAGGGGTCCGGCGGCGGTGGCGGCGGCTCCAGCGAGGGCGGCGTCACCATCGGCACCGCCAACTTCACCGAGAACCAGGTGCTCGGGTACCTCTACGCCGCCTCCCTCGAAGCGGCCGGGGTGAAGGCCACGGTCCGCCCCAACCTGGGCACCCGCGAGATCCTCATCCCGGCGCTCAAGGGAGGTGACATCGACCTCCTGCCCGAATACCAGGGCGCGCTGCTGCACTACCTCGACGCGGACTCCACGGCCACCGAGGAGGGCGAGATGCAGAACGCCCTCGCCGTGGTCCTGCCGTCCGGCCTCCAGATCCTCCCGTACGGCGAGGCCGAGAACTCCGACGCCTTCGCCGTCACCCGGGAGACCGCCGACCGCTACGGTCTGACGTCGCTGGCCGACCTGGCGAAGCACAACGGCAAGCTGGTCATCGGCGCGGCGCCCGAGGTCAAGAAGCGCACGGTGGGATCGGTGGGCCTGAAGGACGTGTACGGCGTGGAGTTCAAGGAGTTCAAGTCCCTGGACTCCTCCGGTCCGCTGGTCAAGGGCGCGCTCAGGAAGGGCGACGTGGACGTGGCCAACCTCTTCACCACCGACACCGACATCACCGCCGAGGGATGGGTCGTCCTCACCGACCCCAAGAACCTGATCCCCGGCCAGCACGTCGTCCCGCTCATCGCCGACCGCACCGCCGACTCGGCGGTACGCAAGGCGCTGGCCCGCCTCGGCTCGGTCCTCACGACGAAGGACCTCACCGAGCTGAACCGCCTGGTGGACAAGGACAAGAAGGACCCCGAGGACGTCGCGTACGACTGGGCGGCCCGACACGGCATCAAGAAGTAGCGCCCCCTGCGGGCCCGGCCGGGGCGGGTGCCCCTGCCGGTACGCTGCCGGGGTGGTGGAGGACAGCGAGCAGCAGGGGCGACGGCCCGCGAACGACGGGCCGAGAGCCGCCGCCCGGAACCGGTCCGCTCTCGTCGCCGCCGCCCGGGAGGTCTTCGCCGAGCACGGCCTGGAAGCCCCGCTTTCGGCGATCGCCCGGCGGGCCGGGGTCGGGCAGGGCGTCCTCTACCGGCACTTCCCCGACCGGACCGCGGCGGTGGCCGCGGTGCTGGAGGAGAACGTGCGGCAGGTCGAGCGGGCGGCCGAGGACGCGGACGCGACGTTCGCCGGGGTGCTCGGGGTGCTGACGTGGCACCTGGCCGACTCGGCGGCGTTCATCGGCCTCCTCCACGCCGAGCGGGTGGGCAGCCGTTCGGCGGACATCCGCGCGTACGCTCTCGGCCTGTCCGCGCGGGTGGAGCGCGCCCTGCGACGGCATCTCCCCGCGGAGCACCGGCTCGGCGCGGGGGACGACCTCGGGCTCTCCGTCGCCATGGTCTCCGCCGCCGTGATCGGCCCCACCCGGGCGGACCGGGAACTGAGGGCGCTGGCCGCCTGGCGGCTGCTCGGCGTCGAGGTGGGGCCGGTCCGGGCCTTCACCGACTGAGCGCCGACCGGGCCCGGGGCGGCCGTCGGCCGCCGTGGGCCCGGCGGAGGTCTCCCCTCCGCCGGGCCCCGGTGGGGGCGCGGCCCGTCCGCCGGGAGCGCCGGGCGGGATCATCGGGTGACCGGCGGACCGGGTCGGCCGTTCCACGGCCCGCCCGCCCTCCGGTCGCCGTCCTCAGCCGCCGTTGGACTGGCGGGTGCCCTCCGCGAGCGCGTCGAAGGTGTAGAGGTAGCCTCCGGCGGGACCGCTCACGGTGATGTAGGCCTTGGTCCCGCCGGGTGTGATGGCCACGTTCGTCGCGGACTTGAGGCCCTTGGTCCGCGCGGGGAGTTCGACCGTCGCCAGCCGCTCACCGTGCCGGTCGTAGACGACCATGGCCGCCCGGCCGTGCAGCCCCTGGTAGAGATTGCCGTCGGCGTCCACGGCGATCGAGTCGGTCTGGGCGATCCCGCCGTCCACGCGGATGGCGGTGTGCCGGGACTCCACCGCGCCCGCCTTGTCGAGGCTCAGGTAGGAGATCCGGTTCTCGGTGAGTTCGCTGAACCACAGCCCGCGGTACTCGTCGTCGAAACTGATCCCGTTCGGCGCGGCCAGGTTCTCGGCCAGAACCGTGGCCTTGCCGCTCTCGCGGTCGATCCGGACCACGCGTCCGTGCGCCTCGCCCTCCGACAGGCCGCGCGAGTCGCTGACGTAGAGGTTGCCCCGCTGGTCGAAGGCGATGTCGTCGGGGTTCATCGGCGCCCCGTCGACATCACCGGAGAAGACGGTCCGCGGGTCACCACCGCCGGGGGCCAGGCTCACGATCTCGCCGTGCACGAAGTCGCTGAGGTGGAGCCGCCCGTCGTGCGGGCTGAACTGGGCCGAGGTGTAGGCCCCCCGGCCATCGGTGTGCACCGCGCGGGACGTCTTCTTCCGGACGTCGACGCGCATGACCTTGGGCTTGCCCTCGGGCGCGGTGACGTCGACGACGTAGAGACCGCCGTCCTCGCCGAACACCGGCCCCTCCAGCAGGGTCATCCCGGTCTCGGCATGCGGCTGGGTCAGTCGCATGAACTTCTGGGCCGTGATCGTCCGCCCCGGGGAGGCGGCCGCCGCCTCTTCGCCCGGGTCGCCGCTCTGTGTGCCGCATCCGGTCAGGATCAGCACGCCGATCGCGAGGAGTGCGGAAAGGGACCGGGCCGGTGGTCGCTGCATGAGGGGGTCACTCTTCCTGTTCACGGGGACGGGTTCGCCGGGCCGGGGTCCGGAGCGCGGCGGAGGGGGCGCAGGCCTCTGGCCGGATACCGCCGTACCACCGCACCCTTAACCGGACACCACTGTCCGGTACTTGTTACCGTAGCGGACGACCGCCCGTCCAGGGCCCCCACCGCCCCGACCGAGGACCCCACATGACGCCTCCTCATGCCCCCGCCCCCCTCGACCTCGCCGCGCTCCGGGAGCGCTACCGGCAGGAACGCGAACGGCGCGTCCGGCCCGACGGCACGGCCCAGTACCGGGACGCCGACGCCGAGTTCGGCTACTACGCGGACGATCCGTACACGGAGGGGCCGACCGACCGCGCCCCGGTCCACGACCTGGTCGACGTGGCCGTGATCGGCGGCGGGTTCGGCGGGGTCCTCACCGGGGCCCGGCTGCGGCAGCGCGGGATCGCCCGGGTCCGGATCGTCGAGAAGGGAGGAGACTTCGGCGGGACCTGGTACTGGAACCGCTACCCGGGCGTCCACTGCGACGTCGAGTCCCACGTGTACCTGCCGATGCTCGACGAGACCGGCTACGTCCCGGAGTGGAAGTACGCCCCCGGGGACGAGATCCGCCGCCACGCGGTGCGCGTGGCACGCCGCTTCGACCTCTACGACGACGCCCTGTTCTCCACCGGAGTCACCGCTCTGACCTGGGACGAGGCGTCGGAGACCTGGCTCGTCTCCACGGATCGCGGCGACGGTTTCCGGGCGGCCTACGTCGTCAGCGCCACCGGTACGCTCACCGACCCGAAGCTTCCCGGCATCCCCGGCATCGAGGACTTCACGGGCCACACGTTCCACACCTCGCGGTGGGACTACGCCTACACCGGCGGCACCCCCGAGGGCGGCATGACCGGCCTGGCGGACAAGCGCGTGGGGGTCGTCGGGACCGGCGCCACCGGCATCCAGGTCATCCCGATGCTCGCTCAGGACGCCGGGCACCTCTACGTCTTCCAGCGCACCCCCTCCACCGTGGACGAGCGCGCCAACCGCCGCACCGCCCCGGAGGACGTGGGCGCCGGGCGTGCGGGCTGGGCCCGGGAACGGCGGGAGAACTACCTGCGCATCGTCTCCGGCGAGAGCGTCGAGCGGGACCTCGTCGCGGACCGCTGGACCACCTCGGCGGGTCTGCTGGAGAAGCTCCTGCCGAGCTTCCGGCGCCAGGGCGATCCGCAGGCGTTCGAAGCCGCCTACGAGGCCGCCGACGCCGCCAAGATGAACGAACTGCGCGACCGGGTCGAGCGGAGCGTCGCGGACCCGGAGATCGCGGAGAAGCTCAAGCCCTGGTACCGCTACGCCTGCAAGCGGCCCACGTTCTCCGACCTGTACTACCCGGCGTTCAACCGGGACAACGTCACCCTGGTCGACACCGCGGACACCCACGGCATCGAGCGCGTCACCGAGCACGGGGTCGTCGTCGGCGGCACCACGTACGCACTGGACTGCCTGATCTTCGCCACCGGGTTCAACGTCGGCACCTCCGGCATCCACTCGGGCAAGCTCCCGGTACGCGGCCGGGGCGGCGTCCAGCTGCTCGACCGGTGGCGGCGGCAGGGCCCCCGTACGCTGCACGGCTTCACCACCAACGGCTTCCCCAACCTCATCCAGCTGGGGACCCTCCAGAACGCCAGCAGCGTCAACTTCAGCCACATCCTCGACGAGCAGGCCGTCCACGCCGCCGCCCTCGTCGCGGCCGCCGAAGCCGAGGACGCCCTGATCGAGCCCTCCCCCGAGACCGAGGACGCCTGGATCGCCGTCCTGGCCGAGGGCGCGCCCGACCACGCCTGGTTCCACGCCGAGTGCACCCCCGGCTACTACAACCGGGAGGGCCGCGGCAGGCCCAACGGCCCCACCGCCTACCCCCACGGGGCGGTCGCGTTCCACGAACTCCTCGACCAGTGGCGGGAGAAGTCCCTGCCGGAGGTGCTCCGGGCCAGGACCGCCCCGCGCGCCTGATCCGGACCGCTCCGCTCGGCCCCGTCCCACTCCCCCACCACCAGCAAGGACACCACCATGAACGCAGCCGACCCCGGCCCGGGTGCCGCCGCCCGCCCGTACCGCGGGGTGATCGTCACCGGGGCCGCGTCCGGTATCGGCCGCGCCGCGGCCCTGGCCTTCGCCGCCCAGGGGGACCGCGTCCTCGCCGCCGACCTGGACGCGGGCGGAGTGGAGGAGACCGTACGCCGGATCACCGCGGCCGGGGGCGTCGCCCTGACGGCGGTCGGCGACCTGGCCGAGCAGCGGACGGTGGACCTCCTGGTGGAGCAGGCGGTGGCGGAGTTCGGCGGGATCGACGTCCTGGTCAACAACGCGGGGGTGATGGACCGGATGTCGGCGGTCCACGAGACCGACGACGCCGAGTGGGAGCGGGTGCTGCGGGTCGATCTGACGGCCCCCTTCCTCCTCACCCGTGCCGTCCTGCCGCACATGCTGGCCGCGGGCGGCGGGTCCCTGGTCTTCACCGGCTCCGAGGCGGGGCTGCGCGGCGGCGCGGCCGGTGCCGCGTACACCGCGGCCAAGCACGGCGTCACCGGGCTGGTGAGGAACCTGGCGGTGATGTACCGCGGGCAGGGCGTGCGGGCCAACCTGGTCGCGCCCGGCCCCACCGCGACCGGCATGGGTGTCGATGTCCGCCCGGACGCGCACGGCCCCTCCGTCGTCCGGGGCCTGATCGGCGCGAACACCGGGCGCGTGGGGTCGGCAAAGGAGCAGGCCGCCGCAATCGTCTGGCTGGCCTCCGACGCGGCGTCCTTCGTCAACGGCGCGGTGCTGCCCGTGGACGACGGCTGGTCGGCGGTCTGACCCGGTCCGCCACCCGGAGCGCGGACCTTCCCGCCGGTCAGCCCGGCGGGAAGGTCCGCGCCGCGCACGTCAGACGCACACGGTGAAAGATTGACCAACGACCTTCTCAACCGGAATCCGGCTCAGTACGGTTGGGGACCCATGAGTCCCCCCATCGCCCCCGTGGGCTGGAGTCGCTGGCTGGTTCCGCCCGCCGCCCTCTCGATCCACCTCTCCATCGGCCAGGCCTACGCCTGGTCCGTGTTCAAACCGCCGCTGGAGGACGCGCTCGGCCTCAGCGGCACCCAGAGCGCGCTGCCCTTCCAGCTCGGCATCGTCATGCTCGGCCTCTCCGCCGCCTTCGGCGGGACGCTCGTCGAGCGCCGCGGACCGCGCTGGGCCATGACGGTCGCCCTCGTCTGCTTCTCCTCCGGCTTCCTGATCTCCGCGGCAGGCGCCGCGACCGGGCAGTTCTGGCTGATCGTCCTCGGCTACGGCTTCGTCGGCGGCATCGGTCTCGGCATCGGCTACATCTCCCCCGTCTCGACGCTCATCAAGTGGTTCCCCGACCGGCCCGGCATGGCCACGGGCATCGCCATCATGGGGTTCGGCGGCGGCGCGCTGATCGCCTCGCCCTGGTCGGCCCAGATGCTGGAGTCCTTCGGCAGCGACGGCGAGGGCATCGCCCTGGCCTTCCTCGTCCACGGGCTGAGCTACGCCGTGTTCATGCTGCTCGGCGTCCTGCTGGTGCGGGTGCCGCGGCCCAGCACCGGGGAACAGGGGGCCAACGGCCGGCCCGCCGCCTCCGCCGGGCCCCAGGTGTCGGCGCGCCAGGCGCTGCGCACCCCGCAGTTCTGGCTGCTGTGGGTGGTGCTCTGCATGAACGTCACCGCGGGCATCGGCATCCTGGAGAAGGCCGCGCCGATGATCAGGGACTTCTTCGCGGACACGTCCACCCCGGTGTCGGTGACGGCGGCCGCCGGTTTCGTCGCCCTGCTGTCGGCGGCCAACATGGCGGGCCGCATCGGCTGGTCCTCCACCTCCGACCTGATCGGGCGGAAGAACATCTACCGCGTCTACCTCGGCGCGGGCGTCCTGATGTACGCGCTCATCGCGCTGGTGGGCAGCTCCTCCAAACCCGTGTTCGTCCTGTGCGCGCTGGTCATCCTCTCCTTCTACGGCGGCGGCTTCGCGACGATCCCCGCCTACCTCAAGGACCTGTTCGGCACCTATCAGGTCGGGGCGATCCACGGGCGGCTGCTCACGGCCTGGTCCACCGCCGGTGTCCTCGGGCCGCTCATCGTCAACTGGATCGCCGACCGGCAGGAGGCGGCCGGGAAGGACGGCTCCGACCTGTACAGCACGTCCCTCCTCATCATGATGGGCCTGCTGGCGGTCGGCTTCGTCGCCAACGAGCTGGTCCGTCCCGTGCATCCGTCCCACCATCTCGACGCCGTGACGGCGCGGAAGGGAGCGTCCGATGTCCACCACCGGCAGGCCGAGTCCGCCTGACGCCCCCGCGGCGAGGAGTCTGCGGCCGCTGATCGCCTTCACCTGGCTGTGGGTGGGGCTCCCGCTCGCCTACGGGCTGTACGAGCTGGTCCGCAAGGCCACCCAGCTGTTCACCGGCTGACCCCGGGGCGGGCCCGGGGCCGCGGCCGTCGCCGGGTTCAGGGCCCGCCCACCAGGTCCGGGGCGCGCAGCAGCGCGTCCGGGATCCCCCAGGCGTCGACGAGGTCGCCCGCCAGCGGCCGGATCTTGCGGCAGAGGTCGTTCACCTCGCGGGTGATCGCCTTGGAACGCTGCACGGTCAGCCGCCCGTGCTCCATGAACCACGCCCGGTCCGCCTCGATCGTCGACAGGGCGAACAGGTCGCACAGCAGGCCCAGCGCCACCTTGTTGCCGCCTTCGGGCACCGCCCGCGTCCTCTCGACGAACGCCTCCAGCACCAGCCGCTCGACATGGGCGCGGGCGACGGCGATGACGTGGTCCTGCACCTCGGAGAAGACGGCGCCCGGGTCGCGCTTCCGGTCGACCCCGGCCTTGAGCCTGCGCGCCACCCCGGCGAGCAGGTGCTCCTCGCGGTGGCGGAGCATGGCCAGGTGGTACTCCGAGTCGAGCAGCCCGGCCTCCTGGTCCCACTCGTCACCGCCGGGCAGCAGGTCCCGTACCCGCTCCAGCAGTTTGTGGACGGACGTCTTCTCGATGACCGTCTCGACGGCGAGACCCGTGACGTGGCGGACCATGCCCAGCTGGTCCAGGTCCTCGAACTCGCTCGCGTAGTCGGTGAGCAAACCCTTGGCGACGAGCTGCAACAGGACGTGGTTGTCGCCCTCGAAGGTGGTGAAGATGTCGCTGTCGGCCTTGAGGGCGGCGAACCGGTTCACCGCGAGATAGCCCGCCCCGCCGCACGCCTCGCGGCACTCCTGGATCACCCGGGTGGCGTGCCAGGTGCCGAGCGCCTTGGTCCCGGCGGCCCGGGACTCCAGCCGCCGCCGTTCCTGCGGGTCGCCCTCCGGGCCGGAGAAGACGTCGTGGAGCTGCGCGCGGACGACGTCCTGGGCGAAGTGCAGGGCGTACGTGCGGGCGACGAGCGGCAGCAGGCGGCGCTGGTGGAGCCCGTAGTCGAGGAGCAGCTGCTCCTCCCCGTCGGACCCGGCCGCGAACTGCCTGCGTCGCAGGGCGTACTTCACGGCGACGGCGAGGGCGACCTTGGCGGCGTTGACCCCGGCGCCGCCGACGCTGACCCGGCCCTGCACCAGGGTGCCGAGCATGGTGAAGAAGCGGCGGTCGGGGTTGTCGATGGCGCTCTCGTAGACGCCTTCGGGGGTGACGTCGGCGAAGCGGTTGAGCAGCGCCTCGCGCGGAACCCGCACGTCGTCGAAGCGCAGCCGCCCGTTGTCCACGCCGTTGAGCCCCATCTTGCGCCCGTCGTCCTCGATCGACACGCCGGGTGCGGGCTTCCCGCCGGCCCGGATGGGCACGACGAACGCGTGCACGCCCTCTGCGGTGCCGCCGACCTCCAGCTGGGCGAAGACCACGGCCAGCTGGCCGTGGCGGGCCGCGTTGCCGATGTAGTCCTTGCGCGCCTGGTCGCCCTCGGTGGTGATGACGAACTCCCGCGCGGCGGCGTCGTAGCGGGCGACCGTGCCGAGCGCCTGCACGTTGGAGCCGTGCCCGGTCTCGGTCATCGCGAAGCACCCCATGAGCCTCCCGGCGACCAGGTCCGGCAGATGGGCGTCGTGGTGGCGTTCGGTGCCCAGGTGCAGGATCGCCCCGCCGAAGAGCCCGAACTGCACGCCGACCTTCACCAGCACCGACAGGTCGCCGAGGGCGAGGGTCTCGAACGCGGCGATGGAGGCCCCCACGTCACCGCCCCCGCCGTACTCCTTGGGGAACCCCATGCCGGTCTGCCCCGTCCGCGCCATCGCGACCACGATGTCCCGCACCCGCTCGCGGTACGCGTCGACCGACAGCTCCTCGGCCTCCTCGAGGATCGAGGCGTACGTCACCAGGTTGGCGCGGACCAGGTCGCGGATCCCGGCGTAGGGGCCGTCGAGCGTCCCGGTCAGCGCCGGGACGTCGATCTCTGGCTGGACGTATCCGGCGGGGGCGGGAACTGTTCTGTCGGTGTTCATACCTGTTCGCTACCCCGGCCCGGAACGATCACTCGGGCGGCCGCGGGCCCGGGTCGGGGCGCCCCGGCCCCGGGTCCGCGGGCTCAGGAGGCGCCGTCGAGGACCTCGCGCAGCCGGTGGGCGAATTCGTCCGGCTTGCCGGGGTAGCCGAACTCGCCGTCGGCGAAGCCGCCGTGGTGGCTGGGGAAGACGGTCACCGCCAGCCCGAGCAGCCCGGCCACGGCGTCGGAGGTACGCCCGGTCAGGACGGAGCGGGACTCCTCCCCCACGGCGACCACCACCCGGGTGGCGGCACGGTTGATCGCCCCGGCGTCCGGCCGGTGGTCGGTGACCGCCCAGGAGCGGTCGGACAGCAGCGGGTCGTCCCGCGACCCGTCGTCCCCGGCGGGCAGCCCGAAGGTGGCGGGATCGGGCTCCGGCTGCGCGAAGTACGCGTCGGTGAACTCCCCCTCCCAGGAGGTCATCGCGATGAAGGCGGCCATCCCGGCGCCCCAGCCCCGCCGCTCGTACGTCTCCCGGAGGGCGGCGCGGGCCCGCACGGCGGCGGGGCCGTCCGGGGTGAGGGTGATGAGCGGCGGCTCATGGGCGACGAGAACGGTCACCGCGTCGGGATACTTCGCGACGAGCGCGAGCGCCACGACCGCTCCGCCGCTGCTGGCGAACATCTCGACCGGCCCGGCCCCGAGCGCCTCGATCACGGCGTGCGCGTCGTCGGCCAGCGTCTCGGGGGTGTAGTCGTCGCGCCCGTCCCTGCGGACGCTGCGGCCGAGCCCGCGCGGGTCGTAGGTGACCACCGTCCGCTCGGGGAAACGGGCCACCAGCGCGGCGAATCCGGAGGCGTCCATGGGCTGCGCGATCAGGAACAGCGGCGGGCGCCCGTCGGCCGTGGGCAGCGGCCCGTGGACGTCGTGGACGAGATCGGCATCGGCCGTCGTGAGCGTGTACGTCTTCATACCCGGGCAGACTGTCCCGGCCCCCGGAACTCATCGCACCCGGACTCCCAAAATTCATCGTCTCCGGGGCTCCCGGAACTCATCGCGTCCGGACTTTCGGAATTCATGGGTCCGCGCTCCCGGAATTCACCGGTCCGGGAAGAAGGTCACCGCTCGTCCGGGCGGGCGTGCACGCTGACGGCGTACCCGCCCCCGGGAACGTACGGCTCGCCGTCCCAGGTCGCGTGACGCCGTCGCAGGACGAGCCCGGCCCGCTCGCACCAGGCGTCGAAGTCCGCGAGCCCGAAGGGGGGCTCGGGCAGGGGCAGGTGCGCGGCGTCCAGTCCCATGCCCGTGACCAGCAGACCACCGGGCCGCAGCAGGGCCGACAGCTGACCGACGACCGCGGCCTCGGTGCCCGCGGCCAGCAGCGGGACGACGTTCCCGGCGGCGAGCACCAGATCGAAGTCCGGCTCCAGCCCGAGGGTGTCCGTACGGGCGAGGTCGCCGAGGAACCAGTCCTGCCCGGGTGCCTCGCGGCGGGCGACGGCGAGCATGGAGGCGTCCACGTCCACACCGGTGCACCGGAACCCCAGGGCGGCGAGCCGGACGGCGACCCTGCCGGTGCCGCAGCCCGCGTCGAGCACCCGGGCGCCGGGCTCCAGCAGCGCGGCGCAGAAGGCGGCCTCACCGTGCACGTCCTGGCCCGACGCGGCCAGCCGCGCGAACCGCCGTGCGTACTCCTCCCCGGCCCGCCCTCCGGTCAGCTCCGCCCAGCGGTCCCGCTCCCCGCTCATGTCAGCACGCCCTCCGGTCAGCCCGGCCCCGAGGGACCGGGCACGGTCCCCGCCTGGTTCGCCGGCCACTCTGCCACGGGGCCGGACTCCACCCGCACAGTGCTGCCCCCATGGCGTCCTCCGCCCCGGGGGCGCGATACTGCGCGGGACCGACCGTTCCGTCGAAAGGGCTCACGTGAGGCACCAGTTCCCCTCCATCACCCGGCTCGGCATCGGCGGGGTGACGCTCCTGCTCGCCCTCACGGGCTCCGCGCTGCCCGCCTCGGCGTCCCCGGCCGCCCCCGCCTCCGGCCCCGTGCGGACGACCGTCGAGGAGCAGCGCCTCGACCGGGCGGCCCCGCGGGAGATCCTGCGGCGCAGCGGGTTCGACGCGCTCGCCCCGCGCTTCGCCCGCGCCCTGGAGGGCTCCCGCGGCTACGCGCAGGCGGAGCGGGCGGTGACCCGGCACGGCTCGGCGCTGTGGCGGCGCGCGGTGGACCGGGCCCAGGGCCGCGGTCCTGTGACGGGCGACCTGAGCCGGGGCGACGACCGACCGCTGTACTGGGCACGCCTGGCCCTGAGCCGCGAACTGCGTTCCTGGGAGCCGCGGTTCGCAGTCGACGACCGGCGTCGTGAGGCGCTGCTCTCGGCGCTGGAGACCTCGTCGCGCGGCCAGGACGACATCCGCTACCGGGGCCGTCAGGTGAAGCGGGTGCTCGTCACCGGCTTCGACCCGTTCACGCTGGACCGGGACGTGCGGATCGGCAACCCGTCGGGCGCGAGCGTGCTCGCCCTGGACGGCACGCTGGTGCGGACCGCCACGGGTACGGCCCGGATCGAGGCCGTCGTCTTCCCGGTGCGCTGGACGGACTTCGCCGAGGGGGCCGTCGAGCGGGCCCTCGCCCCGCAGCTGCCCCGCCTGGACCTGTTCACCACCGTCAGCCAGGGCCGCCAGGGCCGGTTCGACGTCGAGCGCACCAACGGGGCCTGGCGCGGTGGGTTCGCCGACAACGAGAACCTCTCCTCCACCGGGACCGTTCCGGTGACCGATCCCGCGTCGCAGCCGCAGTGGACCTCCACGACCCTCCCGTACCGTCAGCTGGCCGAAGCGGACACGGGCCGCTTCCCGGTGTACGACAACACCGAGGTCACCGAGGTCCCGGCGGGCGCCACCCAGCCGGTGACCAGGCCGGAGGGCCCCACCCCCGGTTCCGCCGCGCGGGCCGGGGGCGGCGGCGACTACCTCTCCAACGAGATCGCCTACCGGGCCACCCTGCTGCGCGACCGGCTCGGGCTGCCGAAGCTGCCCGGCGGCCATCTGCACACCCCGGTCCTCCAGTTCGGCGCGGAGAACAGCGATCCGGCGACGGGAGCCGTCACCGATCCGGACTTCGAACGCAACCGGTCGGACATCGTGCGCCAGGTGCGGGCCCTGGTGACGACGGCGGTGGGCGCGGCCCGCTGAGCCCCCGGGGGTGCCAGGCGCCGGTGCCGGGTGCCGGTTGCCCGTGCCGGGCCACAGTGTCCTTGACCGCCGTGCGCCGAACCGTCCGGCGTCCGGCGTCCGGCGTCCGGCGTCCGGCGCAGAATAGGGGGGACGGGCGGCGGATCGGACCTGTGTCACGGGCTGACCACGGCCACGGAGGCGGGCCCGTGTCCCCGGCCCGCCCCGTGGGCGGGACGATCCGCCGGACAGCACCGCAGAAAGGGAAGCGCGTGACCGAGACCGGCAACATCCGATCCGCGGCGAGCGGGGCGGACGGAGCACCGCCACCGAGCCGGCTCCACCGCGTCATGCGCTACCTCCCGCTGGTCGCCCCCGTCCTGCTGTGGGCCGTGCCGTGCTGGGTCCTGCTGCACACGGGCCAGGGCTGGCCGCTTCCCGTCGCGCTGGCGGGCACCGCGCTGTCCGTGCTGGGCCTGGTCGGTATGCCGCTCGCGATGGCGCGCGGCCACGGCCGCCGCCAGCGGGACGGGGCGGCGATCCTCGGGGACACGCTGCTGGGCGCCGTGTGGGTCCTGTTCACCTGGTCCGTCCTGCTCGGCGTGCTGCTGCGGCCCGCCTTGGCACTGGCCGGGGTCGGCGACGGCCAGGACCGGGCGCGTGTCGTCACCTGGGCGGTCCTCGGCGTGAGCGCCGTGCTGCTGGCCTGGGGGTACGCCGAGGCCCGGCGTGTGCCCCGCGTACGCCGTCTCGAGGTGCTACTCCCCCGGCTGGGCGCCGGTCTGGACGGCACCCGGGTCGCCCTGATCACCGACACCCACTACGGCCCGCTCGACCGGGCCCGCTGGTCGGCGCGGGTCTGCGAGACGGTGAACTCCCTGGAGGCCGACCTGGTCTGCCACACCGGCGACATCGCGGACGGCACAGCCGAACGCCGTCGCGCGCAGGCCACCCCGCTGGGCACCGTGCGGGCGACCCGGGCCCGTGTCTACGTCACCGGCAACCACGAGTACTACAGCGAAGCCCAGGGCTGGGTCGACCTGATGGGCGAACTGGGATGGGAGCCGCTGCGCAACCGCCATCTGCTGCTCGAACGCGGCGGCGACACCCTGGTCGTCGCCGGTGTCGACGACGTCACCGCCGAGTCCTCCGGCCTGGCGGGCCACCGCGCCCACCTGCCCGGCGCCCTCCAGGGCGCCGACCCGGACCTGCCCGTCCTGCTCCTCGCCCATCAGCCCGCGTTCATCGACCGCGCGGCGGCCCACGGGGTCGACCTCCAGCTCTCCGGCCACACCCACGGCGGCCAGATCTGGCCCTTCCACCACCTGGTCCGCCTGGACCAGCCGGCCCTCGCGGGCCTCAGCCGCCACGGCGAGCGCACCTTGCTCTACACCAGCCGCGGCACCGGATTCTGGGGCCCGCCCTTCCGCGTCTTCGCCCCCAGCGAGATCACCCTCCTGGTCCTCCGCTCACCGCGGACGCCGGGCCCGGCCTGAGGGCAGGCGCACCGGGGCAGGGGCACGCGGTGAGGCCGTCCCCGGGTGGCGTGGGAGGGCCACTGAAGCGGCGCGCCGATGGTCGTACCGCCGTTCCCCGAGACCGCGAGCGGCCGGTCCGGAGCGACTTCGTGCGGTAGGCCTGGGGGTAACCCCACCCGTGGCCGGGTGACCGCACCATCGCCGGGAGCCGTGCGGCTCGCCCACCATGAGGACAGGGCGTGCGGGCCGAGTCCGCGCGGGGCTCTTACGCGCCGTGTGCCCCACCCACCGCTGTCACGAACGGGGAAACAGACATGATCGGACACCGGCACGCGTTCGGCGCCGCGGCCCTCGCCCTCACCGTCGTGATCGGCGTCGGGGCGAGCGCGGCGACCGCGTACGACACAGCCGCGGGCGACAGCGTCCCGGCCGCCGCCCGGACCAGCGACCACGCCCGCCTGCGCGCGATCCTGCACCGTCTGACCACGGTCGACGGCGGCCCCGGCGCGCTCATCGAGACACGTGACCGGCGTGGCGGCATGGTCCTGACGAGCGGTGTCGCGGACATCCGCAGCGGTGTGCCGGTACGCGGCGACAGCAGGTTCCGGATCGGCAGCATGACCAAGACGTTCGTGGCGACGGTGGTGCTCCAGTTGGCGGGAGAGCGCCGCGTGGCCCTCGACGCGCCGGTGGAGCGCTATCTGCCGGGTGTGGTGCGCGGCCACGGCAACGACGGACGGCGCATCACGGTGCGTCAACTGCTCCAGCACACCAGTGGCGTACCGGACTTCCTGGCCCACCTGCGCCCGCAGGACATCGTGGCCGACCCGCTCGCCCACCACGATGCGCGTGACCTCGTGAACCTCGCCCTCGCCCATCGCCCGGACTTCGAGCCGGGCACCGGCTGGCGCTACTCCAACACGGGCTATCTCCTGGCAGGCATGATCGTCGAGAGGGTGACGGGACACGGCTACGGCGAGGAGATCCGACGGCGCGTCATCGAACCGCTCGGCCTGCACGCCACCTCCGTACCGGGCACCGACCCGCGCATCCCCGGACCGCATCCCCGCGGATACGTACGCCCCGGCGCGGACGCGCCGCTCAAGGACATCACCGCGGTCAACCCGGCCATCGGTGGCGCGGCGGGCGAGATGATCTCCAGCGGCAACGACCTCAACCGGTTCCTCGACGCGCTGATCCGGGGCGGGCTGCTGCGCCCGGCCCAGCTGCGCGAGATGCGGCGGACCCGGCCGACCGGGGGCGACGACGGCCGACGCTACGGCCTCGGCCTGGAGAGCAGGCCGCTGCCCTGCGGCGGCGTCTCCTGGGGCCACACCGGCGACTTCCTCGGCTACGAGACGGCCGGCGGCGCCACGTCCGACGGCCGGCAGGCCTCGATCATGGTGAACCTCGGCCCCGGCGGCCCGGACGCGCAGAGCGACGACCTGCGCGCCGCCCTGGAAACGGCGCTCTGCGCTGAGGGCCCCGGCCACTCCTAGGCCCCGGTGACCCTGCCCCCCCCGGGGGGGGCGGGTGAAGGCGCAGCGCCCGCACCCCCGTTCGGCTGCCCGCACGGTGCCGCGTCCGCTCAGCTCCGGGAGCCGACGATCGCGGTGACGCGGATCTCCACCCGCATACCGGCGAGGCCCAGGGCCGTGACTCCGGTCTCGGTCCAGATCGGCGCGCGGCCGTCGAGGCGGAGACGGAACTGCTCGGCCATGACGCGGTTGACGTCCTCGCCGATGACGTCCTCCCCGGGTGCGACCTTGTGGTACGAGTTGACGTGGATGACGTCCGGCCAGCTCGCGCCGACCGTGGCGAGCGCGCGCTCCACGTTCTCGAAGGCCTGGACGATCTCGTCCTCCAGCGCGTCGGGGAGGTTCAGGTCGTCGTCCACCCCTGCCTGGCCGGAGATCTCGACCCGGTCGTCGACGCGAACGGCCGCGCTGTAGCCGAGGGCCGCGTGCAGCTTCTCGCCGTAGCCCGGAATGATGCCGAAGGTGACGGTGCTCATGGTGATCCCTCTTCCTGTCCGCAGGGCTTGTTGCCCATCCTTTAACTTCACGCGTAAAGTGAATCTACCAGGCGATGACTTCAAGCGCAAAGTGATCACAGGATCTGCTCGGGAACCGGGGCAGACCCGGGAGGAGGATGCGTGAGCGACATGGCGGAGCGTGCGGGAGACGAGGAGCCGCGCTGGCTCGACGAGCAGGAGAAGGCGGCGTGGACGGGGTTGATCTCCTTGGTCCTGCTGCTGCCGGGCAAGCTGGAGTCGCCGTTGCGGGAGCGGCACGGCATCACCCTGTTCGAGTACCTGGTGCTCAGCCATCTCTCCGAGACTCCGGAGCGCCAGTTGCGAATGGGTGAACTCGCCTTCCTCGCCAGCGGATCACTGTCACGGCTGTCCAACGTCGTCAAGCGATGCGAGCAGCGCGGCTGGGTCGTCCGGAGCCCCGATCCGGCCGACGGGCGCTACACCCTCGCCCGGCTCACCGACTCGGGCTTCGACATCGTGCGCGGGGCGGCGCCCACCCACCTGCGCGCCGTGCGGAGTCTCGTCCTCGACTCCCTCAACGCCACCGACCAGAAGGCCCTCGCCCGTATCGCGGAGAAGATGCGCATCGTGCCCGACGACTTCACCTGAGGCTCGTTCCGGGTGCCGATCCGGGCCGGAGGCTCCTCTCGCGCGACCTGACAACCGGGCCGCGCGAGAGGAGCCTCCGGCCCGCGGCCACCGTCAGCCCTGACGCTCCCGCCCGCGCCTTCTTCGCGGATCCAGCCAAGCAGTCTCTTTGCGTCATCATTCGGTAACCGTACGGCGCGGATCAAGAGATGCGGATACACAGAGGAGTCGAAACGAGACCAAGGGTGACCAGGGGGCGGCAGAACGTGCTGACGATCAATGTGGGAGTGCTGCTCGCTGTCATCGTTCTGCTGCGTCTGCGTCGGCGCACCGAGTCCCGGAGCCGGAACGACGAGAAGCTGACCGTCGTCATCGTGCTCGCACTCGGCATCGTCATCGCCCCGACCCCTCTGGGCGAGGGCATCGGTGACCTCCTGAGCCAGCTCGCCTCCGGCGTCACCGCATCCTCCCGCTGAAACCGGAGCGCGCCCGATGGCCAACCGCCGCCCACCGCCTCGCCGCCGATCCGGGGCACGGCGTCCCGTACGCCGCGGCGCACCCCCGCGCCGACGCCGCCCACGTCGCCAGCAGCGCCGCGACGCCGAAATGCTCCTGTTCGGGTTCGGTGCCGTCGCGGGACTCGCGCTGATCTGGGCGGTGATCGCCTGGCTGCTGGTGAACTGGTGGGCGCTGATCGTGCTCGGAGCGCTCGCTGCCGTCGGTGGGACGGGATGGGTGCACCGGTACCGTCAGCAGCAGGAGGGGGACCGGGTGCGGCAGCAGGCGCTACGGTACGGGCTTTCCGAGCTGGACGCCCTGCACCACCGCGACTTCGAGTACGCGATCCGTGACCTGATGCGCCGCGACGGGTGTACGGACGCCCGGCAGATCGGCGGGGCCGGGGACAACGGCGCCGACGTCCTGGCCACCGATCCCCTGGGGCGCTCCTGGGTCATCCAGGTGAAGCACCGCCGCGACGGCGACCGCGGTTCCCCGGTCGGCACCCCCGACCTCCAGCGCGTCAACGGCACCGCCCGCCAGCTCTACGGAGCCGACATCGTCCTCGTCGTCACCAACGGCCGCTTCTCCACCCGCTGCGCACCCCTCGCCGCCCAGCTGCGTATGCATCTCGCCGACCGGCGGACCCTGGCGGCCTGGGCGAGCGGCGGCCGCCCGCTGTGGGAACTTCTGCCGAGGGTCCCGCCGCCTCGCCAGGGGAGGTGACCCGCGCGTCAGCCCTCTCCCGGACCGGGAAAGCAGCTCGCCGACGACGATCGCCTCTCGATGCCGTACGCCGGGCCGCCGACACCGCCCGGCCGCCCGGCCGACGGGTGCGCCGGGCACCGCACAGCCGCATCACAGCCGTGACCCCGGAGGCTTCTCCGGGGTCACGGTGCACCTGGTGGGCGGGTTGGGTGCAGGCGTCAGACGCCGCCGCGCCAGCCGCCGGTCTCGGCGCCGCGGGACTCGATGAACTCCTTGAACCGCTTGAGGTCTCCGACGGCCTGCCGCTTGACGAAGCCGAGCTTGTCGCCGACGGTCTCCGCCAGGCCCTCGGGGTCGTGATCGAGCTGGAGCATGATCTTGGTGGTGTTGCCGTCGATGTAGTGGAATGTCACGACGCCGGCCTGCTTGGCCTCCCCGCCGACGCTGGTCCAGGCGACCCGCTCGTCGGGAATCTGCTCGGTGATCTCCGCGTCGAACTCCCGCTCGACACCGGCGATCTTCGTCTTCCAGTGGGTGAGCGTGTCCGAACGCTGCTCGATCCGCTCGACCCCGTCCATGAACTGCGGGAAGCTCTCGAACTGGGTCCACTGGTTGTACGCGACGCTGACCGGCACGTTGACCTCGATGGACTCTTCAACCTGCGACACGGTGCGCTCCTTCGTCAGGGGGTGGTTCCCCAGGGGTTCCCGCGAACGCGCGCCGTACGCCCAAAGTCACCCACCATTCACTCCGTCGCGCCGGGCGGCCCGAGCCGTGGACCCCGAGATCGGTTCCGTCTTCGTTTGAACCTGCTCACGGGGGTACACATGGCGCAGACCCCGCCGATCAGTGTGCGCGAAACCGCTGCCCGGGGCCCGATCTCGCCATCACTCGGAGGATGAACTCGCCCGTGCAGATAACCACCGAGGGCGCGGTGTACACGTGCCTGGGCATCGGAGCTCTCCTCGCCGCGGCTCTGCCCCGGCTGCTCTCCCGGCTACCGGTGTCCGTGCCGATCGTTTTCCTCGCCGCCGGGGTCGTCCTCTACCTGACACCGCTGCCGCTGCCCGCGTTCGACCCGGTCGCCGATCGGGTCTGGGTCCACCACCTCACCGAGCTCTGCGTGATCGTGTCGCTGATGGGGGCGGGGCTGGCCATCAACCGCCCTTTCGGCCGCCGCTCGTGGGCCGCGGCCTGGCGGCTCCTCGGGCTGGCGATGCCGCTGACCATCGGGGCGACGGCGCTCGCCGCCTGGGCGCTGCTCGGCTGGCCGGTCTCCGTGGCACTCCTGGTGGCCGCGGCCCTCGCTCCGACCGACCCCGTCCTCGCCTCCGAGGTGCGCGTGGGAGAACCGACCGCCGACAAGGAGGACGAGGACGAGGTCCGCTTCGCCCTGACGAGCGAAGCCGGTCTCAACGACGGCCTGGCCTTCCCCTTCGTCCTCGCGGCCCTCGCTCTGGCCGCCGCCGGGAACGACTGGACCGGCGGCTGGATGGTGCACTGGGTCTGGAGCGACGTCCTCGTCCGGATCAGCGTGGGCGTCGCGGCGGGTCTCGCCATGGGTTTCCTGCTGGGCAGGCTGCTCTTCCGGTCGCGGGCCACGTCACTGCGGCTCGCCGAGCAGGGCGAGGGCTTCGTCGCGCTGGCCGCGACCTTCCTCGCCTACGGCCTCACCGAAGCCCTGCACGGCTACGGCTTCCTCGCGGTCTTCGTCACCGCGTGCGCCCTGCGCAAGTCGGAGCACAGCCACGGCTACCAGCGGGTGATGCACGCCTTCGTCGAGCAGATCGAGCGCTTGCTGATGGCCCTGCTCCTGTTCGCCCTGGGCGCCTGCGTGGCCTCGGGCGGCCTGGCCGCACTCACCTGGCAGGGCGCGGCGGTGGGCGTGCTGCTGCTTCTGGTCGTCCGCCCGGTGTCGGGATGGCTGGCCCAGGTGCGCGGTCCCGGCCGCCCGCACGAGCGCGCGGCCACCGCCTTCTTCGGGATCCGTGGCATCGGCTCGTTCTTCTACCTCGCCTACGCCTGCGGCGAGGGCGATTTCGGCCGGTACGAACGGGAGATGTGGGCGGTCGTCGTCTTCGCCGTGCTGATCTCGGTGGTGCTCCACGGGATCACCGCGGCCCCCGTGACCACCTACCTCGACCGTCGCTCGACCCGGGAACCACCGCGCCGGACCGGAACCCGCCGTGGTGTCGGAACCCGCGGGGGCTGAGCGGGAGTTGAGCGGAAGGAAGGGCGGGGACCATCAGGGTCTGCGCCGCGTGTACGGATCCGTACGGGCGAGGACGTCAGCGGGCGCATGTTCTCGGGTGGCCGGTGTTGAGTGCCCTTGCGCGTTCGAGTTCACTTCTGTTCGAGTAAAGGAACGGTCAAGGGGCAGGTGGTGTGCACGAGTTGGGCAATCCGGGAGGCAGGGCTTCATGCGAGTACGACGCATAGCTGGTTGGTCGAACGTGGCGCTGGCGTCAACGATGGTGGTGGCGCTGACCGCGTGTGGCGGCGGGGAGGACGACGGGGCGAAGGAGACGCAGAGCGAACCCGTCGCGGCCGCCTCGTCCCCGGCGCCCTCCACCACGCCGCAGAGCAGCGCGAGCAGCCGGTCGGGCGAGGAGTGGGAAGAGGAGCAGGCCGCGCAACTGCCGAAGGTCACGGACGTGAAGGTGACGGACACCGCGCAGGGTGACCGCGTCACCTTCACGTTCGACGCTCCCGCGCCCGAGCATCTGGACACGTACGAGAAGGAACTGAGCGGCCCGGAGGGCAAGCCGGTCGAGATCAAGGGCAGCAAGTTCCTCCGGGTGGCCTTCATCGGCATCGACCCGGAAAGCCACTTCGCCTCTCCGGCCCCGAACGAGCGGGTGCTGGAGGTGCGGCACCTCATGACCTTCGAAGGTGAGATGTCTGTGGGTATCGGCATAGTGGCACCCGACGGAGCCGCCGATCCCGCCTACGACATCAGCAGCAAGGGCACCCAGGTGTTCGTCGACATCGAGGACTGACCCGCGTACGTGATCGACCTGGTCGACCGACGATGAACGCGTGTTCCTGAGGTCCATGCCACCGACCTGCCCGGTCCTTGAGGTGGCATGGACCACTCGGGGGTGACAGCCCGGAAGCAGCCGAGCCCCCGCACCTCCGCCTGCCCCTCCGCCTCCGCCTCCGGGCGGGTGTCCACGCGCCGTTCACGGACGCTCGAACCGGTCAAGCGGGGCGAAGACGTCCTCGATGAGCTGGCGGACTTCGCCCACGTCCTTCGGCAGGGACAGGGCCACCCTCGGCAGAGGCCCGGCGCCCGGACCCTCTTGCCAGAGCCCGGACCCTTTCGCCGCAGTGCGTCCCCCTCGGCGGGGCGGGCCCCGTTCGCGGTCGCGGATGTATCCGGACAGGCTCCGCACGAAATCTCGCCATTGACATGCCTCACCTGTTCATTAAGGATCACTTCTCGACAGCGGCACGCTCCACGTCGCAGCCCGTGACCTGCCTGCATCCCCAAGGCCTTCACCGCAGCGACGGGCGCGCGGGAACGCGGGCTCTCCGGGGTCCGACGCGGTGGTGAGTGCCTCGCGCCGGGAGCGGCGACGAACCGGAGCCCTCCCGCGCCCACCACCACGGGTCCTCCCCTCACACGTACGGACTCGAAAGGCCAGGTACCACCAGGTGCAGCTCCCCCACTCACCGGACATATCCGCCCCTGCCGCACCGACACCCGTGGGGGACGCGGCGGCGGGCGGACCGGGAGCGCCGACGAGTCCGGCCTCCTTCGCCCAGCAGCGGTTGTGGTTCCTCGCCCAGTTGCCCGGTGGTGCGGCCGCGTACAACGAGTCGGTCTGCCACACGCTGGACGGCCCGGTCCGCGCCGATGTGCTCGTCGAAGCGCTCAGCTTTCTGGCGGACCGGCACGAGGCGCTGCGTACGACCCTGGTGGAATCCGAGGGCACGGTCCTCCAGCGGATCGCCCCGCCAGGTGGTACGTACGCCCTGACCGTGCAGGACCTGACGGGTGCGAAGGACCCTGACGCCTCCTTCGCGAACGCCCGGTCAAAGGAGGCCTCCGCACCGTTCGACCTGGCGGTCGGGCCGCTGGCCCGGGGCCGTCTCGTCGTGCTGGGGCCGGAGCGCCACGCCCTGCTCCTGACGTTTCACCACGCCGTCTACGACGGGCAGTCGATGGACGTGATGATGCGCGAGCTCGGCATCGTGTACGAGGCGCTGCTGCGCGGCGGTGAGCCCGGCCTGCCCCCGGTGACCGGCGCGTACACCGCGTACACGGCCCAGCAGCGCGAAGCCGTCCTGGACGGCAGTCTGGCAGCACAGGAGACCTACTGGCAGCAGGCGCTCGACGGGGTTCCCGCGGCGATCGACCTGCCCACCGACCGTCCCAGGCCGCCCGAGCAGAGCTTCGTCGGCAAGCACATCGACTTCACTCTGGACCCGGCGGTCAGCACGGCCCTGCGTGCGCTGGCCCGCGAGCACCGCGCCACCCCGTACGTGACGCTGCTGACCGGGTGGGCCATCCTGCTCCACCGGCTGAGCGGCAGCACTGACATCGTTGTCGGAACTCCGGTCGCCCATCGGCGCGGGGCGGGGGCCTCGGGGTTCATCGGCTTTCTGGTGAACTCGCTGCCCCTGCGCGTGGACCTGTCCGGTTCGCCCACGGTGGCGGAGGCGCTGGCTCGCACGAAGGCGGCGGTCCGCGCCGGGCTGGCCCACCAGGATCTGCCGTTCGAGCGGATCGTGGAGCTGGTCAACCCGCCGCGTTCGGCGTCCTGCTCGCCCCTCTTCCAGACCATGCTGGCGTGGCAGCCGGAGCGCGGTGGCCTCCTGCATCTGCCCGGCGTGCGGGCCGACACGCTGCCGCTGGTCCACTCCCCCGCCAAGTTCGATCTCTCGCTGGCGGTCACCGACACGCAGGCCGGGTTCGTCGGCCGCCTGGACTACGCGACGGCGCTCTTCGACGAAGCCACCGTGCGCCGCTGGGTGGACCACCTCGCCCGCCTCCTGGCGGACATGGCCCGTCACCCCGACCGGGACATCGCCGCTGTGGAGCTGATGGGAGAGAGCGAGCAGCGTGAGCTCGTCGCCGACTGGGACGCGGCGACGGATCCCGCCCGGCTCCGTCCGGACCCGCGCGGCGCCGCCGCGGCCGACGACCCGGACACCACAGGCACCGCCGACACCGCCGACACCGCCGACCAGGCTGTCGTGCCGTCCCCGGCGCCGGTGCCGTTCGACCGTGCCTCCGGAATCGTGGAGCTGTTCGAGGCGCAGGTCCGGGCGCGGCCCGACCAGACGGCCGTGGTCTGCGCGCTCCGGTCGCTGGATTACACGGCCCTGGACCGCCGCGCCAACCGTCTCGCGCACGCCCTGGTCACGCGCGGCGTGCGCCCGGGCGAGGTGGTCGGGCTCCACCTGGGACGGGACGTCGAGCTGGCCGTGGGGGTCCTGGCCGTCCTGATGGCGGGCGCCGCCTATCTGCCGCTGGACCCGTCGCTCCCGGCGGACCGGCTGGCGGGGATGGTCCAGGACGCTCACTGTCCGGTGGTCCTCAGTGATCAAGAGCTCTCCGGGCTTCCGGACACCTGGCTGAGGCTGACCGCGGTCGAGGAGGAAAGCCCCGACGGGGTGCGGGCACCCGCACAGGACCGCGACCCGGGGGCGCTGGCCTATGTGCTCTTCACCTCGGGCTCCACGGGCCGGCCCAAGGGGGTGGCCGTGGAGCACCGCAGCGTGCTGAACCTCTTCCGGGTCTGGCAGGAGCGGATGGGTGCGCCCGCCGGCGAGATCGGCTCGGCCTGGTCGAGCATCGGATTCGACGCCTCGGTGCACGAGTTGCTGCTGCCGCTGACCACCGGTGGCGAACTGCACATCGTGCCGGAGGAGTTGCGCGCGGACCCGGCGGAGGTGCTGGAGTGGATGCGCCGCGGCGGGGTCGAGCAGGCGTTCCTGCCGCCCGCGTACATACGGTGGATCGACGAGGCGCCGGAGGAGCGGCTGCGCGGGCTGCGGCTGCGGCGCCTGCTGACCGGGGTGGAGTCGCTCACCGAGGCGGCGCTGCACCGGATGACGCGGGCGCTGCCCGGACTGCGCGTCTGCTTCGGCTACGGCCCCACCGAGGCCACCCTCTACAGCACCGCCTACTACGATCCCCGTCCGGTGGAGGGGCCGTGCCCCATCGGCCGTCCTCTGCCCGGCACCCGGCTGTACGTGCTGGACGCCCGGCTCCGGCCGGTGCCGCCCGGTGTGGTCGGCGAGGTGTACCTCGGCGGAGCGGGGCTGGCGCGGGGCTACCTGGGCCGCCCGGAGCTGACCGAGGAGAGGTTCCTGCCCGATCCGTTCGTCCCCGGTGAGCGGGTGTACCGCACCGGCGACCTGGCCCGCCGTCTGTCCGACGGGCAGGCCCACTACGTCGGACGCGGCGACGACCAGGTGAAGCTGCGGGGCTTCCGGATCGAGCTGGGCGAGGTGGAGGCGGCGCTCGGCGCGCTCCCCGACGTGCGGGAGGCGATCGTCCTGGCCGGGAAGGACGCCGCCGGCCAGCAGCGGCTGGTGGCCGGGATCGGGCTCGGTGACGCCCCGGCGCGCGGGGTGCACGGCTGGCGTACCGCGCTCGCCCGGCGGCTGCCGGACTACATGATCCCCGGGGTCTTCGTGGAACTGCCCGAGCTGCCGCTGACCCGCAGCGGGAAACCCGACCGCGCCGAACTGCTGCGGCTGGCGGCGGAGACGGGATCCGACCAGGTCAACACGGCGACGCCCCGCGACCACGTCGAGCACGCGCTGTACCGGATATGGCGGGAGATCCTGCCGCATCCGGCGATCGGCATCACCGACAACTTCTTCGACATCGGTGGCACCTCGCTCTCCGCGATCAAGGTCGCGCACGCCGTCACCGAGACCTTCGGGCGTCGCGTCCCGGTGGCCGAGATCATGCTGCGCCCCACCATCGAGGCACTGGCCGGTCTGGTGCGCGAGGGTGGCGGTGACCGGGTGCCCGGCAGCGTGGTGGAGTTCCGGGCCGGGCTCGGTCCCCGGGTCGTCTGCGTGCACCCGGCGGGTGGTACCGCGTTCTGCTACCTGCCGCTGGTCGCACTGCTGCCGGAGGCGGCCGGGGTGTACGGCGTGCAGTCGCCCGGCGTGAACCCCGGGGAGGAGCCGCTGCCCTCGGTCACGGCGATGGCAGAGGCGTATCTGCGGCTGCTGGGAGGGCTGGACGGCGGCCCGGTGGTCCTGACCGGGCTGTCCTACGGAGGGCTCGTCGCCCACGAGATGGGGCGGCTGCTGGCGGAGGCGGGACGCGAGGACGTGAGCGTCGTGCTGCTCGACACCCAGGCCACCGACGACGAGAGCGCGCGGGCCGGGATCACCAGCGTGGACATGGCCGAGTTCCGGGACAAGCTCGTGCGGTTCAACGGCATGTACCCGGGGATCGAGGACGCACAGGTGGAGCGGTACTTCCGGATCTACAACCACAACCGGCTCACCGCCCGCGAGCATCTCCCGGTGCTCTCACCGGTCCGGACGGTCCTGGCCGAGGCGGTGCCGGGCGGTGAGGACACCCCGCTCAACGCGCGGGTGCGGGAGTTCTGGGCGTCCCGCGCGGCGGGCGACTTCCGGGTGGAGACGCTGGAGTGCGATCACTGGGAGGTTCTGGAGAGCGCGGGCGCGGCCCGGGTGGCGGATCTCCTGACGGCCGAACTCGCCCACCACACCGGGCGTACCGAGTCACCGGGCCCACAGCCTCCACGGCCCCGGTCCCTCGGCACGAGCCCGGCGGAGGCACGGTGATGGGCGCCTCCCTGCCCCCGCACACGGCCGACATGAGCACGTCCCTGGCCGCTGCCGTCCTCGCCCAGGCCCGGTCCACCCCCGGGGCCCCGGCGGTCGAGGACGGGGACACCGTGCTGGACTACGCCGAACTCGTCCGCGGCGCCTGCCGGGTGGCGGAGCGGCTGCGCGCGGCGGGCGTGACCCGTGGCCAGGCGGTCGCCGTCCGTCTGCCCCGCTCCTGGCGCCTGGTGAGCGTCATGCTCGGCATCCGGCTGGCCGAGGCGGTCGTGGTCCCGCTGGACCGGCTCAGCCCGCCGGACCGGCAGCAGCACATCGTCGAGGACTCCGCAGCGCGCGTCCTCGTCCACGACGACGAGGCCCGGCCGTCCGCTCCGGAGGGGGTGGTGGCGCTGGCAGCCGGTCGGCTCACCCGGCCCGGCGGAGCGCCGGAGACGCCGCACACCGTGGAAGCGGGGCGCAACGGCTTCGTCTTCTACACCTCCGGCAGCACCGGACAGCCGAAGGGCGTCGAGGTGACGGACGCCGGGGTGCTGCGCCTGGCCCGGCCCGGGTACATCGCGCTGGGGCCGGGGCGCCGGTTCGGCTGTCTGGCCAACCCGGCGTTCGACGCGCTCAGCTTCGACGTGTGGACGCCCCTGCTCACCGGCGGCACCTGTGTGATCGTCGGCGAGCGCGCGGCCGGGGCCCCGGACCTGCTCGCCGCCGAACTGCGCGAGCGGCGGGTGGACACGCTGTTCGTGACGGCGGCCCTGTTCAACGCCGTGGTGGACGCGGTCCCCGACTGTTTCGCGACGGCCGAACAGGTGCTGGTCGGCGGGGACCAACTGGACGCGCGGACCATCCGGCGGTGGTACGCGGACAACCCGGCGGCGCCCACCGTGCTGTACAACGCCTACGGTCCCACCGAGGCCTCGACGTTCGCCCTCTGCCACCCCGTCCCCCGGGACTTCGACGGCGATCTGGTGCCCATCGGCGTCCCGTTGCCCGGCACCGGCGTACGGCTGCGCACCCTGGACGGGGACCGCCCCGCCGAACCGGGCGAGCCGGCGGAGCTCCAGCTGTCCGGGCCCGCGCTGGCGCTCGGCTACCGCAACCTCCCCGAGGAGACCGCGCTGCGCTTCCTCGGCTCCGGACCCGAGGCGGGGGACCGCGAGGAGCGGCCCACCCGCTGGTACCGCACCGGGGACCTGGTGCGGCGCGGCGGCGACAACCTCATCACCTACCTGGGCCGGGCCGACCGGCAGGTCAAGGTACGGGGTTTCCGTATCGAGTGCGGCGAGGTGGAGCGGCGGATCGCCGCCCACCCGGCGGTGCGCCGCGCCCACGTCTGCCCCCGGCGCACCGGGTCGGGCTCCACCGAACTCCTGGCCTTCCTGGTGCTGGGGGACCCGCTCACGCACGACGCCTACCAGCGGCAGCTGTCCGCCGCGCTGCCCGCCTACATGCGCCCGCACCACACGTTCCTCATCGACGCGCTGCCGCTGACCGCCAACGGCAAGGTGGACCAGGAGGCGCTGCTGGCGGGGGCCGAACAGCCCTGGCGCGAGAGCGAGCCCGCCCCCGGCGCCGCCGAACCGCTCTCCCCCGGCGGCGGTCTGCGGCGGCTGCTGGACCTGGCCGAGGAGGTTCTCGGCACCAGCGGGCTGCGCCCCGGTGACCGCTGGATACCCAGCGGCGGGGACTCGCTCAAGGGTCTGCGGCTGCGCTTCGCGCTGCTGCGCCGGTTCGGCGCGGACATCCCGCAGGAGCTGCTGCTCGAAGCGGACTTCGCCACCCTCGCGGACGCCGTCGCCGCGTCGGGGCCGACGACCGGGGGGCATCCGCCGGTGCCCGGACCGGTCGGGGCCGACGCACCGGCCACCAGCGAACAGGAACGCCTGTGGCTGCTGAACCGCCAGGACCCCCAGGACCGCTCCTACGACGTCCCGCTCGCCTTCCGGATCGAGGGGACCGTCGACCGGGCGGCGCTGCGTGGCGCGCTGCGCCGCCTGGTGGAGCGGCACCCCGCCCTGCGTACCCGCTTCGCCGCCACCCCGCGGGGGCTGACCCAGACGGTGTGCGAGCCCTACGACCCGTGGGTCCCAGCGGCCCCCGCGGAGGGTGAGAGCGCCGAGGCCGCGGCCGGACGGCTGTGCGCCCCGGCCTTCGACCTCTCCGGGGGCCGGCTGCTGCGCGCGGGCTGGCTCCCCGGCGCCGACGGCGGCCTGCTCGTCCTGCACCTGCACCACATCGCCGTCGACGGCTGGTCGATCGGGGTGCTCCTCGGCGATCTCACCGAGGACTACGCCGCCCTGTCGGCGGGACGGCCGACCGCCCCGGTGGCCTACCGGCCGGGAACCCCGGAGTTCGCGCACTGGCAGCGGGCGTGGCACGAAAGCCCCGGCTACGCCGCCCGTCGCCGGCGGCTGCTCGACCACTACCGCACCGTGGCCGAGGTGTCGCCGCCGGAGCCGGCCGACGGGCCACCGCCGCGCACCGCGCGGCTCTTCCGCAGCGCGCTCGATCCGGTCCGTACCGCGCGGGTGGACCGGCTCGCGGCCCGGCTCGGGGTGACCCGGTTCCAGATTCTGGTGTCGGCGTTCGCCTGGGCCGTGCACGGCGTGAGCGGGCAGGGCGGGCCGCTGATCGCCACCCCGGTGGCGGGCCGCTCCCGGCCCGAGTTCGACACCACGGTCGGGATGTTCGCCAACACGGTGCTGCTGCCCTTCGCCCTGGACGCACAGGAGCCTCTGCGGGTGCTGCTGGAGCGGCACGCCGAGAGCATCCGGAGCGTGCTGAACGAGCAGGAGGTGGCGTTGGGCCATGCCCTGGCCGATCGGGGGCTGCCCGACCGCGACCCGCTGTTCGACTTCCTGTTCGTCCTGGAGAACACCGACTTCTCCGCGCTGCGGCTGCCCGGCTGCGCCGTCGCTCCCGTCCATCTGGCTCCACCGGGCGCCAAGTGTGCGCTGACGCTGTCGGTGCTGGAGAGCGGGGAGGGGCTGGAGTGTCTGTGGGAGCACCGCGAGGACTTCGGCGCCGACCGGGTCGAGGCCGTGGAGCGGTTGTTCGGGCAGGCACTGGACCACCTGGCCGACGAGACCGGGACCACGCTGAAGGCGCTGGTCGGCCCCTACCGGCGGGCGCTGCCCGACCACGGCCGGGGTGCGCCGGTCGCCCCCTGGTTCACGACGGTCGCGGACGGCTTCGCCCGCCAGGTGGCCCGTGTCCCGGACGCCCCGGCGGTGGTGTCCGGCCCGATCACGCTCTCCTACGCGGAGCTGGACGCGCGGGCCGCCGCGCTCGCCGGTGAGCTCCGCAGCCAGCTGCCCGCCGACCCGGCCGCGCCCGCCGCGGCGGCCCTGTACATGGAACCCTCGGTGGAGCATGTGGTGGCCCTGCTGGCGGCGGCCCGGCTCAACCTGACCGTCGTACCGCTCGATCCCGCCTACCCCGGGACGTTGCTGCGGCACGTCCTGGAGCAGGCGGACCCGGTCTGTGTGCTGCTCACCTCCGACCGGGTGGCCGCGCTGGACGAGCTCGCGCCGTCCGGTCCGCCGCGCCACCTGGTGGAGCTCGCGCACGAGGCCGCCCCGGCCGCCCCCGAAGTGGCACACCATGGTCTTCGACCGCTGTACACCCTCTTCACCTCCGGCTCGACCGGTGTCCCCAAGGGCGTACGGGTCTTCGACCGGACGCTGTGCGACCTGCTGGTCTGGCAGGCCACGGAGGGGGGTCTCGGCGGGGCCGCGGTCACCCAGCAGTTCTCCATGCTCTCCTTCGACGTCTCCTTCCAGGAGATCTTCTCCACCCTGTGCACGGGCGGTTCCCTGCGGCTGGTGCGGCCCGAGTGGCGGCAGGACATGCCCACGCTGCTGCGGGAGCTGGCGGTCGGGGGCGCGGAGCGGATCTTCCTGCCGTACGTGGCGCTCCAGCTGCTCGCCGAGCACGGTGTGCGGTCCGCGATCCATCCGCCCCGGCTGCGTGACGTGGTGACCGCTGGCGAGCAGCTGGTGTGCACCGAGGCGATCACCGGCTGGTTCGCCGGGCTGGAGGGCGCCCGGCTGTTCAACCACTACGGTCCGACGGAGACCCATGTCGTCTCGGCGCTGTGCCTGGAGGGCGACCCGCGCGGCTGGCCGTCGCGGCCGGCCATCGGGCGGCCCGCGGCGGGGGCGCTGCTGAGGGTCGTCGACGCCGCCGGGCTGCCGGTGCCGACCGGTGTGACCGGGCAGTTGCTGATCGGGGGCCCGATGGCCACCCGCTGCTACCTCGGCGACACCGAGCTCAACCGGACCCGGTTCGTGGAGGATCGCGAGGCGGGCCTGTGCTACCGCAGCGGCGACCTGGCCCGGTTCGACGCGGACGGGCTCCTGCACTACGCGGGGCGGGAGGACGGCCAGGTCAAGCTGAGCGGCCGACGGCTGGAGCTGGGCGAGGTGGAGGCCGCGCTGCTGCGGTCGCCCGGTGTCTCCAACGCGGTGGTCACGGTCACCGACGGCGGGCTGGTGGCCTGCCTCCAGACCCATGACGGCAGCGACCCCGACCCGGTGGCTCTGGAACGCCATCTGGCCCAGCTCCTGCCGTCGTTCGTCCGGATCTCCCGGTTCCGGCGGGTGGACGTGCTGCCCCGGACGCCCAGCGGGAAACTGGACCGCCAGGCCGCCCCGAACGCCCCCGGCCACGACCTGCGCGCCGCGTCCGACGCGCCGACCGGGTCGGCGCTGGAGCGCCGGCTCGCCGCGCTCTTCACGGCCGCGACCGGCCGGGACATCGGCGTGGACCAGCGCTTCTTCGACGCGGGCGCCACCAGCCTGGACCTGATGCGCTTCCACCTGCGCTGCGCCGACGAGGGCGACCTCCCGTTCGGCGTCCCGGACCTCTTCGACCGGGTCACCATCCGCGCCCTCGCCCTGCTGGTGGCGGGGCGCACCGGTCCGGCCCCGGCCGCATCGGGCGGCACCGCGCCCGCCGCCGTCCCGGTCCGCGGCCCGTCCGGGGCCGGGGAGACACCGGCCGCCGCCGAACCGCCCGGGACCGGGACCGGGTCCACTCCGACCGACGAACCGATCGCCGTGGTGGGCATGGCGGTCCGCCTGCCGGGCGCGGACGACCTGGCCTCCTTCTGGCAGCTGACCGTCTCCGGTGGCCGGGGCATCGAGCACTTCGCGGCGGACGACGGACTGGTGGGCGCTCGCAGCCAGCCGGCCGGGATGCTCTCCTTCGACGCGGGCCGCTTCACCATCAGCCCGCGGGAAGCCCGGCTGATGGATCCTCAGCAGCGCCACCTGCTCATGGCGTCCGTCGAGGCCCTGGCGCACGCCGGCATCGGCGCCACGGGCGGTCTCCGGGTGGGCGTGGTGGCCTCCTGCGGCGAGAACACCTACGGCCGGGCCGTCCTGCGCGACGCGGACCCGGCGGCGCTGCCGGACGGCTTCCGGATGGCCCTGCACCAGGAGAAGGACTTCCTCGCCACCAAGGCCGCCTACCATCTCGGCCTCACCGGACCCGCGTTCACCGTGCAGTCCGCCTGCTCCAGCTCTCTGGTGGGCGTGCACGTCGCCGCCGGGCTGCTGCGCCAAGGCGACGCCGACGCGATGCTGGCGGGCGGCGTCCTCATCGATCCGGAGCTGACGGCGGGCTACGCCTACCGGCCGCAGCACATCTTCTCCCCGGACGGGCACTGCCGCCCCTTCAGCGCGGACGCGGCCGGTACGGTCGGCGCGAGCGGGACGGGCGTCGTCGTGCTCAAGACGCTCTCCGCCGCCTGCCGGGACGGGGACACCGTCTACGCGCTCCTCACCGGCAGCGGCATCAACAACGACGGCTCGAACAAGCAGGGCTACAGCGCGCCCTCCCCGGCCGGACAGCGGGCCGCGCTGCGTACCGCGCTGGAGCGCAGCGGACGCCACCCCACCGAGGTGGGGTACGTGGAGGCGCACGGCACCGGCACCCGGCTGGGCGACCCGGTCGAGGCCGACGCCCTGCGCCGCGCCTACGGCCTTGCCCCGGGTTCGCGGCTGGCCCTGTCGTCGGTCAAGAGCCAGCTCGGGCACCTCGGTGCGGCGGCGGGCGTGGTCGGACTGGTCCGCGCCGTGCTCGCCGTCCACCACGCGACGGTCCCGCCGACGGTCGATTTCGACCGGCTGAACCCCGCGATCGACGACGTGTTCCGCGTGCCCACCGAGGCCGAGCCCTGGCCGCTTCCGGGGCCGCGTGTGGCGGCGGTGAGCAGCTTCGGCATCGGCGGCACCAACGCGCACCTGCTCCTGGAAACGCCCGACGCCGCTCCGGCCGGGCAAACCGGGGCGGCGGCACAGCCCGGCACAGCCGAGACGGGCGCCGCGGGCGCGGTCCCGGGGTGCCTGGTGCTGTCCGCCGCGTCACCGGCCGCGCTGCGGACGGACGCCGCCCGGATCGCGGCGTACCTGGACGCCCGTCCTCAGGCCTACCGCGCGGTGCTGCGTCACCTCCAGGCGGGGCGGCCCGCGCTGGACCACCGGGCGGCCGAGGTCTGCGCCGACGCGCCGTCCGCCGTCCGCTGGCTGCGGGACCTGGCCACGCGTCCCGTCCCGGGCACGCCCCCGGCGGCCCCGGGCCCCGGGGAGCCCGTCGCGCCGGGCTCCCGGAGCCCTGCGGAGCTGGCCCGCGCCTGGTCGGCCGGGCAGGACGTGGCGTGGGAGCCGGGACCGGCGCAGCCGCCCTGGGACTTCCCCCCGCCCGCCCTGGAGCTGGTCGAGTACGGTCTCCCGCGCCCCGTTGCCGCCCCTGCGCCCGAGGACGGAGCGGCCGCCGCTTCCGTACCGGAGGAGTCCGCGGCGGACGTGCCGGAGCGGCTGCCCGCCGACCGCTGGCTGCACCAGCCGCAGTGGGTACGCACCCGCCGCGCCCGGCCCGGCGGAGCACCCGGCGGGCGGACAGCGGTGCTGGTCCTCGCTCCGGACAGCGACCCGCGGGCGTGGCGTGCGCTGGAGGACGCGTACGCCCGGGTGGTGCGGGTGCGGCCGGGTCCGCGGTTCGCGCGGCTGGCCGACGGCTACCAGGTCGACCCGTGCGACACCGGCCATCTCGCGGCCGTCCTCGCGGAGGTCACCGCCGCCGGAGGGCCGGGCTGCGACTGGCTGCACGCGCTCCCGCTGGCGATCACGGGCGCGGTCGGTGAGGAGTCGTTCGCTGTCGCGCGCCGGGTCTGCCTGGACGCCGTGGCGGCGCTCTGCCGGGCGCTCGCCGACCTCCCGGAGGCGGCCCGCCCTTCGGTGCTGCTGCTGTCGCAACGGGCCCAGGCCGTCACCGGCCCGGTGAGCCGCCCGGAGGCGGGGCTGCTCGCGGGCGCGGTCGCGACCCCGCGCCAGGAGCTGGGTCTGCGGGCGCCGCGCTGGGTCGATCTGCCGTGCGCCGATCCGGCCCGCTGGGCGGACCGGCTGCCCGCGCTGACCGGCGACGGCGGCGGCGAGGAGCCGGTGGCGCTGCGCGACGGGTTCTGGTGGCGGCGCGAGCTGCGGCCCGTGGACCCGGCGCCCACCGCCGAGAGCGCCGGGCCGCCCCTCGGGAGGGGTACCCACCTGGTCCTCGGCGGCACCGGAGGCATCGGCACGGCGCTGGCCGCCCGGCTGCTGCGCGAGCCGGGCAACCGGGTGGTGCTGCTGGCCCGCCGTGCGGTGCTGCCGCCCGCGCTGGCCCCGTGGTCCGACCGCGTCACCCTGGTGACGGCGGACCTGGCGGACGAGGGGCTGGACGCGATCGCGACCCGCCTCGCTCCCCATCTGGCCGGGCTGACCGGCATCGTGCACGCGGCCGGTACTGCACAGGGCGCCCTGCTGGTCCGGCGGGACGCCTCGGCCGCCGGCCGGTCCGTGGCGGCGAAGCTGCGCGGTGCTCTGCTGGCCGAACGGCTGGCCGAACGGCACGGGGCCGGGCACATCGTGCTCTGCTCGTCCATGTCCGGTGTGTTCGGCGGGGTGGGCCAGTTCGACTACGCGGCGGCCAACGGCGTACTGGACGCGTTCGCCCAGTACGAGGGGGACGGGGCGGGCGAGCCGCCGGTCCGCTGCGTCATCGGCTGGGACGCCTGGCGCGAGGTCGGCATGGCCTGGGGTGCGCTGGAGAGGGACGAACGCCACCAGGCACACCTGACGGTGGCCCTGACCCCTGCCGAGGGAGTAGGGGTCTTCGACCAGGCGCTCGATCTGCAACTCCCCCACCTGCTGGTCAGCACCGTCCCGCTGCGGGAGGCCGCCCGGTTCTACGACCCCGTGCGCCCGCCCGTGTCCGCCTCACGGCACCAGCGGTCCCGGAGCCAGGGCCACGAGGCCGGGGACGACACGGCGGCGGAGGTCTCGGCGTACCTCTCCCAGCTGCTCGGGGTCACGGAACTCGACCCCGGCGCCTCGCTCTACGACCTCGGCGCGGACTCGCTGACCCTGCTGGAGCTCGTGGACGAGCTGAAGATCCGGCACGGCGTCGACCTGGACCTGTCCCGGCTGGGCCACCGGGTGAGCCTGACCGAGATCCTGGACCACCTCGGCGCGGCCCCGCCCTCCGGCCGGGACGCCTCGGCCGTGGAGGTGGAGGTCTGGCAGCGTGGTACCGGCCACGACGTGCTGTGCCTGGTCCACCCGATAGGCGGCGACATCCAGGCGTACCGCCCGTTGGTGTCCCTCCTGGACGACCGGCTGACGGTGTGCCTGATCGCGGACCCGGCGCTCCGCCGGCCGGGCGGCCCGGTGCGGACGGTCGAGGACCGCGCACGGGACTACCTCGCCGCGCTGCGCGGCGCGTTCCCGCACCCCGCGACCCGTCTGCGGCTGGGCGGCTGGTCGTTCGGCGCGTGGGTGGCCCTGTCCATGGCGTCCCTCGCGGAACGGGACGGCGTCCCGGCGCACGGCCTCTACCTGCTGGACCCACCACCGCCGGGGAGCGGGGAGCGGGCCGCCGCCTACGACGACCGCGAGATCGAGGCGGTGTTCGCCCGGGAGCTGTCCGGCAACCGCGGGCGGGAACTCGGCTCCGGCGCACGGGACTACGCCGAACGGCTCGCCCGGTGCTGCCGGGCCAACCTCGCCGCGATGGCCGGACACCGGCTGCCCCTCCCGGCGGCCACCCCCGCGCTGGTGTGGCTCGCGGCCCGGCCCTCCCCCGGTGTGGCGCCTCTGGCCCCCCGGCCTGCCACGGCCGCCGACTGGGCACCGCACCTGCCCGCGTCGGCCCGCGTCCTGCGGGCCGACACCGACCACTACGCGCTGGTCGCACCACCGCACATCGGCACGGTGGCCGCCGCGATCGACGCGCACGTCCTCCGCTCCGGCCCGCCCGGCGCGCCTGACGCACCCGACGCGTCCGAGGGCCGGACGACACTCCCGGCGCCGGGGCCGCAGGCTCCCACCGCCTGGTCCGACTGAGCGTCGACCACACTCCGACCGACCGAACAGCCCTGGAGGAACCCCGTGGAAGAGTACGCACGCGAAGCCGTCGAGCGGCTGACCACCCGCCCCGCCGAACCGTACGAGACGCTGTCCGTCTCCCCGATCACCCCCCTGCTGGGCGCGGAGGTCTCCGGCATCGACCTGTCGCGCGAGCTGACTCCGCAGCAGGAGAAGGAGATCAAGCACGCGTTCCTCACCCACCACGTGCTCGCCTTCCGCGACCAGGACATCACCCCGGAGGAGCACAAACGCTTCGCGTCGCTCTTCGGGGACCTGCACCCGGTCTCCCTGCCGGCCGAGGGCTCCGACCCGTACATCCTGGAGATCCGGGCGGACCGGGACTCGCGCATGGTGGCGGGCAACGGCTGGCACGCCGACGGCACGGCCGACCCGGAGCCGTCGCTCGGCTCCCTGCTGCACATCACCACCGTCCCGGAGGGCGGAAGCGGCGGGGACACCCTGTTCGCCAACATGCACCTCGCCTACGAACTGCTCTCGCCCGCGTTCCGCTCCTTCCTGGACGGGCTGACGGCGGTGCACGACGGGGCCATGCCGTGGAAGACGGCGGGCCAGACCCCGCCGCCCGAGTACGACGTCCCGCGCAACGAGCACCCGGTCGTGGTCCGGCACCCGGACACCGGCCGGCGGCTGCTCTTCGTCAACGGCCCCTACACCTCCCACATCCCGCAGCTCTCCGGTCAGGAGAGCGAGGCCCTCCTGGCGCTGCTCTACCGCCACATCGCGGCCACTCCCCTGCTGCACTGCCGGGTCCGCTGGCAGCCCAAAACCCTGGTGCTCTGGGACAACCGCTGCGTGCAGCACCACGCGATCTGGGACTACTTCCCGCACACCCGGCACGGCCGGCGGATCGCGGTCTCCGGCACCCGCCCCCGCGCCTGAACCGCACACCGCGACCGGACCGACGCGCGCCCCGGCCGCCGGTCCGGTCCCCCCCCCCCCCCCCCCCCCCCCCCCCCCCCGCCCCGGGGGGGCCCGCCCCCCCGCCGGCGGGGGGGGGGCCCCCCCGGGGGGGGGCGCGGGGCCCCGGCCCCCGCCCCCGCCCCTCACCCGCCCCCCGCGCCCGGCCCGCCGCGCGCCCCGCCCGCCGGTCCGGCCCCCCGCCCCCCCCCCGCTCAGTCGGCGGGGAGCAGGAACTCCCTGCGGGACAGGGGCCGTCCGACGATGCGGGTGTCTCCCATCGAACCGTAGAAGCCCTGCCCGAACCTCTCGTCGAAGGACGTGGCTCCGAGAACGAAGGGCTTGCCGAGGGTGGCGATGCCGGTCGAGGGCTGGGAGGGGTTGCGGGCGATCTTCGAGCCGTCCACGTACAGCGTGGTGCGGCGGCCGTCGTTGACCACGGCGATGTGCATCCAGCGGCCGACGGGCACCGTGTGGCTCCAGGAGGTGGGGTCGGCGTCCTGGCGGTGGGGGTAGACCACGAACTGGAGGTAGCGCTCCGGCGACACGTTCAGGCTGCACGTGGGTTCCAGGGGGGACCAGCCGGTGGTCTTGCCCGCGTCACCGCTGCGGCCCTGCCAGCTGAGGACACCCATCCAGTCGTGATCGCCCTCGAAGGGCTCGGGCAGCCGGATGAAGGTCTCGATGGTGTAGCCGCGCGGGAACTTCTCGGCGTTGAGCGGCGCTCGGGCGCCGGTGGTCAGAATCGCGCCGCGGTCGGGGTTCTTGCCGCCGTCGAATCGGATACTGGCGTGCGCGGGCTGGCCGAGGTGGTGGTCCGTGGACCAGGTCAGCGCCTCGGGCCCGCCCGCGTGGAGCCGGCTGACCGTCAGGTCGTTCCCGTTGCCGGACAGGTCCCGCATCACGACACCGTCCGCCACGGGGGTGCCGCCCGCTCCGGGCGCCCTGGTGCCGGTGGCGTCGAAGCGCCAGTAGGCGAGGGTGCCGCGCGGCATGACGGCCGACGGCGGACGGGGGGCGGGCACCGGGATCGGGGCGAAGCCGGCGAAGCGCTCGTCGAAGTCGACGGCCAGGCTGAACCGGTCCACGTCACCGGTGAGTTCGACGGTCTCGGCCTCAAGGGCCGACCGCTTCCGCGGCTCCCGGGACAGGAACCAGGGCGAGAACGTCTCCACGTCGATGACGCCCCGCGCCAGGTCGAAGCCGTAGGTGCGGATCATCCCCGCGCCGCCGTAGTAGCGGTCCTGGTAGTTGGTGACGTGCACGTGGACATCGTTGTCGAAGTCGTTGGTCAGGACCGTGCGTCCCGGGGGCCAGTTGTGGCCGCCCAGGGCGAGGAAGATCTGGTCGTTGCCCTTGATCAGGCCGTTCCACAGGCGGTCGCCGTTGCCCGAGAGGGTGGCACGGCCCTCGCCGTCGGCCCAGGCGATGTCGTGCGTCGTCAGGACGGCGGGCAGGGTGGGGTGCGTGTCCAGCACCTGCTGCGCCCAGCGCATCCCCTTGTCCGACACCCGCCAGTCGAGGGCGAGAACGAGCCACTCGCGGCCTCCGGCCGGCAGCACGTGGAACGTGTTGTAGCCGTCGGGCGAGGCGCCCTTGTAGGTGGGCATGGACGCGTACCGGGCGGGGCCGAAGGCGGCGAGGTAGGCGGAGTCGCCGCGCTGGTCGTCCGTCGAGGAGCGGATGTCGTGGTTGCCCGCCAGGACGCTGTAGGGCACCTTGCCGTGCAGGGTGCGGAAGGTGTCGGCGGCGAGCTCGATCTCGTCCTCGGTGCCGTGCTCGGTGACGTCGCCGAGGTGCGTCATGAACGCGATGTTCGCCGAGGCCCGCTCGGCGGCGAGGTACCGGAAGGTCTCGCGCAGCGGCGTCGGATCGGCGCTGTCGGCGTCGAAGAGATACTGCGTGTCCGGCAGGACCGCCAGGGCGAAGCGCGGGCTCCGCGGGTCGAACCGTCCACCGCGGGCCGCCGCCCGGGGCTGCGCGTGTGCGGGCGTCGGCCCGGAGAGGGCCATGCCGGCGGCACCGGCCGCGGGCACCGCGACCGCGGCGCGCAGCAGCGCACGTCTCACTACGGGGTTCTGCTCTTCTTCCGCGCCCATGACTGCTCCAGCTTCGATGCGATGTATTCGGCCAGGCCGAACGCTGCTGAGCTCCTTCGACGGTTCGGTGGCGCCCAGTTGAACAGTCGGCGCAAGGTGCTGTATGTCACACCGGGCGGCCTCCCAGCGCCGTCCGCGAACCCGTGCCGGGCGGAGTTCGGGCAGGCTGGGTGTCATCGGCCACCATCTGCGGCCCGCCCTGGAGAGGTTGAGACATGGTGTTCACCGTCGACGTGCCGGCAGCACTCGTCCGAGGGGAGGTGGACGAGGGCTACGGTCCGGTCGCGGACGCGTTCCGGCGAAATTTCGCCGACGGCCGGGAGGTCGGCGCCGCGTGCGCCGTCTACCGGGACGGGGTCAAGGTCGTCGACCTCTGGGGCGGGTACCGCGACGGGCTGTCCCGAGCTCCCTGGGAGGAGGACACGCTGGTCCCGGTGTACTCCACCACCAAGGGGGTCGCGTCACTGGCCGTCGCCCTCGCTCACGCGCGCGGGCAGCTGGACTACGACGCACGGGTGGCCGCCTACTGGCCCGAGTTCGCCGAGGCCGGCAAGGGCGATGTCACCGTGCGCCAACTGCTCTCGCACCAGGCGGGACTGCCGGTGATCGACCGCCCGCTGAGCCTCGCGGACCTGGCGGACCCGCCCGTGCTGTCCGCGGCGCTGGCCGCCCAGCGGCCGGCCTGGACACCCGGGACACGGCACGGCTATCACGGCCAGTCCCTCGGCTACTACGAGAGCGAGCTGATCCGGCGCGTCGACCCTCGTCGGCGCGGCCTGGGGCGCTACTTCGCGGAGGAGATCGCCGCCCCGCTCGACGCCGAGTTCCACATCGGGCTGCCACCGACCGTGGATCCGGACCGGATCGCGCACATCCACGGCTTCGCCACCATCGAGACCTTGCTGCACATCGGCGAGATGCCTCTGCCGTTCGTGCTGGCCCTGAGCAATCCACGCAGCCTCGCCACCCGGGCGTTCGGCAACCCGCGGGCTCTGGGCAAGGTCGAGGCGTTCAACCGCCCCGATGTGCGTGCGCTGGAGATCCCCGCCGTCAACGGCATCGGCGCGGTGCGCTCCATCGCCAAGCTGTACGGCGACGCCGCGACCGGCGGCAGGGCCCTCGGGCTGGATGCGGGCACGGTGCGGGCCCTCACCGGCACGGCCCGGCCGCCGAGCGGTGGACCGCGGGACCAGGTGCTGCGGGTCGACACCGCCTACTCCCTCGGCTACATGAAACCGTCGCCACGGTTCCGTTTCGGCTCCTCCGCGGGTACGGCGTTCGGCACGATGGGCCTGGGCGGGTCGTTCGCCTTCGCCGATCCGGACACCGGCGTCGGCTTCGCCTACGCCATGAACCGGGCCGGATTCCACCTGTGGGACGACCCTCGTGAGGTGGCCCTGCGGGACGCGTTGTTCTCCACCGTCCTGGACGAGGCGCCGCAGCGCCCGGACCGACGCCGCTAGCCGGAGCGGACCGCAGGGGCACCGCCCGGCTTCGCGCGCCTTCCCGTCGGAGTGACCACCGAGCGGGCGGCCGCGCGGCAGCCGAACACCGCTCGGCGCGTGCCGGTGCCGACCGCGTCCGCCTCGAAGGGGTCAGTCCAGGAGCGCGGTCGCCTCGACCTCGACGAGGACGTCCGGCTCGAAGAGGTACTCGACGCCGATGAGGGAGGCCGGGGGCATCGGGAGCGGGAGGCCGATCTCCTCGGCGACGGCCTCCACACCGGCCATGAGGTCGCCGATCTTCTCCGGGCTCCACCGGGTCACGTAGAGGGTCAGACGCAGCACATCCGCGAACGACGCCCCCGCGCCCGCCAGCCCGACGGCGGTGTTGCGCAGCGCCTGGGCGACCTGCCCGGCCAGATCCCCGGGTGCCACCGGAGTTCCGTCGGCCAGGCGCGCGACCTGCCCGCTGACGTGGATGTGCCGCGTCCCGGTGCCCACGGCGACGTGGTGGTAGGGGGCCGGTTGCAGCAGGCCTTTCGGCGTGAAGTGCTGAACGGTCATGGGTTCTCTCCTTCTCAACAGGTATCGATAAGCTACCTAGTAGGAGAAAGACACTTCAACGAGACCAGGTTTCACCGTGGATACCGACGACGAACTCCGCATCGACGCTCCGCACCGTGAACTGCTGGACCAGATCCTCGACAAATGGTCGCTCAGCGTCCTCAACGAGCTGTGCGAACGCCCGTGCCGCTTCAACGAACTGCGCCGGGCCATCCCCCAGGTCACGCAGAAGTCGCTGACCGCGACCCTGCGGCGGCTCGAACGGAACGGGGTGATCGAACGCGAGGTCGTCTCGGTCCGCCCCGTGGCGGTCCGGTACCGGATCACCCCCCTCGGCAAGACCCTCCGGCACCCCGTCGACGTCCTGCTGGCCTGGGCCTCGCAGAACATGCCCGCTGTGGAACGCGCACGCGAGGAGTTCGCGACGCGGGAGGAAGCGGAGACCGGCCGCTGACCTGGCCCCGGGCCCAGGCGTCGCGGGCGGCCGGCCGTCGAAGCTCGTGCCCTGCCCGTCGGATTCTCGCTTCGCCGGGCCGGTGGGGCGGGGCCCGACGGGCGCGGCACCAGGCCGGTAGGGTCGGCCGGGAAAGCCGGGCCGGCTTTTGCCGGACACGGATGAGGTGGGACATGACGAACGCGGCCGAACGGCGCGCACGCCGGAGCGCCCACCGCACCGGCGGGCCGGGCACTGACATCGTATGAACGCCGTCGACACCTTCGTGGAGACCCTCGCGGCGAGCGGTCTGCCGCCCCTGCGCGGTGGGCGGCACACCGGTGAGGTCTTCCGGGCCGATGTGGTCACCCGCCGGCTGGGACCGCTGCGGATGGCGGAGCTGGTGACCCCGGCGGGCGAGTGCTTCCGGGACGAGCGGTCCGCCCGCGCCGCCGACAGCGCGCTCTGGCAGGTCGAGCTGGTGACCCGGGGGCGGGTGCGCGCTCAGCAGGGCCGAGGCACCGCCGAGCTGGGGCCCGCCGACCTGATCCTGATCGACCCGGCGCGGCCCGTCCGCTTCGCCAGCACCGCTACCACCCACGTGACCTTGCTGCTGCCGCGGGACTCCCTGCGCCTGCGGCCGGACGACGCCGCGCGGCTGGCCGGGGTCCGGGTGCCCGGCGACCGCGGTCCCGCGGCCCTGGTGTTCTCCCTCGCCCGGGACATGGTGCGGTCCCTGGACGGCTTCCCCGCCGGGGAGGCGGACCGGTCGGCGGCGGCGGTGACCGAGCTGATCTCGGCCGCGCTGGCGGACCGGCTGGGCCAGGCGCGTCGCCCGGTCCCGGACGATGCGCTGCGCACCCGGATCACCGGCTTCATCAGCGCGCGGCTGGCCGACCGGGACCTCAGCCCGGCGAAGGTGGCCGCCGCGCACCACATCTCGGTGCGCCGCCTGCACAAGCTCTTCGAGGACCAGCCGTTGACGGTGGCGGCCCTGATCCGCCGGGAGCGCCTGGCCCGCTGCCACGCGGATCTGGCCGGTAGCGGCCGAACCGTCGCGGCCGTCGCCGCCGGGTGGGGGTTCACCGACCCGGCGCACTTCAGCCGGCTGTTCAAGGCCACCTACGGATACAACGCGACGGCACTGATGTCCAAGAACCGTGCGCCGGTGGACAACGCGTCTCCCGTCCCGTCGGCCCAGGATGGCGGGTGAACGTACAGGACACGGAGAGGCACTTCCATGGAACAGTCGGCCGAGGCATTGAGCACCATCCCGGCCCGGATGAACGAAGGCTGGAACAACGGGGACGCCGCCGCGTTCACCGCCGACTTCGCGGACGACATCGTGCTGGTGGATTTCGAGGGGACCGTTCACCACGGCCGCGCGGCAGTCGTCGCGTTCAACCAGCCGGTCTTCGACACCGTGCTGAAGGGCTCCCGGATGGTGCGGAGCGAGGTGCCGTTCACCCGGATCGTCCGCCCGGGAGAGGCGGTGGTGCACCACCGCGTCACCCTGGTGATGCCGGGTGAGGACGAGCAGCGATCCAGCCGCCGCTTCATGCAGCTCCTGGTCCTCGTGTGGCAGAACGACCGCTGGGAGGTCGTCACCCTCCAGAACGCGCGGCTGATCCCGTTGGAGACCGCGATGGCCCTGGACTCCGCTGCCGGGTAGAGCGCCCCGGAGGCCGGACCCGCGGACCGGCGCGGCGCCCGCCCGAACGGGGGGCCGCGCCGCACGGGTCGGCGCCTCTCCGCTCGCCGGGCCCCTCGCCCCGGCCCCCTGCCGTTGCGGGTCTGGCTACGGCAGGGCGTGCAGGGGCGCGTGGTTGGCCCGGAAAAGACGCTCCCCGGCCCGGCGGAGAATCACGTTGCGCAGCGGGGTGGGCAGGTTGCGGGTCCTGTCGCGTCGGTGGTTCTGCGACACCACCCAGGCGACCCGCTCGGCACGGCGGGTCGTGAAGGCGGCGAGGGCCGCGGTGACGTCGGGTGCGGTGGTGAGCGTGTCGGCGAGCACCAGAGCGTCTTCGAGGGCCATCGCGCCGCCCTGGGCCATGCTGGGGGAGAAGGCGTGGGCGGCGTCGCCGATGAGGACGGCACCGGGACGCGTCCAGACCGTGTTCTCGCTCTCGTGCAGTGCGGCGAAGTGCGCGTCGGCACCCTGCTCCAGCACGTGCGGTACCGGCCCGCCGAAGTCGGCGAAGAGCCCGCGCCAGTCACCGGCCGGAGCCGTGGTGCCGGAGCTGTTGATGTCGGCGTAGCAGTAGACGCGGCCGCCGCCGAGCTGGACGGTCAGGAAGGTCCGGCCGTTGCTCCCCAGGCGCGCGGTCCAGTCGGTGAGGCCCGGTATCGCGGTGTCGTCGGCGATGAACCGCCAGCACACCTGGTTCAGGAAGCGTGGTTCCGGCCCGCCGAAGAGGGAGCGTCGCACGGCGGAATGGATGCCGTCCGCACCCACCACCAGGTCGTACGCCTCGGTGGTCCCGTCCGCGAAGGTCACGGTGCCGCCCTCTGCCACCGAGCTCAGCTCGGTGCCGTGACGGACGACGGTGCCGTCGACGGCCGTACGCAACACCTCGTGCAGATCGCCCCGGGTGATCGCCAGACAGCGGCCCACCCCGCCCCAGATCCGGCTCACTTCGAACTCCGCGAGCGGACGCCCATGCCGGTCGTGGAGGCTCTGCCGCGTCACGGGCTCCGCGCGCTTGTCCACCTCGTCCCCCACGCCGATGCCCTGGAGCGCGCGGACGGCGTTCGCCGGAAGGTAGAGGCCTGCGCCCAAGGCCTGTCCGTCGTCGGCACGGCGCTCGACGACATCGACCGGGAATCCGCGGTCCAGTAGAGCCTTGGCCAGTGCCAGGCCGGAGATACCGGCCCCGACGATCAAAGTGCGAGGCATGTTCACAAGAGTTTCCTTCACCACATCGGACCACGCGACGACTCAGGCGGACCGGCCCGGACCACGCCGGACGCGGAGAGCCCGGACGCGGAGAGCTGGGTAACCGGCCGCCGCACCGGCTTCCATTGTGTGTCACACGGATGCGCCCGACGACGCTTCGGCCCGGATGCGGTGGTCGCGGTGCCGCCGGTGGGCGGGAACGCCGACGGTCCGCCCAGGCCGTCGCAGGTCAGGGTGGCCTTACCGGTCAGAACAGGCCCCCGGGGCGGGACGGACTCAGCGGTTCCCGGCCACGGCCGCCTGACGGGCACGCGTCGCGCCGGTAGCGGCGAGGGGGCGGGACGGTGCCGACCACCGGGCTCCGGAGTCGCTTTCGCGGCGCTGACCGCCACCCCTGCGGCAGGGCCCGCGGTGACACGAATGTTGAGAAAATCCGAGATTTCCCACACCCCATCTCCCGTGTACCACACAGGAGTTGAGCATCCGGCAAGCGGGAGTAGGCCAAAGGCGGCCGGGCGGCACGGGGACCCACGCGGCCGGTCCGTGACCCGGATCAGGCCCTTCGTCACGCTCGGCGCTCGGATACGCCCGGCGGCAACGTCACTTTTGCGCCAAGGGGGTGCGATGGCGTGGCTGACTTGACAGATCATCTTGATCTTCCGGTGATACGATTCCGGCACATGCCCGGTGAACATTCTCCTTGGCATGGCTACAGCCAGGGGGCCCTCCGAGTGGTGCAGGCTGCCCGCAGACGAGGGTCCGCCCAGACCGCTTGCGGGAACTGGGCTCCAGCCGCTCAAAGAGAGTTACATGACGAACTTTTGGCAGGATCCGACAGTCTGGGCGCTCGCTGCCGGCGTCCCTGTCGCCACCACGGTTGTTGTCCGTCAGAGAAAGACGATCAGGGAGCTGCGCCGCCAGAAGCAGGGAGTGGAGGGAGAGTTGGGGCAGCTTCAGCAGAACCGCTTCCAGCTCGAAGCCGGAATAGAGGAACTGCGCAACGGCTACGCCGAAGTGGTCCGGCAGGCCAAGGCCGAGGCCGAGAACGCCACCAACACCGTTCTCAAGTCCGCGATGCAGACGCTCCAGGGACTCGCCGCGGAGCAGCAGCGGGCCATCGCCGGGCTGCAGAGGAAGTACGGCGACTCCCCCGTCCTGCGCGACATGCTGGACATCGACCACATGAACGCGCAGTTCAACCGGCGTGCGCAGTCCGTGGCCGTGCTGTGCGGCGGGTGGCTCGGGCGACAGCGGGAGGCGGCGTCGTTGTACGACGTGATCCGCGGGGCTCAGGGCCGTATCCGGCACTACCAGCGGGTGGACGTCCTGTCGCAGATAGACCTGGCGGTGACCAGCCGGGCCGTCGAACCGGTCGCCCTGACGGTGGCCGAGCTGCTCGACAACGCCACCAGCTACTCGGCGCCGGCCTCGACGGTCGAGGTCAACGTGCGGACGGTGCCCAAGGGAATCTGCGTCGTGATCGACGACGCAGGCGTGGGCATGAGCGAGGAGGAGAAGACCAACGCCTCGCTCCTGTTGAGCAGGGGCGCCACGGTGAGCGTCTCCGAGCTCGGCAACCCTCCGGCCTTCGGTTTCGCGGTGATCGGCGCGTTGTGCGCGCGCTTCGGGTTCACGGTCAACATCGACGGGACCTCTCCGTACGGGGGTGTCCGCGCGGTGGTGATGGTACCGAGGGAGCTGCTGACCGACATGCCGGAGCCCAGCCGCCCGGACGCTTCCGCGGGGGATGTTCCGCAGCCGGAGGCGCGCGGTTCGATGCCCGCGACGACGCCCAACGGGCTGCCCCAGCGGCGGAACAAGCGCGGCATGGCACTCGTGCCGGACAACCAGACCGCTGCCGCGTCCCCGCCGCCGCCCCGGTCGCCGGAGTCCAGGGTCGCGGTCATGGGGGCCTTTCAGCGCGGCACCGCCAACGGCCGGAGCACGGGGGTACCGGACGTCGAACGCGCATCCAGTCCAGCCGATTCACACAAAGGAACCGATGCCCCGTGAGCGACGACCTGTCCTGGATGCTTGAGGACGCGCTGGCGATTCCCCACGCCCTGCACGCGGTCCTCATCTCCGCCGACGGCCTGCAGATGTCCCGCACGGCGGACATAGGCCGGGACGACGCCGACAAGGTGGCCGCCGCGGTGAGCGGGCTCCAGTCGCTCAGCCGGTCCGTCGGCTTCTTCTGCGGTGACGAACGGACGGCCTGGCGCCAGACGCTGATCGAGTTCGACGGCGGCTGGGTCTTCCTGAACGCCGCGGGCGGCGGTTCCTATCTGGCCGTGGCGGCCTCCGTCGAGGTCGACATGGGCGACATCACCTACCGGATGCAGCAGCTCGTCAGCCGGCTGGGCAAGGCGATGTCCTCCGGCCTCCGCAACGACGCGGTCACCTCATGACGGATTCCGACCGCACCGAGCCCGAGATCGAGACCGGCGCATTAGTACGCCCCTACGTCATCACCTGCGGGCGCGACCTGCCTGATGACGACACGTTCTCCCTCATCACCCTCGTCACGACCGCCACCGACGAACGGCAGCGTCCCCAGCGCCTCTCCCCCGAGGAGCGGCAGGTCATGGAGATGTGCTCCAACGGCTATCTGTCGGTCGCGGAGATCGCCGGGCACTCCCAGCTGCCGCTGGGCGTCGTCAAGGTCCTGCTCAGTTCACTCGCGGAGGGGGGCTACCTCGTGACCCGCGCACCGGTTCCCGAAGCCCGCCTCGCCAGCTCAACTCTCCTCCAGGAGGTGCTCGATGGTCTCCGGGCTCTCTCTGTCTGAGGACGCGTACGTGCGCGGCGGCGGACAGCAGACCGCGGTGAAGATCCTGGTCGTGGGTCATTTCGCCGTCGGCAAGACCACCCTGATCGGCTCGCTCTCCGAGATCGCACCGCTGTCGACCGAGGAGCGGATGACGAGCCTCTCGGAGAACGTGGACGACCTCAAGGGAGTACAGGGGAAGACGACGACCACCGTCGCCCTGGACTTCGGCCGCCTCACCCTCAGCGAACGCATCGTGCTGTACCTGTTCGGGTCCCCCGGACAGCAGCGGTTCGTCGAGCTGTGGGACGACATGGCCCGGGGAGCGCTGGGCGCCCTCGTCCTGGTGGACCCCGAACGCCTGGCGGACAGCTTCGAGGTCATCGACCTGGTCGAGAGCTACGGCCTCGACTTCGCCGTGGCCATCAACAAGTTCGACGGCGGCACGGAGCACACCCCCACCGCCGTTCGGGAAGCACTCGACCTGCTGCCCGACACCCCGGTCGTCACCATCGACGCGCGCGACAAGAAGTCGTCCGTCAACGCACTGATCACTATGGTCCGCTACCTGCAAGAGCGCGCCTCTCTGGAGCACGCATGACAACCCCCTCCGCACCACCACCCGGCTGCCCGGCACACGGCAGCGGTGCACGCATACCCCTGGATACACCGGAGTTCGCGGCCAACCCGCATGCCTACTACGCGTACATGCGTCAGTTCGGCCCGACCGCTCCCGTCACCATCGCCCCCGGAGTGGAGGCGACCCTGGTGACGGACTACAGCGCCGCCCTCGATCTCCTTCAGGACCCGTCGACCTTCCGCAAGGACTCGCGGCGGTGGCGTGCGCTGAACGAGGGCCTGATCAGCCCCGACAGCCCCGTCCTGCCGTTGCTGGCCTACCGGCCCAACTGCATGTTCACCGACGGCGCCGAGCACCTGCGGCTGCGTCAGGCCATCACCGAGTCGTTCGCCCGCGTGAGCAACGGGCGGCTGAGCCAGATCGTCAACCAGGCCGCCCAGTTCCTCATCAGCCAGTTCAGCTCCCGCGGTTCGGCCGACCTGCTGAGGGACTACGCCCAGCAACTCCCCCTCTACGTCTTCAACGAGCTCTTCGGCTGCCCGGCGGAGATCGGTGACCGGGTGCTCTTCGGCATCGCCGGCATGTTCGACGGGGTCAACGCCGAGCAGGCGAGCCGGGTGCTGCTCCAGGCGGTCGGTGAACTGGTGGCGTTGAAGCGCTCCCAGCCGGGCGAGGACATCACGTCCTACCTGATGCAGCATCACTCCCGGCTGACGGACGAGGAGCTGGCGCACACGCTGGTGCTGCTCCTCGGCGCGGGCGGCGAGCCGGAGGGCAACCTGATCTGCAACGGCTTCTACACGATGCTGACCAACGAGGAGTACGCGCGCAACGGGCAGTTCGACAAGGCGCTGGACGACACCCTGTGGCGCAACGCGCCGATGTCCAACTACGCGCCGCACTACCCGGTCGCCGACGCGGACGTGGGCGGCGACAAGGTGCGCGCCGGTGAGCTGGTCCTGGTCTCCTTCGGTGCCGCCAACGCGGCGCTGGTGGAGCAGGGGGCCGACACCCGCGGGCACCTCGCCTGGAGCGCGGGCCCGCACTCGTGCCCCTCGAAGGAACCGGCCCGGCTCATCGCCCTGACCGGTCTGGAGGCGCTGTTCAACGCGCTGCCCGATGTCGAGCTGGCCGTCCCCGCGGACAGCCTCGTGTGGCGTCCCGGTCCGTTCAACCGGGCTCTGACCGCCCTGCCCGTGCGCTTCTCGGCGGTCTCGGCCCGTCCCGCGCCGGCCCAGCCGCAGCCGCAGGACGCGTCGCACTACGGCCAGGCGCGCCTCCCCGACGCCCCCGCCCCCGCCGCGGCACCCTCGCCGACCGGTGCCAGGGCGGGACGCTGGAGCAGCTTCGTGAGGTGGCTGACGGGCTCGTAGCCGTCGAACCTCCTGTGACGTGGGTGACACGAGGAGTCGCGGCGACTTGCATGAATGATCAACAACTGGGGTAGAGCAGCGCGGAGTGTCCGGAGTGACACAAGAGAAAGGAGAGGCAGTGGACCCCGCAACCTCCGCGCCCTGTTCCCGGGACAGACATCCTGGTCAGCGGCGTGTCACGGGGAGAAGAAGGGGTTCGCGCGAGCACCGCGGTCCCGACGGACCCCAGGGCCGGATACCCGCTCGCTCCGACGGGCCGCATCCCGCCCCCTCTCCCGGCGGGACCGGTGGCGGTGCCCCCGGCGGACGCCTTCGGCATCGAGCACCAGGGGGAACGCCATGACCACCTCTCGGGAACCCGGCATACCGTCGGCCGAACCCGGCGGGACGACGGTCGGCGAGCACGTACTGGGCCAACTCCGGCGGCTCGGCGCCACGGTGGGACTGGGCGCGTCGGATACGGCACGGTGCGGGCAGGCCGTGCTCGACTCCCTGGGGGACGCGGTCCGGCGACCGCTGTCCCTGCCTCCGGCGTCGCCCAGCTTCCTGGCCGACGACCACTCCCCCGTCGAGTTCTCCCTGGCCTGCACGCCCGACGCGGCTCCGGCGTTGCGGATGCTCGTGGAACCCGGCTGGGCCCACGGCACCCCGGGCGGGAACGGCGTCGCCGGGCTTGCGGCCGTGCGGGCGATGGCCGAGCGCTGGAACTTCGCAACGGACCGGCTCGATGCCCTGGAGGACCTGTTCTTCCCGGCCGGAGCCCAGGGACCCCTGGCTCTCTGGTACGCCCTGGACCTGCGCGCCGGGGAGGCTCCCGGTGTCAAGGTCTACCTGAACCCCTCCGCCTCCGGACCCGAGCACGCCGCCCGCACCGTGGAGGAGGCGTTGCGCCGGCTCGGATACGGCGACTCCTTCGCGCGGCTCCCGCAGGCGGCCGGATACCCGTTCCTCGCGCTGGACCTGGGCGCCTGGAGCGCCCCGCGCACCAAGGTGTACGTGCGCCACCCGAGGATGTCGGCCGACGACGCCCAGGCGCTCGCCCACGGCTTCGGTGCCGCGGCGGAGGACACCCGGTACTTCTTCCACGTGGTGACCGGGTCCCCGCCTTCCGCATGGGGCGAGGCAGGCGCGCCGCGGCTTCTGCGGAGGCCCGCGCTCACCTGTCACTCCTTCACCGACGGCACGCCGCGCCCGGACGGTTTCACCCTCCACATCCCGGTACGCGACTACGTCCGCGACGACGAGGCCGCCCTCGCGCGGGCGACCGCCCTGCTGACCCGCTTCGGTATGGACGCCTCGGTCCTCGGCCGGAGTCTGCGCGCCCTCACCGGACGAGAGCTCTCCGAGGGGGTGGGGCTGATCGCCTACCTCGCCCTCGTGTACGAACGGGACCGGCCCCCCCGGATCACCGCCTACCTGTCCTCCGAGGCCTACTCCGTCCGGCCGCCGCAGCAGCAGTTCCCGCGGGCCGATCCCGCCTCCCCGCACACCGGCGCGGCGCACCTCGCCCCTCGTACCGGGCCGCAGGACGCCCCAGCCGCCACTACACCGAAGGAAGACACGTGGAGCCGTACCGCATCAAGGTCGTAGAACCGATCGCCTTCACCACCAGGGAGGAGCGCGAGGCCGCGCTGAAGCGGGTCGCCTACAACCCCTTCGACCTGCGTGCCGACGAAGTCACCATCGACCTGCTGAGCGACTCGGGGACCGGGGCGATCTCCGCGGACCAGCTCGCCTCCGGTATGCGCGGCGACGAGTCCTACGCGGGCAGCCGCAGCTACTACCGGTGGCATGAGGTCGTCTCCGCCCTCACCGGATACCCCCATATCCTGCCCACGCACCAGGGTCGCGCCGCCGAGCGCATCCTGTTCTCCTCGCTGCTGGCGCCCGGCGCGAGCGTGCTGTCCAACACGCACTTCGACACCACCCGCGCCAACGTCCAGCTGACCGGCTGCCACGCGTACGACCTGCCCTGCGCGGAGGCGAAGGACCTCGACAGCGACTATCCCTTCAAGGGCGACATCGACCTGGTCGCGCTCGAAGAGGCGCTGCGCAACGCGCACCGGACGCCCGTGGGGGCCGTGGTGATGACGGTCACCAACAACGGCGGCGGCGGACAGCCGGTCTCCATGGAGAACCTGCACCGGACCGCAGAGCTGTGCCGCCGCCACGGAGTCCCCCTCATCCTGGACGCGGCCCGGTTCGCCGAGAACGCCTGGCTGGTCACCCGGCGCGAACCCGGCTACGCCGACCGCACCCCCCGCCAGGTGGCCGAGGAGGCGTTCCGGCTCGCGGACGGCTGTGTGGTGAGCGCGAAGAAGGACGGCATCGTCCACATCGGCGGCTTCATCGGCCTCAAGGACCCGGAACTCGCCGAGAAGTGCGGGGGCCTGCTCATCGCCACCGAGGGGTTCACCACCTACGGCGGCCTGGCAGGGCGCGACCTCGACATGATGGCCCGCGGCCTCCTGGAGGTCACCGAACCGGCCTACCTCGCCGAGCGGGCCGACATCGCCGCCTACCTCGCCGCCCGCATCCGTGAGAGCGGCGTCGACATCGTGGAGCCCGCGGGCCTCCACGCCCTCTATGTCAACGCAGGGCGTCTCCTGCCGCACATCCCCCCGCACCAGTACCCCGGCACGGCACTGGTGTGTGAGCTCTACCTGCGCGGAGGCATCCGCTCGGCGGAGCTGGGCTCCCTCTACCTCGGCGAGGAGGACGAACACGGCAACCCCGTCAAGACCGCGCCCTACGAGCTCGTACGCCTCGCACTGCCCCGCCGGGTCTACACCCGGAGCCACTACGACCACGTGGCCGCCACCCTGGCGGACATCGCCAAGAACCCCCAGTCGGTGGGCGGTTACCGCGTCACAGCCCAGTCACCGATCCTGCGCCACTTCAGCATCCGGCTGGAGCCCGTGCAGTCCGGTTCCTGACCGCCTCGGCTCGCTCCCCTGCGCGCGGCCCGGGCGGTGACTGCGGGCACCCGTGCCGGGGCCGGGGCGCGGGCCTGGCCGGGGCCGGTGGCCCGGCCCGTGTCCGGCGCGGTGGGTCCGGTCCTCAGGCCGTGAGCCGTCGCAGCGCCGAGACCAGCGCCCGTACCCCGGCCTCGGCCTTCGTCCGGGGGCAGCCGACGTTCAGGCGCACGAACCCGGGGGCTCCGTAGGCGGTGCCCGGCATGATGGCCGTCCTCTCCCGCTCGACCAGCTCGCGCTGGAGCGCCGCGTCGTCCACCGCCAGCGGGCGCAGGTCGATCCAGGCGAGGTAGCCGGCGTCCGGCGGCTGCCAGGCGAGGGCCGGGAAGGCCGTGTTCAGGTGGTCCGCGACCAGGCGGAGGTTGCCGTGCACGTAGCCCCGCAACTCGTCCAGCCAGGGTGCGCCGGAGCGGTAGGCGGCGACATGGCCGACCAGGCCGAGCACCGCCGGTGAGGACAGGCCGTGGGCGTCCTTCAGACGGGTGAGGTAGGCCTCCAGGGTCGGCGGGTCCCCGATGATGCCGTAGGAGCCGGTGAGGGCGGGGATGTTGAAGGACTTGGAAGCGGAGGTGACGACGGCCCAGCGTCCGGGGCCGTTCGTCTGGCGCACCCAGGTGGAGAACGGCACGTGGGCGAGGTCGGCGTGGATCTCGTCGCTGATCACCGCGGTGTCGTGGCGGGCGCACAGGGTCGCCATCCGGTCCAGTTCGGCCTCGGTCCACACGTGCCCGGTCGGGTTGTGCGGGGAGCACAGCAGCAGCACCGAGGTGTCGGGGAGGGCGATCAGTCGCTCGAACTCCGTCCAGTCGTCGAGGGCGCAGCCCCGCAGCTCCCGGCCCCGGGCCCCGACGAGCCGGGGGAAGGCGTCGTAGGCGGGCGTGTGCACGACGACACCGTCACCGGGAGCCGACCACAGGTCGATCAGTTCGCCCGCCTGGAAGAGCACGGCCGGGGCGTAGGCGACGGACTCCGGGGCGACCTCGGCGCCGTACCGCACCGCGAACCAGTCGGTGACGGCGCCGAGGAAGTCGGCGTGCCGCCAGCGGGAGTAGCCGAGAACCCCGTGCTCCAGGCGGCCGCGCAGTGCGCTCAGCACCTCGGGGGCCGTCTCGAAGTCCATGTCGGAGATGGTGAAGGGCAGCAGACCGGCCACCCCGAAGCGGTCCTCGACGTAGTCCCACTGGGTGCACCAGGTGCCGTGCCGGTCCACCGGGGTGTCGAAGTCGTACGTGGTCATCACTGCCTCATCCAGGGGGTGGGGAGGCGACCGCGCTCACCAAAGCCCGGCCGCCCGTGGGCCTTCAGCGGGCGGGGGTCAGCTCGGCGATGGCGTCCTTCACGGACTGCACCTGGGGACCGATGACGACCTGCACGTTGTGCGCGTCCAGTTTCATCACGCCGACGGCGCCCAGCTTCTTCAGCCGGTCGGTGTCGACGCGGTCGGCGTCCTCGACGGTCATCCGCAGCCGGGTGATGCAGTTGTCGAGGGAGGTGATGTTCTCCGGCCCGCCGATGGCGGCCAGGATCGCTGCCGCGTCGTACTTTCCCGCCACGAGCACGGGGGCGGGCGCGGCGGAGTCGCTGTCGGGCGTTCCGGACGCCCCGGACTCCTCGCCGGAGAGGGCCTCGGCGCTCTCGGTCCCGGGCTCCGGATCGTCCTCGCGCCCCGGGGTCTTGAGGTCGAACCGCAGGATCGCCCAGCGGAACAGGAAGTAGTAACCGGCGAACCAGATCGCGGCGATCACCGGCACCAGGTACCACTTGGTGGTGGTGCCCTGGAGGACGCCGAAGACGAGGAAGTCGATGACGTTGCCGTCGGTGTTGCCGATGAAGACGCCGAGCAGGGCCGCGACCAGGAAGCCCAGGCCGACCAGGACGGCGTGGATCAGATACAGCCAGGGCGCGATGAACAGGAACAGGAACTCCAGAGGCTCCGTCACACCGCCGACGGCACAGGCCACCACACCGGAGACCAGCAGGGCCTTGATCTCGGGGCGCATGGTGCGCCGCGCGCAGTGGTACATCGCCAGGGCGGCGCCCGGCAGGCCGCCGAGGTAGACGGCCATCTTGCCCTGGGCCAGGAACCCGGTCGCGTCCCGGACGGCCTCCGAGGGGGCGCCGGAGCAGTTGAGCTGGGCGTAGAACATGTTCAGCGCGCCGCTGACCTGGTCCCCGCAGACCGCGCCGGAGCCGCCGACGTCGGTGAAGCGGAACATCGCGACGAGGATGTGGTGCAGGCCCACCGGGCGCAGCAGCACCTCGCCCATGCCGAAGAAGAAGGGGCCGAAGACGCCCGCGTGGCCGATGGCGCGGCCGACGGAGCTGATGCCGCTGTTGAACGTGGGCCACAGGAGCGGGATGACCAGGCCGACGACGCTCAGGACCAGGGCGGAGACGATCGGTACGAAGCGCAGCCCGCCGAAGAAGGCGAAGGCGTCGGGCATCCGCTGGGTACGGAAGCGCCGGTGCAGCAGGGAGACGATGATGCCGACGACGACCGCGCCGAGCAAGCCGGTGTCGATGGACGGGACGCCGATGACGTCGGCGATCCCATAGTGCGCGATCTCCTTCTCGCTCTCCAGGTCGACGTCCTTCGCGGTGAGGTAGAAGTTCACCGCCAGGTTCATCGCCGCGTAGCCCACGAAGCCGGAGAAGGCGGCGACGCCCTTGTCCTCCCTGGCCAGGCCCAGCGGGATGGCCATCGCGAACAGCACGGGCAGGAACCTGAAGGCGACCTGGCCCGTGCTGGACATCCAGGTGAAGACGAGGTGGAACCCCTCACCGCGCAGGAAGGTGAGGTTGTCGGTCACCGCCTCGCTGGACAGCGAGGCGCCGACGCCCAGCATGATGCCGCAGAAGGCCAGCAGCGCGACCGGCAGCATGAACGTTTTTCCCAGACCTTGCAGGAACTCCCACAATGCCGCTTTGGTCTTCTTCATGGCTCACATGCTCCACGGGCGCGTATGGGGCGGATAAGGGACCAAGGACCCTCCAGGACAGGCCGAAGGACCCGGATCCCCGAAACCGTAACGGTCCGTGGAACCGACCCTTCGGCCGGGCGTCCCACCCACCCTGGAAGCTGGGGTATGTCCTGAAGTACCCGTATGCCGTGGACACGTTGCGTCACAGTATTGCTGCACGCGGGCACCGGAGGACCGCGGCGCCCATGAGCTGGCGGATGACCTGTCCGCGGGGACGCCTGCCTCCTCCCCCTACCGTTCCCTGGCCGCGCGACCGCACCTCACTCCCGTGTACGTATGCGGTCGCGACCCGACCGCCCTCATGCCCCTCGCAGGTGCGTGAGACTCTTCCTGAGCAACCGGCCTTCCCGGTCCGGAGTCCGAATCGGCCGGGAGGCCTCCTCGCCCCCGGAGTCAGTTCGTCTCCGGGTGAAGCCGACCGCCCTCACCATGGAGTCCCATGCCGGACATCTCCCTGCGCCTCGCCGGACCTGCCGACAAACCCGTGGCCGAACGCCTGTGGCTGATGTTCCGGCATGACATGTCGGAGGTGGAGGGCGAACTGCCCGCCCCCGACGGGTCCTTCCGGGACACACGACTCCACCGGGCCTTCGCCGACCCCGACCGGGCGCCGTATCTCCTGATGAGCGGTGACCGCCCCGCCGGGTTCGCGGTGGTCCGCGGTCTGACCGGTCGGACGCGCGTGATGAACAGCTTCTTCGTGGTACGCGGGGCCCGTCGGGCGGGGGCCGGGACGCAGGCCGCTCAGGACCTCGTGGCCCGGCATCCGGGGGCGTGGGAGATCGCGTTCCAGGATGCGAACAGGGGCGCGGTGCGGTTCTGGCGCCGAGTCGCCACGGAGATCGCCGGTGACGCGTGGACCGAGGAGCGCAGACCGGTGCCGAACCATCCGGACCTGGCGCCCGACGTCTGGATCTCCTTCAGCACGACCGCCGGAACCGCCGGCTGAAAGCGACGCCGGCCGCGACGACGACGGCGTCCGGTCGCCCGCGTACGGGGTCGTGGCGCCGGGACATGACGGCGATCACCGGCATCGCGCCCCGGCCACCGGATCCGCCCTGCGGGACTTCGGGAAGCCCGCCGCGGGGCCGAGCGGGCGTCCGGAGGTCACCGGGCCGGAGCGGAACACCGATTCCCCGAAAGACGATCTCGCACCGCTGTGTCCTGAATTCGTAACAGCGGGCTGACGGTACAACTCCTGCGCGTCACAGCCGGTCTGACGATGTGTGACCCGCACCACAGCTGCAGAGTGGGGAGCCGCGCGCCCGACCAGGCGTCGCGCAGTGACCGAACGAGAAACCGGGGAAACAACATGATCAACATCCGACGCGTATCAGCCATCGGAGCCGCCGCCACCGCCACCGCCTGCGCGGCGATGGTCCTCGCACCGGCCGCCGCCGCGGCGGAGCCGACCGCCCGTCCGACCGGTTCGGCGAAGAAGGCCGCCGCCGCGCAGTACAACGGGGCCTGCGGCAGCGGCTACGCCGTGGTGAACTCCGCCCAGATCGGCACCCAGGGCACGGTCTTCCTCACGTACAGCTCCGCCACCGGCAAGAACTGCGTGGTGACCGTCCGCACCAAGCCCGGCAAGGCCGTGCACATGACGGCCTCGCTCGGCTTCGCCTCGCCCACCACGACGGTCACGGACACGGGGTACTTCACCACGTACGCGGGACCGGTGTATCTCGACGCCCGCGGCCTGTGCGTGACGTGGCGCGGCGAGATCTCCGGCGAGGTCGCGGGCAAGAACGGCACCAACTGCGGCTCACTGGCCGCGAAGCGGTGACCGGCCGGCACGTCCCGCGCTGAACGCGAGCGGCCCGTCGGGTGGTGTGCGCACACCACCCGACGGGCCGCGAAGCGGCGGAAGCGGCACACGCCTGCCGCAGGCCGAGCCGGGGGAAGTTCACGCCGCATCCCGAGCAGCGACTTCCCGCGACCGTCGCAGGGTCGTCCGATCGCCCTGAGGTCCCTGCCACGCACTCCCTCTCCCCGTCCGAGCGCGCGCAGGACGGAGAACCGGCGGCACGCCCCGGCTGGACGATCCCGGTCAGCCCAGGAAGCTCAACCGCACCTGCCGCTCCGGATTGTCCCGGTTGGTGTCCACAAAACTCCGTTAAGGCAACCTCAGCCTATCCGGATCACAACGTACGCCTGCCCAGTCGTGGGGGGGGGGGCGCGGGGGGGGCCCCCCCCCCGGCCGCGGCCCCGGGGCGGGGGGGGGGCCGCCGGGGCCCCCCCCCCCCCACCCCACCACACCGTGCCTGGCCGCCCCCCCCCCCCG
>NZ_JBIWOX010000018.1:0-159059 GCF_044767975.1 Streptomyces sp. NPDC101181 | reverse complement strand
ACCCCCCCGGATCATGAACAACAAGGGGGGGAATTCATGCCGGACCCGAAGGCCGGAGGCCCCATTGCGGAGCCACGTAGAAGGTAACGGGGGGGATCGTCGCCGTTGACTCCATGATCAACCGGGCCCATCAGCACGCCGCGGGCGCCCGTAAAAGGGGGACGCAGACAGGGGCGAACCGGAAGATCCGGGCCGCTCGCAGGCGCTTCAAGAACTCGGTCGGTCCCGGGGCGGGCTGACCACCAAGGTCCATCTTGCCGTCGACGGCCTGACTGCCGCTGTCGATCGTGCTCACACCCCGAAACGTCAACGACGCCACCGCGCTCGCCGACGTCCTCGACGGGGTCCGCACCCCGCGCGTCGGCACGGGTCGCCCGCGCACGACACCGGACCGTGTGCTGGGTGACAAGGCATACTCCAGCAGGGCCATGCGTCATCTGCTGAGGCGTCGGGGCATCGCCGCCACGATCCTCGAGCGCCGCGACCAGGTGGCCAACCGCCGACGCAGGGGGCGCTTCGGTGGCCGGCCACCCGCGTTTGACAGGGAGATCTATCGCGACCGCAACGTGGTCGAACGATGCTTCGCTCGCCTCAAGCAGTTCCGTGCGATCGCAAACCAGGTTCGACAAGCTCGCGGACCGCTACCGCGCGGGAGTCGTCCTCGCCTCCCTGATCCTCTGGCTCCGCGAAACGGCCAGGTGATCATTTGTCAGACAGGCCCTAGTGGGGAACCCGGCAGAAGCCAGCGGGACATCCTCGCCATGTAGGAGGCGACGGACCTCTGGGACCCGTCGCCGTTGGCTCAGAAGAGCCAGCTGACGAGTTCGTTGATCAGGACACGGAGTACCGTGCTGAGCACCACGCGGGATACCTCGAGGAGGACCTCGCGTCGTAGTACGAACTTCCGCAGGAACCGAGACACTGCTTCTCCAGAGCGCAGACACGGTCGAGGTTGCGCCACATCCCTCGAGAGGGTCGTGCGTTCATCTCGATGTGCTGTCGCCTGAAGAGCCAATGGGATTCCGCGCACCTCCCAGAGAGGCGTGCAGCAGTAAGTACTCTACGGGACGACGAACTTGGTGTACCTGCGGTTGTCCGAATTTCCCCGCGCCGGTTTTTACGGAGATGCTGCAGGGCGATGAAGCATTGCGAGACAGCTTGCTCTGCTGCGTTCTTCGGCAGCACTAGCTGCACCGAACCCGTGACAAGGAGCACCATGCCTCTGGAATCCCGTCTCTGGGGCAAGGCTGCTGGGCTTGGCGAGGACGCCCGCGGCGCAGACCGTACGCATCCTCTGATCTGCCACCTGCTGGACGCGGCCGCCGTCGCTGAGGTCGTCTGGGACGAGTTGCTGACCGTGCATCAGCGCAGCACGGTGGCGGAGGCGCTGCAGGTCTCGGATGGGCAGGCGCGGTCGCTCGCGGCATTCTGGGCGGGACTGCATGACATCGGGAAGATCAGCGTGCCGTTTCAACTGCACCGGAATGGACCGAAGCACGGGGGGAAGCTGCTGACTCAGCCGCTGAGCGCTGAGCCGGGGTATGCGTTCGGTGCCGGTGCCGTGCAGGACCGGCAGTCGCACGAAGCGGCGGCACACTGGTGGCTGGTGGGGATCTTCGAAAAGATCGGCTATCCGTCATCGAAGCGACGTCCGCAGTCCCAGCTCGGTCACGCGGTGGCCCAGTTGCTCGGTGGTCACGGCGGCCGCTTCCATCCGGTGGTCCACAACAAGGACTCGCGATGCCCTGCGGCGCGTCACCCCGGTCTGGGCATGGGGAGTTGGGAGGAGCAGCGACGGCTCCACTTCGATGAGGTGCGCAGAGTGGTCGGGGTGAGGTCGGTTCCGCAGGGTCGGATGACGCCAGGAGCGGCCGTCGTCCTGACGGGGTTGGTGACCTTGTCGGACTGGCTGGCCAGTATCGAGGAGGAGATTCGGACCCGGCTCAGGGATGAGACATGGGCTGGAACTCCGGACGATCTGGACTCCTACTGGCAGATCGCCCGCTCGGCCGCTCCCCGCCTGTTGCAGCGGACGGACCTGCTCGGGACCGGGTTCGCTCAGCCGCCGGAACCTCCTCGGTGTGCGGGGAAGCCTGGTCTTGGGACGAGTATGGCTCGCCAGATGCCCGACCTGGTGGCCGAGCACGGGCCGGGCATGGTGGTCGTGACGGCTCCGTCGTCGGAGGACCGTACGGAAGCGGCGCTTTGCGCGGCGGCTGTCCTCGGGCATGCAGCGGGCGCGCGGGGCCTCTACTACGCACTGCCGACCGGTTCAGCGGCTGACAGCCACATGGCGCAGGTGCATGCGTTCGCCGAGCAGGCGCTGACCGGCCCGTGGCGTTCGTTGCTGCTCCACAGCTCTTCCCGGTTGAAGCCGGCGGAAGCCGCGGAGCAGTGGGCGCATGCCAATGCGACCGGCGGAGTCAGCCCGGAGCCCGGGGAGGAATGGGCCCCGACAGCGAACAGCTGGCTCAACTCCCATCACCGCGCGCTATTGGCTGCGCTCGGCACGGGGACGGTGGACGAACTTCTGCAGGCCGTCATGCCGGTGAAGTTCAACGTCATGAGGCTCTTTGCTCTTTCCAGCAAGGTCGTTGTGGTGGATGAAGCCCACGCCCGCAACGCCTGGGGGCATGAGCTGATGCTGCGGTTCCTTGAGTGGGCCGCAGCGTTGCGGGTCCCCGTTGTCCTGGCAGCGACGGCTGCGGACAAGTCGGTGGACGCGATGTTGGCGGCTTACCGCCATGGCGCAGGAGGGGACAGGGAGCCGGTGAAGCAGCCTCGTCGGACGCCGGGGTGGTTGTTCGTGGATGCTCAGTCCGGAGGCGGTCACCTGCCCCAGGGGCCTACCGATGCCGCTTGTGCCGGCACGCTCAGCGTCGAAGTCGTTGACGGCACGCCGTACGGCGAGATCGAGGCAGCTCTTGCACCGATCGTCGCAGCCGGGAGCGGAAGAGCTGCCGTCTACCGAGCGACGCCTGCGGCAGCCATCCGCACGTTTCATCAGCTCACGAAGGATTTCCCCACTCTGAACGTGACCCTGATCCATGAACAGATGCGGAACAAGGACCGGTGGCAGCGTCTCGCAGCCTGTCGGGGTGCCTTCGCCCCTGATGGTGCGGTCTCCGGTCCCTCGGTGCTGGTGACGACGTCGATGCTGGAGCATATCCGGGGCCTGCATTTCGACCTTGTCCTCTCCGGACCGGCGCCGCTCGCGGCCCTGCTGGCCCGCGCGGTGCAGAGCGTGGGTGACCGATCGAGGCTGGTGGTGCTCCGAGCGGACAACGCGTCGGAACTGGACGACGCCGCGCTGGTAAGGCGTACTGACCTGCTCCTGGGGACTGGCAGGACGGTTTCCCTGCCCGAAGAGCTACCCCTCGTGCTGGATGAGGTGTATGCCAACGAGTTCGCCGACGGGCTGGAGTGGGCGACGGCGCGTGAGGTCCAGCAGCTCGACAACCAGCGCACGGTCCGTGGAAACAGGGCCGGCGGCACCGCGCGGTGGCTGGCGGTGCCTGGGCCGGGGGAGCTCGATGGCAACCTCGGACTGCTGAGCCGCGATCACACCGGTATGGAGCCCGAGCTCCTCTCCTCCGTGTTAGGGGAGGACGTGGTGCAGGTGGTCTGTCTGTACGAGCACGGGCGACCGGGGAACAAGGTGTACCTCCTGGAAGACGGCGTTCCGGAGCGGAGACTTGAGCGCGGCCCCAAGGGGAGACCGGTGCCGGGCCAGCTGGTCCCCTATCTGATTCCGGTACCGAAGCGATTCGTCGAGGACATGGAAGGTGATGCCAATAATGCCTGGCGCGGCATGGCAGCCCTCAAGAATGTTCTCCGGCTGAATCTTGAAAAGGGGGAAGACGGCAGGTGGGTGCACACCGGCCCGAAGTATCGATTTTGCATGAGTGAACACGGTCTGGTGATCGACGAGTTGCCGTAAACGGGCACGCCATCCCGTACGTCCGTCTAGCATCTAGTGGATGTCCGACCATGGGGGGAGGGGCGTGGCTACGCCTGGGGCCAATCTGATCGATCAGCCATGGATTCCTGTCGCATGGCTGGAGGGGAAATCGGGTCCGCCGTATGTGGGTCTGAGGAGTCTGTTCCTGCGTGCCGGAGAGATTCGCACGCTACTGGTTCCGGAAGCTCCGGCTCACTCGGCGCTGCTGCGCTTGCTGTACGCGCTGACAGCCCGGATCACCGCTCTGGACGAGGCCGGTCCCGGAAGCTGGGGCGATCGGCGGGAGGAGATCCTTGAGCAGGGTTTTCCTGAGCAGAGCATCGACCTCCCCGGCGGCCGCAAGGCCGGCATCGCGGGCTACTTCGACCAGTGGGCCCATCGTTTCGACCTGTTCGACCGTGATCGTCCTTGGCTTCAGGATCCTCGTCTCCCCGACCAGTGCGACAGGAACCAGACTGCCGGGATCCACAAGCTGGTCATGAGCCGGTCAGCGGGCAACAACCACTCCTGGTTCGGGCACTGGAGCCATGCCGAGCTCGTTCTTCCCCACCTTTCGCAGGCGGCGCTGTCGCTGCTGACCTGGCACTATTGGGGAGCCCCCGGGGCCCTCTCGAGGCGCGCAGTCGACCATGTGAGCCACCATTACGCGAAGGCCTCACCCCTGCGGGCCGCGCTGTCGTATCACCCGGAGTGCGACAACCTTCTCCTGACGCTGCTGGCGGGTCTGACTCCGCCGGACGGCGACGTCAGCCGGCAGACCGACCTGTGCCCATGGGAGCGAGAAAATCTTCTGGACCCGCTCAAGCCGATGCCTGCGCCTGAGGGCCCCTGCTCACGGCTCACCGCCTGTTCGCAGCACGCCCTGTACCTGGTCGCCGCCGAGGACGGCGAGCACACCACCGACGCCTACATCACCTGGGCCTACGATGCGGAGCGGATCCGGCCCGAGGACGACTACCTGATCTGGGACATCGGTAAAGACGGAGAGACATTCCCCCGGCTCGCACGTTCTTCCCGTTCCCTCTGGCGCGACATCGACGCCCTTCTGCTGAAGCAGCTGGACGACGCCAGCCCCGTCCAGCCGAAGGTGATGGACCACGCCTTCGACGTCAGTGAGTACATGCGAGTACGGGCGCTCGGCTTTGAACAGGACGCCAGCCAGGCGGCCAACCATCAATACGTCGACTCCACCACCCCAGTACTTCTCTCCCGGGTCGAGGAAGACGTGGTGAGCAGCGACCTGCCCGTCCGCCAGCTCCGCGAACTCGGCGAGCTCTTCGGACACCGGCTGGAGCAGGCCACGAAGGAAGCGTGGCTGAAGTACACGGATGACAAGAAGAACGACCCTGGAGCCTGGCTGGGCGCGGTAGCGGCACGGTACTGGCCGTCAGCGGAGGTCGAGTTCTGGTCAAGGTTCAGGCAGTTAAGCCGTTCTGACGGCGCTGTGGACTCCGGCTTCGACTTCGAGGCCGCGTGCCTGGCCTTCGGGCGGCACGCACTTGACGCGTACGAAGCGGTGACCGATTCCGTGACACGCACCCCACGGGGTGCGAAGGCCGTCACCAGCGCGAAGGCGATCATCCTCGGCGCACTGAAGGACCCGCTCAAGGCGATGCAGCAATCGAAGACGACCAGGGCGGCCAAGGCGTCGTGACCGCCGCCCACCGACCCGAGGACAGGCAGTGAGCCCCCAAGCCCCTGAAGCAGGCGAGCACCAGAGGACGCGCGCCTCGTACGCCGCTTTCGCGCTGAGTATCGAACGCCTGTGCCGCGCGGATCCCGGAGCCCGTGCCGCGCTGCGCGCGGGGCTGCGCCGAGATCTGGACCACCCGCGCACCCGCCCCATGCACCGGCTGCTGACGACACGCCTGCCGGAGGAGTGCGATGACCCAACAGCGCAGGCCCATTACACGGTGGCTTCACTGATCGCAGCTCAGCCACGACACGCTTTCGCACCCGGTCAGGAAGACGACGAAGACACCGCCGCCGAACAAGGCGAGCCAATTCCTCCGGAGAACGGCGAACCGGACGAGGAAACTGCCCCGTCAGAAGTCACCCCGTATGGGTCCTCGTTCGGTGCGACTCTGGGACATGCCGTCATCGCGAAGGGTGCCTCCATGCGGATGAGCGCCGCAGAGAACCGCATCAACCTCCTGACGCGCCAGAGTCTCCGTGGAATTCACCTGCACCTCCCCGCCGCGGTGAATCAGGTGCGCTCCACCGGTACCCCGATCGACTGGGGCCAGTTGCTGGCAGACCTCATCAACTGGCCCTACCAGTCGGGGCGTATCAGCCGCCGCTGGCTGCAGGACTTCTACCGGATCACCGCCCGTGCCGACCGGGACTGACCCTCTCACCCACAGGAGCTCCCTGATGGCCCTCAAGCCGCGCTTCCTCGATATCCACGTCGTTCAGCCCGTTCCTTACTCGAACCTGAATCGGGACGACACCAACTCGGTCAAGACCATGCTCTACGGCGACGCCCTGAGGACCCGCATCTCCAGCCAGTCCTGGAAGCGGGCCATCCGCGAGCACTTCCAGGAAGCGCTCGGTGATCGCGCGCTGCGTACGCGCCGTATCGGTGAGCGGGTCACCGAGGTACTCCGCGGCCGTGGGTGGGATGAGGCGCCTGCCGGTCGTGCCGGTGCGCATGTTGCCGCGGGAAGCAGCATCAAGTGGGAGGTGGCCAAGGGGAAGGACAAGCAGCCCATCACGAACAAAGTCCTGACCAACGCGCTCGTCTACCTTCCCGAAGACGCCGTCGAGGAACTGGCGGACACCGCCGAAGCCCACAAGGACGCGCTCACGACCGACTTCACCGGCAAGGGAAAGACGAAGCCCGAGAGCGCCCTGAAAGGGAAGATCGACAAGATCCTGCTAAAGAGGAACGGCGTCATCAACCTCTTCGGCCGCATGCTCGCCGAAGTCGACCATGCCGGTGTCGACGGCGCCGTCCAGGTCGCGCACGCCTTCACCACCCACACCACCGAGGTCGAACTCGACTACTTCGCAGCTGTCGACGATGTCACCGCGACGAAGGACGATGAAACAGGCAGCGGTCACATGGGCACGGCCGAGTTCAGCACCGGCACCCTGTACCGGTTCGCCACAATCGACCTGCGGGAACTCACCAAGAACTTGAGCGACGACAACGACATCGCCGTCGATGCCGCCCGCGAACTCGCCGGCCAGTTCCTGCTCTCCTTCATCGAGTCGCTTCCGCAGGCCAAGAAGAACTCCACCGCCCCGCACTCGCTCCCGCATCTGGTCCACGTGGCGGTCCGCTCCGACCGGCCCCTGTCCTTCGCCGCAGCCTTCGAGGAGCCCGTACGGTCCGCCCGGCACGGTGGCTACGTCGCACGTTCCGTGGAAGGCATCAACGCCTACGCCCAGGCCGCGAACACCCTCCTCGGCCCCAGCCGCGTTCTCCACGCGGCGCACGCCTCCCTCCAGTTCGACAAGCTGGAGCACCTCGGAGAGCGTCACGCGTCCTTTGAAGCCCTCGTTACCGCCGCCGTCGACGTGGCGCTCGCCGAGGCCCCGCAGTGACCGAGCGACCCGCCCGCGGACTGTTGCTGCGTTTGGCCGGCCCCCTGCAGTCCTGGGGCACCCACAGCAAGTACCTGTGGCGTGACACCGCCAGATTCCCTACACGGTCCGGCATCGTGGGCATGTTGGCCGCAGGTCTCGGGCGGGAGCGCGGAGCGCCTCTGGACGACCTCACGGCACTGTCGATGACGGTACGAGTCGACCGCCCCGGCGTAGTCTTGTCCGACTTCCACACCGTAGGCGGTGGGCTACCAGCCGATGAAAAAGTGATCACCGTTGATGGAAAACGCAGGGCCGGGGACAAGGGAACTCTGGTGTCCAAGCGTCAATATCTGGCCGACGCTGCTTTCACTCTCGCGCTCACCTCCGACGACGCAGAGTTGCTCCACATGTGCGGCGATGCCCTCCGTGACCCGCATTGGCCCCTGTTCCTCGGCCGCCGGTCCTGTCCGCCGGAGGGACCGATCCTGCTGGGAGCCGTAGAAGATCCACTGCAGCACCTCGTACGGCTGCCCCTGGCAACCAAGCGGCCACGCAGCGGCGCACAGGCGACCGACTTCTACGGCGATAGACCGCTCGGGGTGCTCCCCGTGGACACCGACGCCCCGGACAGGGGCGACGGCGATCACCACAGCGGCGAAGTCACCGACGAACCTCTGTCGTTCGCACCGCTGCAGCGCCACTACCGGCCCCGGCCGCTGTACCGACGAGCCGTACACCTGCCGGAAGCCGCGTACGAAGGCTTCGGCACCGGCTACCTGGAAAAGCTTCAAACCTATATCGACACCCATTTCGTCAAACCGGAGGGGAGCGCCCGGTGACTCTGTGGCTGACCCGCATCGTGCCCTCGCCAAGTTCTCGCGAAGCCCGAAGGGACCTCGGTGGCAGCGACCAAGGAATCCGGCTGCATCAACGCATGCTGCAGATGTTTCCCGACGGCGTCGAAGGACCCGCCCGGGCCGCATTTGGGGTCTTGTTCCGGGCAGAGGAAAGCCCACGTGGACCACACATCCTGCTACAGAGCCACATAGAACCTGACCCCTCACGCCTGCCAGACGCTTACGGCAACGTCGACATACGATCACTCGACGCATTGTTGTCGAACCTGCGCAAGGGGATGGTAGTCAACTACCGCTGTGTGGCCAGCCCCGTGCGCAAGCCAGGTGCCACCTCTCGGGAAGCCTACAAGCTCCCGCCGGTCGTGGCCTTGAGCGGTAATGCCGCTGTTGAATGGTGGGAACGCCAGTCCAACGCAGGCGGGCTGGAGCCGTTGCACGTCACCGCTCACCCGCTTGCCGCTGTCCGAGGCCGACAGGGCTCCCGGGCCCCTGTTGTCAAACAGAAAATCCAGCATGCCCGAACGCAATTCGATGGGACAGCCCGAGTGCTCGACGCCGAACTACTTCGGGAAAAGGTCGCTACCGGCATCGGGCGCGGGAAGGCATACGGATGCGGGCTGCTCAGTGTTGCTCCCGTCCGGTGAATTCAATCGCGCGCCGACCTGAGCCATGTCGGGCTCTTGGCCACAGTGCTCCCGCTTGGCAGGGGACCTCCGCACTCTTTCTCTGACTACCGGGACACGAGAGTGGGAAAAAAACCGCCCACCACGTTGAGCCGATCGTTGCTCGGCCAGCGAGCGATGTGCCTGGGGTGATCTCCGCAGAAACGGCGGTGAGCCGCTGGTGGTCCTCGACGCGAGCCCCTTGGTAGGCGGACGTCCCGCAGCCCATCGAGTCGGCATGCGAGGAGCCAGCCGAAGGGCTGTCCCGTAATCCCTGGTGGGCGCGCGACGACAGCTACGGCACCTCGCCGCGTTGTCGGAACGCCCGAATACATCCAGTATTCGGACGTCCCTCCGCCTTGCGATGCACCGCATCTGACGCCGCACGCTGATCCACCGGGGATTACGGGACACCCCTTAGGCCGGTGCCATGACCAGCCCTGGAGGTGGACGTGGCAATCTTCGGCCGGGTGTGGACATGGAATCTGTGTGGGCAGCCGTGGTGGGCCGGAGGCGGCGTATGACGTGCCGGGGAAACCGTTGCTGCTGTATGCGGAGGTCTCGTGCTGGTCATGTCCCTGTGGGATATGACCGTTGCCGGGACTTGCGGACGCGCCTTCGTTCGAGTCGAGGTGAGCCGCAAAACCCTGGGTGAGCGACGCGGTTCGTCATCAGCCCTGCGGGGGCCGTAACGCCCGGCCGAATCGTGCGAGATGGGCTGCTGACCTGCGCTTCGCGATTCCGAGGGTATCTGCGACGGCATCGCAGGCTGGCCGATTCGTCGCTTCTCCCTATGGCCGCTGCCCGCCCGGTCTGTGCCCCGGTGGGGGTCTCCGGGGCCGGCTCAGCGCACGCGGCGGATGCGGATCGGTCCGCGCGCCCGGTCCGGATCGACGCGGCGGCCGCCCTGGGTGATCTCCACCTCGCCGGCCTCCGTCAGCCGCCGTGCCGCCCGGCGTGAGGGCTCCATGAGGGCCCGCCAGCCGTCGTCGTCTCCGGACCAGACCGCCCGTGCCGCGTCGGAGGGGCAGATCGTCGCGTCGGGCGCACGCCCGTCGAGCAGGTCGAGGATCGCCTGTTCGAGCCGCTGGTCCTGCTGCTGTCCGGTTCCGGTCATGCCGCCAGTGTCGCATTCGCCCGGAATCCTGCCCGTCGCCCTGTCCGCCCGGCCGGAATGCCGGTCTGCCGCTACGAACGGGGAGACGGCGGAGGCCCTGGGGCCGCGGTCGCCGGTCTCCAGGCCGAAAGCGACGAGAGCACGGGGCGATCAGCGACTTGTCGACAAAGGGATCATTGACGTTCGGGAACGCGTCGGAGCCGTCGCCCTCGGAAGGGATGAAGCCGGACCCGCGTAGCTCCTCGAAGGCCAGGCCGTACCCGCGTAGCTCGTCGAACCGGACGGGCCCGCCCGTAGCCACATCCAGGCCCCGCAGCCGCCACGAAACGCGCAACACCTGTGCCCGGACCGGGCGTCGCCCGCCTTTGCCGCGGCCTGCCACTCGCCCTCGCGGTGACCCCGGCCGCCGGTCGCCAAGGCGGGGTGTGCGGCACGGGCCGGGCCGCCGTCGTCGGCTGCCGGGGGCTGCGAGCGGCACCTCCCGGCGTACGGTCCGCGTTCACCGATGTGACATGGCCCCTTCCGTTCTGTTCGGTTCTCTTGGAACATCCTGTTCGTTTCTGTCCCCCACACTCCAAGAGGCCCCTCACTCATGGCTGATATGAATCGGCGCCGCTTTCTCCAGATCGCCGGTGCGACCGCGGGCTACGCCGCGCTGACGGGCAGCATCGACCGGGCCGCCGCCATCCCCGCCCACCGCGCGTCCGGAACCATCCAGGACATCGAGCACATCGTCGTGCTGATGCAGGAGAACCGTTCCTTCGACCACTACTTCGGCGCGCTGAAGGGGGTCCGCGGATTCGGGGACCCCCGGCCCGTCACCCTGCCGAGCGGAAAACCGGTCTGGAACCAGGCGGACGCGGCGGGAAAGGAGACCCTGCCGTTCCACCCGACCGCCGACGACCTGGGGATGCAGTTCCTCCAGGGGCTCAACCACGACTGGGCGGGAGGGCACGAGGCGTACAACAACGGCCGGTACGACCGCTGGATACCGGCCAAGACCCCCACGACCATGGCCTATCTGACCCGGGAGGACATCCCCTTCCACTACGCCCTCGCCGACCGCTTCACGGTCTGCGACGCCTATCACTGTTCCTTCATCGGGGCCACCGACCCCAACCGCTACTACCTCTGGTCGGGCTACACCGGCAACGACGGCACCGGCGGCGGGCCCGTCCTCGGCAACGAGGAGAAGGGGTACGGCTGGACGACGTACCCCGAGCGGCTGGAGGAGGCCGGGGTGTCCTGGAAGATCTACCAGGACACCGGGGACGGGCTGGACGCCGGCGGCGGCTGGGGGTGGATCGACGACGCCTACCGGGGGAACTACGGCGACAACTCGCTGCTGTACTTCGACAAGTACCGCGACGCCCGCCCCGGTGACCCGCTGTACGAGAAGGCGCGCACCGGTACGGACGTGGCGAACGGCGGCGGGTACTTCGACCGGATCGCCGCCGACGTCAAGGCCGGTACGCTGCCGCAGATCTCCTGGGTCGCCTCCCCGGAGGCGTTCACGGAGCACTCCAACTTCCCGTCGAACTACGGCGCCTGGTACATCGCCGGACTGCTGGACGCCCTGACGTCCGACCCCGAGGTGTGGAGCCGGACCGCCCTGTTCATCACCTACGACGAGAACGACGGCTTCTTCGACCACGTCGTCCCGCCCTACCCGCCGGTCTCCGCCGACCAGGGGCTGTCCACCGCCGACACCGCGGCCGAGGTGTACGAGGGAGGCTCCTCGTACGACGCTGGTGTCTACGGTCTCGGACCGCGGGTGCCGATGCTGGTCGTCTCGCCCTGGAGCACCGGCGGTTACGTCTGCTCCGAGGTCTTCGACCACACCTCGGTCCTCCAGTTCATGGAGAAGCGCTTCGGGGTGCGCGAGCCGAACATCTCGCCGTGGCGGCGCGCGATCTGCGGCGACCTGACCTCCGCGTTCGACTTCTCCCGTACCGCACCGGCCCCCGACGACCTGCCGGACACCGCCGCCTACGAGCCCCCGGACCGCGAACGGCACCCCGACTACCGGCCCACCCCGCCCGACGTGGGCTCGCTGCCCCGGCAGGAGGCGGGCGGGCGACCCGCGCGCCCGCTCCCGTACGCCCCGTACGTGGACGCCGCCGTCGACGCGGGCACCGGGAAGATCGCCCTCACCTTCAGTCCGGGGGCCGCGGCCGGGGCGCAGTTCTACGTCACCTCCGCGAACCGGACCGACGCCCCCTGGACGTACACCGCCGAGGCGGGCAGGACGGTCTCCGACGCCTGGAACTCCGCCTACTCCGGCGGTGTCCACGACCTCACCGTGCACGGTCCCAACGGCTTCCTCGTCACGTTCCGCAGTCCGGGCAAGGCCACCGGACCCGAGGTCACCGCCCGCCACAACGAGGAGAGCGGCGGTCTGGATCTGACGCTCACCAACCCCGGCGGCACCGAGGCCCGCCTCACCCTCACCGAGGCGTACGGGGGCGCGGAGCAGACGGTCACCGTGGGAGCGGGCGCCACGGAGTCACGGACCATCGACCTGCCGGCGGACCGACGCTGGTACGACGTCTCCGTCACCGCCGAGGGAGCCCCGGACTTCCTGCGCCGCTTCGCCGGCCACGTCGAGACGGGAGCCGTCGGGGTCAGCGACCCGGCGACCGCCACGGCGTGAGAACAGGGAGAGGGGCCAGGACCGCACGGTTCCGGCCCCTCTCCCCTCTCCCCGTCCGCCCCCGGCCCATGCGGGCGGCGGCTGGTTCAGGCCGCGCCGCCGTCGCCCCGTCCGGCGCCGGACGCCGCCTTGATGCCCCGGGTGATCTCGTCCAGGACGGAGAGCTTCGGCGCGTCCTCGCTGACGTCGAACCCGGAACGGACCACCACGAGCATGTCGGCGGAGGCGGGGGAGGGGAACACCAGCGACTCCACATATCCGTCGTCGCCCTTCTCCGTCGCCACCTCCCAGCGCACCGCGTAGCCCTTCTCGCCCGCCACGGTGACGGCCTCGGACTTCAGGACCTTGTGCGCGGTGATCTTTCCGTAGGTCGCCCCGCCGTAGGACTCCTTCGCGTTGACGGCGATGTCCTGCTTCGCCGCCTCCTCCGGGGTTTTCGCGGTGATCTCCAGGGCGACCGCCGGAGCCGAGAACACCCCGCCGCGCACACAGGTCTCCCCGCTGTCCCCGGGGCACGGGTGCTCGCCCGTCGTCACCCCGGCACCGACCGGCGCGGACTTGCCCTGCCAGCCCTTGGGCACCGGCATGCTGATCCCGGCCGCCAGGTCCGTGGCGAAGCCCGGCTCCGACGGCGGGGCCTGCTCGCCGGGGCCCCGGGGGCCACCCTCGCCGTCCTCGTTTCCGTTGCCGCCGTCCTTCCGGTCGCCCTCCGGGCCGCCGCCCGGCGACCCCGGCCCGTCGTCAGGGGTGGCGGACGGTGCGGAGGCCGCGGTGCCGGGCCGACCGCCGTCGTTCTCGCCCAGCAGATACACGCCGCCGCCGATGGCCGCGAGCACCACGGCGCCCACGACCACGCCGACGCCGATGCGGATACCCCGTCGGCGTCCCGCAGCGGGGGAGGGGCGGACGTGGCCGGTCCACCGGGCTCCGTCCCACCAGCGTTCCTGGGCGGGACCGTTTCCTGAGTGCCCGGGGTCTGGATGCCAGCCGGGCGGGGTCATCTGGGTCACGGACCGCAGCCTATGCGGACCGGCTGAGAATCACATGAACTGCCCCTGTCGGCAGCCGTACCCGCCCGCCCGTACGGCCGCCGACCCGTCACGGTTCGATCAGGCCCGCGCGGATCGCGTACCGCGTCAGCTCCAGACGGTCGCGCAGACCGAGCTTCTGGAGCAGGTTGGCCCGGTGCCGCTCCACCGTCTTGACGCTGATGACGAGCAGTCCGGCGATCTCCTTCGAGGAGTTCCCCTCGGCGACCAGCTTGAGGATCTCCTCCTCCCGGTCGGTGATCGCCCGCGCGGGAAGCTCCTCGCCCTCCTTCGCCCGGTCCAGGTAGTTCCGGATGAGCGCGGTGACCGCGCCGGGGTAGAGGAACGGCTCGTCGCGCATCGCGGCCCGGCACGCCTCGACAAGGTCCCGGTCGGCGACCGACTTGAGGACGTATCCGGCGGCCCCGGCCTTCAACGCCTCGAAGAAGTACTGCTCGTTGTCGTACATCGTCAGCATGAGGATGCGCAACTCCGGCTGGACGCGGGAGAGTTCCCGCGCGGCCTGAAGCCCTGTCAGGCGGGGCATCGCGATGTCCAGGATCGCCAGATCCGGCCGTTCGCTGCGCGCCCTCTCGATGGCCTCGGCCCCGTCTCCCGCCTCGGCGACGACGGTCAGATCCGGTTCGCCGTCCAGGATCAGCCGGACCCCGCGGCGGACCAGGGCGTGGTCGTCCGCCAGCAGGATGCGGGTCGGCGCGGGGCCGGGGCCCTCGGCGGCCGGGACGACGGAGGGAGACATGGGCACGGGTCACTCGCCTTCGGTACGGACGGGTACGTCGAGAGGGACTTCGGTACGGACGGGTACATCGAGACGGACTTCGGTGCCGCCCAGCGGGCCGGGGCCGATGGACAGTTCGGCGCCGATCAGCAGGGCGCGTTCGCGCATCCCGCGCAGGCCGGCCCCCTCGGCGGCGCCCCGGAGTCCGCGGCCGTCGTCGCGGACCAGCAGCTCCACCCCGCCGGGGCCCCGGTCCAGGGAGAGTTCGAGCCGGGTGGCCCCGGCGTGCCGGACCGTGTTGGTGAGGGCCTCCTGGGCGATCCGGTAGACGACCAGCTCCGCCTCCGCGTCCAGTCCGGGCAGGTCCTTGCCCGTCCGGCGGCGGATCGTGAGCCCGTCCGGCGCGGGGGTCTCGGTGACCAGAGCCGTGAGCGCGCTCACCAGGCCCAGCTCCTCCAGCACCCCCGGCCGGAGCCTGCGGGCGATCCGGCGGATCTCGTCGAGGGACCCGCGGGTGATCTCCTGAACCTGCCGCAATTCGCCGCGCAGCGGTTCCGGAGCGTGGTCGGCGACCCGCTTCAGCTCCAGCAGCACCGCGGTGAGGGTCTGGCCGACCTCGTCGTGCAGCTCCCGGGCCACCCGGCGCCGCTCGGCCTCCTGCGCGGACAGGGCGCGGGCGCTGCTGGTGGCGCGCTCGGCCTCCAGCCGGTCCAGCATCGTGTTGAACGTCTCGATCAGCGCGGCGATCTCGCCGTGCCCCGCCACCTCGGGGCGCGGACTCGGCCGCAGCAGATCGGTGGTGGTCATCGCGCGCGTGACCCGCTGGAGCGGGAAGAGGCCCAGCCGGAGCAGCGCGGCGTTGGCCGCGAGCATGAAGGCGATGCCGCCCGTCAGGATCATGGCCTCGGTCAGCAGGACCGGCGTGGACACGGTGATCGGACCGAGCAGCAGCAGGGCGCCGGCCGCCACCAGCACGGCGGCGTTGAGCAGGAAGATCCGCCAGAACAGGGACAAGGGTGAACGGCTCCTTCTGGACGTGGGCGTCGGGCTGACGGCGGCACGTGGGCGTCGGGCGGGCGGGTGGTGTGGAGCGGGGGTGGAGGCGGGCGTGGACCATGGGGAGGAGGCGGGTGTTCGACAGCCTCCACTATCGCCGCCGCACGGACGAACCACGCCGCCGCCTGCGCCAGCCTCGTCGCCCGTGCCGTGCCCACCCCCCCGGGTGCCGTGCCCACCGCCTGCGCCAGCCTCGTCGCCCGTGCCGTGCCCGCCGCGTGGGCTGTCCTCGTCGCCTCGGCCTGCATGGTGCGCACCCCCCGATATGGGTGCTGCCCCCGATGGCCCGCTGCCGCCGCGCGCGGCGACCATGAGGTCCAGGGTCCCGAGGGCCCTGACCCTGCTCGGCGCGGGGGCCGGGGCGGCCGGAGCCGAAGGGTCTCCGTACGGGAGGGAGAGACCATGCCCACGTACGACGAGCGGCTGCGCGTGCTGGAGGAACAACTGCGGCGCGACGATCCCGGATTCGCCGAGGCGATGTCCGGGGGCACGCCGCGCGGCCCGCGTGAGTACCGGCGTCGCGGCGCCTGGCTGTGGCTCGCCGTCGGGCTCACTGTTCTGGGCTCCGGCATCGCCGCCGGTCACGGGCTGCTGATCGCCGGGGGCCTCGTCGTCTCCGGAGCGGCGGCCAATCTCTTCGACCCGCAGCGCGGACGACAGCACGGCCGGGACATCCCCACCCCCTGACCCGCCCCTGCCCCGTCCTTGATCCGCCCCCTGCCGTCCCCGCTGCTCGCCCCGCCGAGTCCGCCGATCCCCCCCCCGGGGATCCTGCCGACCACGCGCCATCTCCCCGGCGGTGTCCGCATACACCGCCCCACCGGTCCCTCCGGGCCGGTGCAGGCCCCGTCCCGAGACCCCCGGGCGGGGCCTTCGCGCGTACGGGACCGGGCGGCGGGGGCCCGAGGGCCGGGCCACGGGCGGTACGGTCCGACCACAGGCCGGCCTGACACCTGGCATAGGCTGCGGGTCCTGGTCCGGCCGACACTGGGAGCGACCGATGCCCGTCGAATGGCAGCCCGTGCGGCAGTCCCGTACGCACGAACTCGTCCTGCGCAGCATCGAGGAACGGGTCTTCGCCGGAGAGCTGCGGGCCGGTGACCGGCTGCCTCCCGAGCGGGAACTGGCTCCCGTGCTCGGCGTCAGCCGCTCCGCGCTGCGCGAGGCCCTGCGGGTGCTGGAGACCGTCGGCGTCCTGGCGGCCCAGCCCGGCCGGGGCCCCGACGCCGGGGCCCGGATCGTGCGCAACCCCGACGACGCCCTCGGCCGGCTGCTGCGACTGCACTTCGCGCTCGGCAGCTACAGCCTCCAGGACGTGCTGGAGGCGCGGGTCGTCCTGGAGCGGTCCAGCGTCGAGGCCGCGGCCCGCCACGCCCCGGCCGAAGACCTCGACGAGGCGGCGCGGCTGGTGTCCGGCATGGCGGAGCCGGGCATCGGCGTCGACGCCTTCAACGACCTGGACACCCGCTTCCACGTCCTCCTCGCCCGCAGTTCCGGCAACGCGCTGACGTCGACCCTCACCTCCGCCGTACGCGAGTCCGTGCGCCCGCTCATCCTGCGCGCCCTGGAAGCGGCCGAGGACTGGCCCGCCACCGCCCAGGCCCTGAACGCCGAGCACCGCAGTCTCCTCGCACTGGTGCGGGAGGGCGAGGGGGGTCCGGCCGCGGAGCTGGTGGAGCGGCACATCCGGGGACTGCACGGAACCCTCGTCGAGGGACCGGTCACTCCGGAGGAGAGCCCGGGGAAGCGCCCGTAGCACGGCTCGGGCACGGCACACAGCAGGCCTCCGTACGCGCGCGTCCTGGCAACCCGACGAGGAGCCCCGCCCGGGGCGGTGTGAGGGCGTCCGGATCCTTCCCCGGGCCACCCCCGCCTAGTATGGTCCGACCATAGAAACATCATCCTCAGGGCGACGGACGCCACGCCGCAGAGAACCCGACCGGGGAGACGCCATGCGTATCGGACTCTTCGCCACCTGCCTCGGGGACACCCTCTTCCCCGACGCGGTGCGGGCCACCGCCGTCCTGCTCACCCGGCTCGGCCACGAGGTGGTCTTCCCGCCGGGCCAGACCTGCTGCGGGCAGATGCACATCAACACCGGCTACCAGCGCGAACCCGTCCCGCTCGTACGGAACTTCGCGGACGGCTTCGGCGACCCCTCCATCGAGGCGGTCGTCATGCCCTCCGGCTCCTGCGCCGGGTCGGTGCGCCATCAGCACGCGCTCGTCGCCGACCGCTACGGGGACGCGGCGCTGCGCGCCGGGGTCGCCGCCGTCGCCGCCAAGACGTACGAACTCTCCGAACTCCTCGTGGACGTCCTCGGCGTCACCCGCGTCGGCGCGTACTTCCCGCACCGCGTCACCTACCACCCCACCTGCCACTCGCTGCGGATGCTCCGCGTCGGCGACAAACCCCTCCGGCTGCTGCGGGCCGTCGACTCCATCGACCTCGTCGAACTGCCCGGCGCCGACTCCTGCTGCGGATTCGGCGGCACCTTCGCGCTCAAGAACGCCGAGACGTCCACCGCGATGCTCCGCGACAAGACCGACAGCATCCGGGCCACCGGCGCCGAGGTCTGCACCGCCGGGGACTCCTCCTGCCTGATGCACATCGGCGGCGGGCTCTCCCGCATCCGGTCCGGCACCCGCACCCTCCACCTGGCCCGGATCCTCGCCGCCACCCGCGCCACGCCCGACGCCCTGACGGAGGCCTCCGTATGAGCACGTTCCTCGGCATGCCCGCCCCGCCGCCCCGCTCCCCGTACGGCACCGGCAACCTCCGCGGCGACCAGCCCTTCCCGCGCGCCGCGCACCACGAACTGGGCAACGCGCAACTGCGTCGCAACCTGGGCCGCGCCACCGCCACCATCCGCGCCAAACGCCTCGGCGTCACCGGCGAACTCCCCGACTGGGAGGCCCTGCGCGACGCGGGCTCCGCCATCAAGACCGACACCATGAACCGGCTGCCGGAACTCCTGGAACAACTGGAGCAGAAGGTCACCGAGCGCGGCGGCACCGTCCACTGGGCGCGCGACGGAGCCGAGGCCAACGCCATCGTCGCCCGCCTCGTGCAGGCCACCGGCAGCGACGAGGTCATCAAGGTCAAGTCCATGGCCACGCAGGAGACCGGACTCAACGAACACCTGGAGTCCGTCGGTATCACCGCGCACGAGACGGACCTCGCCGAACTCATCGTCCAGCTCGCCGACGACAAGCCCTCACACATCCTCGTCCCCGCCATCCACCGCAACCGGGACGAGATCCGGCGGATCTTCCTGGACCGCATCCCCGGGATCGACCCGGACCTGGACAACGTCCCCGCCCACCTCGCCGCCGCCGCCCGCCGCTACCTCCGCGAGAAGTTCCTGACCACCAGGGTCGCCGTCTCCGGGGCCAACTTCGGCGTCGCCGAGACCGGGACCCTCGCCGTCGTCGAGTCCGAGGGCAACGGCCGGATGTGCCTGACCCTGCCCGACACGCTCATCACCGTGATGGGCATCGAGAAGGTGCTCCCGCGCTACCAGGACCTGGAGGTCTTCCTCCAGCTCCTGCCGCGCTCCTCCACCGGGGAGCGCATGAACCCCTACACCTCCCTGTGGACCGGGGTGACGCCCGGAGACGGACCGCGCGACGTCCACCTGGTGCTGCTCGACAACGGGCGTACCGCCGCGCTCGCCGACACGATCGGGCGCGCGGCCCTCAACTGCATCCGCTGCTCGGCCTGTCTGAACGTGTGCCCGGTGTACGAGCGCACCGGCGGCCACGCCTACGGCTCGACCTACCCGGGCCCCATCGGCGCGGTCCTCACCCCCCAACTGGCCGGGATGGACGCGACGAAGGGAGACCCCAACAGCTCCCTTCCCTACGCCTCCAGCCTCTGCGGGGCCTGCTTCGACGCCTGCCCGGTCAAGATCGACATCCCCTCGCTGCTGGTCGAACTGCGCCACCAGCACACCGAACAGGCCGGAACCACACCGGAGAAGCTGGCGATGAAGGCGGCCGCCGCCGTGATGCGCCGCCCGGGCCTGTACACCGCCGCACAGAAGGCCTCCGCGCTCGGCCGGGTCGCCGCGGGGCGCGACGGGACCATCTCCCGGCTGCCGCCACCGCTGAGCGGCTGGAGCGACAGTCGCGACACCGCCGCCCCGCCCCGGCAGACCTTCCGTTCCTGGTTCGCCTCCGACGAGGGGCGGGCCACCCTGCGGGCCGCGGCCGCCGAACGCACCACCGACCCCGGCGAGGAGGAGGACGCGACATGAGCAGTTCCCGCGACACCGTGCTGGGCCGGGTCCGCGACGCCCTGGCCCTGGCACCCGCCCACGCGGTCACCATCCCGCGCGACTACCGCACCGGCCGGGTCCTGCCCGACGGCGAACGCCTCGCCCTGTTCACCGACCGGCTCCTGGACTACCGGGCGAGCGTCCATCCCTGCGCGGCCGACCGCACCGCCGAGGTGATCGCCGACGTCCTGCGGAAGCACGGCGTCCGCCGGATCGGTGTGCCGCCCGGCCTCGACGCGCGCTGGCTCTCCCGCTACGACGGCGAGGTCCACCACGACGGCCCGGACTTTCCCGCCGCCCGGCTCGACGCCCTGGACGCGGTGGTGACGGCCTCCGCGGTCGGCTGCGCCGAGACCGGCACGATCTTCCTCGACGGCTCGCCCGGCCAGGGCCGCCGGGCGCTGTCGCTCGTCCCCGACCTCCATGTGTGCGTCGTGGATCTCTCCGCCGTGGCGGCGGGCGTGCCGGAGGCGGTGTCCCGGCTGGTGCCCGAGCGGCCGACGACGCTGATCAGCGGTCCGTCGGCCACCTCCGACATCGAGCTGGAGCGGGTGGAGGGCGTGCACGGGCCCCGCACCCTGGTGGTGGTGATCCGCACGGACGCGTAGCTCCCGGCGCTCCCTACCCGTGACGGGCGCCACCCACGACGACCCTTCCCACGACGGGCGTTACCCGTGACGGACGCTCACCGCGCCCCGCCCGAAGGCGATACGCGTCCACGCCCCGTCGTCCGACCAGCGGACGGCGACAGTGTCCCCGGTGACCTCCACCCGGTCCACCACCTCCTCCGCCGCCACCGGCGCCCCCGCGTCCGGGGCGGCGCTGAGGGCGGCGAGCGCCACCAGGACCGCCGGGCCCCACGTCACCGCCGAGCCGGACGAGGACGTCGGGGTGCTGGAAGGGGGCGCGCCGGGCAGGGTGGCGGTGAGGCGGGGGACGGTCGCCCAGCGGGTGAACGCCGTGCCCTGCGGGGCCCGTACGTCCTCGGCGCGCGCCGCGTCCCAGCCGTACAGCCCGAGCAGCCGCGAACGCGCTCCGTCTCCGGGGCCGGTCGCCCAGCCCGTCAGTTCGGCCCGCGCTCCGTCCGGCGCGCCCAGCACGCGGTGGATCCGCAGCTCGTCACGGCCCCGGGCCACCGTCACGCTCTCCACCCGCAGGCCGGGTGCCGTCGCCGGGGCGCCCGCCGGGAACGCCGGCAGATGCCAGGAGGCCGCCCAGCCCCAGCCGTCGCCGTGCCCGGACCCGAGCGGACGGATGCGCCGCCGTGCGCTGCGCGTTCCGCCGACCGTCACCGACAGATGGTTGTCCGCCGGGTTCGCGGCCGACGTCGGCCCGGTCACCGTGGAGTACGCCAGCCGCGCGTAGTGCGGGTCCTCGTCGGCCGCTGACTCGCCCTCGTCCGGCCGGACATGGTCGCTGCCGTGGTTGTGCAGCCGCACCACCCCGTCCGCCCGGGTGGACTGGACCAGCAGGCCCGCCGCCGGTACCGACAGCACCCGGTCGGGACCCTCGCTGGGGGCGGCCTCCTCCTCCGCCGTCCACAGCGGGTGCCCGGCCGGGGCCAGCAGGGCCACGAACGCCTTCGAGGCCCAGTACGGCGACGCCGGGCCGGAGTACGTCTGGAGCGTCGACGCGTGCGGGCCGTGCCAGCCGAGGCTCAGCAGCCCGTCCTGCCCGGCCGCCCCTCGCTCCAGGAAGTACCGCAGCGCGCCGCTGACCACCCGCCGGGAGGCCCCCGGGGCGAGCGGCGTGTGCCCGGTGACCGCACCGAGGCCCACCGCCGCGCCCGCCGCGAACCGGTAGGTCAGCGAGCGGCCGAAGTACAGCGGCGCCCCGTCGCCGCCGAACATCAGCGCATAGCTCTCCAGATGCTGGCGCAGCCGCGCACCGTGGCGCGCCGACTCCTCCTCGTCGCCCGCCAGACGGGCGTCGAGCAGCGGATACAGGTGCAGTGCCCAGCCGTTGTAGTGGTCGAAGGCGCGCCCGTCCCCGTCGGTGTACCAGCCGTCGCCCGCGTACCAGCGCTCCAGCAGCTCCAGCGCCCGCTCCCGGGCCCGTACGGTCTCCGCGTCGCCCCGGCCCACCGACTCCAGGAACCCGGCCACGGTGTACGGGAAGAGGTACCAGTTGTTGGGAGCCGGCACATGCCGCAGCGCGCCGCGCAGCCACCGCTCCGCCCGGTCCTGTACGTCGCTGTCCAGCCGGTCCCAGAGCCAGGGCCGGGTGAGCCGCAGGCCGAGCGCCACCGACGCGGACTCCACCATGGGCTGGCCCCGGACGTGGTGGCCGAGGATCGGGGGCCAGGACTCCGCGTCGTCCCGCCCCGGGCTCCGCGTACCGGCGTCCAGCCCCTCGGCGTACCGTTCCAGCAGGCCGAGCGGGTCCCCGCCCCCGGCCCCGGCGATCCGGAACCCGGCTGCCAGGAACGTGCGCGCGTACCCCTCCAGGCCGTCCGACCGCACCCCCGACCACGACGGGGGACCGGGCAGGTCGAGCCGGGCCCCGGCCGGGGAGGCCCACCGCCACGCGGCGGCCAGCAACCCGTCGGCGGCCGCCTCCCAGTGCGCGCGGGTGTATCCGGTGTACGGGCTCGACGCCCGCTCCTCCGGCGGGAGTTCGAAGGCGCCACCGCTCACGGCAGCAGCACCCAGTCCGCGCCGACGGCGGCGACGAGACCCACCCCGAGCAGCCAACTGCCGAGCCGGGTACGGCCGTTCCGGCTCAGCTCGATCACCACACCGCACAGGATGAGCGCGAGCCCGTACACGCCGACGACCAGCACCGAGGACCGGCTCGCGATCCGCAGGGCGAGCACCACCGCCATCGCCACCATGCCCACCGCGGAGAGCACGATCCGCAGCCGCCGGGCCTGGCGGGGCGTCAGCCGCCGCGGCTCCGCGGCGGCACCGTCCGTTTCCGCTCCATCGACCTCCGGGCCTGCGGCCCCTGAGGCACCTGCGGCCCCTCTGACCTCGGCCGCACCTCCGGCCTCGGCCGCCCCTCCAGCTTCGGGCTCCGCTATCGGCGGGTCGGCGGGGGCCCGGCCGCTCCCGGCCGGCCCGTCGTCCGGCTCGTCCTCGCGCTGGTCCCGGCGCTGATCCTGGTCAGAAGTGCTCATGGAGCCGGATCGTAGTAGCTGCCCGGCACCCCGGTGCCCGGAGCGGTACCTTCTGTCCACGGCCGACGCCGGACCCCGCGCCCCGCACGGCCGACGCCGGACGCCCCGGACCCCGCACGGCCGACGCCGAACGGCCTGGACCACGCGGGGGTCGGGCTCCGGGGCTCGAACCCCGGCGCGTCCCGCCGCCCTAGTTACCCCAGCAGCCGGGGTGCTTCCTCCGCCGCGTCCACCGCCCGTCCCTCCTCCACCCGGTCCGCCAACTCCCGCGCCCAGGAGGTCAGGTGGGTGACCGCGAGACCGTGCGGCCGGTCCTCGGTGTACGGGGTGATCGCCGCCGCGCCCCGGCGCAGCAGGCGGGCCCCGCCCGCTGTGTTGCCGCGCGCCGCGTGGGTCAGCCCCACCGCGAGCTGGGCCAGCCCCCGCCACAACGCGCGTTCGCCCTCGGGACCCGACTTCCAGGCGTCCTCGAACACCTCGTGCGCGTGGAACGGCATCCCCGCCGCCAGCAGCCGCTGCGCCTCCCGGAGCGTTTCCGGAGGGGACCGGAGGACCCCCTCCGGCTGCCGCTCGACGCCGGGCGACCCGTAGGGCAGCGGGCGCCCCAGCCCGTCGCGGGGGCGCGCATTGCGCGCCCGGCCCTCGGCATCACGGTCTCTGCGCGTCTCGTTCACTACTCGATTGTGCCCCGCACCTGCAAGGAATCGGGTGAACTCTGTCGGCGAGCACCCGCGCACGACTAGGCTCGACCGTCGAGAAGACTGCCTCTGTGGGAAGGGTGGGCATGAAGCCGTCCCGGCCGTTGTACGAGCGTGAACCGGAACTGGCCGCCGCTGCCGAGGCGGTGGACGCGCTGTGCGGCGCGCAGGCCGTCGGCGGGCTCCTGGTCTTCAGCGGAGAGGCCGGGCTCGGCAAGACCGCGCTGCTCTCCGAGATACGGGCGATGGCCACCGACCGCTGCACCGTCTGGTCCGCCCGGGGCGGCGAGACCGTCACCTCCGTACCGTTCCACGTGGTGCGGCAGTTGTTGCAGCCCGCGCTCGACCGGTTCCCGCCGGACGAGACCCGCGCCCTGTTCGGCGACTGGTACGAGACCACCGCGCCCGCCCTGGGACTGGCCGAGCCGAGCGGCCCGCAGCCCGACCCGCAGGGTGTCCGCGACGGCCTGGACTTCGTCGTCGGCCGCCTCGCCTCCCGGCTGAGCCACCGGCCGCTGCTGCTCATCGTGGACGACGCCCACTGGGCGGACGGCGAATCCCTGGCCTGGCTGGCCTCGTTCACCGCCCGCCTCGGCGAACTCCCGGTCCTCGTCGTCCAGGCACACCGCCCGCAGGAGCTGGCCGAACGCGACGCCAACTACATCGCCGACCGGGAGGCGGAGCGGGGCTCCGGCGGCAACGGCACGGTCACCCGGGTCGCGCTGCGCGCGCTCACCCCCGACGCCACCGCTGTCCTGGTCCGCGCCGCCCTCGGGGAGCACGCCGACGACCCGTTCTGCCGCGAGGTGTGGGCCGTGACCGGCGGCAACCCGTACGAGGCGGTCGAGCTGGTCGCCAAGGTCCAGGACCGGGAGCTGCCGCCGGTGGAGGAGTCGGCGGGCGAACTGCGTGAACTCGGCGCGTCCGCCCGCGGCAGCGGTCTCGTCGCCCGCCTGGAGCGGCTCGGCACCAACGCCAACCGGTTCGCCTGGGCGGCCGCCGTCCTCGGCACCGACATCTCCCAGGAGCTGGCGGCCACCCTCGCCGGGATGAGTTCGGCGGAGGCCGCCGACTGCACCGCCCGGCTGCGGGACGCGCGTATCGTCACCGGGTTCGACCCGCTGGAGTTCGTCCACCCACTGATCGCCTCCGCCGTCTACCGCTCCATCCCGCCCGCCACCCGCACCGCCATGCACGGGCGCGCCGCCTGGGCGATCACCCGGGCCGGTCTCGGGGCAGCCGCGGCCTCCCGCCATCTGCTGGAGGTCCATCCCGACGACGACCAGGAACTGGTCGCACAGCTGCGGGAAGCGGCCGGCCAGCACCTCGCGGTCGGCGCTCCCGAAGCGGCCCGCCGCTGTCTCGAACGGGCCATCGAGGAGCCGCCCCGCCCCAAGGACCGGGCTGTCCTCCTCTACGAGCTGGGCTGCGCCACCCTGCTCACCTCACCGCCCACCACGGTCCAGCACCTGCGCGCCGCCCTCGACATGCCGGGACTCGACGACGGCCTGCGGGTGGACGCCACCTTCCGGCTCGCCGCCGCGCTCGCCCACAACAACCAGCTCAAGGACGCGGCGCTCTCACTGGCCGCCGAGGCGGCACGGACGGCGCCCGGCCCCGGGCTGATGCGGTTGCAGGCCGCGCACTTCATGTGGGAGGGCATGCAGGCCACCGAGGAGGACGGCCCGACCCGCTCCCGGCGGCTCGCCCGCAACGCGGACCACCTCAAGGGCCGCGACAACTCCGAGCGGGCCCTGCTCACCCTGCGGGCCTTCGACGCCATGCTGCGCGGCGAGAACGCCCAGCTCATCGTCGACCTCTGCGAACGCGCCCTCAACGACGGCAGCCCCGCCAGGGGACTGGGCTGGACCGACACCGAGTGGGGCTTCGAACTGCCCACGATGGTGGGCATCACCTACACCTTCACCGACCAGCTGGACCGGGCCGAGAGCCTCTTCGGCGAGGCGGTCCGCGCCTTCGAGATCTCTGGCTGGAGCGGTGGCCATCTCGCGTTCGCGCACACACTGCTCGGCATGGTCCACCGCCGTCGCGGCCGCCTGGCGGAGGCCGAGGGCTTCCTGCGCGAAGGACTGCGCCTCGCGGACCGCGTCGGCTCCGGAATGCCGGTGCAGTGGGACGCCGCCTGCCTGCTCATCGACACCCTGCTGGCCCGGGGCCGGGTGGAGGAGGCCCGTCAGGTCGCCGACCAGTACGCCTTCGGTCCGCCCTACCCCAGCGCCATGGTGCTGCCCGACGCCCCGTGCGTACGCGGCCGGCTGCTGCTGGCGGAGGGCCGCACGGAGGAGGCCGTCGCCGAGCTGGAGGCGGCGGGCGCCGCCCTGGAGCCGCGGGAGCGGTTCAACGGCATCTGGGCTCCCTGGGCGGGCGACCTGGCCCGCGCGCTCGCCGACACGGACCCGGCCCGCGCCTCCCATCTGGCCGCCCGCGCCCGGGTGCACGCCGAGCGGTTCGGCACGCCCACGGCCCTGGGCGAGGCCCTGCGGTGCGTCGCCCTCTTCGCCCCGCCCGAGCAGTCCGTGCAGTTGCTCGCCGACGCGGTGCGTCACCTGGAGAAGTCGCCTTCCGGTTATGAGCACGCCCTCGCCCGGGTCGAGTACGGCATCGCGACCGGCTCGCACCGCGAACTGTCGCGGGCCCAGAAGCAGGCGATGACCTGCGGAGCCGAGGGACTCGCCGCCCGCGCGCAGCAGGCACGGGCGTCGATCCGCTCCTCCGAGTGAGGTACTGTTTGTCCTGCGCGACCCCCGGGAAACCGGGAGGAACCGCATCGGGACGTGGCGCAGCTTGGTAGCGCACTTGACTGGGGGTCAAGGGGTCGCAGGTTCAAATCCTGTCGTCCCGACTGGAGACAGTCGCTGATCAGGGCCGGTTTCGGAGAAATCCGAAACCGGCCCGTCGTCGTTGTCGGGGACCGGTCGGGGTCCGGTCCCGGAACCGCCGGACGACCCGGGCGCCGACCCGGTGCCGAGGATCTGCCCGGGGCCGCGTCGGGTGGGACCGATATCTGCGTGCGGGCGACGGTGGAGAGGCGCGGGGGACCGCTGATCACCGTCAGTTCAGCTTGGCCACCCTGGCGATGATGGCGTCGGCGACGCTCTGTGCGGGCCAGGGGAAGACGCGGATGACGGTGTACTGGTGCGCGAGGCCGTGCATGGCGACCCAGAGGGTGACCGCGTCCAGCTCCGGATCGGTGACCGTCGACTCTCCCGCGGCCACGCAGTCGGCGAGGGCGTCGGCCAGGACGCGTATGGCCGACGCACCGAGACCGGTGAGCTGCTCCTCCGTCAGGGAACTCTCGCCCAGGGTCGGCATCCACAGACCGCCGAACATCGTGCGGTAGCGGCCGGGGTGGTCCTGGGCGTAGCGGAGGTAGGCGTGGCCGAGGGCGTACAGCCGGTCCCGCGGGTCGGCAGCGGCGTTCTCGGCCACGTCGCGCAGATGGTCGGCGAGCGCGGCGAACTCGCGTTCCACCACGGCCAGCATGATGGCCGGCTGGTCCGAGAAGTGCCGGTAGATCGATGGAGCGGCGATCCCGACCTTGCGGGCGACCGAGCGCAGGGTGACCGCCCGTTCGTCGCCGGTCTCGTCGAGGAGTGCGGAGGCGGCGTCGAGGATGTCCTCCCTCAGCCGGCCGCCCTCGCCGCGTCGATTACGTACGCGGGTCGCCTGCGGGGGCGTCTCCGGGCTCGGCACGTCGGTTTCGTTCATGTCCGTAATCTTACAGTCTAAAGTTTAGGGCCGTTAGCCTCTCGGTGGCTGGTGGTCATGGCTGGGGGTGCCCCTGCGCCCGGCGTTCTCTCCGCGCTATCGCCTAACGCCGTAAGTTTATGCCCGTGATCCCTTGTGCGGCACGAGCTAACGGTCATATCCTTACGCATGTAAGCGCAAGGTTGAGGTCCTCAAGGAGAGTCATGGCCGCCATCACCACACCCGTCACGGAGATCGTCCTGCCCGCCCAGGTGGAGCCGGACGGCCTGCGCGTACGCACGAACGACCTCCCCGCACCCGCCGACGGTCAGGTCGTCATGCGGATGGACGCCACCGGCGTCAGCTTCGCCGAGCAGCAGATGCGCCGAGGCAAGTACTACGACCAGCCGCCCTTCCCCTTCGTGCCCGGCTACGACCTGGTCGGCACCGTCACCGCCACCGGCCCGCGGGTGGACGCGGCACTCGTCGGACGCCGATTCGCCGCCATCACGAAGACCGGGGCATGGGCCAGCCACGTGCTGGTCGACGCCACCGACCTGATGCCGATCCCCGTGGAGGCCGACCCCGCCGCCGCCGAGACCGTCATCGTCAACGGCGTCACCGCCTGGCAGATGCTGCACCGCGTCGCGGGAGTCCGCAGAGGCCAGACGGTCGTGGTCCTCGGGGCCAACGGGGGCGTCGGGTCCACCCTCGTCCAGCTCGCCCGGCACGCCGGCCTCACGGTGATCGGCACCGGCTCGCCCCGGCATCACGACCTCATCCGCGAACTCGGCGCCACCCCCCTCGACTACCACGCCCCCGATCTGTACGACCGGCTGCGCGCACTCGCCCCCGACGGCGTCGACGCCGTCTTCGACCACGTCGGCGGCGCCGCCATCGTCAAGTCATGGCGACTCCTGCGCCGCGGCGGCACGCTCGTCTCCTACGGCAGCGCCGCCACCAAGGACGAGGCCGGAAGCTCCCAGCTCCCGGTGCTGAAGCTGTTCGCCCGGCTCTTCGTCTGGAACGCCCTGCCCAACGGCAAGGGCGCCCACTTCTACAACCTCTGGGCCGGAAAGCGCCGGGACCGGAAGGTGTGGCAGCAACGGATGAGCGATGACCTCAACGAGGTCCTGCGCCTGGTCGTCGACGGCACGCTCGTTCCGCAGATCGCCGCCACCTTCGCCCTGGGCGACGCCGCGGCGGCCCTGGAACTCGCCGAATCCCGCACGGTCGCCGGCAAGGTCGTCATCCTGCCCCAGGCGTAACGCCCGCCCCCGCGCCAGCCCCCGCACCACCAGCGCCCGCACACGCCCATGCCGCGCATGCCTGTGCCGCGCATGGGCGCACTCGCCCCCGGTCGTTCTCGCTCACGCCCGCGCCTACCGCCGTACCGCGGTTTCGCCTGCCCGCATCACTCCGGCCCGGTGCCCACATCCGCGCGCACCCACCTCGTGCCGACCCGCCTCGTCGCCCGCCACGCTCGTTCGCCCTGCCCTCCTGGAGGTAACCCTCATGTCCCTCGCCGCACCCCTCGCCCCCGCCGACCGGCCCGCCCCGGGACGGCCCGCCACCGGCGACGTCGCCAATCTCGGCACGTACATCTGCTTCGGTCTCGCCTACGTCCTCGGGCACGGCTCCGCCGCTCTCTCCCACGGCGAGGCACCCGTGCTCGACCTGCCCGGCTGGCTGCCCATGACCCTGCTCGGCGGCGGGCTCGCCATCGGTACCGTCCAGGCGACCCGCGCCGCCCTGCGAGCCCAGCGGGACACCACCGACCCCGCCGCCGTCCGCACCGGCCAGCTGCTCGGCGCCGCCTGGGTCACCGCACTCGCCGCGCTCTTCCTCGTCGTCACCGGGCTCAGCGCCGCCGTGGACCACCCGGACCTCCCGACCCTGTTGTGGCCCACCGGCTCCGGATTCGTCGTCGGACTCATGTACGTCGCCGAGGGCGCCGCCCGCCGCAACCTGCTCCACTACACTCTCGGCACCTGGCTCGCCCTGACCTCGACCGCGGCTCTCCTCGTGGGCACCCCCGGCCTCTACTGGGTCCTCACCGTCGCCGGAGGCGGCGCCTACGCCCTTGCCACGCTCCTCGAACGCCGCCGCCTCCTCCTCGCCGCCTCCCGCAGCTGATCCGCACTGCCACGGCACGCGGCGAACGCCCTCCCTGCGGAGCGCCCGACCCGGTCGGAGATGCCCAAGGGCAACGTTCCGACCGTGGAAAAAACCGTGATATCGCGTCACTCGTTTACATGACGTTTCACACTGCCCGGGTCACGGGGGGCGTGGTGGGATCGAATCATGTCTTCGACACCAGTCATTGAAGTTGAGAGCCTCAACCTGAGTTACGGCGACTTCCACGCCGTCAAGGATCTGTCCTTCCAGGTGCGCGCCGGGGAGTTCTACGCCCTGCTCGGCACCAACGGGGCAGGCAAGACCTCGACCCTGGAGACCATCGAAGGTCACCGCACCGCCACCTCCGGCACCGTGCGGGTCTTCGGGCAGAGTCCGGCCGACCGCCGTGCCGTGCGGCCGCGCATGGGAATCATGTTGCAGGAGAGCGGATTCACCCCGGACCTGACGGTGAGGGAGTCGGTCCGTCTGATCGGCAAGCTCACCCACCGCGAGGACCGGATCGACCGGGTGCTCGGCGTCGTCGGGCTCACCGACAAGGCGAGCACCAAGGTCTCCCAGCTCTCCGGCGGCGAGAAGCGGCGGCTGGACTTCGCGACCGCCGTGTACGGCGCGCCGGAGCTGATCTTCCTCGACGAGCCCACCACCGGGCTGGACATCCAGTCCCGCGACGACCTCTGGAAGGCCGTCGGCAGGCTGCGCGAAGAGGGCTCCACGATCGTCCTGACCACGCACTACCTGGAAGAGGCGCAGCAGCACGCCGACCGCATCGGCCTGATGCACAAGGGCACCTTCCACAAGGAGGGCACGGTCGCCGAACTGACGCAGACCCTGCCCTCGGTCATCAGCTTCACCGTGGCGGGGCACGCGCCCGCGGTGCCGCTGCCCGCCACGAGGGGCGGTGACGGCAAGTACGTGGCCGAGACCTTCCAGCTGGAGAAGGACCTGTACACGCTGCTCGGCTGGGCCGAGCAGCACGGGGTGGAACTGCGCATCCTCGAAGCCGGGCCCACCCGCCTCGACGACGTCTTCCGCGCCATCGGCAACGCCTGAGAACCCCTACCGGACAAGGATTTTCACCATGTTCCCGATCGCTCTGAGCGAGCTGATCCAGATCTTCCGCAACCGCCTTGTGCTGGTGACCAGCTTCATCATCCCGGTCGCGATCAGCGCCTTCTTCATCTACCGGCACGAACTGTTCGCCGAGATGGCCAGCCTCGGCTACATCGCGGCGGTGGTCATGTTCACGGTGAGCGCCTTCGGCCTCTACACCGCCACCGTGACCACCCTGGCCTCCCGTCGGCAGAACCTGTTCCTCAAGCGCCTGCGCTCCACCGCGGCCGGGGACGTCTCGATCCTTTCCGGACTGCTCCTGCCGCTCACCGCGATCGCGGTGGTCCAGGTGACCGTCATCATGATCGTGCTGGGCGCGGTCGCCGGTGCCCCGGCCAACGCGGCGCTGCTGGCGGCGGCGGTGCTCGCGACGCTGGCGATGATGGTCGGCCTCGGCCTCGCGACGGCGGGGCTGACCAACTCGCCCGAGCACGCGCAGGTGACCACGCTGCCGGTCAGCCTCGGGGTGATCGCCGTGGCCAGCTGGGTCGGGATCAGCGGCACCGAGGAGCTCACCCCGCTTAAGCGGCTGCTGCCCGGCGGCGCGGCCACCGAGCTGGCCATGAACGCGTGGAACGGGGGCGTCGCGCTGTCGGACTCCCTGATCCTGCTGGCGCCGACCCTGGCCTGGGTCGTGGTCGCCATCGCACTGGCCTCCCGGATGTTCCGCTGGGAACCGCGCCGCTGAGCGTCGTGCACCGTAAAGGGGAGAGCCCGCGCGATCGGGCGACCCCGCTCTTTGAGGCCCGGGAGCCTGCGTGCCGGTCAGTCCTGTGACGCCTCCTCGGCGTTGCGCCACACCGTCAGATCGATGGTGATGTAGCGGCTGGGGTCGTCGTCACCGGACTGTCCCCGGTAGGTCACCACAGCGATGTGCCCGGCCTTGCTGAGCACACAGATCTGCGATCCGGGCGTGAGCTGGTCGAGACCGAGGCTTTCGGTGAAGCGGGACTCCTGGCGGCAGAGCTCCAGCGAACCCTTCTGGGAGTTCTTGAGGACGACCAGTTTGCCGTTGGCGCTGCCGACCTGTTCGTCGCCGAAGAGGGAGTCGCGGTGGAAGTAGAAATCGCCGTCGCCGTACAGGACACCGCTGTCGTTGTTCTCCTTCGGGCGGGGCGGGTTGTCGGCGAGCATCAGTTCGTAGCTCGCCGACAGGTCGATGCCCTTGTAGGAGACGGGCCGGGGGTCGACCGGCTTCGTCGGGCCGCTGTCCGCCGACCCGCCACCCGCCGACGAGTCGGCGCGACCGCCCTTGTCGCCGGTGGAGTCGCCGGACCGGTCCGGCAGCAGGATGCCGAGCAGCGCGAGACCGGCCACTCCGGCGAGGACCGCACCGGCGACGATCAGCCCCGGGCGCTTACGGCGCGGCGTGGGGCCGGGAGGGAACGCGGCGTTGCCGCCCCAGCCGGGCTGGGCGAACTGCCCCTGCGGGTGGGGCGGCTGGATGGTGTACCCCGGGAAAGCGGGATTACCCCGCGGGGGACCGGGCGGCGCGGCTCCCGGAAACGCGGGGGCGGCCGGTCCCGTCTGGGTCATCGCGGCCGCGATGTGGTCGGCCTGGATGCGGGGGTAGGAGGGATGGGACCCCGGGGAGACCTGGGTGGGCGTCGGCGGCGCGGCGGGGCGCGGAGGCGGAGTCGGGGCGGGCGCGGGAAGGCGGTGCCGTTCCGTGATGGACCCGGCGACCTCCTGCGGAAGCCAGTCCTCGCCCTGTCGCAGGGGAGTGGGCGAGATCTCGTGGCACATCCGGATGATGTCGGCCAGGGCCGGGCGGTCGGCAGGATCGCGGCTGAGGCACCGGCTGACGAGGGGGCGGAGTTCGTCGGGCAGGCGGCTGAGGTCGGGATCCTCGTGGACGATCCGGTAGAGGACCGCGTGCGAGGGCCCGTCCCCGAACGCGGGCGCGCCGATCGCGCCGTAGGCGGCGATCTGGCCCAGGGCGAAGACGTCGGTGGCGGAGGTGACCGTCCCGGCCGACGCCTGCTCCGGCGCCATGAACGCCGGGGTGCCGACACTGACTCCCGTACCCGTCAGGGCCGTCGTGTCGGCGGCCCGCGCGATACCGAAGTCGATCACGCGCGGTCCGTCCGCGGCGAGCAGGACGTTGGCGGGCTTGAGGTCGCGGTGCACGATGCCCGCGCCATGGATGACCCCGAGCGCCTCGGCCACCCCGACCGTCAGCAGCAGCACGCTGCGCAACGGCAGTCCGCCGTACCGGGCCACCGCGTGCGCGAGCGAGGGGCCCGGCACATAGGCGGTGGCCAGCCAGGGCTGCGCCCCCTCGGTGTCCGAGTCGATGACCGGCGCGGTGTAGAGCCCCTGCACCCGTTGCGCGGAGCGCACTTCCTGCTGGAAGCGCCGCCGGAACTCGGGGTCCTCGCTGAACTCGGCCCGGATCACCTTGACGGCGAGCGGCCGTCCGCCGGGCGTGTACGAGAGGTAGACCTTGCCCATGCCGCCCGCGCCCAGCACGGCGGCCAGCCGGTAGCCCCCCACCACCGGCGGATCGTCGGCCTTGAGCGGCTGGAACGGACCGGCCGAAGGCGTGCTGATCAAGGTGTTCCCCCCTGGTCACGAGAACGGGGCCTGCGAGCGCCCCGGTCATCAGGAGCAGAGCGTACCGAACGACGGGGCGGGCCTCGGCGGGGGCGAGCGCGACCCCGCCGGGCGCGGTGACGAGGGGGGCTTTCCGGCGGTGTACGGGACCGGGTGTGCCCCGGGGGCTCCGGTCGGTCAGAGCTGCCGGAGCGCGCTGAGGACGGCCAGCGGAGTGGCGGCCGCCCAGGCCTGCGGGGAGCAGGCGTGGGGGTAGGGCACCGGGCGCGGGTGTTCCGTGCGGCCGTAGCCGGCGAGCACCTCCGGCAGCCGGTGGCCGTGGTGCGCCGAGGTGTCCAGCAGTCCCCGGATCAGCGCGCGTGCCTCCTCGGCCAGGCCGTAGCGGGCCAGGCCCAGCAGGATCACCGCGTTGTCGTGCGGCCAGCAGCTGCCGCGGTGGTAGGAGAGCGGGTGGTACGCCTGCTGTCCCGCGGCCAGTGTCCGTACGGCCCAGCCGGAGAAGAAGTCGGGCTCCATCAGGCGCCGTCCCACCCGCGCGGCCCGGTCCGGGTCGAGGATGCCCGACCAGAGCAGGTGTCCGGCGTCCGAGGCCAGCGCGTCGGCCTGCCGGCCCCGGCCGTCCAGCGCGAGCGCCGGGAAGTCCGCCTCCGGCATCCAGAAGTCCCGTGTGAAGCGCTCACGCAACGCGGTGGCGGCCCGCTCCAGCCGCTCGGCGTAGGCGGGGTCGCTCCAGCGGGTGCGGGCCAGCCGCGCGGTGCGCACCAGCGCGTCGTAGGCGTAGCCCTGCGCCTCGGCGACCGCGACCGGCCCCTCGGCCTGGGTGCCGTCGGCGAAGCAGACGGCTCCGGCGGAGTCCTTCCAGTTCTGGTTGACCAGGCCCAGCGGGTCGGGGCTGTAGACCAGGTATCCGTGTTCGTCCAGTCCTCCGTCACGGAACATCCACTCCACCGCGGCCCGCGCCTGTGCCTCGTACCGCGAGGCCAGGGAGGAGTCACCGGTGACCTGGGTGTACCGCTCCAGGAGCACCAGGAAGAGCGGGGTGGCGTCGATCGAGCCGTAGTAGCGGCCGTAGGGGACCTGGTGGAAGGTGGCCAGCTCGCTGTGGCGGATCTCGTGGACGATACGACCGGGCTGCTCGCCGCGCTCCGCGTGGTGGCCGGTCCCCTGGGTCGCCGCCAGGGCGCTCAGGGTGGCCGCGGCCAGTTCCGGGCGGTACGGCAGCGCGAACAGGGAGGTGAGCAGCGAGTCCCGGCCGAAGAGGGTGAGGAACCACGGGACTCCGGCACCGGGAACCCGGACGCTCTCCCCGTCCAGACCGGTGACCGGCACCCGCAGTGCCGCCAGATCGCTCAGGCCCCGTGCGCACGCGGCGGCCAGCGAGGCGGGCGCCTCGGCCGGCAGCGGCAGCGGGGCGCCGGTGAACGCCTCGGTGTCCTCGGCCAGTTCGGCGTGGGCCTTCTGCGGCGAGGCGACAGCGGCGGGGGCCGGCGCGCCGTGCGCGTAGGCCGTGGCGGTGAGCGTGAGGGTCGCCGAGCCGTGCGCGGGAACGTCCAGCCGCCACTCCAGCCGTTGCGCGGTCCCGTCGTCGCCGACGGGCCTCACCGAGGCGGGAGCGGGGGTCGCGCGCACGGCCGTCCGGGAGTGCCAGGGGCCGCGCCGGTAGCTGAAGGTGACACCGTCCGGCCCGGCTTCCGCCGATCGCCGCGCTCCGTCCTTGACGTAGTGCCGCTTGTCGGAGCGGAGCTCGAACTGGTCGGCGAAGTCGGCGTCCAGGGTGAACACGAGGACCGCGGTGACGGGGGAGGGGCGGTTGTTGACCAGCCGCAGCTGTTCCGTCAGCACACCTTCGCCGAGGGCCTGTTCGCGGAAGACCGTGTAGTCGGCCGGTTCGTCGCGGGTGCCCGGCGGGGTGAGGACGCAGCGGGCGGAATACTCCCCCGAGGAGGGCACCAGGACGGTGGGGGCCGTGCCGCCCACGGTCAGCGACATCCGGCTCAGGTGGCGGGCGTCGCGGTGGAAGAACCCGTCCGGGGTCGTGCCGCCCCGGCCGGTGATGGAGCCGTCGACGCCCAGGACGGCGAAGGTGCCCGAGCGCACCAGCGTGGGGCCTGCTGTGTCGTTCACGTGGTCTCGTCCTCGGTGAGGTGGTGGTCGCTTTCGGTGTCCGCCACGGGGGCGGCGGCCATCAGGTCGAGAGCGAGGGCCGCCGTCCACCCGAAGTTCCTGGTCCCGCGCGCCTGTGCGGTGACCGGGTCGACGTACTCGGAGAAACCGCTGGAGCCCGCCGCGGTGAGCATGGCCTCGCGCAGCGCGTCGGCGGCCGCACCGTGCCCGTACTGCCGCAGACCGCGTTCGAGCAGCCAGTTCGTGTTGAACCACGCGGGGCCGCGCCAGTAGCGGGAGGAGTCGAAGGCCGCGCCGGAGAAGTCGTAGCTGGGGGCCATCGGCACCTCGCCGAGGCGGAAGCCGTCGCCGGTCAGCGTGGACACCAGGGCCCGCACGATGTGCCGCGGCAGCCCCGGGACGACGAGGGGGACGAGCCCGGCGACGCTGCGCTCGGCGATCAGCCCGCCGCCGACCACGTCGCGGCAGAGGAACATGCCGTCGTCGGGGGACCAGAGCCGCTCCACCAGAGCCGCAGTGAGGGTCCGTGCCCGTTCCTGGTGGCGGGCGGGGTCCGCCCCGACCTCCGTCGCGATCCGGGCGAGCGCGTGCTCCGAGACGATCAGCAGCGCGTTGACGCAGGGGTCCTCGACCGCGAAGGCGTGACGGCCTGGCGCGTCGGTGTATCCCGCGTCGCGGTAGTCGGCCGCGAGCCGCACATAGCGGCCGTAGTCCAGATCGGTCGGCCGCTCGGCGGGCTGCCCGTGGTCGAGGTCGGCGCGGCGGTAGCTGTCGGGCCGCATCGGCTCGACGCGCTCCAACGGGCCGTCCCAGCACGGACTGTTGTCCATCCCGGCCTCCCACGGGTGGATCACCGAGGCCAGCCGCCCGCCGCCCAGGTCGCGCGGACCGGTGAGGTAGTCGTGCCAGGCGGCCAGGGCGCCGTACACCCGGGGCAGGAAGCCGCGCCGCTGCGAGGTGCCGGGGTCGGCGAGGTGGACCAGCCAGGCGGCCAGCGCGTGCACCGGCGGCTGGATGATGCCGGAGGTCTCCGTCCCCGCCGGTGCGCCCGCCGCGGCCCCCTCCAGCGACGAGCGCCAGAAGTCGGGGCTGGGGAAGTACGCGTCCAGCGGCACCGCCGGGTTGAAGACGATGTGCGGGACACGGCCGTCGGCCCACTGGGCGCCGAGCAGGCTCTCCAGTTCGCGCTGGGCACGGCGCACCGAGAGGTGGCGCAGGCCGATGGCGATGAAGCCGGAGTCCCAGCTCCACTGGTGGGGGTACAGACCCCGGGAGGGGATGGTCGAGGAGCCGGTCCAGTTGGTCAGCAGGACCCGTGCCGCGCCGCGCCGGAGTGTCAGGTCTCCGGTGGCGGCGGGCACGGGAGTGGTGAGGAGCGTCGTCACGCGCCGGACCTCCGCAGGAACGCCGGGATGGAGCGGACGGCCGCGACGGGGTCACCCGTCAGACGGCACTCGGCGGCGAGGTGGCCCGCGTAGCCGATGGTGTGGAGGGCCCCGATCCAGGCGGGCCAGTCCAGGTGCCCCGCACCGGGCTGGAACCTGTTGGAGTCGCTGACCTGCGCGTGGCCGATGTACGGGGCGGCCGCGAGGATGGCGGCGGCGGGATCGGCTTCCTCGATGTTCATGTGGTAGCTGTCGATGCCGATGCGGACCGAGTCCAGGCCCACCGTCCGGATCAGCTCGGCGGCCTGCTCAAGGCGGTTGACCATGTGGTCCTCGTACCGGTTGAGGGGCTCCAGATACAGCTCAGCGCCCTCCTTGCGGGCGTGCTCGCCCAGCTCGGTGAGGCCCGAGAGCAGCACCTCGCGGTCCTCCTCCTCGCTCCGGGGCGGTTCGAAGGGCGGCAGCCGGCGGGAGAACATCCCGTACGAGGCGGGGGTCTGCACACCGAGCGCACCGATTCGCGCGGCCACGCTGATCTGGGACTTCAGCTGGTCGATCGCGTCCCGGCGCAGGTCCTCGTCGAAGGCGGCGAAGAAGTGCAGCATGTCGACGCAGACGGTCGGCATGACGACGCCGTCGGCGGCGGCCCGCTCCAGCTCGGGCAGCCGGTCGCGGAAGTGGAAGTCGCCCTTGGAGCGCAGCTCGATCGCGTCGAACCCGGCGTCCTGGGCGAAGGACCATTTCTCCTGGAGCGTGTCGCCGGGAAGCAGCTGTTCCTGGCAGGCGGTCTTGAGCATGGGGTGGTGCCTTTCGGCGCTGAGAGGGGGTGGGGCCGGGTCCGTCGCCGTGCCCGGCCGGACGGAGGGGCCGGGCACGGGGCGGGGGGTCAGAACTCCAGGACGATCTGGAGGGCGTCGGCGGGCCGCTGGTCGAGCAGCTCGTAGGCGTCGGCGGCATCGGCCACCGGCACCACATGGCTGACCAGGGACGTCACATCGACCTGCCCCTCGGCCACCAGGGACAGGAAGGTCCGCTGGAGCCGCTCGACGGTCCACCGTCCGGAGAGCTGGGGCGGCACTCCGCCGATCTGCGAGGAGATCAGCTGGACCCGGTTGTGGTGGAACTCGTCTCCCAGCCGCAGTCCCGCGCCGTCGCCCTGGTAGAACCCCGAGGCGACGACGCGGCCGCCCGTGGTCACCGAGCGCAGCGCCTCGTGCAGGGCGGGATGGGCGCCGCTGATCTCGATCGCCACGTCGGCGCCCGCTCCGCCGGTGGTCTCGCGGATGCGCGTCGCGACGTCGTCGGTGCGCGCGTTGAGGGTGTGCCGCGCCCCGTACGCCACCGCGGTCGTGAGGCGGGCGTCGATGGCGTCGACCGCGGTGACCCGGGCGCCGCTGAGCTGGGCGAGACGCGTGGTGAGCAGCCCGATGACCCCCTGGCCGAAGACGGCGACGTCCTCGCCGAGGTGGAGGTCGGCGGCGAGGATCGCGTTGTACGCGATGGCGCCGACCCGGGCGAAGGCTCCCGCGAGCGGTTCGAGCCCGGCGGGCAGGGTGTGGCCGGTCATCCTGGCCGCCGGGACGACGCCTTCGCTGCGGTGCCCCCAGATGCCCCAGACCAGGTCCCCGACGGCGGGCATCCCGGGAGAGGAGACCAGCTCGGGGGAGACCTCGGTCACCTCGCCTACCTCGGAGTAGCCCCAGCCCGCCACCGGGTACTCGATGCCGGCGGCACCCTCGCGGAACAGCCGGCTCCCGGCGTCCCAGGTGCGGGTCAGATAGGGGTTCGTACCCCGGTAGGCGGTGAGTTCGGTGCCCGCCGAGATACCGGAGAAGCGGGTGCGTACCCGTAGGTGCCCCGTTGGGAGGGGGGCGCTCTCGTGCTCGGCGACTTCGACCTGGCGGGGGCCGGTGAACTGGACGACGCGTTCCACGGAGGTCTCCGTACTGCTGGGAGGTGGGCTGTTCGCTGACTTAGGTCGAAGGTATCTCACGCTTATGTCTTGTCAAGCTGCAAAAGTGATGCTGTGATGCTTTTGGAAAATGCGTAAGTGGCGTGAGGACACAGAATGGTGCTGAAAGTCCGACGAGCGAGGACGACCCTGGTGGGACTCGCCGTGACCCTGGCCGCGGGTCTGCTGGCCGGCTGCTCCGGAGACTCCGGCGACAGCCGGCGGGCCGACAACCGGATCACGGTGTGGTCGCAGGAGAATCTGCCACCGCGCATGGCCGCGACGCGGAAGGTCGTCAGCCGCTTCGAGAAGGAGACCGGGATCACGGTCGACCTCGTCGGCGTGGACGAGTCCCAGCTTCCCCAGCTGATCATGTCGGCGGCGGCCGCCGGGGAACTCCCCGACGTCATCGGAGCCGTCCCCATGGGCCAGGTGTGGCAGATGTACGGCAACGGACTGCTCAACACCGAGATCGCCGACCGGATCGTGAAGGACCTGGACCCGGGTACGTTCAACGCCAACGCCCTCGCCCTCACCGAGGACGACGGCACCCGGCTCGGCGTCCCCTCCGACGCCTGGCTCCAGCTGCTCGTCTACCGCAAGGACCGCTTCGCCGACGCCGCCCTGCCCGCACCCGACAGCTACGGCCGCGCCCTGAAGGCCGCGGCCGAACTGGACGGCGACGGCCGCGACGGCATCTCCCTCGCCACCGACCCCTCGGACGTCTTCACCCAGCAGAGCTTCGAGGACCTGGCCCTGGCCAACGGCTGCGAACTGGTCGACGAGGCCGGTGACCCGGCCCTCGACTCCCCGGCCTGCCGTGCCGCCTTCACCGCCTACGACGACCTCGCCCGCGAACACGGCGCGCCCGGAACCCAGAGCGTGGACACCACCCGCGCCTCCTACTTCTCCGGCACCTCGTCGATGATGGTCTGGTCGTCCTTCCTCCTGGACGAACTGGCCGCACTGCGACAGGACGCGCTGCCCAGCTGCCCCGAGTGCAAGGACGACCCGGGCTTCCTCGCCCGCAACACCGGCGTGGTCACCTCCCTCCAGGGCCCTGACGGCGACCAGCCCGCCCAGTTCGGCGAGATCACCTCCTGGACCGTCACCAGGACCGCCGAGACCGGCGCCTCCCGCGCGTTCATCGAGTACATGATGGACAAGGGCTACGAGGACTGGTTCGGCATGGCCCCCGAGGGCAAGATCCCCGTCCGCACCGGGACCCCGCGGAGCCCCGGCTCCTTCGAGCAGGCGTGGCGCCAGAGCGTCATGGGCGTCGACCGCCGCGAGTCCCTCCAGAAGGCGTTCCCCACCGAGCTGCTGGACCGGCTCGTGGACGGGGTCGGCGACATGAAGCGCTGGGGCCTCACCCAGGGACAGGGGACCCTCGTCGGCGCGACCAACGGCGAGCTGCCCGTCGCCAAGGCGATCGGCGCGATGACCAGCGGCCAGATCACCCCCGAGGAGGCCGCGAAGGAGGCCAACGACGAGGTGGCCGCCCTCCAGAAGTCCCTCCAGTAACCGACGGCCACCCGCCTGCCCGGCAGCCGCACACCGCACCTTCACCGAGGTAACTGACCCATGAGCACACTCCAGCGCGGCGCGAAGAAGCGCCGCACCACGCCGCGATCGGCGGCCAGCAGGGAGAACCGCGCGGGCCTCGCCTTCGTCACCCCGACCTTCCTGGTCGTTTTCGTCGTCGTGATCCTGCCCATCGCCTGGACCGTTCTGCTCGCCTTCCAGAACGCCAAGCTCGTCGGAATCCAGGAGAACGGGCTCCTGGGCCGCTGGACCCTGGACAACTTCTCCCAGGTGTTCGGCTCGCCCGGCTTCTGGAGCAGCCTGGGCACCACCCTCGTCTACACCGTGGGGGCCACCGCAGGATCAGTGGTCCTCGGCCTGATCGCCGCCCTCGCGCTGCGCAGGCCCTTCCGCGGCCGCGGCGCCCTCCGCGCGACGATGCTCCTGCCCTACGTCGCCCCCGTCGTCGCGGTCGCCTTCGTGTGGGAGATGGCGCTCAGCCCGCAGTACGGCTTCGTCAACGACTGGGGACGCAGGTTCTTCGGCTGGGACGATCCCATCGCCTTCCTGTCCACCCGCTCCTACGAAGTCAGCCTCCTGGGAGCCCACTTCGACATCCCACTGGCGCTCCTGACGGTCATCGCCTTCGAAGCGTGGCGCTACTTCCCCTTCGCCTTCCTCTTCCTGCTGGCCCGCCTCCAGGCGGTGCCGGCCTCACTGGAAGAGGCCGCGGAGGTGGACGGCGCGACCGTCTCCCAGCGGTTCCGGCACGTCCTGCTGCCCCAGCTGATGCCCGTCATCGCCCTGCTGTCCGTGCTGCGCTTCATCATGACGTTCAACAAGTTCGACGACATCTACCTGCTCACCGGCGGCGGTTCCGGCACGGACGTCGTCGCCGTGCGGGTGTACGACTTCCTGACCGCCCGCTTCGACGTCGGAGCCGCCTCCGCGCAGGCCCTCGTCCTCGCCGTCGTGCTCATAGCTCTTCTGGGCGTCTACTTCAGGTTCTTCGCCAAGAAGGTGCAGGAGGAATCAGCATGACCGCCACCCCGGCCCTGAAAACCGTCCGACCCGAGCGCACCGCGTCCTCCCGGCCCGCCGCCCCGCGGCCCAGGGCACCGTTCACCCGTGCCCGCTTCGAGGAACTGCTGTTCGGCACCCTGCGCAGGTTCGTGATCCTCTTCCTCGTGGCGATCACCCTCGTGCCCTTCCTCTACATGCTGATGCTGTCGATCAAGCCGATCGACTCCCTCCTCCAGAACCCGGGCAGCCTCTGGGTGTCGGCGAAGGACTTCACCCTCAGCACCTACCAGAGCGTCCTCAAGCCCACGTCCGAGGGCGGCCAGGGCTTCCTGCGGATGCTGCTCAACTCGGCGCTCGTGGCCATCGCCACCGTCCTGCTCACCCTCGCCGCCGCGGTGCCCGGGGCCTACGCGGTCAGCCGGCTCAGGTTCTTCGGCGGCCGCCAGGTCAGCGCGATCTTCCTCGCCGTCTACCTCTTCCCCGCCACGCTGCTCGCCGTGCCGCTCTTCGTCATGTTCGCCAAGATGGGACTCTCCGGCAGCCTCGTCGGCCTCGCGATCGTCTACATCGCACAGACCGTCCCCGTATCGATCTACATGCTGAAGAACTACTTCGTCACCATCCCCTTCAGCATCGAGGAAGCCGCGGCGATCGACGGGGCCTCGCGGCTCCAGACCGTCCGCAGGATCATCCTGCCGCTGGCGCTGCCCACCTTGATGGCGACCGGGCTGTACGTGTTCATGATCGCGTGGAACGAATTCCTCTTCGCCCTCCTCTTCCTCGCGGCCGATCCCGACGCCTGGACCGTCTCCCTGGGACTCCAGCAGCTCGCCGGCGGCATCGAGGTCTCCAAGACCGTGCTGATGGCCGGTTCCGTCGTCCTCACCATCCCCGTGGTAGTGGTGTTCTTCGCCGCCGAACGGCTGCTCACCGAAGGGCTGACCAGCGGGGCCGACAAGGGCTGACGCCCCTCAGCGGGCGTCGGCCGGCGGCGGAACGGACGATGATCGAACTAGGATGGCGGGGATGGCAGGAAACCAGGCCAGCGCGGGGCATCTGCTCCAGCTCATTCGCAGCGGCGAGGCCACCACACGGGGAGAGCTCCAGCAGGCCACCGGACTCTCCCGGTCGACCGTGGGCCACCGGCTCGACCAGCTCTTCGGCGCGGGGTGGCTGCGCGGCGCGACCGGCACCTCCACCGGCGGACGCCCGTCGGCCCGGCTGGAGTTCGACCCCGCCCACGCCGTGGTGCTCGTCGCGGATCTGGAGACCCGGCACGCCCGCGCCGCCGTACTCGACCTCGCGGGCACCGTCCTCGCCGAGCACACCGGCGACCTGGTCATCGCCGACGGCCCCGACCGCGTGCTGGACCAACTGGCCCGCTGGTTCGGCCCGCTGCTCGCCGAGGCGGCGGTTCCCGCCGAGAAGGTCTGCGGCATCGGGCTGTCCGTTCCCGGACCGGTCGAGTGGGACACCGCACAGATCGTGCAGCCGCCGATCATGCCTGGCTGGGACCGCTTCCCGGTCCGCGAACGACTCCGCGACGCCTGGCTGGAACACGTGGGTCCGGCTCCCGGCCCCGGCGCCCCGCCCGTCTTCGTCGACAACGACGCCAATCTGATGGCCCTCGCGGAGCAGCGGGCCGGTCATCCCCGGTGCGACGCCTTCGTCCTGATCAAGGCGGCCACCGGAATCGGCGCCGGTGTGGTCGTCGGTGGCGAGATCTACCGGGGGATCGACGGCGGCGCCGGCGACATCGGTCACATCCGCCTGCACGACCGGCCCGACGCGCTGTGCATGTGCGGCTCCTACGGCTGTCTGGCCGCCGTCGCCAGCGGCCGGTCGATCGCCGAGCAGCTGACCGCCATCGGTATCCCCACGGCCTCCGGCTCCGACGTCCGCGCTCACCTCGCCGCCGGTGAGCCGCACGCCATACGACTGGCCCGCGAGGCGGGCCAGCGGGTCGGAGAGGTCCTGGTCACCGTCGTCACGCTGCTCAATCCCGGAGTGCTGATGCTCGCGGGCGACTTGGCCGGCACGCCCTTCCTGACCGGCGTCCGCGAGCTCATCTACCAGCGGGCCATGCCCCGCACCACCGCCCGCCTCCAGGTGGTCACGTCCGAACTGGGCGACAAGGCTGCCCTGGCGGGGGCAGGCGTCATGGTCGTCGAGCACCTGTACGCGCCCGACCGGGCCGACGCCCGACTCACCGCCCTCGCCCGCGGTGACGACTCCGCCTGAGCCACCTCCGCATCTCGGCCCGAACCCCACCCACCTCTTCTCCTTCTTCCCGAACCACATCCGCACCAAGAACGGTCACGCATGTCCTCAACCACCCCTCCCCGGAACGACCGGACCGGCACCCTCCCGCAGGGCGACTGGACCGGTGAGCCCGTCCGCGTCGGCCTCGTCGGCGCCGGACCCTGGGCCCGCGCGACGCACGCCCGCATCCTGGCCGCGGGCCCCGAGACGACCCTCACGGGTGTCTGGGCCCGGCGCCCGGATGCGGCCGAGGAGGTCGCCTCCGCCTACGGAGCGACCGCGGCCGGTTCCTTCGAGGAACTCCTCGACAGCTGCGAGGCCGTCGCCTTCGCCGTACCGCCCGCGGTCCAGGCGGCCCTGGCTCCCCGAGCCGCGGCGGCCGGGCGCGCCCTTCTCCTGGAGAAGCCGCTCGGCACCGATCTGGCGAGCGCCCGCGCCGTCGCGGACGCGGTCGCCGAGCACGGCGTGGCCTCCCAGCTCGTCCTCACCAAGAGGTACCACCCCACCACCAGGGCCTTCCTCGCGAAGGCCGCCACCCTCCAGGTGACGGGCGCCCGGTCCTCCTACCTCCACGGAGCCTTCCTCGGCGGCGAGTTCGCCACCTCCTGGCGCCTCCAGCACGGCGCGCTTCTCGACCTCGGTCCCCACCTGCTCGACCTCCTCGACACCGCCGTCGGCCCGATCACGTCGCTGCGCGCCACCGGAGATCCCCGGCGCTGGACGGAGGTGACGTGCGAACACGCCAACGGGGCCATCAGCCAGGCTTCGCTGTCCGGCAGCGTCCGAGTGGACCGGGCGCAGACCCGGGTGGAGCTGTTCGGCCCGGACGAGGAGCTGGCCTACGACACGGCGGGGATCGACCACGAGGAGTGCTGGCCGATCCTCCGGCGGGAGTTCGCCACCGCCGTCCGCACCGGGCGCGCCGCGGACCTCGACGCCGCCCACGGCCTGCGGATCCAGCACCTCCTCCAACAGGCCACGGACAGCGCGGGCCTGGCCGGGTAGGGCGTCGGAACACGACGGACGGACCTCCCGGACCCGGTCGGGACCCGGCGGGCGCGGGTCCCGCGGCGACGCGCGCTGTGCGGGCCCCTCTCAGCGTCTCAGGTGTCGCAGGGCCAGGCGGCGGAGATGGCGGGGCGCTCCGCGGCGGGGAAAGCGCCGAGTTCGCTCCGGGTGAGCGGCTGCGGGCCGGTGGCGCAGGCGCGCTCCGCCAGTTCGGCGGTGCCGCCGCTCGCCTCGTCGGCGCGGCGGGCGTCCAGGACGGCGAGGTCGGAGCCGTGCAGCACGATGACACGCATCCGGTCGCCGTTCTGGTGCACGGGGACGACGAACAGGCGGCGGCCGTCGCCGTACGCCTTCACCTCCGCGCCGTCCGGAAGGACCGCCTCGTAGGAGCGGTCGAGCCCCGGGTGGGTGAGGCGCAGGGTCCGGATCCCGTCGGCCGACGCGGTGAGACGGACGCGGTACCGGGCGGAGGCGTCGGTGCGGTCGGCCTCGACCTCGCCGCCGTAACGGTTCAGCGCCGCGGGCTCCGTGGACGCGACGACCGCGGGGCCGTAGCCGTCGAGGCGCACGTCGGAGAAGTTCTCCCCCTCGGGCACCCGCACCGTTCCCGAACCGTGCGGGGTGCCGTGGTTCAGGGGGACGATCTCGCCGTGCGGGTCCTCGCGCGGACCCCGTACGTGGAGCAGGGAGGACGTGTCGGTGTTGAAGTCGAGGAACTGGGCGCCGTCGGCCGGTACCGGGGGCACCCGGGCGTCGTCGGAGACGTAGGAGCCGGTGGCGGTCAGCTCGTACACCGTGCGACGGCCGTCCGGCTGGGCCACGGCCAGGACGTTGCCGCAGTCGCTGATGGCCAGGACGGAGGAGGGGTCGACCGGCCCGCCGACCGTACGCCAGCTCATGCCGGAACCGTCGGCGCCGAACGACAGCACCCCCATGCGAGCCCCGTCCGCCCCGTCGGCCCGGGTGAGCACGGCCAGGCGGTGCCCCTCCGGGGCCACGTCGGCGGCGAGCACCTCGCCGCTCGGGGCGAGTCCCGGGCGCAGCGTCGCGGCCGGAGCCACCGCGGGGTTGTTCCGCGCCAGGAGGCCGTTCAGCGCGTCGTCCTGCTCCGGCTCACCCGCGACGCCCCAGGCGGCGAGGGCGTAACGCAGGGCGTCCGCGCGGTACGCGCCCCCCTCGGCGCCGCTCCCGCGGGCGGAGTTGGTGGCGGCGATGGCGCGCAGCACCTCCCCGGCCGCCACGGTGGACGTGGCCACGTCCTCCTCGGATGCCCGCTGCTCGTTCCCCGCCCCGGAGCTCTCACCGGCCACCGGAAGCGGCACAGCCACGGCGGCCGCCACCGCCGCGAGGGCGGCCCCCACGAGCGCCACCCCGGAGCGACGGCGGCGGCGACGGCGCAGGTGGGGAGCGGGAGCGGTCTCTTCCGGAGTCTCCTGTGCCTCGGGCGTTTCCTGTGCCTCGGGCGTTTCCTCCGGGGGAGCGGGGTGGGCGGGCGGGGCGGACCGTGACGGTGCGGGCGCCGCATCTCCCGCCGGGGCGACGGACCCGGCCGGATGCGCCTCGGGAGCCTCGGCGGGACGGTCCGCGTCGGGGCCGGACCCGTCCGCACCGGCCGCGACGACTCCGGAGACGCCCATTCCGGCCACGACGGGTCCGCAGGGCCCTGCTCCGGTCCCGGCGGGAGGCCGGGCAGCCGAGGGGGCCTCCACGGGTGCGGGACCGTTCCCGGTCGGGCCGTTCCCGGCCCGGTCGTCCCCGGTCGGCCTGCGCGCGGCGTCCGGGATCGCGGGTGCTTCTGGTTCGGCCGCCCTGCCCACCACGTGTCCGAGGCGCGCGACGGCCTGACGGCCCGGTGCCGGGGCCGGACGGCCGTCGAAGGGGGCGCGGGTCTGCGCCGGTAGACCCGCCGCCGGAAGCCCCCCGGCTCGCGGCCCAGGTGCCGGGGCGCCCGCCGGGATGCCGCTCACCGGGAGGCCGCGCGAGGGGTGCGGCACCGTCCCGAGCGTCCTCTCCCGCGGGCCCGCCGCGCCCTCACCGACGGGCTCGGCGGGGGGCGCGGAACCGGGAGAGGCGGACGCCTCCCGCGCCGCGTGCCCGCGCGCGTCGCTCTCCCGCGGCGCGGGCACCGGGTCCGCGACGGGCCGGGGCGCCCCGTGCGCGGATGCCGTCCTGCCGTTCTCCGACGGTGCCGTCGTCCGTGAGCCGGGTACACGCTGGGGTGGCTTGCTGGTCACGCGGGGGCTCCTCAGGATCGGGGCGGCGCGCCGGACCCGGGTGCGCGGAGGGCCCGGACTCCCTTCGGTGCGGGAAGCGGTCGCGCGTGGGGAGGACACCGCGTCAGAGGGCTTACGCAAGCCGCCCGCACCGCGCCGGGGCAAAGACCCCGCCGCGCGCTTGCCCGTAGGGGTGAATCCGCCCGTCGCTCCTCAGCCCCTGCGGTGCGGGCCAATTCCCTGCTCAGCGGGGCGGCCCGTACACGGCGGTCGTCGGGCGTGACCGGGGCGCCGGGAACGCCGCAGGTGAGCGGCCTCGGTTTTCGATCAAATATGCGACATGGGTGGTTCATTCGGGAGTGTGATGCGTTGACGCGAGGGGTTGACCACTTCGCCGGACCCGGGTGGCCGCGCCCCCGGCGGACCGGGCAGTATCGGCGGCATGAGCGAGATAGACGAGGCCCAAGAGGCCTCTGGTGCACCCGTATTGACCACGCCGGAGGCGTGGCGCGGCTACCTGCAGAACTACGACGAGCGGTATCTGCGGACCCAGGACTCGGACGAAGACTTCGAGTGGATGGACGACGAGGCGTACGAGGAGTTCCTGGAAGGTGCCCCGCTGGGCCGCTGGCTGGGAGAGGCCCCGGCCAGCGAAGCGGCCCTGGCGGCGGCCGAGGAGCGGCTCGGGGTGCGGTTCCCGCCCAGCCTGCGCGCGTTCTTCCTGGCCAGCAACGGGTGGATGCGCGTCAACGGCTGGGTGGACCTCGTCCACCCCTGCGAGCGGGTCACCTGGATGCGGGAGAGCGATGCCGGGTCGCGCGTGATCGCGATCTACGACTCGATCGAGGGCAACGAGGAGTACGTCGAGCTCTTCAACCGCTCGATCGAGGTCGCCGGGGGTGAGGACTTCTGGCTCCTCGACCCCACCGACGCCGGACCGGACGGGGAGTGGACCGCCCATCTGTTCACCCCGAAGTACGGCGACGTGGAGGAGTTCCCGAGCTTCGCCGAGCTGTTCGACGACGGATACACCGACATGGAGTGAGGCGAGCACCGGGGGTCGGTCCGGGTGCGTCCGGACCGGCCCCCGGCTCCCTCAGGCCCCGCTGTCCGGCGCGCGGTCCGCGGTCGGGAGCGTGAGGCCGCGCAGGGCCTCGGCCGGTGTCACCTTCCCGTGCACGCTCTCCACCAGCAGCGTCTCCATCGCCCGCAACAGGCCCTCGATCACCGGCACCGGGAGGTAGTGGGTGTCGGCCATCAGATACAGATGAAGCCGGTCGGGGCAGTACGGGGTGTGGACGAAGTACTTGGCGTCCTGGCGGGCCCAGGACCCGATGAACGAGATTTCGCTCCGCGCCCGCAGTGCCAGCAGCGCCTCCGGGTCGTCCCCGGTGTCCGGGAGGGCGTCCCAGCGGTCCCGCATCCGTACGTCGTTGAAGAACGCCGACAGGTCCAGCTTCCGGCCCCGCGCCCGGCCGACCCGCTCATGCACCTCGTCCATCGCCGCCGGGTCGTACTCGCCGTACCGGTAGGCGCTCATCGTCGGCAGGAAGCCGCCGCGTACCGCGTCCTCGAACGTTCCCTCCCCGGGCGCCAGGACGAACAGGGCGTTCTCCGTCTGCGCGCCCACCATGCTCTGGAGCCTCGGTTCGTTGCGGTTCCCCGCGATCAGGAGCATCACCGCGCGGTCATGGCCCGTGTACGCGGCGAGCGTCGCCGCCGCGGCCGTCAGCAGGACCGTGCTCGTGCTGACCCGGCAGCGGTCGGCCAGCCGCTGGGCCGCCACCGCGCCGGCCACCGACGCGAGCCGCAGCCGGACGAAGCGTCCGGGATCGTCCTCGCCCGCCCCGTCCGGCGGCGGCGGGAAGTCGAAGTGCGAGGTGGGCGCGGTGCTCAGCGCGCGCTCCCAGTGGTCCAGCGCGGCGCGGCCCCGCCGGGCGCCCTCGCCCTCCTGCTGGTGGCGGGCCTGGTCCAACGGCTGCCACTCCACCGGCTCCAGGCTTTCGCCGCGCAGCAGCCGGGCCAGCTCGTCCTCCATGACCCGTACGCCGCCGTAGTCCGTGGCCTGGTGCGACACCACCATGACCAGCCACACCGGCTCCCCGGCGTACGTCAGGACCGCGTACCGCATCCCGAACTCCTCGCCGTTGCGGAACGGCGTGGCGGCGAGCCGGTCGGCGAGCGCCTGGGCGTCCGCCTCGTCCGGCGGGCCTGGCGCGTCCGCCGGGGCGGCGTGCACGGCGACGGCGGCGGAGCCGTTCCCGTACACCCGCTGCACCGGCCCGTCGGGCCCGTTGGCGAACGTGCTGCGCAGGGCCTCGTGGCGGGCGATCAGCTCCCCGAGGACGCTCAGGACCCCGTCCGTGGTCGTCCCGCCGGGGAGGGCCACCACGCGGGCGAGGTTGAAGTAGTGCGCCTCTTCGGCCAGCCAGTTGATGGACTTCCAGATCGCCTGCTGCCCCCAGCTCATCGGGGCCGATCCGGACCGCAGTCCGGAGAACCGGACCGTACGGGTTCCGGTCCCGACCGTTCCGGATTCGGCGTCGTCGGCCGTCCCGGTGCCGCTGCCGGTCTCGACCGCGGCGGTCCCGGTGTCGCCCGTCCCGGTGTCGTGCGATGACATCTGCTACCTCACATCGTTTCGTGGAGAGCGCGGGGAGCGCGGGGAGTATGGGGCGCGCGGGGCGCCGACTGCGTGAGGAGCGACGCGGCGGAGAGGAGGCGGACCGGGGCGGCGGCGACCGCCGTCACCACGGCTGCCCGCCGTTCGTCCGTCCAGTCCAGGACGTACAGCCCGTCCAGGCGGCTCGGGTGGCTGCCGGGTCCGTCCGCCCACGGCAGTCCGGGCGGACGGGGGAGAAGCGGCCCGGTCCGGTGGCCCGCCTTGAAGAGCGCCTCCCCGCGCACCCACTGCCGCAGCACCGCCCGGCCGGGGTCGGGCCGCGCGGCGGCGTCCCGCAGTCCGGCCTCACCCAGCAGCCGGGCCCACATCGGCGGGGGTCCGACGCGGCGGCCCGCCGGCTCCACGTCGACGCCGACGGCCCCGGGCCCGGCGGCCGCCGCGACGAGCCCGTCCGCGTGGCTCAGGCTGATCCCCACCTCCGGGTGGTCCCGCAGGAACGGCCGCCCGTGGCCGTGGCGCCCGCAGTCCGCGCAGAACTGGACCGGGACCAGCTCGCGCGGCGGCCACCCGGTGAGACGCGCCGCGCAGAGCCGGAGCAGCAGCCGCGCGGCCAGCACGTCGTCGCGGCGGTCCGGGACGCGGACCTTCGCCAGCCGCCGCCGCTCCCACGGGGCGAGCGCGCCCTCGTCCAGGCCGCCCCGGTCCAGGACCTCCGCCGTGGTGGCCACCACGGCCCGCGCGGTGCGGCGGCCCGGCGGCCTGAGCCGCGGACCGCTCAGCACGGCCGTACACCGGGCGGCCGGGCGTTCACCGGGCGGCCGCCTGCGGTGCCGGTCCCGGCTCCGGGGCCGCCTGCGGCGTCGGCGGTGTCCGCGGTGCGGCCGGGCCGGGGGTGGAGAGGAAGCGTTCCTGGATGCGGTCCAGAGTGCCGAAGTCCTCGATGGTGACCGTCTGGAGGTCGATCTCGCGACCCGAGACGGTCTCCAGGAGGTAGACGAACTCCAGGAAGTCCAGGGAGTCGATGAGACGGGCCTCGATCAGATCCTCGTCGTTGCCGATGGGCCCTTCGAGGCCGGGGTTCTTCTCGTGGATCCACGCGACGATGCGTTCCATGGCGGGCTGCTCCTTCTCTGTGGCTGCTCGGTTCCTGGTCCTGGGCGGGGGCTCATCCCTCCGTCCCGCAGGCGGAGACGTGCTTCCGTCCCGGACGGGGACACGTCATCGGCGGACGGGGCAGCCGCTCAGTCCGCGGCCTCACGGAGCCGGGCCAGCGCGGCGCCCGCCGTGCCATGGGCGAGGATCATGGCGTGCACCCAGCGCTCCACCCCGAAGGCGACGCAGGAGCTGTACGCGGAGCCGTGCTCACCGGCCCGGATGCCCAGGCGCTCCCCGAAGAAGTTGCGGTGCCGGTTGACCGAGGCGATCGCGGTGCCGTCGGGCGCGCTGAACTCGTGCTTCACCGGGTCCAGGGCCATCAGCTTGGCCCGTGAGCCGCCCTTGTCGTAGAAGGGGTCGTCGGCCGTGGCCCGGGTCAGGGTCAGTCCGAGACGGGCGGCCACCTCCCGCACGAACTCCGAGCCCTTGTCGAGGTGTTCGACGGCGCCTTCCCGCGTCCCGAGGTACAGCACCTCACGCATGTGGAAGCCCCACAGCCGCCGCAGCCCGTCGTAGTGCGTCTCGTTGCGGAAGCAGCGCCCGGTCGCCGACAGCCGCAGCCCGGCCGCGCCGACATCCGCGCCCTCCAGGGAGAGCAGCAGTCCGTAACAGGTCGCCGACGGCAGCAGATGGCCGGTGGGCCGCAACGGCAGTTCGGAGGCGGGCGTTCCGGCGGCCAGACCGTCGAGCGCCTCCGGGGCGAACCCCGCGGCGGAGACGCCGAGGTGGGGGAAGTTGCGGAAGTAGTCCAGCCGCGTCAGCCCCTCGACGGACAGCAGGGGCGGGCCCACGACCTCCGGGGCGGAGAGCCGGGCGGCGAGTCCGGTGAGCAGTCCGTCCAGGCCGTGCAGCAGGGCCGTACGCACCGGGTCCAGGGTGATCAGGCCCGCGCCAGGACTCTTCAGGCCGAGCTCCGGCGGGGCGGCGGTGGGGGAGGTGCTCATCGGAGGCGTTCCCTCTCGGGTAGGGACGGGCGGGCGCGGGAGGCGGATGCGGGGTCGGGGAACAGGGCGGCCGGAGCAGGGCGAAGCCGCCGGGTGGCGAGGCCTGCGTGGCAGGAACGGACGGGCAGCGCGAGGGATCCGGGAGCCGGTGCGGCTCGGGCGTCGGCGGGAGGTCGAGGACGACGGTCGGCGGTCCGGGCACTGCTCCGGCACTCCGGCCGGAGGGCGTCGCGGGAAGCCTGGCGGTGCGGTGCGGTGCGGTGGGGCTGCGGGCGGTGAATCGGCTCGACAGTAGCCAGCCCTCCGGCGCATGTCTAGACCAAAGGGGACCGGTGTCAGCAGGCGGAATCGGTGCTACCGGCGGAACCCGAACCTCCTCATGTCCGGCTTGCTGTAGGGCACTTGACAGCACAGGAGGTCTGGACCAATTGTTTGGGTCGCGCCTGGGGCGCCCGTCGGGCCCCTGGGTCGTACCGGGTGTCTCTGTGTCGCTCCTCGCCCGCCGCCGGGTCCTCCCGGACCGGCCCGGTCACCCCCGGTCACCCGTCCCCGCTCGCCCGCCTCACCGCCTGGCCGCACCACTGCTCGTACGACCGCCCGCTCCACCTACCGCCCGGCCGCCTCACCGCCTGGCTGTTCCACCGCTCGACCGCCCGCCCGCATGTCTCCCTGCTCCACCGCTCACTCGACCGCTCGCCCGACCGAGGAGAAGCGCTTGTCATCGTCGCCCCCTGCCTCGCGCGCCGTGTCCCAGCCGCGCGCCCGCGTCGGACGGTGGCTCGTCCTGCTGCGGCTGCTGCCGCGCGCGGGCGCGGGCCTGCTGACGGCCGCCGTCGTCCTCAACATCCTCATCGGCCTCCTCCCGCTGGCCTTCATCGTCTGGATGAGCGTGCTGCTCGACCGCCTGCCGGAGGCCCAGGCCGTCTCCGGCGGCACGGGCGGGGTGTTCGCCGCCCTGCTCCTGGCCCTCGGGGCCTTCGTCCTCCAGCAGTTGCTCGCCCCCTTGCAGGCGGTGCTGGGCGAGGTGGCGACCCGCAGGGTGGACGGCCAGTGCGTGAGCGGGCTGATGGACACGGCGCTGCGCCACTCACCGATCGCGATGCTGGAACGCGAGGAGACCCTCGACCTGCTGAGCGACGCCCGGGGCGCCTTCGACCGGCTGCTGCCGACACCCGGTGACGCGGTGGGCGGGGCGATCGCGCTGATCGCCCGCTACACCCAGCTGCTGGGCGCCGTGGTGCTCGTCGGCGTCACCCTCTCCCCGTGGGCGGGCGCGCTGACCGGGGCCACCGCGCTGGTCCTGCGGTTCGGGCAGCGCGGCTCGCTCGGCCGGTTCTCCGACCTCTACCAGGACATGGCCGGGAAGCGGCGCCGTATCGCGTACATGCTCCGGACCGCCGGGGGCACCGAGGCCGCCAAGGAGATCCGGGTCCTGGGGCTGGCCGACTGGTTCCGGGGCCGTCACCACCAGGACATGCAGGGCTACCTCGATCCGCTGTGGGAGGGGCGCCGCCGCATTCTGATGGGGCCGTTCGTCGTGCTGGCCCTGGTCGGTCTCGCGGGCGGCACCGGAGTCCTGCTGCTGCTCGCCGGACCCGCGGCGCGCGGCGAACTGTCACTGCTGACGCTGGCGGTCGCCCTCCAGGCCGTGCTGATCCCGATGAGGTTCGGGGTGTACTTCCCCGAGTGCGATGTCCAGACCCTGTACGGGATGCAGTCGTACGACTCCCTCACCGCCTTCACCCGCCGCGCCGCCGAGGAGAACGCGGCCACCCCGGACGCTCCCGGCGCCCCGGCGAGCCCGACCGGACAGGGCGCCACCGAACCGGCCGCCACCGAACCGGTCCTGGCCGGACAGCTCCCCGCCGGACCGGCCGCCGGACCGGCCCCCGGAGCCGCGGACGTGGGCGCGTCGGCGCTGGGCATCCGGTTCGAGGACGTCGTCTTCCGCTACACCCCCGACGGACCCGCCGTGCTCGACCACCTGGACCTGGAGATCGAGGCGGGCCGCTCGACCGCGATCGTCGGCCTCAACGGCGCGGGCAAGACCACCCTGGTCAAGCTGCTCACCCGCCTCCACGAACCGTCCGCCGGACGCGTCACGGCGGACGGCACGGACCTGCGGGGCCTGTCCGGCACCGCGTGGCGGCGCCGACTGGCCGTCATCTTCCAGGAGTTCAACCGCTACGAGCTCTCCCTGCGTGACAACGTCACGCTCGGCGCCCCCGAGGGCGCACCCGACCCCCGGGCCTTCGACGCCGCCGTGGCCCGCGCCGGCCTGGAGGACGTGCTCGCCCGGCTGCCCAAGGGCCCGGACACCGTGCTCTCCCGGCAGTACGAGGACGGCGTCGACCTCTCCGGCGGGCAGTGGCAACGTACCGCGCTGGCCAGGGCGTTCTACGCCGTGGAGCGCGGCGCGCGGCTGCTCGTCCTGGACGAGCCGACGGCCCAGCTGGACGTCCGCGCCGAAGTGGAGTTCTTCGACCGCTTCCTCACCATGACCCAGGGGCTGACCAGCGTGGTCATCTCGCACCGCTTCTCCACCGTGCGCCGTGCCGACCGCATCGTGGTCCTGGAGCACGGCAGGGTCGCCGAACAGGGCACCCACGAGGAGCTGACCGCCCTCGGCGGCCGGTACGCGGAGCTGTTCCGCCTCCAGGCGGAGCGCTTCTCCGGCCCCGTCCCGGAGGAGGCCCGATGACCACCCTGTTCACCGCCGTACGCACCCTGCTCGTCCTCGCCCACCGGCTGGACCCCCGGCGGCTGTACACCGCTGCCCTCCTGCTCCTGGTCGGGCTGCTGGCCACCCCGGCCATGGCCCTGCTGCTGCGGGAGTTCACCGACAGCGCCCTCGACGGAGCCGTCGCCACGACGGCCTGGCTCGCCTTCGGCGTCGCCGTCGCCCTGGTCCTGGAACTGTCCATGGGGCACTTCGCGCACCTTTTCTACTTCGAGCTGGGCGAACAGCAGGAGACCGCCCTGCACCAGGAGGTGCTGGCCGTCTCCAACGGGACCCGCGGACTGGAGCACCTGGACAGCGCGGAGTTCGCCGACACGCTGACGCTGGTGCGCGAGGACGTGTCCCGCACCAGGGCCTCGCTGGAAGCCGTGCTCCAGATCTGCGGTCTCGCCCTCCAGGCGGTCCTCACCACCGTCATCCTCGCCACCGTCAACCCCTGGCTCGTGCTGCTGCCGCTGGCGGCGGTGCCGCCGGTCCTGGTCGCCGACCGGGCCCAGGCCGTCCTGGACCGGGCCAAGGAGACCTCCGCGGAGTCCACCCGGCTCAGCCGCCACCTCCTGGGCCTCGCGACCTCCGGCCACTCCGTGCCCGAAGCCCGGCTCACCGGGGCGGAGGGCGAGCTGATCCGGCTCCAGGCGGCGGCCTGGCAGCGGACCACCGAGCTGCTGCGGCGGGCCGCCCTGCGCGCGGCGGCCCTGCGGGCGGGCGGGCAGCTGCTGTTCGCGCTCGCCTACGGCGGCGGACTGTGGCTGGTGATCCGCCAGGCCCTGGACGGGGCTGCCGGAGCCGGTGACATCATCCTCGTCATCGCCCTCGCGGTACAGGTCAGCGTCCAGGTTGCGAGCGGCCTCGGGCTGCTCGCGATGCTCCAGGGGGCGGGCCGTACCTTCGAGCGCCTCGACCGGCTCCGCGCCCTGGCCGCCGAGGAGCCGGACTCCGCGGCCCGCCCCGCTCCGGAGCGCCTGGAGCACGGCGTCCGGCTGGAGAACGTGTCCTTCCGCTACCCCGGCAGCGACCGGGACGTGCTGACCGACGTCTCCCTGACGCTCCCGGCCGGAGCCACCGTCGCCCTCGTCGGCGAGAACGGGGCGGGCAAGTCCACCCTGGTCAAGCTGTTGTGCGGGATGTACCGCCCCACCTCCGGCCGCATCCTGGTGGACGGCACGGACCTCACCGAGCTGGACCCGGCCCGCTGGTCCGCCCGGATCGCCCCGCTCTTCCAGGACTTCGCCCGGCTGGAACTGCCGCTGCGCGAGAACGTCGGCGTCGGCCGGCTGTCCGCGCTGCACGACGACCCCGCCCTGCGCGAGGCGATCGCCGCGGCCCGCGCCGACCGGGTCCTCGAACGGGTGCCGGACGGCCTGGACGGGCTGCTCGGCAAGGGGTACGGCGACGGGGCGGAGCTCTCCGGCGGCCAATGGCAACTGCTGGGCCTGGCCCGGTGCCTGCTCCGCGAGGACCCGCTGCTGATGGTGCTCGACGAGCCCGCGTCCGCGCTCGACGCGGCCGCCGAGCACGAGCTGTTCCAGCGGTTCACGGACGCGGCCGACCGGGCCCGCTCCGGTTCCGGCTCGCTGACGCTGTTCATCTCGCACCGGTTCTCCACGGTCCGCTCCGCCGATCTCATCGTCGTCCTGGAGAACGGCGCGGTCCGCGAACACGGCGGCCACGACCAGCTCCTCGCCCGGCAGGGCCTCTACGCCGAGCTGTTCGAGCTCCAGGCCCGCGCCTACCGCTGACCCCCGCCCCACCGCCTCCCGGAAGGGACTCCATGCAGCCACAGCGCCCCGCCCGCGTCCGCCGCCGCCCGCACCTGCACCGCGCCGCCTCCACCGTCCCGTACTTCAGCGCCGACGGGGAGTCCTACCTCGCGCAGACCTCCCTGCGCGAGCTGGAGAAGTCCCGCCCGCTGCGGGTGCTGAGCGAGGAGGACTTCGCGCACTGGCAGACCTACGGCTACGTCGTCGTCCCGGAGGCGATCCCCCCGGCGGCCGCCCAGCGGCTGCTGGACTTCACCTGGGACTTCCAGGGGCTCGACCCGGACCGGCCGGACACCTGGCACGAGGACCGGCCGTTCCGCTCCGACCTGGACCGGCAGCTCCACATCTACGGATTCGTGGAGGCGTACCACCACCAGCTTCTGTGGGACAGCCGGATGACGCGGCGCGTGTACGACGCGTTCGTCGACGTCTGGGACTGCGAGGAGCTGTGGGTCACCCTGGACCGGCTCAACCTCAACCCGCCCAACATCAAGAACCGCGACCGGGCCCTGATCGACCCCACCGACCGGGGCTTCGACATCGAGCTGCACTGGGACATCGACACCACGCTCGACATACCGCCGCAGCGCGTCCAGGGCATCATCGCCCTCAACGAGACCCGGCCCGAACTGGGCGGCTTCCAGTGCGACCCGGAACTCTTCCGGCGGTTCGACCGGTGGAAGACGCAGCAGCCCCGGGACCGGGACCCGATCCGGCCCGCCGTCGACCGGGACGCCTTCCCCGTCGTCCGTCCGGACCTCCACCCCGGCGACCTGCTGATCTGGAACGGCCTCCTCGCCCACGGCGTGGCGCGCAACACCTCCAAGGACGGGGCGCGGGCGGTCCAGTACCTCGCGATGATGCCCGCGCTGGAGGAACACGAGACGCTGCGCTCCTCCCGCGTCGACTCCTGGCGGCACCTGCGGACCCCGCGCTGGAACCGGACGCTGGCCGGTGACGCGATCCGGCACGAGTCCCTCCGCTATGAGACGGCCACCCTGGACGGTCTCGGCCGCCGCCTCCTGGGCCTCACCTCCTGGCACGAGAAGGACGACGAAGGCGACGCGGAGGCGGCGTCCCCGGCGGCGCGACGGGCCGAGGCGCCCGGGAACGGGAGCGGGCAGCCGGCATGCGACGTATCGGTCTAGCGCTCCCCACCGACCGCGCCTGCCCCGACGCCATCGCGGCCCTGGGCGACGAAGCGGCGTACGCGGCCCGCCACTTCGGCACCGAGGTCCGGCTGCTGATCCTGGACACCTCGGGGCCGGACGCGCTCGCCGCGAACCGCACGGCGGCCGACGCCCTGCGCCCCGCCCCCGGCGTCACCGTCCACCACCTCGACGAGCGGCGGCAACGGGCCTTCCTGCGCACGGCCCTGGAGCGGTCCGGGGTCGAGGACCCCGGACGGCTGCTCGGCCTGATGCTGCCGGACGGGGTGTCCTACGGGGCCTGCACCAACCGGGTCTTCCTCGTGGCGGCGGCCCTGGGCTGCACCTCCGTCCACCGCCGGGACTCCGACGGCCGCTACCAGAGGCACGAGGGCGAGACCGTCTTCCCCGTCCACCACGAGTTGGCGTTCCTGGGCCGCCGGGCCGCCGACGTGGCCGCCTCCGGCGCGCTCACCCGGACCCGGCTCGACCCGGCGGCGGCGGACCGGCCGGTGGCACTGGTCGGCGGCTCCTTCATCGGTGAGATGTCCGTGGACCTCGGGGAGATGCACCGGGCCGACCCGGCGCTCTACGAGGAGGTCGTCGGGTTGTCGCTGCCCGCCGACTGCCCGGAGATCTGGCGGCGGAAGCTGGTGGGGGAGGCGTTCCGGGGCGGCGGCACCACACCCTTCACCCGCGACCACACGACGCTCATGGCGGTCAGTCCCGCGCGCGTCGACATGTGCAACATCAGCCTCACCGACGCCGTCTACGAACGCGTACCGCTCCCGCCCGCCACCGACACCATCGGCAGCGACTACTTCCTCAGCCACCTGGTGCACGACGCCAAGCTCCCCGGCGTCCTGCACAACCGCCACATCGTCAACCACTACACCGGAGAGCGCCGCACCGACCGGGGGTTCCTCGCCTACCAGCTCCGCTTCGCGCGGTTCCTGCTGGCCACGCACCACCTCAACGCCGTCTACGCCCGCCTCACCGCGGCGGGCGGGGACCTGCTCGACGCCGAGGGACACCTGCGCGCCCCGCTCGTCGCCGGGTACGTCCGGGACAGCGTCGCGCTCGACGTCACGGCGAACGAGGAACGGCTGGACGTGCTCGACCGGTCCTACCGCGCGCTCGGCGACCGCTACACCGCGGTCGCCGACGCCCTGGCCGCCCGCCGCCAGGAGCTGCTGGACGGGGCGGCGGCGGACATGGCGGACTTCGCCCTGCTCATCGACGCCTGGCAGCCGCTCGTGCGGGCGGCCCGCTCCCCGGAGGGGGTACGGGCCGCGAACGCCGGCCGGGAGGCCGCGCCCCTGAGGTGAGCGGCTTCCCCTCGGCCCGGTCGCACTCCTCCGGGCCGAGGGTGCCCGTGTCCCCGCCCGCGCACGACCGGGTACCCGGCCTCGGACGGTCCTCTTCATGCCTCCGGCGGGGCGATCCGGAGCACGTGCGCGGGCGGATGGGTGATGCCCAGCTCCGGCCGCCAGGCCGCCAGGATCTGCGCCGAGGGATCGAACAGCGGGGACGGCAGCTCCTCGGGTGCGGTCCATCGCCAGGCGCTGATCAGATGCGGCTCGGTGACCTCCGGGACGCCCGAGGCGAGGCGGACGAGGGCGGCCATGCTGATGCGGTTGATCCCGCCGATCACGTCATGGACCATCGCGATGACGTGCACGGCCGCCGCGTCGACGACCAGACCGGTCTCCTCGCGCAGTTCGCGCGCGGCCGCCGCCGCCACCGACTCCAGGGTCGCGTCGACCTTGCCGCCCGGCAGCTCCCAGGTCCCGCTGTGGTGCCGTCCCAGCAGCACCCGCCCCCGCCCGTCCTGGACGATCACCCCGACCCCGAGCGCCGCCTGCGCCGTTGGCGGACGGGTGTTGCGGTCGGGCGCGACGGCGGGGTCGGCTGTCATGGTGCTGGATCTCCGCTCTTCGGGGCCGGTACGACGCCACCGTAGCGAAACGGCCCGACCGCCCGGGTCCGGAGGCAGGCCCGGCAGCCGCGGGGCACTGCCCGCGCCCCGGCCCCGGGCCGCCGGACGCCCGGGACCCGGGGTCAGACCACCAGGCGCAGGGAGGCGTCCGCGATGCCCAGCCGTACGCTCTGGCCCCAGGCCAGCTCCAGGGCGTCGGACTCCATCCCGTCCCCGAACACCGTGATCCGGTCCGACTCCACGGTCAGCCGCAGTCCCTGGCCCCGCCCCAGCTCGCCCGCCACCCGCGACGTCCCGGTCGCCGGGGACGGCCACGCCTCCCGCACGAACCACAGCAGCCGCGGGTCGCCCGGTGCGGGAAGGGCCAGGGCGCTGCCGCGCTCGCGCCACAGCGAGCGGAGCCAGCCCGTGGCTCCGGTGCCGGTGCCGACGAGCACCCCGGAGGAGGCCTGGGCCTCGCCCGGGACGCTCTCGCCGTCGGGCCCCAGCCGGTAGCGGGCGGTCTGGTGGCCGGGCGGGCCGACGTAGATCTCGTTGAGGGCGACCAGGCGCTGGGTGTCGTCGGCGACGGCCTCCACCATCGTCAGCTCCTCCGCCCGGCCACCTGCGGACGCGGCCCGCAGCAGGGCGGCCGCGTCCGCGCGGTGGTGCCGGACCAGCACACCCGGATTGCGCCCGGGATCGGTGTCGATGCCCACGACCGGCTGACCGGAGAGGTACTTGGCGGTGTTGGCGACCAGCCCGTCCTGGCCGACCACCACCACGACGTCCTCCGGGGCGAACAGGAACCGGTCCAGGTCCGCCCGCTCCACCCGGGTGGAACGCCAGGTCAGCGGTACGGCCGCCGCCACGTCCCGCAGCGCCCGCCCGGTCCGCTCGTGGCGGGCGGCCACCTCGTCGATCGCGCGGCCACGGCTGGAGAGGAAGAACGCGGCCTGCCCGTGCGTCCCGTGCCGGGCCAGCAGCTCCTCGTACTCGGTGCGCCGGTGCACCAGCACCGCCCGGGGGGCGAGGCTCACGCGCCCGCCCCGCCGCCCGGCCGCCCGAGCTTGGCGAGGAGTCCGGTGAGGACGTCCGGGGAGAGCGTCAGGCTCTCGACGCGCGGCAGGTTCTCCGCGACCCGGCTCACCGCCAGGGCGTGCAGCGTGGCCGCGTCGACCTCGCCGTGCACCCGCAGCCACGCGGCCTGCGCCTCGGCACGGGCCGCGCCCGTCTCCCGGGCCGCCTCGGCCTCCGCGCGGGCCAGGCGCACCGTGCGGGCCGCCTCCGCCTCGGCCCGTACGCCGTCGGCGGCGGCCTTCTCCTCCGCCTCCCGCCGGGCGTTGGTGCCGCGCTGGTCGACCAACTGCTCCTCCCGTCGGGCGAGTTCGATCTGGCTGGCCAACTCGTTCTCGGCGATGGCGCGTTCGCGTTCGACGGCGACGGCCCGCCGCTCGTAGGTGGCCCGGTCCGCCTCCTGCTGGATCTGCTCGCGGGCCGGGGTGCGCAGGGCGCGCTCCACCTCGGCCTCGGGACGGATCGCGACGACGCGCACGGCCACCACGTCGATGCCGGTGGCCGGGAGCCGGGGTTCGGCGGCGAGACCCGCGGCGACCCGTTCGCGTACCGCGGCGACCCCGTCCACCAGGGCGGCCGCCAGCGCGGTGCGGGCCAGTACGTCGAGGGTGTGCTGCTGGGCGGTCTCGGTGAGCAGGGTGGCGATCTGCTCCAGCGGCGCCGCCCGCCAGTTCCCGGTGTCCGGGTCGACGGAGAAGTCGAGCCGGTCCGCCGCCTCGGCCGGATCGCTGATCCGGTAGGTGACGGTGGCCTGCACGGTGACGTCCTGGAAGTCGGCCGTACGGGCGTGGAACGCCATCGCCAGCTCCCGGTCGTCCACCGGCACTTCGGAGAGCGCCGCCGACAGCGACCGGTACCAGAAGCTGAGCCCCCGGCCGTCGTGGGTGAGCGTGCCGCGCTTGTGGTGGCGGATGTGGGCGGTGGGCGCGGAGCGCAGATGGCGCCAGCCGAAACGCCGGGTGATGTCGGCCATGAGGACCCCCTATTTCGTCAGTGCGACGATAAGGGGGTCCGCCCCGGATCGTCAACCGGACGAGAAGGGGAAGGCGGTGCGACGGGCGAGGTGCCGGGCCGGGAACTCGCCGCCCCCGTGCACCGCGAGGTCGGCGCCGTTGACGTACGAGGAGAGATCGCAGGCCAGCCAGAGGCAGGCGTGCGCCACGTCCTGCGGCTCCGCCAGCCGTCCCATCGGCACGGTGGACGCGACGGCCGCTCCGCCGTCCTCGCCGTAGAGCGCGGCGGCCCTCTCGGTGCGGACGAGGCCCGCGGTGATGTGGTTGACCCGGACCCGCGGTGCCCACTCCAGGGCCAGTGCCCGGGTGAGCCCCAACAGGCCCGCCTTGGCCGCGGAGTAGGCCGCGGTACCCGGCTGCGGAACATGGGCGGAGACGCTGCCGATGTTGATCACGCTCCCGCCGCCCGGCTGCTCCCGCATCACCAGGTTCGCCGCCTGGGCCACGGAGAACGGTGCCAGGAGGTTGAGGGCGACCACCTTCTCGACGAAGCGCGGGGAGACGGTCGCCGCCTCGGCGTCGGGGGAGCCGCCCGCGTTGTTGACGAGGACATCGAGTCGCCCGAACCGCGCGGCCGCCGCGGCGACCAGGCCCGCCGCCGCCTCCGGGTCCCGTACGTCCGCCGCCCGGAACACCGCCGTCCGCCCGTCCGCCGACACCGGCTCGGCGGGTGCGCCCCGCGCGCCGACCATGACCTCGGCGCCGCTCGCCAGAAAGGCCCGCGCGATCGCGGCGCCGAGCCCCTTGGTGCCGCCCGTGACGAGTGCCGCGCGCCCGGTGAGGTCGATCCGCTGGGGCGGGTGCATACGGTCCGCCTTTCCGCACGGAGAACGGATCCATCGAAGCTACCAAGCGCTTGTTAGGTGCGGTAGGGGTCTGCGTGGGGCGGACGCACGGACGGCCGGTGACCTCCGCGGAGATCACCGGCCGTGCGGTGATGCGCCGCCCCCGTCCCCACGGTGCGGCGCCGGTGGACCGCCCCGTCCGCCGGGCGGGACGGTCCACGTCTGTCAGGACTCAGGCGCCCCCGCCGCGAGTCCGAGGCCCGGGAGGATCGCGCCCTCCACGAACCGGGTCAGATACGCCGCGTCGGCGTGGCGCCCCTCCAGCAGCGGCCGGGCGCGCAGCACCCCGAGCAGCTGGGCCGGGACGAACGCGGCGGCCGGCAGGTCCGCGGGGATCTCGCCCCGCTCCTGGCCGCGCCGGACCATCGTGCCGATCGCCGCGATCTCCGGCACGATCAGCGCCTCGCGCAGCGCGCACAGCAGCTCCGGGCTCTGGAGCGCGGCGTGGCTCAGGGCGTGCATCAGCGGGGTGTCGGCCTCCGACGCCTCCCCGATCGCCCGCGCGGCCTCCAGCAGATCCCCGGCCAGGGTTCCGGTGTCGATGTGCGGCAGCCGCATCCGCCGGGTGCCGTGCAGCGCGGCGACGACCAGCTCCGGCTTGGAGCCCCACTGCCGGTACAGCGTCGACTTCCCGCACCGGGTGCGGGCGGCGACCCCCTCCATGGTCAGCGACTCGTACCCGCTCTCCCGCAGCAGGTCCAGCACCGCCTCGTACAGCTCCCGCGCCCGCTCCGGCGTGATCTTCGACCGGGGGGAGGCGAGGGCTGACTCCGGTCCGGAATCGGGCGAGGGCATGGGCGCTACCTCCTGCGGCGGTGCGGCGAGGTGTTCGATACACCAGTCTACCGATACGCACGTGTACCGATACGACTGCGTATCGGTACACTGGCGTATCGATACGGCGTGGACTGGACCACTCCGTCCTGACACCGCTTCGCATCCAAGGGGGCACCGGGTGACGTACGCCCGCACCGAGCCCACGGACCAGGAGCCGGACATACGTGCCCGACCGCCCCTCGTCCGCGAGTTCCTTCTCGTGGCCGGACTCTTCGTGGTCTACAAACTCGGCCGCGTGGCCGTCGGCGGCGACGCCGGGGAGGCGTTCCGCAACGCGGGGAGCGTCTGGGACCTCGAACGCGCCCTGCGCCTGCCCGACGAGGGGGCCGTCCAGGGCCTGCTGCTGCACGGCGAGCCCCTGATCCACGCGGCGAACACCTACTACGCCGCCGTGCACTTCCCGGCCACGGTTCTCTTCCTGGTCTGGCTCTACCGGCGCCGCCCCCGCCACTACCTCTGGGCGCGCCGTGTCCTCGCCGCGCTCACCGCCGCCGCCCTCGTGCTGCACCTGCTCTTTCCGCTGGCTCCGCCCCGGTTGCTCCCGGCCGCCGCACTGACCGACACCGGGCAGGTCTACGGCCCGACGGTCTACGGGCAGAGCCCCGCGACGGACACCATGGCGAACCAGTTCGCGGCGATGCCCTCGCTGCACGTCGGCTGGGCGGTCATGGTCGCCGTCGGGCTGATCGCCGCCTCCCGCTCCCGGTGGCGCTGGGTGTGGCTGCTGCACCCGGCGCTCACGCTCCTGGTCGTGGTGGGCACGGCGAATCACTACTGGCTGGACGCGATCGTGGCCGGCGCGCTGCTCGCGCTCGCACTGGCCGTGATCCGGCCGCCACTGCCCGCCGGGGCGACCGCCGCCGGGCCGCGCGGTGCGGTGCCCACGGCCGGCCCGGCCGCCGTACGGTTCGCCGCGTCGCTTGCCGCGCCGGTCGTCGCATCACCCGGCGCGGCGGTCGGCGGGCCGCCCGTCCCGGAGCCCGGAGCACCAGTTGGGGCGCCGGTCGTCGCGTCGCCCGGTGGGCCGCTCGTCCCGGAGTCCGGACCTGCTGCGGAGCCCGTGTCCGAGACCGTCGCGAGCGGGGTCGCCCGATGAGCGCCACCCTGATCGCCGTCGTCCTGTCCCTCGTCTCCGCCGGGGCCTACGCGGCCGCCGCCGTCGCGCAGTCCCGGCTCGCCGGGCGCACCGAGCCCTCGGCGGGAGGGCTGCGGCTGCTGGGCCGGGGCGCGTGGTGGTCGGCGGTGGGCCTCAACGCGGCGGGCGCGCTGCTGCACGTCGCCGCGCTCAACTTCGGACCGCTCACCCTGGTCCAGCCGCTCGGCGCGCTCACTCTCGTCGTCGCCGTGCCGCTCGGCGCGCGCGCCGCGGGACGCCGGGTCGGCCGCGTCGAGTGGCGGGGCACGGTCCTCACCCTGCTCGGCCTCGGCGCGCTGCTCCTGACCGCGGGCGGCTCCGCCCCGCACGACACCCTGACCCTGCCCGAGGCGCTCGGCGTGGGGGCGGCGACCATGGCCGTCGTCGCCGGGCTCGGCCGCCCGGGGGCCCGCCCGGGGCTGCGGCACGCGGCGGCCTCCGGAATCACCTCCGGCGTCGCCTCGGCGCTCACCCAGACCCTCACGGTCGCCGTCACCGACCACGCGGGCGGCCCGCTGTTCGACTGGCGGCTGCTGACGGTGGCGCTGCTCGTCTCCGCCTTCGCCATGGGCGGTCTGCTGCTGTCCCAGACCGCCTACCGGGGTGGCCTCGGCGCGCCGCTCGCCGTCGTCACCCTCGCCAATCCGGTCGCCGCCGCCGCGATCGGCCTGGCCCTGCTCGGCGAACGTCTCCAGGGCGGCCCGGTCAGCCTGGTGCTCGCGCTCCTCGGCACGGTCGCCGCCGCCCGCGGGGTGATCCTGCTCAGCCGGGCCCAGCCGCGCGGCACGGAACCCGGGCGGGCGCCCGGCGTGCCCTCCCCGGCCGGAGCGGTCCCGCCCCGGGTCGTCATCGGCGCCCCCCGCCGCGCGGCGGACGGTCCGACGGCAGGCCCTGTCCTTCCAGGTCTGCGATCGCCCGGCCCGGCCGGCCGGTCCGGAACGTCTCCCGGCCGATGCCGCCCCGCGGCACGAGAAGCCGCGGCTGTTCTTCTCCGGTCGTCCGGGCGGGGGTGACGTCCCGCTCTCGCGGTCGTGCGACGACGGGCCCGTCTCCCGTACGGCGTAACCGGCCGGGCCCGCCCGCCCCGGGCCGACGAGAGTGGAACGCGTACGCGATGCCCCTTCGTCACGGGAGTTCCCATGGCCAGCCTCAACCGGCGTGATCTCGGTCTGCTCGCTCTGCGGGTCGGCACCGGCGCGGTGCTCGCCGCCCACGGCAGCCAGAAACTGGCCGGGTGGTTCGGCGGCGGCGGAATCCAGGGGACCACGGCCGCGATGGAGGCGATGGGGTTCCATCCGCCCCGGCACAGCGCCGTGGCCGCCGGACTCGGGGAAGCGGGCGGCGGAGCGCTGCTGGCCCTCGGGCTCGCCACCCCGGCGGCGGGCGCTGCCGCCGCCGGAGCCATGGCCGGGGCGGTGGCCGTGCACGCTCCGGCGGGCTTCTTCGCCCAGGGCGGGGGCTACGAGTACCCGGCCTTCCTCGGCTTCACCGCCGCCGCCATCGGCCTGTCCGGCCCCGGGCGCTACTCGGTCGACCATGCCACCCGCCATGTCTTCGACCGGCCGTGGATGGTCGCGCTGGCCTTCGCGGGCAGCGCGGTCGCCGCCGCGGCCGTGGTCGGCAAGCGGGCGAAGGACCAGGCCGCCGAGGGGCAGGGGGAGGAGTCCTGACCCGTCGGGACCTCTCCCTCCGCCCGCGTCCGTGTACGGCGATCGTGCCCCCGCGTCCGGCTACGCCGTACCGGCTCCCGCGTCCGCCTTCGGCTTCACCGCCGCGTCCTCACGGCTCAGGGCACCTGGCCACCAGGCCCTGGGCCCGATGTCCCGGACCAGCGCGGGGACGAGCAGTGACCGCACGACCAGCGTGTCCAGCAGCACGCCGAACGCGACGATGAACGCGATCTGCACCAGGAACGCCAGCGGGATGATGCCGAGCGCCGCGAACGTGGCGGCGAGCACCACCCCGGCCGAGGTGATGACCCCGCCGGTCGCGGTCAGCCCGCGCAGGATGCCCTCCCGGGTGCCGTGGCGCAGCGACTCCTCCCGGACCCGGGACATCAGGAAGATGTTGTAGTCGACGCCCAGGGCGACCAGGAAGACGAACCCGTACAGCGGCACCGAGGAGTCCGTACCGCTGAAGCCGAACACATGGGTGAAGACCAGCGAGGAAATACCCAGTGTGGCCAGGAAGTTGAGGGCCACCGTCACCACCAGCAGCACCGGCATCAGCAGCGACCGCAGCAGGAAGACCAGGATCACCAGGATGATCGCCAGCACCACCGGGACGATCAGCGAGCGGTCGTCGGCGGCCGTGCGCTGGGTGTCGTACTGCTGGGCGGTGTAGCCCCCGACCAGGGCGTCCGCCTCCGGTACGGCGTGCACGGCCTCGCGCAGCGCGGCCACCGCGGACTTGGCCGCGTCGCTGTCGGCCGCGTCGGCGAGCGTCGCGTCGATCCGCACCCGCCCGTCCACGACGAGGGGCGCACCGCCGCCGGGGCGTCCGCTCTCGGTGACGGGGGCGGCCGAGGCCACGCCGTCGGTACGCGTCGCGGCGGTAGACACCTCCTTCAGCCGGTCCGCCGCCGCGATGATCACCGCCGGGTTGCCGGAGCCCCCGGGGAAGTGCTCGCCCAGCGTCTTCTGGGCGGACACGGACGGGGCGTCGTTGACGAAGATCTCGTCGAGCGGCACGCCCTTGGAGGTCAGGGTGGGCGCGAACGCGGCGCAGGCGACCAGGGCGGCCAGGGTGACCGCCCACACCTTCCGGGGCGCCCGGTCCACCAGGGAGGCGACGCGGCTCCAGACGCCGTGCCCGCCCGCCTTGTCCTCGGCGGTGCGGGGCTTGGCGGGCCAGTACGCCTTGCGGCCGAGCAGTACCAGGACGGCGGGCAGGAAGGTGAGGGCGCTCAGCACCGCGCAGACGATGCCGATCGCGCCGACCGGGCCCAGGGCGCGGTTGTTGGTGAGGTCGCTCAGCAGCAGGGCGAGCAGGCCGAGCGCCACCGTGGCGGCGCTGGCCGTGATCGGCCCGAAGGACTCGCGCAACGCGGCCCGCATCGCCGCGAACCGGTCGCCGTGGACGGCCAGTTCCTCCCGGAAGCGGGCGGTGAGCAGCAACGCGTAGTCCGTCGCCGCCCCGATCACCAGAATGGAGAGGATGCCCTGCACCTGGCCGTCGACGCGCACGATGTCGTGATCGGCGAGGGCGTAGACGATCGCGCAGGCCAGCCCGAGGGCGAACACGGCCCCGATGATGATCACGAACGGCAGCAGCACGCTGCGGTACACCAGCAGCAGGATGACCAGCACGGTGCCCAGCGCCACCGCGAGGAGCAGCCCGTCGATCCCGGCGAAGGCGTCCGACAGGTCGGCCTGACTCGCTGCCGGGCCCGCCACCTGCGCCGAGGTCCCCGCGACGGAGTCCCCGGCCTTCCCGATCCGCTCCAGGACCTCGGGCAGCTTGTCCCCGAGGTCCGGGCTCAGCTGGACGACGCCCTGGAGGGCCAGGCCGTCCTCCGAGGGGAGCGCGGGGGAGGGGCGGCCCACGACGCCCTCCGTCCCGGAGAGCGATTCCAGGGCCCGCGTCGCCTCGGCGCGCTGGGCTCCGCTCACCGCCCCGCCCTCGTCGGAGGCCGTCCAGACCAGGATCGCGGGCAGTGTCTCGTTCTGCTGGAACGCCTTCTGCGCGTCGATGACCTGTGTCGACTCGGCGTTCTGGGGCAGGAACGCGGCCTGGTCGTTGGTGGCGACCTCGCCCAGCTTCCCCGCGTACGGGCCGAGCCCGCCGCCGATGCCGAGCCAGGCGATGAGCAGGACGACGGGGATCAGCCAGCGGGCCGACCGTGCAGCGGTGAACATGCCTCTCCCGGGGATGGTGAAACTGTCTCAGCGATAAACAATCTCAATCGTTGAAATACATTAGCGGAGTCCCCGGCGACGGAAGGTGCGGGGGCTGGGGCGGTACGCGGCGGGGGTGCGCGAGGCATACGCGCGGCCCGCGCGGGCGCGGGCTCAGTGGCCGGGGGAGGGGTGCGGGGAAGCCGGGGGCGCCGGAGGCGGGTCCTCGGCCGTGGCCAGTTCCTCGTTCATAGCGACGAGGAACCGCAGGACGGTCGACAGCTCCGCCTGGCTGAACCGGTCTCTCGCCCGCGCGGTGGCCCGCGCGAGGGGCATGAAGTAGTCCCGGGCGACCAGCCGGGCACTCGACTGGTAGCGCACATGGACCACCCGGCGGTCGGAGCTCTCCCGTACCCGGCGGATGTGCCCCGCCCGCTCCAGCCGGTCCAGACACGCCGTCACCGCGCCGGAGGTCAGTCCCAGGTGCTCGCGCAGGGCGCCCGGGGTCAGCGGGGCGGGGGCGTCGAGGACGGCGGCCAAGGCGCTCACATCCGTGGGGTGCAGCTGCTGGTGGGACGCGAAACCGTGCGTCATCCGGTTGATCTCGCCGTTCATCCGGCGGAGCTCGACCGCGAACGCCTGGAGATCGGCAAGAGCCCCGGAGTCCGGGGCGCCGCCCCCGGTCGGTCGGCCGTCAGCGCTGGTCACCCGCCCAGCGTATAGAACCGGGTGGGGAACTGGTGTGCACGGGCCGTGCCCGGACCGCGGGGCGGTCCGGGCACGTACGAGGGGGGCGGTCGCCCGCCGGGGTCACGACGGCATGAGCACCGTGTCGATCAGGTTGACCGTGGCGTTGGCCGTCGGCACGTTGCCACAGACGATCTTCGCGGAGTCGTTCACCGTGTACGAGGTGCCGGAACCCTTCGTGGTCAGGTTGCTGCCTTCCAGCGTCTTGTACGAGCCGTCCGCCAGCTGCTTCGTCGTCAGCTTCTCTCCCACCACGTGGTAGGTCAGCACCTTGGTGAGTTCGGCCTTGTTGTTGAGCAGCTTGTCCAGGTCCGCCTTCGGGATCTTCTTGAAGGCGTCGTTCGTCGGTGCGAACACCGTGACGTTCTTGGCGTTGTTGAGGGTGTCCACCAGGCCGGCCTTCTTGACGGCGCTGACCAGGGTGGAGAGTTCGGGGTTGTTGGAGGCGGCCGTGGCGACCGGATCCTTGGCCATGCCCTGGAGACTGCCCGGACCCTCGGAGGGGACGGAGGAACAGGCCGGGCCGAACGGTTCGGCCGGCGTCTGCGCCTGCGCCTGCGGTGCGAGGAAGGCCAGTGAGGCGGGCAGAGCGAGAGCCGCGGCAGCCGCAGCGGTGCGCTGCAAGCGGGTGATGGTCATGATGTCTCCTCCGGCGAGCGGGGGTCCTGATCCGTCGTATCCACGCTCACGCGGATCCGCCCGTCGTGCCTGCCGCGTCGTTTCTGCGTCGAAATGCCCGTGCCGCCGCGGTCGTCCGGAAGCGCGAGGCGCATCGAAACGCCGGACAGGGGCATCCGGCATCTCATGACTACCCGTTCAGCAGCAGCGCAGGGACGCGGCCAGGCACGGCGTGCCGCGAACAGTAACGCGATCGAAATGGGAGGCCGTGCCGGATTCGTCGCCCGTGGGGTCATCTACGTTCTCGTGGGCGCCCTCGCCCTGCGCATCGCCCTCTCCGGGGGCGGCGGTAAAGAGGCGGACCGCGGCGGCGCCGTCGCGGAGATAGCCGAGAAGCCCTTCGGAACCGTCCTGCTGTGGATCCTGGGCATCGCCGTCGTGGGCATGGCCCTGTGGCGGCTGTCCGAGGCGCTGTTCGGCGGGGCCGGACCCGATGAGGACAAGCCGGCCAAGCGGGCCATGGCGGCCGGGCGTGCCGTCTTCTACGCCTTCGTCGCCTACTCCGTGCTGTCCTTCGCCGCCGGAGACTCCGGCAGCGGCGGCGGCTCGTCCGACCAGCAGTCCCAGGACGTCACCGCCAAGGCGCTCGAATGGCCGGCCGGTCAGTGGATCGTCGGCATCGGCGGCGCGGTCGTGGCCGGTGCGGGGCTCTGGATCGCCGTCCGGGCCATCATGCGGAAGTACCACAAGCACCTGAAGATGTCGCAGATGTCGCAGAAGGTGCGCCGCGCCGTCGACATCACCGGAGTGTTCGGCGGGGCGGCGCGCGGCAGCGTCTTCGCCGCGGCGGGCGCCTTCGCCATCGCCGCCGCCGTCAAGCACGAGCCCGACCAGTCCAAGGGGATGGACGACACCCTGCGCTCGTTCACCGACACCCCCGTCGGTCCGTGGCTGCTGGTCGTCATCGCTCTCGGACTGATCGCCTTCGGCGTCTTCTCCTGGTTCAACGCCCGTTACCGCAAGGTCTGAGCGGACCGGCCCCGCAGGGGGCCGCTCGCCGCCGCCGCGCCCCTGTGCGCGGCGGCGGCTTCTTGTGCCGCCTGCTCGGGGTGGCGGCGGCGCCAGTACGGGTTGTCGTGCGGCAGACCGCCGGTCACCCGCCCGTACATGCCGAACGTGAGGATCAGCAGCCCCATCACGAAGCTGAAGATGACGTTCGCCATGCTGAAGTCCAGGATGTTCGCGGACCGGTCCAGGATGAAGATGTGGACGAAGCCGCTGAGGACGAAGAGCGCGCCGACGACCATGTTCACCGAGGACGCGACGTTGCCGCCGACCGCGGCCCCGGCGATCAGCAGGGCGCCGACGACCAGCGAGATCACGCTGAGAAGCCCGTTGGACGACAGTCCGGCGATCCGGTCGCCGGACGTGTTGAAGAAGCTCAGCTGATTCGCGAAGCCCAGAATCCCGAACGTCACCAGGATCGCCCCGCACAGACCGCCGCCGATCCGGTACACCGCCGCCAACCGGTGGTCGACGGGCAGCTCGTCCCTCAGTTTCATGACCGTCTCCTCGTCACCTCGTATCGCGGACCCAGGCGCCGCGGCCCCCTCGCGGTCTACGGCGTGCCGCGGCGTCCGTGATCAACAGGGAACAGCGGCCCTGGCCGCCGGGCAACACGCATCGGTTGTGCGTCGTATGGTGGATTTATGAACGTATCAGCCGATTTCCTGCCGGAAGTCTCGGCGGAAGGGGGCGTGACCACCGGGGAGGTCGCTCGTCTCCTCGGTGTCGCGCCCACCACCCTCCGCTCCTGGGACCGCCGCTACGGCATCGGCCCGGCCGCGCGACAGGGCGGTCGGCACCGGCGCTGGACGGCCGCGGACGTCGACGTCCTGCGGACCATGTGCCGACTGACGTCCGCGGGCACGCCACCCGCGGAGGCCGCCCGTGCCGCCCGCGCCGGAGTGGACCCACCCGCCGGGCGCGTCTCCCGGGCCCCCGGCCCGCTTCCGCTGGGCAGGGCCCGCCAGGAGTGCCGGGGGCTGGCCCGCGCGGCGGTCCGGCTGGACTCCCAGGCCATGGACGAACAGCTCACGGCGGTGCTCGACCGGTACGGCCTGCCCGCGGCGTGGGACGAGGTGATGATGCCGACCCTGCACTCCGTGGGGCGCAAGTGGGAGACGGCGGGGGAGCGGTACATCGAGGTCGAGCACCTGCTGTCGTGGCACGTCTCCGGCGCGCTGCGCAAGGTGTCGCCGCGGCGGCCGCCCGTGGTGGGTGCGGGCCTCTCCCTGCTGGCCTGCGCCCCCGGCGAGAGCCACACCCTCGCCCTGGAGGCGCTCGCCGCCACCCTCGTCCAACAGGCTCTGCCCGTCCGGATGTTCGGTGCCGCCCTGCCCGCCGACGCGCTGGAGGAGGCCGTACGGCGCACCGGTCCCGACGCGGTGGTGCTCTGGGCCCAGTCCCGGGCCACGGCGGACCGCGCGCTCGTGGCCCGGGTCGAGGCGATCGAGTGGGGCGTACGCGGGGCCCGGCGGCGGCCCGCCGTCCTGGTGGCCGGTCCCGGCTGGACCGGGCGGCAGCCGCCGGAGACCCGGCACCCCTGCGGGCTGACCGAGGCGTTCGCCGCGCTCGCCGCGGTCGGCTCCCGCTGAGCGGTCCCGGCGGGTGCCGACCCGGGGCGCGCGGCCGGGGGGTGCTGCCGCGGGCCGCGCCGGGCAACACCCCCCCGTCAGGCGCCGTTCCGTGTCACCCTGGCCCAGGAGGGGCGGCCCCCGCACCGAACGGTCTCGGCGGTCAGGCCAGGTGCCCTCGGCCGCCGGACACCCGGAAGGTGCTCAGTACGGCCTTGTGATCGGTCGGCCAGGTCCAGTCCGGCTCCCAGAACCTGTCCCGGCCGGTCTCCCGGACCCGTTCGTTGCGCACGATCGTGGAGGCGGGGCCCACGATCACGCTGTCGAGAAGACGGAGCCGCCGGTCGGGGTGGTAGAAGACGTAGTCGATCCGGTCCCGCTCGTCGGCCTTCGGGGCCCAGGTGAGCTCTCCGGTCTCGGCTCCCGGGTTGTCGCTCGGCCAGGTGAACCCGGGGGAGCGCACCGGGTCGGGGTGGATCTCGCGGTAGCTGTCGCGGAACCCGGCCTTCTCGATGGCCTTGGTCGTCGACCACTCGACGACGGTGCCGTTGTGGTCGAACAGATGCCGCGTCCGACGGGTCCAGTCCCGGTGCGACGGCTCGTTGAAGTCACCGGCCAGCAGGGTGAGCCGTCCCCGGCGGCGCTCCCGGGCGGCGTCCGCGAGGACCGTCCGCGTCACCTCGGTGCGGCCGGAGGCCTCGTTGAGCCGCTTGATGAGGCCGACATCGGTGATCGGGCCGGTCGGGATCTCGTCCCACCCGTACTCCGAGGTCTCCAGCGGCGGCGGCGTGCCGCCGCCGTAGCCGCGCGGCAGGTAGTTGACGTAGTAGCGGTACTCCAGGTGCCCGGAGTAGGCGGCGATCTCGGTGCCGCCGACCGAGATGACCGCCTTCGACCAGGACGGGAAGGAGGCGTGCTCGATGACCGGGTAGCGGGAGATCACCCCGGGGTCCCCCGGGTTGGCGTTGTCGAAGTAGGTCAGGCCGCGGTCGGCGAGGTCCGACAACAGGTGGGCGACCCGCTCCTGGTCCGACTCGCTGAGCATGACCACGTCGGGCTCGACCGCCGCGACGGTGTCCGCGATCCCGGCCCGCCCGCCCGGCACCCGGCTGCCGCCCTGCCAGATGTTGAACTGGAGAACCTTCAGCTTCCGGTGCGAGGGCCGGTGCCGGTCCGCCGTGCCGCCGCGCGTGACGGCCTCGGCGCTGCCCGCGCCCAGCACGCCCGCGCCCAGGGCCGCTCCTGCCATTCCGAGTATCTCTCGGCGCTTTACCATCGCTTACCTCAACCTCTGGTCGGTCGCCGCCCGAGCGCCGTTCGGCCCGGACTGTGACGAAGTGTCGATATGTGCCGCGTCCACGGGATGAACCCGGACTGGATTCCGCATGTCGTTCGCACGCCGCGCACCCGCGTCCGGCCGGCGGCCACCGGCCAGGGGAGGCAGACCGAAGTGTTCCTCATCGGGGCGCGTTCCGGTCACCGTTCGGTCGGCTACTCTCCGGCCGGGTCCCGCGTCCTGCGATCGGCGGCGGCCGCGGAGCGCACCAGGAGGCGGGATGCGGGAACGTGTGGAGGAACGGCACCGGCGGATACTGGAGATCGTGCGGGAGCGCGAAGGTCTCCGGGTCACCGAACTCGCCACGGCGCTCGGCGTCTCCGTGGAGACCGCCCGCAGGGACGTGACCGCACTCGCGGCCGTCGGCCGGGTGCGGCGACTGCACGGCTCGGTGTCCTGGCCCGCCGCACCGCTCAACGCCCGCGACGCGCGGCTGGCCCGCCACCGGGCTCCGTCGCCGCCGCTCAGCGGCCTCGTCCTGGGGATGCTCGTTCCCACGGCCGACTACTTCTACCGCTCGATCATCCGGGGCGCCCGGGACGCCGCCACGGCCGCCGGGGCCCGGCTGCTGGTCGGCATCACCGACTACCGGCAGGACCGTGACGCACGGCAGACCAGGAACCTGATCAAGGCCGGGGCGGACGGTCTCGTCCTCACGCCCGGCTGGGGTGTGTACGGCCCCGCCGAGGAGGAGGCGGCGGCGATCGCGGAACTCCGGACGCCGCTGGTGCTGGTGGAGCGCCGGATACCGCTGGGTCTGGCGGCCCTCGGCCTGGACCGGGTGGCATCGGACCACGCCGGGGGAGCGACCGCGGCGGTGCACCACCTGGCCGGCCTCGGGCACGAGCGCGTCGCGATGATGTCCCGAACGACCCACACCTGGCCCCACATCCGCCGCGGCTACCGGGCCGCCGTCGAGGCGCTCGGTCTTCCCGACGACGACCTCTCCCTGCAACAGGGCTCCCGCGCGGGGCACTTCGACGACTTCGAGACGTGTGCCGACCGCCTCCTGGAGCGCGTCGACTCCGGGGAGGTGCGGGCCGCCGTCGTCCATACCGACTCCGACGCGGTCAACCTGCTCCAGCGGCTGCTGGCCCACGGTGTGCGGGTGCCCGAGGAGTTCGCGCTCGTCAGCTACAACGACGAGATCGCCGGTCTCGCGGATGTGCCGCTGACCGCGGTCTCCCCCGCGAACCACGCGGTCGGGGAGAGCGCGGTCACGCTCCTGCTGCGCCGTATCGAGGACCCCGGAGCCCAGAGCTCGACCGTGGAGTGGCTGCCCCGACTCGTCGTCCGGCGGTCCTGCGGAGCCCCCGCGAAGGACCGGACGCCCCAGGCGTGACCGACTACTGACCGTTTCCGCGGCGCGCCTTGACGCCGCTTCCACGCGAACCGGAAGCTGCGGACCGGCTCCCCCCACGCCCCCCACCTCCGAGGAGAGACCAGACCGTGCGACGCAGCGACGTACGAACCACCCTCCGCAACCTCCTGGCCCCGGCCGCCATCGCCTCGGCCATGGCCCTCCTGGCGGCCTCACCGGCCCATGCCGCCGTCCTGTGGACGGCCGACCCCGCCTCCGGCACGGGCAGCTTCTCCTACACCGCCTGTGACGGCGGGTCGATCACCACCCACGACGGGAACGACGGCCACGGCCCCGTCTTCCGACTGGACAAGCCGACCGGGTCCGACCGCTGCGAGGTCGCCGGTGCGGCAGGCCGCACCTGGAGCAACGACACCACGTACTGGTGGGGCTGGAAACTCCGGACGAGCACGCCCGACGCCCAGACCGTCTTCCAGTGGAAGTCGTGGGGCACCGGCGAGGAGCAGCAGCAGAACTACCCGGTGCTCATGAAGGTGGAGGACGGCCGGCTGAAGATCTGGTACGTCGCGCCGGGCGAGGTCTGGAAGCCGGTCGGCAGCAAGGAGTGGACGACCACCGGCTACCACAAGATCGAACTGGGCATCACCACCCGCTCGGACAACACCGGTTCGTTCGCGCTCTACGTCGACGGGTCCCTCGTCGTCGACCAGCGCTCCGTCCGCACCTGGGACGACCGGGGCAACAATCCCCGCTGGGGGACGTACGGTTCCGCCATCGGCGACGTCGACTCCACGGTCTGGATAGACGACTTGAGGCTGGGGCAGACCCGCGCCGACGTCGACTGACGCTACATCCCGCTCCCTCATCCGGCCCGATCAGTGAGACACCCCCTGGCCCACCCCGCCGGGAGGGGCGGCCGGTGACGCCACGCCCGCGAGGACACCGAGGGCCGCGGCGGTGGTCCAGTCGATGAGCTCCTCGCGGTCGGCCTCCAGCTCGCCGGTGAGCCAGCTGTCGACAAGGCGCAGAACGGCGCCCATCGCCGCCAGCGCGGCCGCTCGCGCGCGGGCGTCACCCAGCAACACATCGAGGCCGTTCGACACCGCCCGGCGGGTGGCCTCCGGCAGGGGTGGGCGGGGCTGCGCTCCACGGCCCCGTGCGTGTGTGTAGGGCGAACGCCTTGACCAGGGGGAAGCGACCACAGGGAGGTTCCGCACCGTCGGCGATCGCCGCCGGAGCGATCAGGGGCCGGTCAGTGCGACGGCGGCGCTGATGATCCTGCCGCCGGTGGGCAGGGCCTGGACATCGACCTGGTGGGCGACCCGGTTGACCACCGACCAGAACGCGCTCCCCAATCCCGCACGCCCGTGGTCCAACGGGTGCGGAAAGCGAGGCAGGTCCGCGTCGCAGGGGTCGGTCACCACGATGGTGATCTCGTTGGTGTGCAGAAGGCACACGAGGAGGCACTCCCGGGAGGATCCGGTGTGATGGTGCACATGACCCACGAGCTCGGAGGCGACGAGTGAGGCGTCCATCGCCCGTGCGTGGTGTGCCGGACGCAGCGACACGTCCGGGGAGCACAACAGGGGATAGAGCGCGAACTCCACCTCCCGGCGGGCCTCGGCCGCCGACTCCGGCCGACTCACCAGGACCCCGTCCGCTCGGTCTCCCCACATGACGTCGTACCCCCGGGCTCTCAGGACGCGGAGGGCAGGGGCGCGACGCCGGAGGGGGCGACCCGTTCTGCGGGCTTCAGCCGCAGCGGGACGGCGACCGTCCTCATGCGGTCCGAGGGGGTACGCAGAATCCTTTCCGCAGCGTGCAGGGCGTCCTGCACGTTACGGGTTCCGGTGGTGACGCACAGTGTGTACGACACATCCTCCAAGCTCCGGTTCCGACCGTTCGCGGAGTCCTTGGAGTGTTCCAGCCGCAGTTCGTTGTAGCGGGTCAGCAGGGAGCGCACCGTTTCGGGGCGGGGCATCAGCATGTGTCACCATCCGTCGCATGAGGGGGGTCCCACACCTTGTGCCCCTTCTCCGCACCCTCACCCTATTGATCATGGTCCCGATGGGCCAGAGGGGGCCGGGGCACGCGACGGACGACCGGAACCGAGCGCATTTCCGGCGAGACCGCCACCCGGCCCGGCACCGGAGCCGGGCCGGGCGGCAGTCGTCAGACCTGCCCCGCTCCCCTGACGGGCAGGCGAGCCGTCCCGCGGGCAGGATGAGCCGGAGCAGGCCCGAGCGGATCCCGAAGGGGCTTGATCCGTCCGGTCAGTTGCCACCGGAGGGGAGGTCGGGCAGGTCGTGCGGCGCACTCGCTACCTGGGTCAGTTTCGCCGTCAGGGGCTTGAGCGGCGGCGCCGTGAGGACCTTGTCGGCGAGATGGCGCAGAGCCAGCCCGGTACGGGTCTGCGGGTAGGCGAACTTCTTCATGCCCGGCGGGAGTTTCTGGACGTCCTCGACCAGGGGCCGCATCCACTTCTCGTACGCCCGCAGGGCGGCTTCGGTGTCCTCGGGACGGGAGGCGAGCTCTGCCGCCAGTACGTAGCCGCTGGTCAGAGCGAGCGACGCCCCGCCCCCGCCCATCGGCGTGACGCACCAGCCGGCGTCGCCCGCCACCACGACGCGGCCCCTGTGCCAGGTCGTCATCCTGATCTGGGTGAGCTGGTCGATGTAGACGTCGTCGGAGGTGCCGAAGGCCTCGACGATGCGGGGGGCCTCCCACCCGGCGTCGGCGTACCGGTCCCGGACGCGTGCCAGGGCGTCCTCCCGGTCGAGTCCGGTCAGGTCGTCCCCGGGGCTGAAGGAGAGGATGGCGCGGGTGGTGCCGTGACGGTCGGGCCTCAGGTGGATCTGGCGGCCGCGGGTGGTGGTGTGCCAGCGCCACCGGTCGTCGTCGTCGGCCGTGCGGGGAATGGTGCCGAAGACCATCGTCACGTCGAGATCGTTCCTGGTGATGCCGTCCTCCGCGAACACCCGGTCCCGTGTCGCCGAGCGCACGCCCTCGGCGATCACCAGGAGTTCGCAGCCCAGTTCCCTTCCCCGGGACGTCACGATGTCGACGCCCCGACCGTGGTCACTGACGGTCTCGATGACGTCGTCGTAGAGGAACGCGACGCCGGGCGGCAGATGGTCGTGGATGGTGCGGGCCAGGTCGCCGCGCAGTACCTCCAGCTCGGCCGTGGCTCCGTCCGGGCCCCCGGAGGGCAGCTCGGCGGTCACCTTGCCGTCCGCGTCGACGAAAACCGTCCCCGTCTCCGTGGTGTTCTGCCGCTTCACCGCCTCGAACAACCCCATGCGGTGCAGGACTTCCCGCGCGACGCCCCGCACATCGACGTTCTGTCCTCCGTCGCGGAACTCCTGCGCACGTTCGATGACCGTGACCTGCCATCCGAGCCTCCTCAGCCAGAACGCGGCTGACAGACCGGCGATACTCGCTCCGGAAACCACCGCACGACGTCCACCCACGAGACTTCTCCTCTCCTCGGCGATCCCCACCCCGGCCGGGTGCTCCCACGACGTGCGTGCCCGGGGACCAGGCCTCACCTACCCCCGAGCCGCACCGGGGCAACACCTGCTCGTACCAGGTGGCCGGGGAGCGGATGCCGCGATTCCGGAGCCTGGAGGGGGGCGGACGCCTTCGGGACCGCTGCGGACTCAGCCGTTCGGCGGCACAGGCATGCGCTTCGTCCACGTCCTGCCGACGATGGGACTTCGTTCGACCGTCGACGCGGGGAGTTCCATGCTGGTGGGCGACAGGCAGCAGAAGACACGCGGTGTCACGACCGGCCCCCTGGTGGCCGTGCTGGTCGCGCTCGTGTGCATGGCAGTGGGCCAGGCGACCGGCGTGCGGACGCTCAAGGGCACCGGCGTCGACCCGTCGTCCCCGACGGGTGTCATCGTCTCGTGTCTGGCCGCGTTTCTGCCGACGGCCGTACTCCTCGGCGCATGGGTCGCTCTCGGGGAACGGCGCCCCGTCGCCTCTCTCGGACTGTCCGGGGCCGGCAGGACCCGCGGAATTCTGATCGGAGGTGCTTCCGCCGTAGCCGGGCTGATCGTGCTGAACGTAGGAGCGAGCATGCTCAGCGGCTCGGCCGAGGGCGATTCCGGTGACTCCATCGCCCTCGGCACGGCCGTGCTGCTTCTGGTGGCTGTCACCGTCCAGGCGTCGACGGAGGAGCTCGTCTTCCGCGGTTTCCTCCTGCCGAAGTTCTCCGAGCGATGGGGAGCGGCGGCCGGCGTCCTCGGCAGTTCGGCGCTGTTCGCGTGCGCGCACCTGGCGAACGCGAGCGCGCCCGTCGCCTACATCCTGATGACCTTTCTCCTCGGGGACGCGCTCGCTCTCTGGGCCCTGGCCGATGGGTGCATCTGGCGTTCCTGTGCCTTTCACACCATGTGGAACTTCGTTCCCCAACTGGCCTCCGGCGACGCCGAGAGGAACGCGTCGGCCGACTTCGACGCTGCGACCCTGGGCGTGGCCGCGGTGGTGCTGCTCGCTCTCGTCGCCTTCGCCCTCCGGGCCTACCGCAGGAGCGTGACGTCGACGGCCGCGGCATGACACTCCCGGTGGCCGGTGTCCCGCGGCGTCCATCCGAGGACGGCCACCGGCAGCAACCGGGTGAGATGACGCGCGCCCTCGGTACTGATTCCGAGGGCGTGGCGGACCCCCCGCTCGACCCGCGCGGGGGAGAGTGGAGACATGCGGACGGGGAAGCGGAACCCACGCGACCCTTGCCATGATTCTGAGGAGTTTCCACGTGACCACCCCCCGGGCCTCCGGCGAACCGCCCGTGCTCCTCGTCCTGTTCGGGGCGACCGGCGACCTGGCAGGCCGGATGATCTTCCCGGCGCTCCTCGAACTACGTCGTCGTGGTCTGCTCCCCGCGGACTTCGCCGTCATCGGCTCGGGCCGCCACGCTCCCGCTTCGCAGGAGGACTTCCGCGGCCAGGTACGTGACGCCCTCACCGGGGACGGCGACCCCTCGTCCCTGGCGCGGTTCACCGAGCGCGTCGAGTTCGCGCAGGCCACCGCCGAGGACGGGACGGAGCTCGCGGCTGCGGTGCGGAGCCGCCGCGAAGAGCTGGGGGCCGACTGCCGGACCTTCGTCTACTTCTCCGTACCGCCGGAGCACCTGGGCGACATGGTGCGCATGACCGACCGGGAGGGCATCGCCGACGGTGCCACGCTCATGGTCGAGAAGCCGCTCGGCGTGGACGTGCCCTCCGCCCGCGGCCTCAACGCGCTGCTCGCCTCCGTCGCGCCCCCGGAGCGGGTGCTGCGCGTGGACCACTTCCTGGCCAAGGAGTCCCTGCGCGCCCTGCTCGCCCTGCGGACGGGTAACACCTGGGCCTCTGCCGTCTGGGACGCGGGGCACATCGCCTCGGTCGGCATCGACGTACCGGAGACGATCGGTATCGAGGGCCGGGCCTCCTTCATGGAGAGCACGGGCACCTTCCGCGACATGGTCCCCACGCATCTGTTCCAGGTGCTGGCGGTGGCCGCGATGGAGCCTCCGGAGGGGGACGACGCGGAGGCGGAGCGGGAGGCCCGGCTGCGCCTCTTCCAGCAGACGCGGCCCCTCGACCCGGCGGAGGCGGTTCTCGGCCAGTACGAGGGATACCGCGACGAGGAGGGGGTGGCCGACGACTCCACCACGGAGACGTTCGCCGCGGTCCGGGTCCACATCGACAACGACCGCTGGCGTGGTGTGCCCTTCGTCCTGTCCACCGGCAAGGCCCTCGACTCCGACGACGCGCGGGTCACCGTGCGGTTCCACGAACCCCTCGGGCATCGGCGGCCACCGGGCCGGACAGGCACCGAACTGGTGGTGGGGCTGGGCGCCGGGGCGGACATCCGGCTCGGCACGCGGCTGACCGCGCCGGGCCCCGGCCCCCGGCGTCCGGACGGTGAGCTGCGTCTGGCCCCGCACTCCGGTGACGCGCCCCTGAGCGCCTACGCCGCCGTATTCCTGCACGCCTTCGCAGCAGACCACCGAGTCTTCACCACGGCGGCTGAGACCGAGCGGGTCTGGGAGCTGGTCGCCCCCGTCCAGGAACACCCGCCCCGCCCGCAGGCCTATCCGCGCGGCTCCCGAGGCCCCGAGGCGGCGACAGGACTCGGCGGACACCCGGAGGCCGGCGCGTGAGCGGCGGCACCGGAGAGACCGGAGCGCGCGCGACGCTGCCCATCGCGGACCACGGGGTGATCGGAGACCTGAGGACCGCTGCTCTCGTGGCCACGGACGGGCGCGTCGACTGGTTCTGCGCACCGCGCTTCGACTCGCCGAGCGTCTTCGGCTCCCTGCTGGACGCCGACGAGGGCGGCTTCTGGGAGATCGAGCCGGTCTGCGACGTCACCGCGCGCCACCAGTTCTACTTTCCCGACACGAACATCCTCATCACCCGGCTGCTGACCGTCCACGGCATGGTCGAGATCCAGGACTTCATGCCCGTCCTGCGCCCCCACGACCCCGACCACCGGCAGCGTCTGGTCCGGCGCGTCTCCTGCGTACGGGGCAGCATGACCCTCCGGGCGCGGGTCGCCCCGCGTCCCGACTACGGCCGTGCGGACGTCCAGGTCACCTCGCACGAGCAGGCCGTGGACTTCCATTCCCCCGACCTCCTCGTCCGGCTGCGCGCCACCGTGGAACTGGAGGTCGAAGGGGCGGACGCCGTCACCGAGTTCTGCCTGGAACAGGGCGAGGCCCAGGTGTTCGTCCTCACCTGCGGCGAGGAGGCGTGCGCCGTCGACGGCTCCGAACCGGTCGGGCCCGACGAGGCCACCGGCCTCTTCGACGCCACCGTCGGTTTCTGGCGGTCCTGGATCTCCCACTCCCGCTACACCGGCCGCTGGCGTGAGCGGGTGCACCGCTCCGCGCTCACCCTCAAGCTGCTGACCCACGAACCCACCGGAGCCATCGTCGCCGCGCCCACCATGGGACTTCCGGAGGTGGAGGGCGGGGAACGCAACTGGGACTACCGCTATGTGTGGATCCGTGACGCCGCCTTCTCGCTGTACGCGCTGCTGCGCCTGGGGTTCATGGACGAGGCCGAGGCGTTCATCGGCTGGCTGGCCCGCTGCCTGCGCGATGCCCACGCCGACGGCGACGGCCCGTTGCGGCCCATGTACACCATCGACGGCGCGCAGGTCCCCGCGGAGACCACCCTCGGCCATCTCCGCGGATACGGCGGAGCGTCCCCGGTCCGCCTGGGCAACGGCGCCGCCGAGCAGAGCCAGCTCGACGTGTACGGGGAGATCGTCGACAGCGTGTACCTCTTCGACAAGCACGGACCGGGCATCTCCCATGAGACCTGGACCGACCTGCGGCGGGTGCTCGACTGGCTGATGGAGAACTGGGACCAGGCGGACGAGTCGATCTGGGAACCCCGGGTCGAGCGCCAGCACCACACGTACTCCCGGCTGATGTGCTGGGTCGCGGTCGAGCGCATGATCCGGATGGCGCGACGGCGCGGGCTGCCGGGGGACATCGCACGGTGGAGCGGGGTGCGCGACGCGATCTACGAGCAGATCATGGAGCGTGCCTGGAACCCGGAGACGGCCGCCTTCACCCAGACGGTGGCCGGACCGGGCCAGACCCCCGCATCCGTGGTCGACGCATCCCTCCTGATCATGCCCATGGTCAAGTTCATCGCCCCGAACGACCCGCGGTTCCGCTCCACCATGGCCGCGATGGAAAAGGAACTGGTGGTGGACAGCCTCGTGTTCCGCTATCAGCTGTCGGCGGCGCCCGACGGTCTGGACGGATCCGAGGGGACGTTCTCCCTCTGCTCCTTCTGGTGGGTGGAGGCGCTCACCCGCGGCGGCCGGGCGGAAGAGGCGCGGGTGGCGCTGGAGAAGATGTTCACCTACTCCAACCACGTGGGTCTGTACGCCGAGCAGATCGGCGTGACCGGACGCCAACTGGGCAACTTCCCGCAGGCGTTCACCCATCTGGCGCTGATCAGCGCCGCGGTCAACCTCGACCGGGTGCTGCCCTGAGCGTCGCCCTCACGCGCGCGGACCGGACCCTTGAGGGCGTTGTGTTCACGTTGCGGACCCGTCTGCCCTGGCGGGACCTGCCCGCGCGGTTCGGCCCGTGGCAGAGGCCGTTCACGGACCGTTCGCCCGCTGGGTACGAGAGCCGGTTCCTCCGGGTGCTCCCACCACGTACGTGCCGGTCGAAGCCTGTTCGGCGGTGTCGGAGGCCGCTGGCATGATGATCGGCATGAGCGAGACAACTGATCGTGATGGGAATGCAGTTGTTGGTGTTGCGACCACACCGGAGGAGTGGCGTGCGTATCTGATGCGCTACGGCGATCTCTACGTACAGGAGGCCGATTATGACGAGCTGGTCGACCTGCTGGAGGAAGAGGATCTGGAGGCTTATGACCGAGGGGAGCACGTCCGGCCGTGGCTGGGCGAGACCCCTGCCGCTCAGGAAGACGTGGTGGCGGCCGAGGAGCGGCTCGGGGTGCGCTTCCCGCCGGGCCTGCGGGCATTCTTCCTGACGAGCAACGGCTGGACGTGCCTGGCGAATTCCTGGGTGGGAGGAAGCGTCTACCCGTGTGACCGCGTCACGTGGATGCGGGACAGTGAGAGCGGCGACAGCGTGATCGAGATTTACGACGGGATACCTGGCAACGAGGACGACGTCCAGTTGTTTCGCCGGTCTCTCGAGATCGCCCATGACGAGGACTTCTGGTTGCTCGATCCCACCGACACCGGCCCGGACGGCGAATGGGCCGCCTACACCTTCTCACCGAAATACGGCAATCCGAGTAAGTACCCGAGCTTCTTCGCACTGTTCCACTCCGGGTACGAAGCCATGCAGCGGTAGCAGCTCGCAGACGTGAGTCCGGGAGGAGACCGTCCAACACGGGCCCACGCGTCCGGAGCCGGTTCCGGTCGCAGGACACGTCCGCCGGGCTGTGCAGGTGCGAGGAAGCGGGGGCGGCGGGCGCTCTGGCCGTCGGCGGCGCACCACCCCCGCAAACCGGGCGGCGTCCCCGGCCGAGCCGAGCTCGGAGAACACAGCCCAGGATCGGGCCGGTCCATGTGCCCCGGGCTCCGGCCGAGATGCCGTGGTGATTGTCACGGAGTCACCCTGCGGAGCGCTCCGGGCGCGTCAGTGGAGTGCTGCGCGGATCCGGGGCACGAGTTCACCGCGAGGAGTTCGCCGGGATACCGGCCTTCGGCCGCGGTGAGGCCACCGACCAGCCCTTCACCGAGGGGTACGTGGCCTGCGACTCGCAATCCGGCGACGCCTGCCGCTACGATCCGGCGGAGGCGAAGAAGCTCCTCCATCGGCATCAAGGTCACCGTCAGGATCGACAAATCGTGGCCACGGGAGGAGAGTTCGGGGCCTGAGGTGCCACGGCCAGGGGTCTACGCGGTACGCATGAGTTCGGCCGCCCGCTCCCCGATCATGATCGTCGGAGCGTGGATGTTTCCACGGGGAAGGCTCGGCATGACCGAGGCGTCCGCGACGCGCAGTCCCCTGATCCCGTGCACGCGCAGAAACTCGTCGACGACCGCGTCCTGGTCGTCTCCTGCCCGGCAGGTGCCGGCCGGGTGGTTGAAGGAGACGGTGGAGGTTCGCACCGACTCCCGCAGTGCCGCGTCGTCGGTGGCAGGAGGGAAGGACGGGGAGCCGATGAAAGCGCCCATGACGGGACTGCCGCAGATGTCCAGGGCCCTGCGCAGTCCCCCGACGACGAGTTCCAGGTCCGCCGGGTCCTCGTAATAACGGGGATCGACCAGCGGCGCGTCCACGGGGTCGGTGGACGCGAGGCGGACAGTGCCCCGGCTGCGGGGAGCCAGGACGGTGACCATGCAGGAGAGCCCGGGCACGCTCTCGCCGAGCAGGTCGATCAGCATGGGCATCGCCGAGACGTCCGGGGCCGGTGCGCCGGGCGTGACGCGCAGGAACGCGCTGGCCTGGCCGACGGATGCCAGCGGCCCCCGCCGCTGTCGGTCGTAAAGAGTCTGGTTGCTCTCGCTGAGCGCGTCCAGCCAGGTCTCGCCCCTGGTGACCGGCCAGCTGACGACGGCTGCGGGATGATCCTGCAGACCACTGCCCACACCGGGAAGGTCGTGGACGATGTCCATCCCCAGATCGGACAGATGGTCCGCCGGTCCGATGCCGGAGAGCATCAGCAACTGCGGTGTGCGCACGGCTCCCGCGCAGAGCACCACGGAATCGGCGTGCACGCGCTCGGTGGAGCCGCCGCGCCGGTACTCGACACCGGTCGCCCGTGTGCCCTCCAGCAGTACGCGTACCACCTGCGCCTCGGTCAGCACGTCAAGGTTGGGCCGGTCCATGGCCGGGTGGAGATAGGCCCGGGAGGCGCTGAACCGCTCACCGTCGCGGATGTTGCTGTAGACCAGCCCCGCGCCGTCCAGCTCCGCGCCGTTGAAGTCGCGGTTGAGCGTCAGACCGGTCTCCACTCCCGCGGTGATGAACGCCAGTGAGAGCGGGCTGACGTCCTTCGGCGTCGTGACAGGGACCGGCCCATCCGTTCCATGGAGGTCCGACACTCCCAGTTCGTGGTCCTCGCTGCGGCGGAAGGCCGGCAGCACGTCGTCCCACCCCCACCCCCGCATACCTCCGGCCGCCCATCCGTCGTAATCGAGCCGGTGCCCCCGGAACCACACCTGGTAGTTGATGGAACCGCCGCCGCCCAGCACCTTTCCGGCGGAGAGAGGCACCCTCCTGCCCCCGAGCTGTTCCTGGGGAACGGTGTCGTAGCTCCAGTCGAGCTCACCTCGGAGCAGACCCGCGAAGAGCCCGTGCGGCTGCTGAATCCGCGGGTCGGTGTCCGCCGGCCCCGCCTCCAGCAGCAGGACGCGGCAACCGGGGTCCTCGCTCAGCCGGGCGGCGAGCACACTGCCTGCCGCCCCACCGCCGACGATGACGTGGTCGTAGGGGCTCCCGGGCTCGGGGGTCTTCCCCGTCGCGGCCGTGGTTTCGGGCATGGAAGGGCCTGCCATTCGTAGAGGTCGGTCCGGTGTCGAAAAAAAAAGGGGCTGTGGTGGGTATGACGGGGCGAGGCACCGCCGGGCATGGTGGACGCGGTCGCACCGGCGCCTCGTCCACGTCCACCCCCTCGTATGGGGGCCACTACCCTCCGCCTCCTTGCTGACACGGTTTCGCCGGAGGGTGCACCGGCCGCGGAGCGGTCATGCGGTGTCGCCCAGAGCCGCTACCGGACTCACCTGGGTCGCGCGGCGGGTCGAGAGGAGACCGCTGATCGTCGTGAGGGCCACCAGGCTGCCGAGCACCGCGGCAAGGGGGGCGAGGGGCAGTTCGAACACCGCGCCCAGATTCAGCGCGCGAGCCGTCAGCCAGGCGTAGGGGACACCGATGGCGAGCCCGACGATGCCGCCGAGCACACCGTAGAGGCCCGCCTCGATACCGATCATGGTGCGCAGTCCTGGCCGGCCGAGCCCCAGTGCGCGGAGCAGCGCCGACTCGCGGGTGCGTTCGCGCACGGTGAGGGCGGTCGTGGTCGAGACGCCGATCACCGCGATCAGCAGGGTGAGTCCGAGCAGCCCCAGAGCCGTGGTGGCGAGCCACGCGATGTCCTCGGCGCTGCGATCACGGTCGTCGGCGAGCACACCGAGCCGGATGCCGCTCCGGCCCTCGGCGGCCTCGGTGATCGCCGCCACCGCCGCGCTCCGCCCGTCCTGCCCGCGTCCGGCCGCGTTGGCCAGAATCGCCGTCGCCGGGCGTGGAGCACCCGTCCGGTCGAGATCGGCCGGCGCCAGGAGCAGGTCGGAGGTGAGGGGCCCGGCGCCGGTGAGCGTGGCGGCGACCGACAACCGGAGGCTCCGGGAGCGGGCCGCCTCCAGCCTGATGTCGTCACCCGCCCGTACCCCCAGCTCGGCGGCGAGTCCCGCCTCGAGGACCACCCGGCCGGGGCCGAGGTCGTCGAGTTCCCCACTGGCCGTGTCGAGGCGGGTCGCGGACGGCAGGGCCGTGGGATCGAGGTCGAGGGCGGACACTCCGCCCGCCCCCGCTCCTTCGACACGGACCTCGGTCTGCCGGTAGCCATGGACGTCGGTCAGCTGCGGTAGGCCCCGCAGGCGGGTGACGAGGTCCGGAGCAAGACCCGTCTCCGGGCCGTGCAGGGAGAAGTCCGCCGGTGCCTGGACGGCGAGGCGGGTCGCCTCGTGGCTCCGCATGCTCGCGATGCCGACGAGGGTCGCCGAGACGAGGCTGACGCCGAGAGCGACGACGAGCGAGAGGGCCGCGGCCCTGTGCGGGGTACCGCCGACGCCGGTCACGGCGAGCTTCCCGACCGGCCCGAGCCGCCGCAGCGCCCGTCCGGCGACGGCGAGCGCGGGCCGGACCAGCAGCGGCCCGAGCGCCAGGAGGGCTCCGAACACCAGCATTCCCGAGAGCGCCGTCAGGGCCAGGTTCTCGGAGGACTCGTACGTCACGTCGCCCGGTTCGGGCAACCGGGTGAGGACGAGGACGCCTGCCGCCGCCCCCACCACAGCCAGGGCCGCTCCGCCGGCGCGGCGCCCGGGACCGAGGCCCTCGGCCGCGGCGGTCGACGCCGTACGCAGCGCCGCGAGCGGCGAGACCTTCGCGGCGGCGAACGCGGGGGCGAGGACGGCGCAGACGGTGACGACGGCGGCCCCCACCACCACGGCCGCCGCGGCGCCCAGTGGCAGACCGGGCGCCGCGAGATGCTGTCCGGCCGCGCCCGCGACGGCCGGGACCGCCCGGCCCGCGCCGAGCGCCAGGACGACCCCCGTCGAACCGCACAACAGACCCGTCACCGCGCCCTCGACGGCCAGGGCCCGCACCAGTTGTCGCCGTCGCGCCCCGATGACCCGCAGCATCGCCAGCTCCGCCAGCCGCTGGGCGAAGACGACGCGGAACGTGGAGGTCGCGACCAGGGCGGCCGCGACGACGGCGACGGCGAGGAACATGCTCACGATGCGGAAGAAGTCCGCGTACTGGCCGACCGCGGACCGTGCCTCCGCGTCCCGCACCTCGGCCCCGGCGGTGACGCGGGCGTCGACGCCGCGCCGCTCCAGCGTCTCGGCGATCCGGCCCGACAGGACCTGCGCGGACGTGCCCGGCGCGGCGCGTACGTCGAGCCGGGGAGAGCCGGTCCGGTGGCTGAGGCCGTTGACGACGGAGGCCGAGGCGTAGGCGGTCTCCATCCGGTCCGAGCGGGTCGTGACCACGCCGGTGACGGTCACCGCGACGGGCCTGTCCTCCGCCGAGGGATCCTCCGAGGGGAAGAGGAGACGCAGCCGGTCCCCGGCACGGACGTTCCAGTGGCGCGAGGCGTCCTCGTTCACGGCCACTTCCCCGGCAGCCCGCGGGTAGGACCCCGACACCACCCGGGTGCGGGCCAGTTCCCCCTGTCCGGGGTCGGCCCTCAACTCGACCAGCCGGTCGGAGATCCCGTCCAGCGGCGCCTGCGCGCTGGTACGCGCGGTGGCCTCGGCCACTCCGGGCAGTCGGCGAACGGCATCGGTGACGGCCTCGGTGATACCGGGACCCTGCCGCACGACGGCGACCAGGCTGGTGGCCGACGGCGTGTCGCTGAACTGTTCCAGGGTGGTACGCCGCGTGACCTCCTGGGCCAGCACGGCGCCCATCACGACGAAGGCGGCGACCAGGACCGAGAGTCCGGTCATCATGAGCCGGGCCGGGTGCCGCAGTACGCCCGCCAGGAAGACGCGCGCCAGGACGACGCGGGAGCGTGGTGTCATCGCACACTCTCCGGAGCACGGTTCCTGCGGTCAACCGGGTGCTTTGCCGGACGGTCGGCCGATGACGGGTGGGCTGCCACCGTCCCGGTCGCGGTCGCGGACTCCTCCCGGGCGCCTGGGGTTTTGAGCGGCGCCGTCACCGGACTCCGTTCCGCCGTACACATGTCCCTGACTCCTTCCTCATCGACGTGGATCGGGGCGGCCGGAAGAGGCCTCAGGAGCCGATGGGGGGCAGGTCGAGGGTGCGTCCGGCGTCCTCGCAGTGTGCGTTGGCGGTGTCCGCGGTCTTCCGGAGCTCCGGTGCGGAGGGGCCCCGACCGGTGTGCGTGGCGTGGTCGGCCGCCCACGACTCGTACTTGGAGATCTGTGCGCCGAGGTAGCCGTCCTCCATGTTCTCGCGCCGCAGTTCCTGGGAGTCCTTGAGCCACTTCGCCACGTCGGTCTTCTCGGCGGGGAGGTCCTGCGCCCCATCGATGATCTTCTGGGCCAGAGCGCAGTCCGCGGCCGTGGCCTGGCTCGGCCGACTGCGCTCGTTCCACCAGAGGGCGCCGCCGCCGACCGCACCGGCCAGGACCGCCGCTGCGGCGGCGCCGACGATCCACGTCCTCGGGCCGTGCCCGCCCCTCGTGCCGCGTCCGGTCTTCGTGCCGTTGTTGATGTCCGTCATGTCGACCTCCGTGGGATCACCTGCGAACGAGCGTCTGTCTCGTCGGCAATCCTGGTCGAGGGGGGTGTCCTGCCGCGTCGGAGCAGGACATGAATCCCCGGCCACGGAGCGTGCGACCCGAGGGGGGGCTCGCCCGTGGGCGTGTACGACCCCAGGGGGACACGCTCACGGGTCCGTCGATCCCGAAGAGGCGGTACGGGGGCACGCGGCGCCCGGCCGTTCAGCGCTCGGTCCGGACCAGTCCGGTCTCGTAGGCCAGCACGACGGCCTGCACGCGGTCCCGCAGCTGGAGCTTGGCCAGGATGCGGCTCAGGTGGGTCTTGACCGTCGCTTCGGCGATGAACAGGCTGTCGGCGATCTCGGTGTTGGACAGGCCCCGGCCGACCAGTTCCAGGACACCGCGCTCCCGGTCGGTCAGAACATCGAGCCGCGCGTCCCTCGGCTCCGGTTCGGGCGTCAGCCTGCCGGCGAAACGGTCCAGAAGCAGCCGTGTCACCCGGGGAGCCACCACCGAATCACCCGTCGCCACCACCCGGACCGCGCTGAGGAAGTCCTCGGGCGGCGTGTTCTTGAGGAGGAACCCGCTCGCCCCGGCCTGGAGCGCGGCGAACGCGTCCTCGTCGGTGTCGAAGGTGGTCAGGACGAGCACCTTCGGGGCGTCGCCCCGCTCGACCAGGAGCTTCGTGGCCTCCACGCCGTCCATCACCGGCATCCGGATGTCCATGACGACGACATCGGCCGGGACGGGGGCCAGAAGCTCCAGAGCCGCGGCGCCGTCGCCCGCCTCGCCCACCACTGCGATGTCGGCCTGCGCTTCCAGGACCATGACGAAGCCCGCTCGCACCAGCGGCTGGTCGTCCACGACGATCACGCGGATCGGACGGTCCGTAGTCATGTCCTCGCTTCTCACGTCGTCGTCACCCGCTGCGCCAGAGGAAGTTCGGCTGTGATCCGCCAGCCGGTATCCGGTCGGGGTCCCGCGCTGAACCGGCCGCCGTGGGCCTCCAGTTGTTCTCTCATCCCCCGCAGTCCGTTGCCGCCGGAGGCGAGCATCGCGTGCGACGGGCCGACGGGCTCACCCGTCGGCCCGTCGTCCACGATCTCCAGGGTCGCGAGATCCCGGTCGAACCGGAGGGTGACGGCCACGCGCGCGCCGGGGCCCGCGTGCCGAAGGACGTTCGTCAGGCCCTCCTGGACGATCCGGAAGAGCGCGACTTCCGCCGTGCCCGGCAACCCGGCGGGCTTCTTCGCCGCGTCCAGTCGCACGTCGAGTCCGGCCACGCGCGCCCGCTCCGCCAGAGGGCCGAGCTCGTTCAGATCCACCGTGCGACGGTCCTCGCCCCCGTAACCGGAACCACCACGGAGCACCTTCACGATGTGGTGCATGTCCTCCAGCGCCTCACGGCCGGTGTCCGCGATGGTCCGCACAGCTCGCTGCGCCTTGTCGCTGTCCTTCTCGATCGCGTAGCTCGCGCCGTCCGCCTGGAGGATCATCACCGAGAGGCTGTGTGCGACCACGTCGTGCAGGTCGCGGGCGATCTCGGCGCGCTCCTCGGCGGCGGCGAGCCGGGCAAGGTGCTCCTGCTCCCGCTCGACGACCTCGGCGCGCTCCTCCAACGCCGCCACATAGAGCCGGCGCGTGCGCAGGACGTACGCGGTCAGCCAGAGCCCGGCGGACAGAACCATGAACGACGCCGCCTCCAGAAGGGAGTCCCGGCCGCTCGGCGAGGTCAGGGAGAGGGAGTCGCGGTAGAGCAGCAGGACGCCCAGCAGGACGAGGGCCCCGGCGGCGAGAGCCTGCCACATCCGCTCGGTGTGGCTCACCACCGTCACCATCGCGATGAGCACGGCCACGTCATAGAGCGCGGTGGCGTCGGCCAGCGGCTCGTCGGGCACGGTCGCCAACAGCTGTTGCGCCAGCGCCAGGGCGGATACGACGACCATGACGAGCATGGGGCGCCGCCGCCGGAACAACAGGGCAGCAGCCATTCCCAGACCCAGGAGCCAGCCGACACCCAGGTGCCAGAACTGCACGGTGAAGGCCACCGACACGGCCAGAGCGGCGTCCCAGGCCCGCAGCGACCTCGCGGTGGGTGGTGTTCGGCCCAACATGGTCGGCACCCTACTCGATCACCTCCACGAGCGGTCACGAGTGATCATGACGGGCGTTCCGGCGGCTGCCGGCATGACGACCGCGTCTCGCCGCGGGTTGGGCACACGCCCGCGGTCCCTGTACGGGAGTTCCGCCGCGTGCGGGATGGCGAGTTCCCCGCGGGCGCGCCGTACTTCGGCGGTCTTCACCGACGCGGTCGAGCGTCTTCCGCAGGTGCACGCGGAGAAGAAGACCGCAGCGCCGGGCCGGAAGGGGGTCCGGGGACGCACTGCGGAGCGTTGGACGCCTTACCTGCGGTGGTGAGTGCCGAAGTGCCTGCTTCCCTCGCCGCATCCGCCTTGACTCCAACTCCGCCACCTGGTCGTTACTGAACGCTGGTCACGCTTGGCCCCAGAAGGTCGGCTCGGCGCTGGAGCGGGCAGTGATGTCGTAGTGATTCAGCCTGGCCCACTCCCGCCCGTAATGGGCCAGCTCGGAGTGTCCGCAGTTCAGGAAGGTCTCAGCCATACGCTTGGCCGTGCCCTGCTCGGGGCAGCTGAAGAGCATCTCTGCCAGGTGCTCCTCTGAGTGCTGCATCCCGACTTTCACTCCCAGGTACACGACTCGCCGGGGGAACCGTCCGTGGCCGAAGGTGCGGAGGAAGACGCGGACCAGCGCCGGGTTGAAGATGCTGGGCCGGAGCTGGACCAGTTCAGCATGCAGCACCCTTCCTCGCGCCTCATCAATCCAGGTGTATCCGGAGATGCAGGCCAGAGTCTCTTCCACCAGCTCCTCGGCCGCGCCTATGCGATCGATCTCATCCGGCATCAGGTGAGAACGGGCGTCCAGTCTCGTGTCCGCGCCGTACACCCGCAGTGCGGCCACGGCCTCTTCCTGACCGGTGCGGTACTGGAAGGGCAGATCATCCGGATCCTCCACCACCACGGCAAGGCGTTCGCGCTCGGTGAAGCCGTCCCGGGCCGGGGTTCGCATCGCCGTTCGATCTGCCTTCCCGCCCCCGTCACCCACTGAGCTCAGCAACCGGACGAAGCAGACGAGCAGGGCAACACCGATGACTAAGCCAGCGACCACGGTCAAGCTGCCCATGCGCACCCCTCACCTCTGAGCAGGAACCCGCCAACGCCTTCCGGCACCCTCAGCCGGCGAACTGGCAGACGGCGGGGCGCGCTGAACAGCCTCTCAGGCCCGACCCGAGTACGGGGGCGGACTACTGGATCCATCAGGATCACTTGATGACCGGTCAAGCTCGCCCTCGACATCCACGACGACGGACCCCGCCGCCTCGAAACCGCCCTCGGCAAGGCCGCGAGCCGTCGTGGCCCCGGCGTGGCCGGAGCAGCGTCGGCCTTTCCCCGACCGGCGGGGGCCGGCTACTGCGGCATCGGAGAGAAGCTCTCCCCACGCAGCTGGAGAGCGGCACCTCCGACTCCCTCCGGAAGTCAACCTGGCCACCACGTGCTCCGGCCAGAAATACGCCGTCAACGACCCCTCCAAGGGCGTCGTGCGACAACGTCCCCACCGCCAAGGGCGCCGTCTGCATCGTCCTCATGGCCACGGGCTGAGGCCCGCCTGGCACGTGGTGACCGGTGCACCGGTGCTGAGGGACCACCTTCCGCTGAAAGCAGCTCACGCGAGCGGGGCCCCGAGTCGTCTTCACCGACTCGGGGCCCCGCTCATGTCCGGTGTCGCTCAGGGGCGGACGGTGCACAGGGCGAGCAGGCAGAGGTTGAACCCCTGGGTGTTGCTGGGGCCGGGGTGAGCACCGGGCCCGGAGTCGCCGACCGTGCACCGGGCCAGCAGGCAGAGGTTCCCGCCCTGTATGCCCCGGTAGAAGGCGGCCAGGCCAGGAGCGGTCGCCTCGGCGGGCGCGGCCTGCGTCTGGCGGGGGGCCACGGGGGCGGAGGGGGCAGCGGACGCGGCGGGGGCCGCGGCCAGCAGCGCGGCGCCGACGAGGGCTCCCACGAGAGGCCAGCGGGGAGCGGATGCGAAAAGCTTCACGGAGTTCTCCGATGCTCAGAACGCGCACAAGATCCGGACGGATGTCTGGATACCTCCTTCTTCGGCGCGTCCCCCTCCTCCGGATTGCTCATCGGCGTCATCCCGCCATGCGATTGGCTGATACGCGCCAGCGAAGTGCAAAATCCGCCCCGGGGTGAAGTGGCGTGCGTCACATGGGCAATCCGGGGCGCGTGTGACTTCGAATCACTCGTGTGACGGCCCACTTGGGACAACGTCAGCTCCGAGGAGGCAGTCCGCATGCACCGACCCGTCGACGTGCATGCTTCGCGATCGCGATGCACAGGTGCCCGGCCCGGCCAGGGCCCCTGTTCCGCTCCCTCCTTGACGAGCCGACGGGCCCCGGAGCTCCCGCCCGTCCAGCCCGGCCGACTTCGACCGCCGTCCGCTTCCCCCGCCATGTTCCGTCCTACCGCACCTGCGCGCCCCGGCGCCTGACGTAGCGGGCATCCCCCACCGAGGTGAATTCGCGTGACCGACGTACCGAACACCGGAACTCCGCCGGGCACCGTACGCCTGACTGCCGCTCAGCGCGGGGTCTGGTTCGCGCAGCGACTCGATCCCGCTGACCCCTCGTACAACATCGCCGAATACGCCGACATCCGGGGACCGGTCGACGCCGCACTGCTGGGCCGCGCCGTCCAGCACACCGCGACCGAGATAGAGGCCCTGCGCAGCACCTTCGGCGAACTGGACGGCGTTCCCCACCAGCGCGTCGAGGAAAGTCCCTCGCTGGCCGTGCCCTTGGTGGACCTCTCCGGTGAGGAGGATCCGCACGGCGAGGCCCTGCGGCGTATGCGGCTCTGCCTGGCGGAGGCAGCCGACCTGACGGCAGGGCCGCTGGTCCGGGTCATCCTCTACCGGCTCTCCCCTTCGCGCCACCTCTTCCACCAGCAGGTCCACCACCTGGCACTCGACGGCTACGCGGCGATCCTCGCCCTCTCCCGCATCGCCGAGGTCTACACCGCGCTCACCACGGCGCCGGACACCACCCCGGACATACGACCGGCTACCTCACTCGCGGCGCTCGTCGAGGAGGAGGACGCCTATCTGGCCTCCGAACAGGCCACGAAGGACGAGCGGTTCTGGACGGCCCACCTGGCCGGCGCCCACCCGCCCGAGGCACCGGCGGAGAACGGCGCAGCGGGGACGTACGGGACGGTGTCGGTGCGGCGCGCCTACAGCCGGGCGGAGACGGACCGTCTCAAGGCCGCCGCAAGGCGGGCCGGGACCGGGTGGCCGACGTTCGTCATGGCGGCCCTGGCCCTGTGCCTGCACCGGGAGAAGGGGCTCGGCGAGGTCGTGCTCGGCCTGCCCGTGACCGGCCGTCGCACTCCGGCCGCGCGGTCGACCCCCACGATGCTCAGTTCGATCCTGCCTCTGCGGATCCCCGTGTCCCCGGCCGATCGCGTGACCGATCTGGCCCGGCGGGTGTCCGCCGAGGCACGCTCGGTACTCCGCCACCAGCGCAGGCCGGCGGAAGCGCTGCGCCACCAGCTGGGGCTGACCGGGACGCGGACCGCGCTGACCGGGCCGACCGTCAACATCCTCGCCTTCGACGACGCCCTGCGCTTCGGGCCCCACCAGGCCACCCTGCACAACCTGTCGATCGGCCCGGTCGAGGATCTGGCGGTGGCCGTGCACGCCTCCTTCGGCGACGGTGGCCTGGAGATCGACCTGCTGGGCAACGCCAGGCGCTACGGCAGGCAGGAGCTGGCAGGACCTCATGAGCGGCTGTGCCGGGTGCTCGACGCGTTCGTGGCGGACCCGGAACGCACCGTCGGAGCGGTCAGCCCCGTCGACGAGGACGAACAGCGGCGGGTCCTCGGCCTGGGAGGCGCACGGTCATCTAACGGCGACGCGACAGCCCCGGCCCCCCTGCCCGAACTCTTCGAGCGGCAGGCGCGCCGGACCCCCGACCGCACGGCCGTCGTGAGCGACGGCGCGACGCTCACCTTCGGTGAACTCGGCCGCCGGGTCGACGCCCTGGCCCATGTGCTCTCCGCCGAGGGCGCGCGGCCCGGCACGCGCGTGGCCGTGGGGCTGCCCCGGTCGACCGACCTGGTGGTGGCGATACTCGCGGTGATGCGGACCGGGGCGGCCTACCTGCCCCTGGACCCGTCCTACCCGGCGGACCGGCTCGCCTTCATGATCGAGGACTCCCGGCCCGTGGCGCTCGTGGCGACCGCGTCGTCGGCGCGCGCCATCGACCCGGGCGAGTGGCTTCCGCGCGTCGACCCGGCCACGATCCCTCCCGGCGCCGCTGAGGCTCCCGAGACACCCGGGCCCGAACCTCACGACGCCGCCTACGTCATCTACACCTCCGGCTCCACCGGCAGGCCCAAGGGCGTCGTCGTCGAGCACCGGTCGCTGAGCAACCTCCTGGAGCACCACCGGCGGGAGTCCCACACCCTGGCCGAGGAGGCCCTGGGACGTCGGCTGCGGGTGGCCCTGAGCGCCGCGACCTCCTTCGACGCGTCCTGGGACCCGGTGCTGTGGATGGTCGCCGGACACGAGCTCCACGTCATCGCCGACGATGTGCGCCGCGACCCCCAGGCCCTGGTGCGGTACCTGGCCGACCACCACGTCGACGCCATCGAGACGACCCCCACCTACCTGCGGCAGATGATGGCCGCGGGCCTGCTCGCCCCGGGTGGCCACCGGCCCCGCGTCATCGCGCTCGGCGGTGAGGCCGTGGACGAGGGACTGTGGGAGGAGCTGGCGGCCGATCCCGGGCTGCTGGTGTTCAACTTCTACGGCCCCACCGAGACCACCGTCAACGCGGTCACCGCCCGTGTCACCGGCAACTCTCCGGTGATCGGGCGTCCGGTCGCGGGGGCCGGGGCCTACGTGCTGGACCCGTCACTGCACCCGTTGCCGCACGGGTCGGTGGGGGAGCTGTACCTCGCCGGTGAGGGCCTCGCCCGCGGCTACGCGGGCCGCCCGGGGCTCACCGCCGAGCGCTTCCTGCCCGACCCCTTCGGCTTGCCGGGGGCGCGGATGTACCGCACCGGTGACCTCGCGCGGTGGGACGAGGACGGCTCCCTGGAGTTCGTCGGACGCAGCGACCGGCAGATCAAGGTGCGCGGCGTGCGGGTGGAGACCGGCGAGATCGAGGCCGTGCTGCGCTCCCTGCCCGCCGTCGAGGACGCCGCCGTGGCCCTGACGACGGCACCCGACGGACCCGAACGCCTCGCCGCGTTCCTGGTGTCCGGCCCCGGAGCACCCGACCACGCGGAGGCCCGCGACGCGGTCGCCGCTCTGCTGCCCGGCCCGCTGGTACCGACCGCCTGGGCCACCGTGGAACGGCTGCCCCTCACCCCCAACGGCAAGCTCGACGTGGCGGCCCTGCCCCCGGCCGTGCCGGTCTCCTCCGGCGGAGGAGCGCCGCGCTCGGCTCAGGAGACCCGGATGTGCGCGGTGTTTGCCGCGTGCCTCGGAATCTCCGAGGTCGGCCGGGACGACGACTTCTTCACCCTGGGCGGCCACTCCTTGCTGGCGATGCGGCTGATCGGCCGGATCCGGGAGGAGTTCGGCGCGGAGGTCCCGATCAGCGCCCTGTTCGCGGCGCCCACCCCGGCCGGTCTGGTCGCGGCTCTGGGTGAGGCGGGCGCGGCCCGGCGTCCGGTGACGGCGGTCGTTCCCCGCCCCGATCGGCTCCCGCTGTCGTTCGGCCAGCAGCGTCTGTGGCTCCTGGAGACGCTGGGCGACGCGGGCACCTCCTACCACCTGCCGGTGGCTCTGCGCCTGCGCGGCCCGGTGGACCGCGACGCCCTGGAGCTGGCGCTGCGCGACATCGTGGAGCGGCACGAGGCCCTGCGCACGATCGTGGTGGCGGGCACGGAGGGTCCCGGCCAGCGCGTCCTGCCACCGAGCCTGCTTCCGCGTCCGCTGCTGCATGTGATGCCCGTCGGCGAGACGGCCGCCCCGGACGGCGTCCCCTTCGACCTGGAGCGGGAGATCCCGCTGCGCGCCCGGCTTTTCACCGTGGCCGCCGATGACCATGTCCTGGTCGTGACCCTGCATCACATCGCCGCCGACGGATGGTCCATGGGGCCGCTCATGCGGGACCTGACCGCCGCCTACGCAGCGCGCCGCGCCGGGCAGGCGCCCGGCTGGGACCCGCTTCCGCTCCAGTACGCGGACTTCGCGCTGTGGCAGCGTGACCTGCTCGGAGACCCGGACGCACCGGACAGCCTCGCCCGCCGTCAGCTGTCCACCTGGGCCGACGCGCTGGCCGGGCTGCCGGAGGAATCCTCCTTCCCCGCGGACCGGCCGCGTCCGGACCGGCCCTCGGGCCGGGGCGGCACCGTGCCGGTGCACGTCGGGGCGCACGACCACCGCACGCTGGTGGAGCTGGCCAGGGCGTCCGAGGCCAGCTCCTTCATGGCGCTGCACGCGGCGCTCGCCGCCCTCATGTCGCGTCTGGGAGCGGGCGAGGACATCGCCGTCGGCACCCCGGTGGCGGGCCGTACGGAGGAGTCGCTCGGCGAACTGGTCGGCTTCTTCGTCAACACGCTGGTCCTGCGGGCGGACGTCTCCGGCGCGCCGTCGTTCCGTGCGCTCGTGGACCGGGTGGCCCGGACCGACCTGGCGGCCTACGCCCAGCAGGACATCCCGTTCGAGAGGGTCGTGGAGGAGCTGGCGCCGCCGCGCTCGCTCAGCCGTCACCCCCTGTTCCAGGTGATGCTGAGCCTCAACAACACGCCCGCGCCCCGTCCGCACCTGGACGGTCTCACGGTGAGCCGTGAGACGTCCGTGGGGCGCTCGGGCTCCAAGTTCGACCTCAGCTGGGACCTGTCGGAGCAGCACGACGAGTCGGGCCGCCCGCAGGGGATCACCGGGGAGCTGGAGTACGACGAGGACCTCTTCGACAAGGCGACGGCGGAACGATTCGTCGAACACTTCTCCCGTCTCCTGAGCGCTCTGCTCGCCGAGCCGGACCGCCCGCTCGCCGATCTCGACTTCCTGAGCCCGGCACAGCGCGCCGCGTCCCTGGGCGAGCTGCCGCGTATCGCGACGAGGCCGCTCAGCGTGGCCCCGGAGACCGCCGACGGGGACTGGACGGTGCTGGACGTCCTGGCGACCCGGGCGGCCGTGCAGCCGGACCGGACCGCGGTCGTGGCCGACGACGGACGCCTCACCTTCGGCGAACTGCGGCTGCGCTCCGAGCGCCTGGCCGCCTCGCTCGGGGAGCGGGGGATCGGAGCGGGCGACCGGGTCGCCGTGGCGCTGCCCCGCACCTCCCACGCGGTCGTGGCGGTCCTGGGCATCATGCGGGCCGGGGCGGTCTACGTACCCCTCGACCCCGCCCAGCCGGCGGCCCGCACCGCGCTGGTCCTCGACACCGCGGCCCCTCGGCTGGTGCTGGCCACCTCCGCGACCCGGGGCTCTCTTCCCGACTCCGTCGACGTCCTCCTGCTCGACGAGGCCGGAGAGACGGTCGACACGGCGGCAGGCCTTCCGGCACCGCCCCGCGGCCGGGACGCCGCGTACGTGCTGTACACCTCCGGTTCCACCGGGGTGCCCAAGGGCGTCGTGGTCGAGCACCACTCGCTCGCCGCGCTGCTGGCCCACCACCGAGACCGCCTGATGGGACCCGCTGAGGCGGACAACAACGGGCTGCCGCTGCGCGTCGCGCACACCGCCGCGATGACCTTCGACGCGTCGCTGGACCCCCTGCTCTGGATGATCGCGGGCCACGAACTGCACCTCGTGGACGACGCCACACGCCGGGACCCGGAGGCCCTGACCGCACTGCTCCACGCCCGGTCGATCGATGTCGTCGAGACCACCCCCTCCTACCTCCAACAGCTCCGCTCCTACGGCCTGTTCGCTCCCGGACGCCCCCGGCCCCGGGTACTGGCCCTGGGCGGGGAGGCCGTGCCCGCCCCGCTGTGGCGGGAACTGGCGGCCCTGGCCGACGTGGCCGTCTGGAATCTCTACGGCCCCACCGAGACCACCGTGGACAGCGTGATGGGCCGGGTGCTGCCCGGCGTCCGCCCGCACCTCGGCCACCCGGTGACCGGCGCCCGCGCCCGCGTCCTGGACCATCGGATGCGGCCGGTCGCTCCCGGAGTGACGGGAGAGCTCTACGTCTCCGGCCCGGGTGTCGCACGCGGTTACGAGGGCCGCCCCGCCGCGACGGCGGAGCGCTTCCTGCCCGACCCCCACGGGGCGCCGGGCGCACGCATGTACCGGACCGGAGACCTGGTGCGCCAGGCCGAGGGGCGTCTGGAGTACCAGGGCCGGGCGGACGGGCAGATCAAGGTCCGCGGATTCCGGGTCGAGACCGGCGAGGTCGCCGCCGCTCTGGAGTCCCACGAGGACGTCGCGGCATCGGCCGTCGCGGTGCGCCCCGGCTCCGGGCCGGGAGAGGCGCACCTGGTGGGCTGGATCGTGCCCGCCGGTCATCGGGAGCCGTCCCCGCGGGAGTTGCGGGCCTTCGCGGCACGGCTGCTCCCGGCCCACATGGTCCCCTCCCTGATCGTTCCCGTGGACTTTCTCCCGCTGACCGCTCACGGGAAGGTGGACTTCTCGTCGCTGCCCTCGGCCGCACCGGCGGAACGCCCGCAGGACACGGGGCGGACTCCGCGTTCGGCCCCGGAGGAAATCCTCTGCGCCTTGTTCGCGGAGAGTCTGGACCACCCCCAGGTCTCCCCGGACGACGACTTCTTCGAGCTCGGCGGCCATTCGCTGCTGGCGACCCGGTTGATCGGGCGGATCCGGTCCGCCTTCGGCGTCGAACTCCCGGTGCGGGCCCTGTTCGAGTCCACCACCCCCGCCGCGCTCGCGGAACGGCTGGCGGAAGCGGGCTCGGCACGGCCCGCCCTGCACCGGGCACGGCACACGGAGCGGGCACCACTGTCCCCGGCCCAGGAGCGCCTGTGGTTCCTGCACCAGCTCGATCCCCGGGCGGCGGCCTACCACATGGCCTTCACCGTGCGGCTCAGCGGCACCCTGGACCAGCACGCCCTGCGCAGCGCTCTGGGGGATGTGCTGACCCGCCACGAGAGCCTGCGCACCGTCGTCGAGCCCGGTGAGGGCCGCCCGCGCCAGCGTGTCCTCACACCCGGCGACGCGCGGCCGGGGCTCCCGGTCGTCGAGGCCGAGGAGGCGGACCTGGACCGGGTGCTGCGCGAGGCGGCGGCCGAGCCCTTCGACCTGGCCCGGGACGTGCCCCTGCGGCCCGTCCTGTTCCGGAGCGCGGCGGACCGGCACACCCTCCTGGTGACCGTGCACCACATCGCGGCGGACGGCTGGTCCATGGGGCCGCTCGCCCAGGACCTGGCCGGGGCCTACGCGGCCCGGACGGCCGGCCGGGCACCGAGCTGGGCCCCTCTCCCGGTCCAGTACGCGGACTACACCCTGTGGCAGCGCGACCTCCTCGGCGACTTCGAGGACCCCACGTCCACCGCGTCGGCCCAGCTCGCCTACTGGCAGGACCGGCTCACCGCCGCCCCGGAGGAGACGGCCCTGCCGACCGACCGGCCCCGGCCCACCTCGCCGAGCGGTCTCGGCGGGACGGTAGCGGTCCCTGTGCCGCAGGAGACCATGGCCGGTGTGGCGCGGCTGGCGAGGTCGACGGCCAGCAGCACCTTCATGGTGCTGCACGCCGCCCTGGCAGCCCTGCTGCACCGGATGGGCGGCGACAGCGACGTCCTCGTCGGCACCCCGGTGGCCGGGCGGACGGACGAGGCACTGGACCCCCTGGTCGGCTTCTTCGTCAACACCCTCGCCCTGCGGACGGACCTCGGCGGCGACCCGGACTTCACCGAGCTGCTCTCCCGGGTACGGGAGACGGATCTCGCCGCCTACGCCCACCAGGAACTGCCCTTCGAACGCCTGGTGGAGGCGGTCCGGCCGACCCGCTCGCTCTCCCGCCACCCGCTCTTCCAGGTCATGCTGACGCTCAACAACCACCGGCCGCCGCGGCTGGACCTGCCCGGCCTCCGAGCCCGGCTGGAGGCGGTCGACACCGGAGGCGCCAAGTTCGACCTCTCCTTCTCCTTCACCGAGCGGACACCGGCGACGGGCGACGGGAGCAGCCTCGACGGGACGCTCGAGTACAGCCGGGACCTGTTCGACGCCGAAACGGCCGTCCGGATCGCCGAGGCTTTCGCCCTCCTGCTCGCCCACGCCGTACGCGATCCCGGCACGCTCGTCGGCGACCTGCCGCTGGTCGGCGCCGAGGAACAGCGAAGGCTGCTGGACATCGGCGAGAGCCATGCCCGCTCCCCGCACGAGCCCGCTCCGTTCGAAAGCGTGCTGGACCGGTTCGCGGCCACCGTGGCCGCGGCGCGCAGCGGTGACATCGCGGTGACCGCCCCCGACGGCAGCCTCTCCTTCGCGGAGCTGGACGCCCGCTCGGACCGGGTCGCCTCGCTGCTCGACCGGGCCGGGGTACGCACGGGCGACCCGGTGGCCGTCCTGCTGCCGCGGTCCACCGACTCCATCGCCGCCCTGCTGGGCGTGCTGAAGGCGGGGGCCGTCTACGTACCGGTCGACGACTCCCTCCCGCAGGGCAGGATCGACGCGGTGCTGGCGGAGGCCCGCCCGCACACCGTGCTCACGACCGCCGGGACGCACGAGCGGGCGCGGAGCGCCCCGCACCGGCTGGACCTGTCCACCCAGGACGGCGCCGCCGTGCCCTTCGACGGTTCGGTGTCCCCCCGGGAGCGGTGGCGGCCGGAACCGGGCGAGCCGGCCTACCTGCTGCACACCTCGGGTTCCACCGGCCGTCCCAAGGGCGTCCTGGTCGGCCACGGCTCCCTGGGCCGGCTGCTCGAACACCACCGCCGCCACGTCTTCACGCCCGCCGTACGGGCGGCCGGAAGGCCGCGGCTCGATGTCGCGCTGACGGCAGCCCTGTCCTTCGACGCCGCGTGGGACCCGGTGCTCTGGATGGTCGACGGCCACCGGCTGCACGTGCTGGACGACCTCACGCGGCGGGACCCGGAAGCGCTCGTCGGCGCGGCCCGCGTCCAGGGGCTCGACGTGCTGGAGTCCACGCCCACACACGTCCGTCAGCTGCTGGACGCCGGGCTGTTCACCGGGGACGGTCCCGCCCCGTCCGTGGTGGTCCTCGGCGGCGAAGCCGTCCCGGCCGGGCTCTGGGAGGACCTCCGGGCGCGGCCGGGCCTCACGGCCTGGAACTTCTACGGCCCCACCGAGGCGACGGTCGACACCCTCACCGCCGACCTCCGGGCGACCGAGCGGCCGGTCCTCGGCCTCCCGGTCGACGGGACCTCGGTCCGCCTCCTCGACGACCGGCTGCGGCCCGTACCGGTCGGGGTGACCGGTGAGCTCTACCTGGCCGGCGCCGGCCTGGCTCTCGGTTACCAGGGGCAGTCCGCGCAGACCGCGACGCGATTCGTACCCGACCCCCACGGCCCGGCGGGTACCCGGATGTACCGCACCGGGGACCGGGCGGTGCGGAGGTCCGACGACACCCTGGAGTTCACCGGCCGCGCCGACGACCAGGTCAAGGTGCGCGGCTTCCGGGTGGAACCGGAGGGAATCGCCGCTGTGGTGACGGAACACGCCGACGCCGCCCAGGCGGCGGTGGTGGCCCGGGGCGAAGGCCCCGGCGGCTCGCGCCTGGTGGCCTACGTCGTGCTCACCGGGCAAGACGCGGCATCGGCCGGGACCGGCTCGGCCGAGCCGTCCGGTCCGGACGGAACGACCCGCTCCGAGGCCGAACGGCTGACCGCGATACGGGAGCACACGGCGGCCCGACTGCCCGCGTACATGGTCCCGTCCGGCTGGGTCGCCCTGGACCGCATCCCCCTGACCCCGAACGGCAAGCTGGACCGAAGGGCCCTCCCCGCGCCGCAAGCCACCGCGGAAAACGGGCGCAGCCCCCGCAACCCACGGGAAGACGTGCTGTGCACGCTGTTCGCCGAGACACTGGAGCGCGAACGGGTCTTCATCGACGACGACTTCTTCGAGCTCGGCGGGCACTCCCTGCTGGCGGCCGGGCTCATCCGCCGTATCCGGGACGCGCTCGGGGCCGACGTCAGCATCCGCAGCCTCTTCGAGGCGCCCACCGTCGCCGCGCTGGCGGAGCGCCTGGGAAGCGGTGTCCAGGACGACCCGCTGGCGACCCTGCTCCCGCTGCGCACCAGGGGAACCCTGCCTCCGCTGTTCTGCGTCCACCCGGCGGGCGGACTGGCCTGGGCCTACGCCGGGCTGCTTCCCCACCTGGACAACGACCGGCCGGTCTACGGACTGCAGACCCCCAACCTCGACGGCACCCGGCCCTTCCCGGACAGCATCGAGGCCATGGCCGCCGTCTACGTGGCCGAGCTGCGGTCCGTCCAGCCGCACGGCCCCTACCACCTCTTCGGCTGGTCCTTCGGCGGCAACGTCGTCCAGGAGGTCGCCGTCCAGCTCCAGGAAGCGGGCGAGGAAGTGGCCCTGCTGACGATCCTGGACGCCTTCCCGCTCGCCCCGCTGGACGACCTGGACAGCGCCAGCCGGGACACCGTCTTCCGGGCCCTGCTCTCCAACATGGGGGTCGGCCAGGAGGCGTTGGAGGGCAACGGGCCGGTCGAGGCCGTCGCCGTACGCGACCAGTTCCGGGCCAACGGCAGCCCCCTCGGGGCGCTGGAACCGGCCACGATCGACGCGATGGTCGACAACTTCGCCGGTCAGGCCAGGCTGATGCGGAAGTACACCCCCCGCGTGTTCCACGGTCCGGCACTGTTCTTCACCGCCGTCGAGGGACGCCCCGCGAACACCTTCGACCTGTCCCTGTGGGACCCCTACATCACCGGTCCCATCGAGAACCACGACGTGGCGTGCGCGCACGCCCAGATGATGCAGCCCGCCGCGCGGGAGCAGATCGGCACCACCGTCACGGCCGTGCTCGCGGCCGGTCACCCCACCGATTGAGGAGAGCTGTCATGACGAACCCCTTCGACGACCCCAACACCCAGCACCGCGTCCTGGTCAACGACGAGGGCCAGCACGCCCTGTGGCCGTCCTTCGCGGCGGTCCCCGCCGGCTGGGACGAGGTCTTCGGCCCGGCGGAGCACACGGCCTGCCTGGAGTACGTGGAGGTCAACTGGACCGACATCACCCCCAGGAGCGCCCGCACGCGCGTGGCATGAACCCGGCCCCGCCCCCGCACGGGCCGCGCCTGGCCCCCGTCCTGAGCACCCACCTGAGAGAGGCGTCGATGACCTCCCCTCCGACCCGCCCGGCCATACGCGCCGAAGGACTCACCAAACGCTTCGGGAAGAAGCAGGCGCTGGCCGGTGTGGACCTGGAAGCGGCCCCCGGCACCGTGCTGGGGGTCCTCGGCCCGAACGGCGCGGGCAAGACCACCACGGTCAGAATCCTTTCCACACTGCTGCGACCGGACGGCGGCCGCGCCTGGATGGCCGGTCACGACGTCCTCGCCGCCCCGGAGGCCGTACGCCGCGACCTCGGGCTCTCCGGGCAGTACGCCGCCGTCGACGAGAAACTCACCGGGCGGGAGAACCTCTACCTGGTCGCACGGCTCTACGGATTCGGCCGGCACGCGGCCCGCCGCCGGGCCGCACAACTGCTCGGCGACTTCGACCTGAAGGACGCGGCCGACCTGCCGAGCAAAACGTACTCCGGGGGAATGCGCAGACGTCTGGACCTGGCCGGCGCCCTGGTGGCGCGGCCGCCGGTGGTGGTCCTGGACGAGCCCACCACAGGGCTCGACCCCCGAGGACGGGCGGACACCTGGCAGGCCGTCAGGAACCTGGTGGCCGACGGCACGACCGTGCTGCTCACCACCCAGTACCTGGAGGAGGCCGACCAGTTGGCCGACGCCATCGTCGTCATCGAGAGCGGCACCGTGGTCGCCCGTGGCTCCGCCGCCCAGCTCAAGGCGCGCGTGGGCGGCGAGCGCCTCTCACTCACCGTCGCCGACCCCCGGAACCGCCGCACCGCTACGGAGATCCTGGCCACGCTCGGCGACCACTTTCCCGACCTCGACCAGCGCACCGGACGCCTGACGGTCGCCACCGACCACGGCGCACGGAGCCTGGAGTACGCCCTGGGCTGTCTGCGGCTGGCCGGGATCACCGTCCAGGACGTGGAGCTGGCACCGCCGACGCTGGACGACGTCTTCCTCTCTCTCACCGGCCGGACCCCCGCACCCGACGAGGCAGCGCCCTCTCCGGGCGTCGCGGCGGTCGGCGGAGGTGCCCGATGACCACCGTCCAGCGGCTGGGCCGCGACTCCTCCATCATCGCCTGGCGCAATCTGCTGAACCTGCGCCGGACGCCCGGATCGGTCATCGCGGCGCTCGTGCAGCCGGTGATGTTCGTCCTGCTGCTCGCCTACGTCTTCGGCGGCAGCCTCGGCGGAGCCGAGTACCGTACCTTCCTCATGGGCGGCATCTTCGCCCAGGCCGTCACCTTCAACTCCGCCTTCACCGCCCTCGGCCTGGCCAACGACATGGACAAGGGCATCGTGGACCGCTTCCGCTCCCTCCCGATGCCCGCCATGGCCGTGCTGCTGGGACGCACCCTCTCCGACCTGACCATGAGTGCCATCACCCTCGTCGTCACCTCCCTGTGCGGTCTGCTGGTCGGCTGGCGCATCAGCGCCTCACCCACCGAGGCGCTCGCGGCCTACCTGCTGATCCTGCTCTTCGCCTTCGCCATGTCCTGGGTGGGGGCGGCGATCGGGCTGATGGCCCGCAGCGTCGAGGTGGCCCAGAGCGCGGGGCTGATCTGGCTCTTCCCGGTGACCTTCGTCTCCGCGGCGTTCGTCTCCCCGCACACCATGCCCGGCCCCCTGCGTACCGTGGCGGAGTGGAACCCGGTCTCCGCCACGGCCACCGCGGTCCGCGACCTCTTCGGCAACCCGCCTCCGGCCGGCCTGCCCGCGAGCGACGCCTGGCCCGTCGTACACGCGCTCCCTTACGCCACGGCCTGCGCCGTCCTCATCACCGGCGTCTTCATGCTCCTCGCGCTGATCCGTTTCCGGCGCATCACGCTCGGCTGAGCCGAGCGGTCTCCGGACTCAGTGACCTCTTCGCCCGCACTCTCACCCGCCAGGGCGCCCCGCTCCCGACGTCCCCCAGGTCGAGCGCCGGCCAGGGCGCGCCGTCGTCCACGCGCCCCCACAGGTAGCCAGGCGCTTTGACCTGGACGGACCACCGCGCGCGGTGCCGTCAGGAGGTGACTCCTCGTTCGGCCCGATGGTCGCCAGGAGGCGCCCCGTGTCATCCGGCGAAGCGCCAGCAAAGTCAGCGAGGTCCGCAAGTGGTCAGCCTGAGTCCTGAAGACCCAGGGGAACGCCGCCCGGCACGCGACGCGTTGTAGAGTCGGTAAACAGCCCTTGACCTGCACGTACGCAGGCAGGGAGCCGAAAAACGGGAGTTCGTCCATGTTGCGCACCATGTTCAAGTCCAAGATCCACCGCGCCACCGTCACCCAGGCCGACCTGCACTACGTCGGTTCCGTGACGATCGACGCCGAGCTGATGGACGCGGCCGACCTGCTGCCCGGCGAGCTGGTCCATATCGTTGACATCGACAACGGCGCCCGTTTGGAGACCTACGTCATCGAGGGCGAGCGCGGCTCCGGAGTCATCGGGATCAACGGCGCCGCCGCACACCTCGTGCACCCCGGCGATCTGGTCATCCTGATCAGCTACGCCCAGGTCGACGACGCCGAGGCGCGTTCCCTGGTGCCGCGGGTCGTGCACGTGGACGCGGACAACCGGATCGTGGCGCTCGGCGCGGACGCCTCGGCGCCGGTGCCCGGGACCCGCACCGAGCGGAGCCCGCACGCTGTCGTCGCGGGCGGCTGAGGCCGCCCCACCCGGGCGGGGGCGCGTCCGGGATCACGAGCGAGGGAGCATCAGCCATGACGGAGAACACGCCCGCGGAGGACACCCCAACGGGGAACACGCCCCCGGAGATCAAGGACGACCGGGAGCACGGCGCTCTCACGGCCTACGTGGCGGGCGAGCCCGCCGGGAGCATCGCGTACTTCGTCATGGAGCCCGCCCCGGGTGCGCTGGTCGCGGTGCACACCGTCGTCCGCCCCGAGCACGAGGGCAAGGGCGTCGCCGGGGCGCTCGTCCGGGAGTTCTACGCCCTGGCCGCCCGCGACGGCGTTCCCGTCGTACCGCTCTGCCCGTACGCCGCGACGTGGGCGCGGCGCCATCCCGAGGCGGCCCCCGAGGCGCCGGAGGAGCTGGTCCGGGAGGCGAAGCGGCAGCTCAGGAAGCACCCCGAGCTGTTCTGAGCACCGCGGTGGCGGCGGACGAGGCCGCAGGGGGTCCTGGTCGCCGCCCTCGTTCACGTGTGGACTCGGCGGGCGCGGGCAGCCGCACCGGGAGACGGTGGAGGAAAGCTCCATCTGTCCGTTTCGTGTCGTTGTGGAGGTTCGTATGACCCACCCGTACCCCGACCCCGTACCGCCTGCCCCGACGCCTCCGCCCGCGCCGGGTCCGCCCACCCCGGTGCCGAGCCCGACGCCGCCGGGGCCCGCGCCCGTGCCGCCCGGTCCGACGCCGGACCCCATCCCGCAGCCGCCCGGCCCGGACCCCGTACCGGCCCCGGAGCCCGAGCCGCAGCCCGCGGGGACCTGAGGACGCACCTCGCCCGGATCTCGTGCGCGCCGGCCGCCGCGGGGCCTTCGTCGCGCGCCCACGTCCGGTCCCTGTGTGAGGCCCCGCCCGCCGTGGTGGGGTCCAGGGCGGGGACCCGTGGCGCCGGGCCGCGCGGGGGCGTCTTCGGGGTCCCGGCCGTGACACCCCGCCCGCCGCCCGGGGGCCCGCCTCCGCTGATCGGGGCGGGCTCCGCGCTCCCTCGGGCCGATGGCCCCCGCGAGACGGATCGGCGAGCATGGCGAGAACAGGGCGCCCGGAGGTCAGCCCCCGAGGAGCAGCGCGTCCGCGTGCGCGAGACCGCTCTCCGCGGCGATCGCGTCCATCGTCTGGGCGTCCCGCACCGTCGCGAACACCACCGCCCCGTCCGGTCCGGCGCTCCGGAACCCGTACACCGCGGGCCGCGGCAGGCTGTTGTACGCCCACGGGGTGGAGAAGTAGTACGCCCCCGTGTCGTACAGCACCACCACATCGCCCTCGGTCAGTTCCGGAAGCTCCCTCCCGTACGCCACCACATCGCCCGCGAAGCAGCACGGGCCCGCGATGTCCTGCGCCAGCACCGGACCGGACTTGGGCGCCCCGTCCGGGCCGAACGCTCCGATCCGCAGCGGCCAGTCCCCGGGCATGAGCACCGTACGGGTCGCGGTCTGCGCACCCGCGTGGGGGAGCGCGATCCGGCGGGCCCCGGCGTCCTTGGTGTACTCCACCCGGGCCCCGATGAACCCGTTCTTCGCCAGCAGCGACCGTCCGAACTCGGTCACCAGCCCGTAGCGCCCGGAGAAGAGGCCGGGGGCGGCCCCGGCGAGCGCCGTCACGTAATCGGCGTAGCCGGGGCGCACCGTCTCGTCGGTGAAGTTGACCGGCAGGCCGCCGCCGATGTCGAGGCTGGTGACCTGTCGGGTGCCGAGCGTCGCGTTGATCTCCTCGGCCAGCTCGTACGTCCGGGCCACCCCGGCCGCGATCAGCTCCAACGGGCAGCCCTGCGAGCCGACATGGGTGTGCAGCCGGGTCAGCCACGGCCGGTCCGCGAAGGCCCGCACCACCGCCTCGCGGGCTCCGGGGTCGCGCAGCGCCACCCCGAACTTCGCGGTGTCCGTCGCCGTGCTCATCGGGCCGATCGAGCCGGCGCCCACCTGCGGGTTGACGCGCAGTCCGAACACCGAGGCCGTGGCCCGGTTCCGCAGGGCGTCGACGCGGCGCAGCTCTTCGAGGCTGTCCGCGTTCACCGCCACACCGAGGGCGAGCGCGAGGCGGATCTCCTCGCGGGTCTTGGCGGGGGAGTCCAGCACGATCGAGGCCGGGGCGAACCCCGCCTCCACGGCGAGCCGCAGCTCACCCGGGCTCGCCACCTCGCACCCCATGCCCTCGGCGGCGAGCAGCCGCAGCACCGGGACGAGCGAGCAGGCCTTCGCCGCGAAGGTGTGCAGCACCCCGGGCGCCCTCGCGAAGGCGTGGTGCAGGGCGGCGACGGAGGCGCGTACGCCGTCCGTGTCGATGAACCCGGCGACCGGGCCCCTCTCGCCCAGCAGCCCCTGCCCGACGGCCGCGCGGACGGCGGCGTCGAAGCGGGAGGCGGCGGGCGGTGCCGGACCGGGAGGGGCGGGAGGCGGCTGTGTCATGAGCCACCATCCCGGACCGCCGCTCCCCCCGCCGCCCGTCCACGCCGGTCCCGGAGCCCCCGGGGCACACCCGGCCGGGCGGGTCAGCTGGCCGCACCCTCCGACCGGTCGCCGCCCCACAGCGTGTGGAACGTCCCGTCCCGGTCCGTACGCCGGTAGGTGTGCGCCCCGAAGAAGTCCCGCTGCCCCTGGGTGAGCGCAGCGGGCAGCCGCTCCGCCCGCAGCCCGTCGTAGTAGGCCAGCGCCGCCGCGAAACCCGGCGTCGGCACGCCCTGGCGCACCGCCTCCGCCACCACCGCCCGCCAGTCGTCCTGGGCCGCGCCGGTCTCCCGCCCGAACTCCTCGTCCGCCAGCAGGCTGACCAGACCGGGGCGGGAGTCGTACGCCGCCCTGATGCGGTCGAGGAATGCCGCCCGGATGATGCAGCCCGCCCGCCAGATCGCGGCGACCGCCCCGAGGTCGACGTCCCAGCCGTACAGCTCACTGCCCGCCCGGATCTGGTGGAAGCCCTGCGTGTAGGAGACGACCTTCGAGGCGTACAGGGCCTGTTCGACCCGGTCCGCGAACGCCGCCGCCTCCGCGCCCCGCAGCGGCCGGGGCGTCGGCCCCGGCAGACCGCGCGAGGCCTCCCGCAGATCGGTGTGGCCGGAGAGCGACCGGGCGAAGACGGCCTCGGCGATGCCGGAGACCGGGACGCCGAGGTCGAGCGCGATCTGCACGGTCCAGCGCCCGGTTCCCTTCTGCTCGGCCCGGTCCTGGACGATGTCGACGAAGGGCTTCCCGGTCGCGGCGTCGGTATGGGCCAGGACCTCCGCCGTGATCTCGATCAGGTACGAGTCCAGCCGCCCCGTGTTCCAGGTGCGGAAGACGTCGGCGATCTGCGCGGGGGAGTAGCCGCCGACGGCGCGCAGCAGGTCGTACGCCTCCGCGATGAGCTGCATGTCCGCGTACTCGATGCCGTTGTGGACCATCTTCACGAAGTGCCCGGCGCCGTCGGGGCCGATGTGCGCGGTGCACGGCGTACCGTCCTTGGCCCGCGCGGCGATCCGCTCCAGCAGGGGCCCCAGCGACGCGTAGGACTCCGCCGAGCCGCCCGGCATGATGCTGGGCCCGTGGAGCGCGCCCTCCTCACCGCCGGAGATCCCCACCCCGACGAAGTGGATGCCGCGTCGGCGCAGCTCCTTCTCGCGGCGGCGGGTGTCCTCGAAGTGGGCGTTCCCGCCGTCGATGACGACGTCGCCCTCCTCCAGCAGCGGCGCGAACTCCGCGATCACCGCGTCGGTCGGCTCACCGGCCTTCACCATGATCACCAGGCGCCGGGGCCGCTCCAGGGCGGCGACGAACTCCTCCGGGGTCCGCGTCGCGACGAAGGTTCCCTCGTCGCCGAACTCCTCGACCAGCTCCTCCATCCGGGAGGTGGTGCGGTTGTGCAGGGCGACGGTGAAGCCGTTGCGGGCGAAGTTCCGGGCGAGGTTGCGGCCCATGACCGCGAGCCCGGTGACGCCGATCTGGGCGGTGCCGTTCATCTCTGTGCTCCTGGGGTGAGGGGTGGGGGGTGTGTACGTATGCGGGCGCCGTGCGGGCCGCGCGTGCGCCCCGGTGCGTTCAGGGTTACGGGGGGCTTACGGGTTGCGGGACGGGGACCAGGGGAGTCGTGGTGTCGGGGAGGCGGCGGCTCAGGGTTGCGTGCTGCCCAGGCTGGGACCGTCCGGGCCGCCGGAGCCGGGACCGTCCGCATCGCCGGGGCCGGGGAGCGCCCCGCCGTCGACGAGCGGGTCCTCTTCCGCGGGATCGGGGATCACGTGCATGGCCGCTTCCTCGGCGGACGCCGCCGCGCCGTCGATGCCCACATCGCTCGCGGTGAGCGTGGCCGGGACGCTCCACTCGGCCTGCTGGGTCAGCCGACCGGCGCGGGCGACCCCCACCTCGTCGTCCCAGAGCTCCCCGTCCCCGCCCACCAGGTCACCCACACCGTCACCCCGGTAGCCGTCGGACTCCGGCACCTCACGGGTCAGCCGGTCCTCCAGCGACTCACCCGCAAGGCCCTCCGTCGCGGTGGTGCCCCGGCCCTCGACCGCCCACGGCCGGTCCGGCGGCGAATAGCCCTCGTCCAGCGGATCGCCGGTGCCGGAGGGGTCCATGAGCGTGTCCTCGGCCCCCAGCTGCTCCGTGGGGTCGGAGGCCTCCGGCTGGTCCTGGGGCTGGTAGACATCGTCCCCCCGGTCGGTGTCGCTCATGGCGCGTCCTTTCCTCGGCGGAACCACGGTCCCCTGTACGCAATTCCACTCCGGTCCAGCTCCGGCCGCAAAGGGAAGATCGGCCTCCGCTCCCCATGCGGGGCGGCCGGGCGAGCCGCCCCGCCCCGGACGTACGGCCACCGCGCGCGGACCCGCCCGCTCCCCGGCGCCCCGGGCACCACGGACCTGCCCGCTCTCCGGTGCCCCCGGCACTCCGGCGCGCACAACCCGTCATCCACCCCGTAGTCCCCCCCGGCACGCCCATCGTCAGGGATTAAGCGCTGGCGCGACGGCCGCGCGGCCTGCGAAGCTCTCCGGCGGCCGACCGAGCGGCGGCCGACCGAGCGGCGGCCGACCGAGCGGTCGCCGGAGAGAGGGGGCGGGAGTGGCAGGGGCGGACGTCTTCACGACGAGGTCGGGGCGGGTAAGGGGGCGGCGCTCTCCCCGGGACCCGGAGATCGTGACCGTGCTCGGCCTGCCCTACGCCGCCCCGCCCTTCGGCGCGCTCCGGTTCCGGGCACCGCGCCCGGCCGCACCGTGGGACGGGACGCGTGAGTGCACCGCCTTCGGGCCGGTGGCTCCGCAGTCGGCCGAGCTGCCGGGCGCCCCGGCCTGGTCGCCCGGCGACGAGGACGTCCTCACGCTGAACATCTGGACGCCCGCCGACGGTCCCGGGGACCTCCCCGTCCTGGTCTGGCTCCACGGCGGCGCGTACCTCTTCGGCTCCTCGGCCCAGCCCGATTTCGACGGCACCGCGCTCGCGGCCCGGGGGCTCGTCGTCGTCACGCTCAACAGCCGCCTCGGCTTCGAGGGGTTCGGCCATGTCCCCGGCGGCTCGTTTCCCGACAACCGGGGGCTGCTCGACCAGATCGCCGCCCTGGAGTGGGTCCGCGACAACATCGCCGCGTTCGGCGGCTCGCCCGACCGGGTCACGGTCGCCGGGCAGTCCTCGGGCGCCACCTCGGCGGCCTGCCTGGTGGTGGCGGACCGGGCGCGCGGCCTGATCCGCCGTGCCGTTCTGCACAGCGCCGTCAACGCCTGCGCGTCGGTGAGCCAGGCGGCCCGTACCACCGCCGAGGTCGCCTCGGCCGCCGGTGTCCCCGCCACCGCCGACGCGTTGCCGCTCGCCCCGCCGCACACCCTCGTCGCCGCCTCGGACCGGGTCATGGACCGCTACCGGCAGGACCCCGGCTCGGGAAAGCGCCACTACGACCCCGCGCTCTACGGCCCGGTCGCCGACGGCGTCCTGCTGACGGCCGACCCGCTGGAGGCGCTGGCGGCCGGGGCGGGCGGCGAGGTGGAGCTGCTGGTCTGCCACACCACGGAGGAGTACGGGCTGATGGACGCGGTCGGCGGTGGCGCCACGATCGCGACGGAGGCCGGGCTGAGCGCTTTCGCCGCCGCCTTCGGCCTCCCCGCGCCCCTGGTGGACGGCTATCGCGCACGGCTGCCGGGAGCCTCGGTGGCCGATGTCCACCTGGCCCTCCACTCCGACCTGCTGTTCGCGGAGTACACCACCCGCCTCGCCGAGGCGCACGCCCGCGCGGGCGGCCGGGCCCACCTCGCCCGGTTCGACCGCCGCCGGGGCGGCCGGGGGAAGCGGGTGCGCGCCTGGCACTGCGCGGACATCCCGTTCGCCTTCGGGAACCTCCACGAGGAGAGCGTCCACTTCCTCATCGGCGGCCCGCCCGGCGATCAGGACGAGAAACTGTCGCGCCGCATGACCCGCGCCTGGGCGTCCTTCGCCGCTCACGGCGACCCGGGCTGGGACCCGCTGACCCCGGACACGGGGGCCGGGGCGGCGGTGCGGGTGTGGCGTACGGCGGGGGAGACCGGGGGAGTGCCGCGCGGTGGTGACCCGGGGCGGGGCGACGGGTTCCGGGACCTGTGGCGGGCGGCCGGTCTGCCCCTGCTCCCGCCGTGAGCACCCCCGTACACGGGCGCGGCATACATAAAATCGACCCGCACCGATGTTAAAGGAACGGCAAAGAGGGCATGAAATCGCTATGGACGTGCCGCCCATTGCCTGGATCGCGCTCATCGGCTTCATCGTCGTCGTGCTGGTCCTCGACCTCTTCGTCTTCCACCGCAAAGCCGCCGTCATTCCGGTCAAGGAAGCCGCCGTGTGGAGCGCCGTCTGGATCACCCTCGGACTGAGCTTCGCCGGACTTCTCCATCTGTGGCAGGGGCACGTCGCTGCGGAAGAATATCTGGCGGGTTATCTCATCGAGAAGAGCCTGTCCGTCGACAACATCTTCGTGTTCGCCCTCATCTTCGGGTACTTCGGCATCCCGGACCGCTACCAGCACCGCGTGCTGATGTGGGGCATCGTCGGCGCCCTGCTGATGCGCGGTGTGTTCATCGCCGTGGGCGCCGCCCTCCTCGACGCCTTCCACGTCACTCTCTACGTGTTCGGCGCGTTGCTGCTGCTCACCGCGTACAAGGTGCTCCGGCACGGAGCGGCCCAGGTCCGCCCCGAACGCAACATCGTGCTGCGCGGGCTGCGGCGGATCATGCCGGTCACCCGGGAACTGCACGGGCAGCGCTTCTTCGTCCGCTCCCGGGGGGTTCTGATGGCCACCCCGCTCTTCGCCGCGCTCCTGGTGGTGGAGACGACGGACGTCGTCTTCGCGGCGGACAGCATTCCCGCGATTTTCGCCGTCACGGAGACCACCTTCATCGTCTTCGCCGCGAATGCCTTCTCGCTGCTCGGAATGCGCGCCGCTTATTTTCTCATCAGTGGGGCCGCGCGTCGATTCCGGCGACTGCAAACCGGACTCGGCGTAATTCTCGCGGGCATCGGCGTGAAACTGCTGCTCACCGATGTCTACAAGGTGCCCATTTGGCTTTCCCTCTCCTTCATCGTCACGGTCCTCGCCGTCACCTTCGCCGTCTCCTGGTACGAGACACGCGGTGAACGAGGACGGGCGAAGCGCGAGGAGGCCGCACCCCGGGAGGAGTTGCCGGACGCCGGGGACGAACTGCACCCCGAAGCGGACCGGAACGCCGGCGGCAGGTGAGCTCCCGCGGGGTGTCCGGCGCTCAGTACGGCGGCAGCCGCAGGGCCCCGCTCCCGTCGCGGACATCGTGCACGACGTGCAGCTCACCCACCGGGTTGCCGTGCTCGTCGGTGGTGACCAGGACCGCGTCACCGCTGTTGACGCACTGTCCGCGCGGGCCCGGCTCCGGGCAGAACAGGACGTAGCCCCTCTGCCGGTCGACCCGGCCCGGTTCCAGCCGCCAGATCCACTGGTAGTCGCTCACGACCGCCCGCGGATAGGTGGCGCGCAGCCGCTCCCGCACCGCGTGCTGGACGGTCTCCCCGAACTTCTGCCGCTCCCGGAACGGCCGGACGGCCCGCGCGCTGCCCGTGGTGTCGACCCGGCCCGCCCCGATCTCGTAACTGGCGGAGAAATAGGCGCGCTTGGTAAGTGACGCCAGAAGGTCCGAACTGGTCAGCCGCATCAGCGTCGGCCAGGAGTCCTCACCCCGGTCGCGGCGTTCGGCCACCTCGGGGGAGACCACGTTGACGTAGGTGGCCTTCGCCCGGCCGAGCGGGCTGTCGGCGCCGCTCGCCGCCACCCAGCGCTGGACGCACTCCCCGATCTCCCTGAGCCTCTTCGCCACGGTCGCGTTCGTGAACTCGGCGACCACATAGGGCGGGGTCCCGGTCGGGCCCAGGGCGACGACCTCGTAGCCACACGCGTCGAACGCCTCCCGCAGCGTGCGGTAGTCCTCGGCCTGGGCCCGCGCGCGCTCCATCGCCTCCGCCAGTGCGCCCGCGCAGTCCTCCCGGTCGCAGGTGCCCGCGTCCGCGTCGACGCGGAGCCTGACCACGGCGTCCCGGTCGCCGGTCATCGCGAAGGACACCTCGGAGCCGCCCGGACCGGGGAAGAGCGTCCGCGCCCCGACCACCTGGAGCTGACCGGGAAAGTGCTTGTCGGCCAGCTCCTTCGCCGCTCGCCGGTCGTCCTTGGTGCCGAGCACCCCGCACCCGGCGCCCAGCAGGACCAGCGATCCCGCCACAACGCCGGTGAGTGCGGCTCTCCACTGTCGGCGGTGTGATCCGGCCATGGTCGGCTCCTCGTCGTGATGGTGCTGTCCGGTGTTCCTGTGACAGTAGGACCGGTCGCGGCAGGCCGGATGAGTACGCCTACTCACCCCGGTGGTACGGACGCCTCCCAGCCCCACGACCGCCCCTGTCATTGGCATGGACCTGACTCTGGAACTCCGCTACAGTCCGGGAACGGCACATCTGAGAGCGCTCTCAAAGCTCGATCGGATCGCGCTCCCGGACGCCTCCCGTTCCACCCCCACGTCGTTGGAACAACAGGAAGGGTCACCCCCGTGAGACACGCAACCCTGCTGCGGACCGGCCTGTCCGCGCTCATGGTGCTCGGCGCCTGGACCGCCGCCGGCCCGACGTCCGCCTCCGCCGCACCCACCCCCGCCGAGCCCCCCGCCTCCGCCGCCCTGCTCTCCGCGATGCAGCGCGACCTCGGCCTCACCGAGAAACAGGCCGTCACCCGGCTCGCCGACGAGAAGGCCGCCACCGCCCTGGAGAAGAAGGCCCAACGCGCCGCGGGCGCCGCCTTCGGCGGGTCCTGGCTCGACGCGAAGACGGGCAGGCTGACCGTCGCGGTCACCACCGCCGAGAAGGCCGAGGCCGTACGGGCGACCGGTGCCGACACCCGGCTCGTCCAGCACTCGGCCAAGCAGCTGGACGCCGCCAAGGCGCGGATCGACGCACTGAAGGCCCCGTCCGGCGTGAGCAGCTGGCACGTCGACCCGGCGACCAGCCGGGTCGTGGTGAACGTCGTCAAGGCCGAGCAGGCTGACAACGATGTCCGCTCCTTCGTCGCCCAGGCCCGCGAGACCGCGCCCGTCACCGTGCGGACCACCGCGGCGGCGCCGCAGACCTTCGCGGCCGGGACCGTCGGCGGCGACCCGTACTACACGGGCAACGTCCGCTGTTCCATCGGCTTCTCCGTGCACGGCGGCTTCGTCACCGCCGGGCACTGCGGCGGCGTCGGCCAGCAGGTCCGCGGCTGGGACAACTCCTACATCGGCAACTTCCAGGGCTCCTCCTTCCCCGGGGACGACTACGCCTGGGTCAACGTCGGCAGCGGCTGGTGGACCGTTCCCGTGGTGCTCGGCTGGGGCACGGTCCCCGACCAGCTGGTCCGCGGCTCGAACGAGGCCCCGGTCGGCGCCTCGATCTGCCGCTCCGGCTCCACCACGCGCTGGCACTGCGGCCGCGTCCTCGCCAAGAACGAGACCGTCAACTACAGCCAGGGCGCCGTCCACCAGATGACCAAGACCAGCGTCTGCGCCCAGGGCGGCGACTCCGGCGGCTCGTTCATCAGCGGCGACCAGGCCCAGGGCGTCACCTCCGGCGGCTGGGGCAACTGCTCCAGCGGCGGCGAGACGTGGTACCAGCCCGTCAACGAGATCCTCAACCGGTACGGGCTGAGGCTGCACACCGCGTGACCCGGGGGAGCCGCCCCGCCGTCCTCCCCCGGCGGCGCGGCTCCCGTCGGCGCACCAGTACCGTGGACCAGCGGCCCCGCCTCGGCGGGGCCGCTCTCGTGTTTCCCGGTGTTCCCCGCAGGTTCCCGGACGCCCCCGATGCCCCCAACAGCCTTTGCGCGGTGCATCGTTCACAGGCTATTGACACTCTCTCAGCACCGGCGCAACACTGGCACCGCCTTGGAGAGCGCTCTCCCAGAGGCTGAGCCTCTTCCCGGCTGCACCGTCCAGCTCACCCGTACTCCCCCCACCGTGCACCCGATGTGCAGGGACGAAGAGCGGCATGGAGGCCCTTATGGTGACCAGACTCAACCGCACCACCCTGGTGTCCGTCCTGATCGTGGCAACCGCCCTGGCGCTGGTCGCCCTCGGGCTGACCACGATCGGCGCGGCGGGCGCCGCCCCGGCGGGGGCGTCCCCGCCCGCCGGAGACCGGCCCGCCGCCGCGGCCCACGCGATGCAGGGCCACTCGATGGCTCCCGCCAAGCCGGTGGCCTTCGGTGACGACCCCGACGGCGACGGCTACATACCGGCTGTTCCGCCGGTCACCGGAGTGAAGCCGTCCCACGAGATACCGCCGCACACCTACTTCCACGAGTTCCAGGCGAACTGCTCGGTGACCCACACCGCCCCCGACGACCCGATCGTCTACCCCGGCCGGGCCGGCGCCTCGCACGACCACACGTTCATGGGCAACGACACCACGAACGCGAGCAGCACCACCGCCTCCCTCAGCGCCGGCGACACCAAGTGCCGTGCGCCCGGCGACCTGTCCGCGTACTGGATGCCGACCCTCTACGACGGGAACGAGGAGATCCGTCCGGTCGGCCCCCAGACCATCTACTACAAGGCCGGTGTCACCGACTACCGCACGGTCCGCCCCTTCCCCAAGGGGCTGCGGTTCGTCGTCGGCAGCCCCACGCAGACCGCCCAGCAGTTCCGCGACCACCCCGGCATGGTCGAGGGATACGAGTGCGGTGAGAGCTACCACAACTACGACTTCCCGGCCGCCTGCCCCACCAGCCAGGACACCCAGCTCAACCTGCGGATGCAGGCGCCCAGTTGCTGGGACGGGAAGTACCTGGACACCCCCGACCACAAGTCCCACATGGCCTATCCCGTGGTGACGGGGGCCAACCAGGACGTCTGCCCGCCGAGTCACCCGGTCGCCCTGCCGATGATCGAGTTCAAGATGGCATGGCCGGTCAACGGGGACATGTCGCAGGTGAGACTGGCGAGCGGCCCCGGCTACTCCTTCCACTACGACTTCTTCAACGCCTGGGACGACGCCACCCTCGACGCCCTGGTCGACCACTGCGTCGTCGGCGGTCTCCAGTGCGACGCCCGGGGCTACGACCAGAACAACCCGGGCCGCGGCGCGGCGCTGGACGAGAACTACGAGCTGCCCTGACCCGATGCGGCCGGGAGAGCTCCTCCCGGCGGGCCCGTTCCGCCCGGCCGGGAGGGCTCTGCCCGACGGACTCACCGCACCCGTCGGGGAGAGCGCTCTCCGGCCGCGCTCCGGGCCTGACCCCGTCTTTCCCGCCCCAACCCCCTCCACCCGCACCCGTGAGGAGCCCTTCCCCCATGAACCTTTCCCCTCTTCGACGGCCGCCCCGCGCCCGGGGCGCCACGGCCGCCCGTCTCGCCCTGGCCGCGCTCCTCGCCGCGGCCGCGACCGCCCTCCCGGCCCCCGCCGCCCAGGCGGCGGGCAGCGTGGTGAAGGTGACCGGCTCCCAGGGAGCCTGGCAGCTGACCGTGAACGGCGCCCCGTACACCGTGAAGGGCCTGACCTGGGGCCCGTCCGTCGCGGACGCCGGGCGGTACATGCCCGACGTGAAGTCGATGGGCGTCAACACGATCCGTACGTGGGGCACCGACGCCACCACGAAGCCGCTGCTGGACAGCGCGGCCCAGCACGGCGTCAAGGTGATCGCCGGATTCTGGCTCCAGCCCGGCGGCGGGCCCGGCAGCGGCGGCTGTGTGAACTACCTGACGGACACCGGCTACAAGAACGACATGCTCGCCGAGTTCCCCCGGTGGGTCGAGACCTACAAGGACCATGAGGGCGTCCTCATGTGGAACGTGGGCAACGAGTCGGTGCTCGGCCTCCAGAACTGCTACAGCGGTGAGGAGCTGGAGCGGCAGCGGAACGCCTACACCACCTTCGTCAACGACGTCGCCAAGAAGATCCACGCGGTCGACCCCAACCACCCGGTCACCTCGACCGACGCCTGGACCGGGGCCTGGCCGTACTACCAGAGGAACGCGCCCGACCTCGACCTCTACGCCGTCAACTCCTACGACGCCGTCTGCGACATCCGCGGCACCTGGGAGCGCGGCGGCTACGACAAGCCCTACATCGTCACCGAGGGCGGTCCGGCCGGCGAGTGGGAGGTCCCGGACGACGCCAACGGCGTACCGGACGAGCCCACCGACGTGGCGAAGGCCGACGGATACCAACGTGCCTGGGACTGCGTCACCGGGCACCGGGGGGTGGCGCTCGGCGCCACGCTGTTCCACTACGGCACCGAGTACGACTTCGGCGGCGTGTGGTTCAACCTGCTCCCCGCCGGACAGAAGCGGCTCTCCTACTACGCGGTGAAGGAGGCGTACGGAGCGGACACCTCCCGCGACAACACCCCGCCCGTCATCACCGCGATGAGCGTCGACAACGCCTCCGCCGTCCCGGCGGGCCGGAAGTTCACCGTCCGCGCCTCCGTCACCGACCCCGACGGCGACCCGCTGACCCACCAGGTCCTGGTGAACTCCAAGTACGTCGACAACAGCGGCCAGTTGACCGACGCTGCGTTCACCGACCGGGGTGACGGGACCTTCGAGGTCACCGCCCCCGACCGGCTCGGCGTGTGGAAGGTCTACCTCAAGTCGACCGACGGGAAGGGCAACGTCGGCATCGAGACGAAGTCGTTCCGGGTCATCCCGCCGCCGGCCGACGGGGTGAACGTGGCCCAGGGCAGGCCCGCCACGGCGTCCTCCTTCCAGCCGGACAGCGTCGGCTGCCCGTGCCCGGCGGGGAACGCCGTCGACGGCTCCTACGACACCCGCTGGGCCAGTGAGTGGGCCGACCGCCAGTGGATCCAGGTCGACCTGGGGGCGTCCACCTCCTTCGACCGCGTCCAGCTGGCCTGGGAGGCGGCCTACGCCAAGGCGTACACGGTGCAGACCTCCGCCAACGGCCAGGACTGGAACACCGTCCACACCGAGACCGCGGGCAACGGCGGCATCGACGACATCCAGGTCTCCGGCAACGCCCGCTACGTCCGCGTCAGCACCTCCGAACGCGGCACCCCCTGGGGCTACTCGCTCTACGAGTTCGGCGTCTACCGCCGCTGACGCCCCGAGCCCCCACCGGCCCGCCGCGCCGGCTCGTCCTCGCCGCCGGCGCGGCGCGTGAGCCCGGGGCGGCCGCGGGAACCCCCGCGGCCGCCCCGGGCGCCGCCGTGCCGCCCGTTCAGCGCTCCGGGCCCCGCCACAGGGTCCGCACCCGCAGCCACACGTCGCGGGCCTGCCGTCCGGCGGCGGTACGGCTCCGCGCCACCAGCTCCCGGGCCTGCTCGGGCGTCTCCACCATCGGGCCGGAACCGCGCAGCGGCCGCCCCGCCGTCTCGTGCAGGAAGAAGGTGGCCACCAGCCCGACCACCCCGGCCGCCATCAGGTAGTACGCGGGGACCATCTCGTTCCCCGTGGCCTCCACCAGACCGGAGGCGAACAGGGGAGTGGTGCCGCCGAACAGCGACACGGAGATGTTGAAGGCGATGGACAGCGCGCCGTAGCGCAACCTGGTCGGGAACAGCGCGGGCAGCGTCGAGGCGGCCGTCCCCGCGAAGCAGACCAGCAGCAGGCCGAGCACCGCGCACCCCAGGGCGGGCAGCAGGATGCCGCCCTGCCGGATCAGCAGGAAGGCCGGGGCGGACAGTGCGATCAGGGCCACGCTGCCGGCCAGGAACACCGGTCGGCGGCCCCACCGGTCCGAGGTCCGGCCCACGGTGGTGATGAGCAGCACCACCAGCAGCATCGTGCCGAGGACCAGCAGCTGCGAGGTGGTCTCCGGTTCGCCGAGGGTGGAGGACATGTACGTGGGGAGGTAGGAGGTCACCATGTAGTTCGTGACGTTGTACAGCAGCACCAGCCCCATGCAGACGAGCACGGCCTGCCAGTGCTTCGTGAAGATCTCCTTGAGCCGCCCCTTGCCCGACTGTCGGGCCTCCTCGACCGGATCGTCCCCCGGTCCCGCGGACGCCTGGGAGGCCTCCTCGCGCTTGAAGGCGGGCGTCTCCTCCAGCTTGAGCCGCATGTACAGTCCGATGATCCCCATCGGACCCGCGACGAAGAACGGGATGCGCCAGCCCCAGTCCGTCATCCCGTCCGTGCCGAGGACGGCGGTGAGCACGGTGACCAGCCCCGAGCCCAGCGCGTAGCCCACGAAGGTGCCGAAGTCGAGCCAGCTGCCGAGGAAGCCGCGCCGCTTGTCGGGGGCGTACTCCGCGATGTACGTCGTGGCGCCCGCGTACTCCCCGCCGGTGGAGAAGCCCTGCACCAGGCGGCAGACCAGGAGCAGCAGCGGCGCGGCGAAGCCGACCGCCGCGTACGTGGGCAGGAACCCGACGGCGAAGGTGCTCGCCGCCATCATGATCATCGTGAGCGCCAGGACCTTCTGCCGTCCCACCCGGTCGCCCAGCGGCCCGAAGACCAGCCCGCCCAGCGGACGCACCAGGAAGGCCGCCGCGAAGGTCGCGAACGTCGACACCACCTGGGCGCCCGGCGAGCTGGCGGGGAAGAAGACCTTGCCGAGCGTCCCGGCCAGATAGGCGTAGACCCCGAAGTCGAACCACTCCATGGTGTTGCCGAGAGCGGCGGCCGTGACGGCACGCCGGACCTTCGGGGGATCGGTGACGGTGACGTCGTCCTCGCGCAGGGACTTCTTGCGCCGCCGGATGAGGGTGCGGACCATCCGCTCCACGGCCACCTGGTCATTCCCGTGCCGGGGAGCGGGCCCCCGCCGTGCCGGTCCGGCCATCGGTCCGCCCTCTCCGCCCGCGAGGACGGCCACCGCGCGGAGCACGGGGCGTCCGGGGCTGTCCGAGCTTCCGATTCTGGCCCTGGGGGCCACCCCCGGCCCTCCGGGTGGTGCGCACGGGTGACGGCGGCCGGACGCGCGAGCCCGACCGCCGTTTCCCTGGTGCGTCCCGGCGGGTGTCAGGCGGTGCGGGGGGCGTGGTGCTCCGCGTGCCGCCGGACCAGCTCCGCGTAGCGGCGGCCGCTGCTCTTGACCGTACGGCGCTGCGTGGCGTAGTCCACGTGGACCAGGCCGAACCGCTTGTCGTAGCCGTAGGCCCACTCGAAGTTGTCCATCAGCGACCAGGCGAAGTATCCGGCCAGGGGCGCGCCCTTGCGCACCGCGCGGGCGCAGGCGGCCAGGTGCTCCTCCAGATAGCGGACGCGCTCGGGGTCGTGGACCGATCCGTCGGCCGCCACGACGTCGTCGTAGGCGGAGCCGTTCTCGGTGACGTAGACGCGCTCGACGCCGTACTCCTCAGTCAGCCGCAGCAGCAACTGCTCCAGACCGTCCGCGTGGACCTCCCAGTCCATGTGCGTCAGCCGGGCCCCGTGCACGGAGACCTGCCGGGCGTGCGGCGCGGGCCCGGACGGGTCGTCGGTGACCACCTGGCGGAAGTAGTAGTTGAGGCCCAGCCAGTCGAGCGGCGCGGCGATGGTCTCCAGGTCGCCTTCCCGGACCGGGAGGTCGACGCCGTACAGCTTCACCATGTCCTGCGGGTAGCCGCGTCCCAGGACCGGGTCGAGCCACCAGCGGTTGATGTGGCCGTCGGCGCGGCGGGCGGCGGCGAGGTCGGCCTCGCGGGTGCTCGCCGGTTCGACGGGGCTGAGGTTGTTGACGATGCCGACCCGGGCGCCGGAGGAGGCGGCCCGGATCGCCCGGACCGCGAGGCCGTGGCCCAGGTGCAGGTGGTACGAGGCGCGCACGGCGGCCGTCAGGTCGGTGAGCCCCGGGGCCATCCGCCCCTCCAGGTGTCCGATCCACGCGGAGCACAACGGTTCGTTGAGGGTCGCCCAGTCCTTGACCCGGTCGCCCAGGCGCTCCACCACGTGTCCGGCGTAGGCGGCGAAGTGCTCGGAGGTCTCCCGGACGGTCCAGCCGCCCCGGTCCTGGAGCACCTGCGGCAGGTCCCAGTGGTAGAGCGTGGCGAACGGGGTGATCCCGGCCGCCAGCAGCCGGTCCACCAGCCGGTCGTAGAAGTCCAGGCCCGCCTTGTTGACGGGACCGTCGCCGCCGGGCACGACGCGCGGCCAGGCGACCGAGAAGCGGTAGGCGTCCGCGCCGAGCCCGCTGATCAGCCCGATGTCCTCGGCGACCCGGTGGTAGTGGTCGCAGGCCACGTCCCCCGTGTCGCCGCCGTCGACCTTGCCGGGCGTGTGCGAGAACGTGTCCCAGATGGAGGGGGAGCGGCCGTCCTCGGCCACCGCCCCCTCGATCTGGTACGCGGCGGTGGCCACACCCCAGGTGAAGTCGGCCGGGAAGGCGTGGAGATCGGACACGTACGTCCTTTCCGAGGAGGTCACTTGACGGCTCCGGCGGTGAGACCGGCGACCAGATAGCGCTGGAGGAGCAGGAAGCCGACGACGATCGGGACGCTGACGACGAGGGACGCGGCCATGACCTGGTTCCAGTACACGTCGTTCTGCGTGGCGTAGCCCTGGAGGCCGACCGAGAGCGTGCGGGTGGCGTCGTTGGTCATGACCGAGGCGAACAGCACCTCGCCCCAGGCGGTCATGAAGGAGTAGACGGACACCGCGACGATGCCCGGCACCGCCGCCGGGACGACGACCCGGAACAGGGCGCGGACGGGGCCGCAGCCGTCCACCAGGGCGGCTTCGTCGAGGTCGCGGGGGATGGAGTCGAAGTAGCCGATCAGCATCCAGATGGAGAACGGCAGCGAGAACGTCAGATACGTGAGGATCAGCCCGCCGCGCGAGCCGTAGAGCGCCACACCCGTGCTGTTGCCGATGTTGACGAAGATGAGGAACAGCGGCAGCAGGAAGAGGATGCCCGGGAACATCTGCGTCGACAGCACCGTGACGGTGAAGACCCGCTTGCCCCGGAAGCGGTAGCGGCTGACGGCGTAGGCCGAGAACACCGCGATGGTCACCGACAGCACGGTCGCCGAGCCCGCCACGATCAGCGAGTTGACGAAGTACTTGGCGAGCGGAACGGTCTCCCAGATGTCGAAGTAGGGCCGGATCGTCAGCGTGGAGGGAATCCACTGGAACGTCCCCGACACGTCCTGGAGCGGCTTCAGGGAGCTGCTGACCATGACGTAGACCGGCAGCAGCACGAACCCGGCGAGCAGGGTCAGGACGATGCGCCGGGTCCACAAAAAGGACCGCGGCGCGGCCATCGGGGAGCGGGGGCGCCGGCGGGCGGCGCGGGCCGTCCGCGTCGGGCTAGACATCGGCGCCCTTCCTTCCACGCGAGGTGAGGAACAGGTAGACGGCCGTCACCAGCAGCAGGAAGAGCAGCAGCAGGACGGACATCGCCGATCCGGTGCCGAAGTTCCAGGTGACGAACGAGGACTGGTAGATGTGGATCGAGATCAGGTCCGCGCTCTCCGGGGCCGACTTCCCGAACAGGACGTAGGGGGTGTTGAAGTCGTTGAACGTCCACAGGAAGAGCACCAGGACCAGGACCTGGTTGACCGGTCGCAGCGAGGGCAGGGTGATCCGGCGGATCTGCTGCCAGATCCCGGCGCCGTCGATCGAGGCGGCCTCGTACAGCTCGCGCGGGATGTTCTGGAGCCCGGCCATCAGCATCAGGAAGGCGAACGGCCAGCCCTTCCACACCGACACGATGATCAGGGTGTAGAGGCTGTTCTCGCCGATCAGCCAGAACGACGGCTCGTCGGTGATGCCCAGCTGGTCGTGGAGCACGTGGTTGATCAGCCCGTTGTCCCGCTGGAACATGAACGCCCAGGTGATGACGGCCGCGTAGACCGGCAGGGCGTACGGCACGAGGAAGACCGCCCGCAGGAAGCCCCGGCCGCGGAAGCTCTCCTGGAGCAGGATCGCCGCTGCCGTGCCGAACAGCCAGGCCAGGCCCACCGAGAAGAACGTGAAGACGCAGGTGACGAGGAACGAGTGGAGCAGGGCCTCACCGATCGGCGCGTCGAAGTCGACGGCGATCCGGTAGTTGTCGAGACCGGACCAGGGCGCCGCGCCCCAGTTGTTGATGAAGAACTGCGTGAGCTGCCGGAAGCTCATCACGATCCCGATGACCATCGGGATGATGTGGATGAGGAGTTCGAGGAGGGCGGCGGGCAGGAGCAGGAGATAGGGCAGTCCGCCTCGGCGGATCCGGTCGGGGATGCGCGGCAGCCTCCTGCGCGCACCCCCGGTGCCCCGGCTCGTCCCCCCGCCGGCCGACTGGCCGACCCCGGGGTCCGTGGTGACGGTGGCGGTCATGGGTCAGGGCCTCACTGCTGCATCGTCTGCTGGGCCTTTTCCAGGCGCGCCTTGACGGAGTCCTCGGTCACGGGGCGTCCGGCCGCCGCGTCCGCCCACAGCTCCTTGACCGCGGTGCCCACGGCCGTCTCGAACTGCGACTCGTTGGGCACCTGGGGGAGCGGGGCGGCGCTGGTGGTGAGCGTGTCGCGCAGGACCTTGAGGTCCGGGGCGCCGAACGCGGCGTCCTGCTGCGCGGCCTTGACCGGAGGGATCGAGCCGTAGGTCTTGTTCAGCAGTTTCTGCTGGGCGTCGCTCGTCATGAACTTCACGAACTTCTTCGCGCCGTCGATGTTCTTGGTGTTCTTGAAGACCGCCAGGTTGATGCCCGCGACCATCGAGTTGACCTGCTTGCCCGCGCCCGGAGCGCCGGAGGGGACCGGCACCGGGGCCGCGCCCCAGTCCTCGGGCTTCATGCCCTGGGCGGCGAAGGTGGAGGCGGCGGCCTGCCACAGCACCATCCCCGTCCTGCCCTTGGCGAAGTCGGTGAGCGACTGGTTCTGGGCGTACTCCGCGTTGCCCGGGGCGATGATCTTGTCCTTGGCCATGAAGTCGACGTACTGCTTGACCGCCGCGACCGCGCCGTCCGAGGTGAACGTCGCCCTGCCGTCCGCGTCGAAGAAGTCCGCGCCGTGCTGCTGGCCCAGGACGAAGGTCTGGTGGATGTTGTTGGAGACGTTGCCCCCCTCCGCGCCCAGCCCCCACTTGCCGTCCTTGGACAGCTTCTTGCCCGTCGCGACCAGCTCGTCCCAGGTGGCCGGGGGCTTCTCGACGCCCGCGTCCGCGAACATCTTCTTGTTGTAGTAGAGCGCGTACGCCAGCGAGTAGAGCGGCACCGCGGCGGGCGGCTCGCCCTCCTTGCCCGCCGAGGCCACCGCCGAGTCGACGAAGCGGTCCCGGCCGCCGATCGCCTCGAAGTTCTTCTCGTCCCACGGCAGCAGCGCGCCGGTCGCCTGGAGCGAGGCCGACCAGGTGTTGCCGATGTTCAGCACGTCCGGGCCCTGGCCGGAGGTGGTGGCGGCGAGGATCCGGTTCAGCAGGTCGGCCCACGGCACGACCTCCAGCTTCACCTTGATCCCGGTCTCCTGCTCGAACTTCTTCAGCTCGGGCGTGAGGATCTTCTTGTCGGCCTCGATGCTGGGGCCCTGGTTGGAGGCCCAGTAGGTGAGGGTCTTCGGGGACTCGTTGCTGCCGCCCGTGTTCGATCCGCCGCCGCAGCCGGTGGCGGCTGCGGCGATGGCGATGGCGAGGGTGACGGCGCTGGCGGCTCTGACGTGACGCATGAGAGGTGGCCCCTTTCCGGGGATGGCTGCGTTCGGGAACCGAACGGCCTCCATGACTTAATTTATGCCGTGATTTAAGAGGTGAGGGAAGGTCGCGTCAAGGGCTTGGGCCGGGGTATGTTCCTGGACGGGAAGGAGCAACATGGCCGAGCGCGACAGACGGACCGTGCGTGACCTGCGCCGGGGCAACCGGGCCAGGATCCTGCAACGGTTGTATTTCGACGGGCCGTTGAGCCGCCAGGAGCTCGGCCCGGTAACCGGCCTGAGTTCAGGATCCATCAGCAACGTCGTCGCGGAGCTCTCCGCCGAGGGACTGCTGGAGGAGGCCGGGGTCGTCGATTCCGACGGCGGCCGCCCCCGTACGCTGCTGCGCGTCGCCCCGGACGGCGGGCTCCTCGTCGGCATCGACATCGGGGAGACCCGGGTCCGCGTCGAGCTGTTCGACCTCTCCCTCACCGAACTCGCCCGCACGGAAAGGCTGCTGGCCCAGCACGGCTACGACGTCGACCGCGTCGTCGGCCATGTCCGCACCGCCGTCGCCGACGTGCTCCGCGACGCGGGCGCCGACCCCCGCCGGCTCCTCGGCATCGGGGTCGGGGTCCCCGGCATCATCGAGCGCGACGGCCCCGAACGCCCCGACGGCACCCGCGGCGCGGTGGTCCACGGCCAGACGATCGGCTGGCGCGCGGTCCCCCTGGAGCAACTGCTGCGCGAGGCGGTCGACGTGCCGGCCGAGGTGCCGTTGTTCATCGACAACGGCGCCAAGACGCTCGGCCAGGCCGAGATGTGGTTCGGCGGCGGCCGGGGCGCGGGCGCCGCCGCCATCGCGCTCATCGGCTCGGGCGTGGGCGCCTGCGTCGACCACGGGGACGTCCTGGACGAGGACCGCGCGAGCCTCGCCCTCGAATGGGGCCACACCACCGTCCAGCTCCGCGGCCGCCGTTGCCGCTGCGGCTCCGTCGGCTGCCTGGAGGCGTACGCGGGCGCCGAGGCCCTGCGCGAACGGTGGCGGGAGGCGGGCGGCCCGCTGCCGGAGAACGCCGACGACGAGACCGCGCTCGCCGCCCTCCTCGCCGCCGCCTACCCCGCCCCGGACGGCCCCGCCCCGGACCCGGTGGCCCTCGCCCTCCTCGACGAGACGGCCGAATGCCTCGGCGCGGCCCTCGCGGACCTGGTCAACCTCTTCCTCCCCGAACGCGTGCTCATCGGCGGCTGGGCGGGCCTGCTGCTCGGCCCGCGGCTGCTGCCCGAGATCCGCCGGTACGCGGACGCGTACGCCCTGAGCCACGCGGCGGCCCGCACCACCATCGAGATGGGCCGCCTCGGCCCGGACGCGGTCACCGTCGGCGCGGCCACCCTGCCGCTCGCGGCCTTCCTCACCCGGGGCGGCAGCCGCCCCGCTCCGGGGGGCACCGGCGCCCCGCCGCGCACGGCGGCGCGGACGGTCCGGGAGCGGCACCGGGCCTCGGTCACCTGAGGAGCGGCCGTGCCGCGCCGGGACGCCGCTCCCCGCCCGGGGGCGGGGGAGCGCGGCGGTCGCGGCCCCCCGTGGACCGCGCCCAAGGCGCCCTTCGCGCCCCTTCAGCCCCCTTCAGCTTCCGTTCGCCGCCGAGCGGACCGGCTGCCGCCGCGTCCGGCTGCGGAACTGGGCGGGCGACGAGCCGACCACGCGCCGGAACGCAGTGCTGAACGCGCTCTCGGACAGATAGCCCGTGGCGTGGGCGAGTTCGGAGATCGGCAGGGTGTCGCGGGCGAGGGCGTCGCGCGCCAGGCTCATGCGCCACTGGATCAGGTACTCCAGCGGAGGGAGTCCGACGTGGCTCTTGAAGGCCTGCGCGAACGCCGACCGCGACATGTGGCTGATCTCGGCCAGTTCCTTGAGGCTCCAGGAGTGGGCCACGTCCGCGTGCACGGCTCGCAGGGCGGCGCCGACGCCGTCCTCGTGCAGGGCGCCCAGCCAGCCGGTGGGCCGGTCCGTCTGGGCGGCGTGGGCGCGCAGCATGTGCACGAGCAGGATCTGGGCCAGGTGGTTCCGCACCAGCGGGCTCCCGGCGGCGGCGTCCCCGACCTCGGTGGCCAGGTGGTCGATCAGCTGCCCGAGGCGGTCGCCGTGCGGATCGGCCGCGCGGACGACCACGAGCGGCGGCAGGAGATCGGTGAGGAGGGTGGCGTTCCGTTCGTCGAACCCGATGTGACCCGCACAGATGTAGAGGTCGTCGTCGGACTCGGGACCGATCTGCACGATGCCGTCCCCCGCGGCCGCCAGCACCTCGGCCGCCGGACGCGGGCTCGCGTCGAGCGAGCCGGAGAGCACGTAGGGCGGCGGATTGCCCAGCATGAAGGTGTCCCCCTCCCGCAGCAGCACCGGCTCGTGCCCGTCCAGGGCCAGCCAGCACGTGCCGCGCACGAGGCCCCCGATCCGCACGTGCGGGAACGGTTCGAAGCGCAGGGCCCACTCCCCGGTGGCCCGGAGCGTGGGGCCGATCACCGTATGGGGCCGAAGCAGGCCGATCGCGTCAGCCACCGGGTCGCCGAAGCCGAGCACTGCCGACACCTCCTGGACGATACGTAAAGTATTGCGGACTGTACATCATAGATAGTACGACCACGCTGACGCATTCTCGAAAGCGAACAGGTTGACATCGAGATCGAGAGTGACGGAGACATCCCCATGGGGCAGTTCGAGGGCAAGACGGCAGTGGTCACCGGCGGCAGCACCGGCATCGGTCTGGCCTCGGCCGTGCGGCTGGCGGAGGAAGGCGCGCACGTCTTCGTCACCGGCCGGCGCGCGGCCGAGCTGGAGGCCGCGGTCAAGACCATCGGACCGGACCGGGTCACCGCCGTCGTCGGGGACATCGCGAAGCCGGAGGACCTGGACCGGCTCTACGAGGCGGTGAAGGCGCGGGGTGCGGGTCTGGACGTCCTGGTGGCGAACGCGGCGATCGGCACGTTCGTGACCCTGGAGCAGACGACCGAGGAGCACTTCGACCAGACGTTCGGAGTCAACGTCCGGGGCACGCTCTTCACCGTGCAGAAGGCACTGCCGCTGCTCAACGACGGGGCCTCCGTCGTCCTGGTCGGTTCGACGGCCGGTGACCGCGGGGTGGAGGCGTTCGGCGCGTACGCGGCCTCCAAGGCGGCCGTGCGGTCGTTCGCCCGGACCTGGTCCAACGAGCTCAAGGGCCGCGGCATCAGGGTCAACGTGGTCTCGCCCGCCTGGATCGAGACGCCCGGAGGCACCGCCGCCTTCGGTGACGAGGAGACCGCCCGTGCCGTGAAGGAGAACGTGGCCGCGACCGTCGCCAAGGGCCGGATGGGCCGGCCCGACGAAGCCGCCGCGGTGGTGGCCTTCCTGGCTTCGGAGCAGAGCAGCTACGTCGTCGGCGCGAACCTCTACGTCGACGGTGGCACGAACCAGATCTGACCGGAGGGCCCGCGTGCGGTCGCGGGCCCCACGACTCCGGGCCGCGACCCGCCGATCACGCCGACCCCCGCACCACCAGCTCCGGTTCGAAGATCACCGAGGTCGGCGGGCGGTCCGGGCGGGTCAGCCGGTCCAGCAGCAGGCGCGTCATCTCCGCCGCCATCTCCTCCACCGGCTGACGGACGGTGGTCAGCGGCGGACGGCACGCCAGGGCCGCGCTGCTGTCGTCGAAGCCGACCACCGCCACGTCCCCGGGCACGGACCGGCCGCGCTCCCGCAGCACATGGCAGGCGCCCAGCGCCATCAGGTCGTTGGCGGCGAAGACCCCGTCCAGGTCCGGCTGTTGGGCCAGCAGCCGTTCCATCGCCTCCTCGCCGCTCTCCTGGGTGAACTGTCCCTCGGCCACCGGCACGTCACGATGCCCGTGCCGCGCCATCGTGTCCCGGAAACCGGCCAGCCGCGCCTCGCTCGCGGGCACGTCCAGCGGGCCGCTGACCGTCACGATCCGGCGGCAGCCGCGGGCCAGCAGGTGCTCCGCGGCCAGCCGGGCCCCGTCCTCGTGGGCGAGGTCGACGTAACTGACCGGGACCGGGCGCGCGGGGCGCGCGTAGAGCACCGCCGCCAGCCCCGCTTCGGTGAGGAGTCCGGGCAGCGGGTCCCCGGCGTGGGTCGAGACGACCAGCGCCCCGTCCGCGCGGCCCTGACGCAGATACGACAGCACCTCCTCGCGGGCCCGTGAGGTGTCCGCGAACATCAGCACCGGGTGCATCCCGCGCGGCCGCAGATAGTTCACCACCCCGGTCACCACCCGGCCGAAGAACGGGTCCGCGAACACCCGCGTGGTGAAGGCCCCCTGATCGCCGCTGCCGCCCGGGTCCGGGGCTCCCGGTTCGACGCCCGTCCCGGACACCACCAGAGCCACGGAGTCGGCCCGCCGCGTCACCAGGGAACGCGCCGCCCGGTTGGGGGTGTAGCCCGTGACGGCGACCGCCTGCCGTACGGCCTCCTGAATCGCCGGATCGACGTTCCGTACGCCGTTGACGACCCGGGAGACGGTGGCGCGCGAGACACCGGCCGCCCGCGCCACGTCCTCCAGGGTGGGGGTTCTGGTCGCCCGGGGATCATCCGTCATGAGCGCCTTTATAGCATCAGCGGAGAGCGCTCTCCATCGCCCTCTGCGCACGGGCGCCCGCGCCGGTGCACCGGGCGACGGGCCAGGTTCCGCCACCGTCCGGCGAATTCCGGCCACGCGGTGACCGGTGGTGGCCGAGTGTCACCTTTTGCTTGTGATCAGTGAGGGAGCGGACCTACGTTGCCGTGTGCGACGTGTCCCAAATCCCGTGGGGGAGTGCAGGTATGGCCGCTAACGGACGGCACCGGAGATATCAGCCCAGCCGGATCAACCGTGCCTCGCTCACGGTGACGGCGGGCGGCGCGGGTCTCGCGCTCCCGCTGATCACCGCCGCATCGGCGGGGGCCGCTACCGGCGAGGTCTGGGAGAAGGTCGCCGCCTGTGAATCCAGCGGCAATTGGTCCGTCAACACCGGCAACGGCTATTACGGCGGGCTCCAGTTCAGCGGGTCCACCTGGGCGGCCTTCGGCGGTACGCAGTACGCGCCGCGCGCCGACCTCGCCACGCGCGACCAGCAGATCGCCGTCGCCGAGCGGGTGCTGGATGGCCAGGGCCCCGGCGCCTGGCCGACCTGTTCGGTGCGCGCGGGGCTCACCCGGGGCGGCGACGCGCCGGACACCACCGCGCAGAGCGCGGGCAGCCGCCCCGCCCAGGCCGCGGCCCCGGCCACGGCCCCGCCCCGGCAGCAGCCGGCCGCCCGGCCCGCCGCGACGACGCCGACCCATGTGCCCGGCAAGCGGGACGCCTACACCGTGGCGAGCGGCGACTCACTCTCCACGATCGCCTCCGACCAGCGGGTACGGGGCGGCTGGCAGGGGCTCTACGCGGCCAACCGCACCGTCATCGGCGGCGACCCCGACCTGATCTTCCCCGGGCAGCGACTGAGAATCGACCCGCGGGCTGCGGGGCCCGTCGACCGCCGGGGCCCGGTCCCGGCCGCGCCGAAGGCGCAGAAGCCCGCCCCGAAGAAGACCGAGCGGGCCGAGGCCACACAGAAGAAGGAGCCCGAGCGGCGCGAAGCGCCCAAGCGGCAGGCCCCGAAGCAGACCGAGCCGAAGAAGACCGCCCCCAAGAAGGAGCAGCCCGCTCCGGAGCGGGCCGTCAAGCACGCGGGCTTCAGCTCCCCGGTGGCGGCTGGGACGGGCACCCCCTACCGGCAGGCCGGTTCCTGGTCCAGCGGCTATCACACCGGGGTCGACTTCCCCGTGCCCACCGGCACATCGGTGAAGGCCGTCGCCTCGGGCCGCATCGTCTCGGCGGGCTGGGCCGGAGCGTACGGCTACGAGGTCGTGATCCGGCACGCGGACGGCAAGTACAGCCAGTACGCCCATCTCTCCGCGGTCCACGTGCGCTCGGGGCAGTCCGTCTCCGGCGGGCAGCGGATCGCCCGCTCCGGCTCCACCGGCAACAGCACGGGACCCCACCTGCACTTCGAGATCCGCACCGGCCCCGGCTACGGATCGGACGTCGACCCGCTCGCCTACCTCCGGGCCGGTGGCGTCAGGGTCTGAACGATCCGCCCGGCCCGCCGGACCACACCCTCCCGCCCCCGCTGTCCGCTCAGGGGGCCCGTCCCGCCGAACTCCACACGCGGCACCGCCCGTCCGGACGGCGGCGCCAGCGACGACGTGTGCGGCACGGGCCACCGCCCGGCAGGCTCCGGCACGCCCGGCAGCAGGGGCGCCCCGCCCTCGTACGCCGGGGCTCCGGGGCGGGCGTCCGGCACCGCGGCACCCTGCGCGCCGGAACCGCCGACGGTGACTCTCCGCGGAGCGTCACCCCCCGCGAGCGCGTCGACCGGCCCTCCGTCGCCGGCGGCCGGGCCGTCCGCCGAGTGGTGCCCGGGGCGGGCGCCCCCACGGGCGTCCCGCGTGTCGGCGGACCGCTCCCCGGCGTGCTCCGCGCTCAGCCTCTCCCGCGTCAGCAGGACCAGGCCGCCCGCGGCCAGCGCCCCGCACGCCAGGGCGAGAGCCGTGCCCGGCCACCCGCCGCGGAAGTGCTCGCCGAACAAGGTCACCCCGACCGCCGCGGCCACCACCGGATTGACCACCGTCACCGTCGCGAGCGGTGCCGTCAGCCCCGCGCCCCGGTAGGCCGCCTGGGACAGCAGCAGGCCCGCCGCCGCCAGAGCGGCGATCACCAGCAGCGTCGGCAGCCCCGAACGGACCGAGCCCGAGGTCCACTCGATGGCCACGGTCTTGGTGAACACCGAGGCCATCCCGAACGCCACCCCCGCGCCCGTGGCCAGGGCGATGGCCCGCAGGGCCGGGCGGCGCAGCAGACGGGCGAACACGACGAGCCCGGCGACGCCCCCGAAGGTCCCGGTCGCCAGCAGGAACCGCTCCGGGCCGCTCAGGGTGTGCGGGGCGGCCTCGCCGGTGAGCGCCAGCAGTCCGCAGAGACCGGCCGTCGCCATCAGCGCGCCCCGCCAGGCCGTGGCCCCGGCTCCGCGACGGACGAACAGGGCGGCCATCGGCAGCGCGAAGACGATCGTCAGGGCGCCCAGCGGCTGGACCAGGCTGAGCGGACCGTAGGCCAGGGCCACCACGTGCAGGAGCGCACCGACCCCGTTGAGCAGCACGGCCACCCACCAGACCGGTTCGCGCAGCAGGCCGTACGAGGAGTGCTCACCGGTCGCGGCCACGCGCTCCTGGATGATCGCTCCGGCCGCGTAGGCGACCGCGGAGATCAGTGACAGCAGCACGGACAGCGCGAGGGAGCTCATGTACACCACGATGTCCCGTCCGGGGCCCCGCGTCGTCGTCCTTGAGACGGCGATCGGGCCTACTGCCCCAGTAGTACGCCCGTCGCACCGACGTCCTCCTCCCGACGGTAGTCCTCCTGCCCCCGTTCGTCAGAAGGTGGGGCGCGGCGGATACGGTGAGCGGCCGGGCGGCCACAATCGGTCCCCGTCCCCCGGCAGGACGCCCCGAGCCGGCCGGACACCGAGGAGGGAAACGGGATGGACCTGGCACTCCTGGCGTCGGTCGGGGGATTCTTCGCCCTGCGGACCACACCGGTCCCGGGCGGTGCCCACCGCCCGCTGGCGGAGGTGTACGGGGGAGAGGACGGCCCGCTCGCGGTGCGTGTCGACCGGGTCGCCGACCGTCTCGCGGCGCCCGAGCGCAGGGTCGCCGCCTCCATCGCCCATCTCGGTCTCGCCGCGCGGCTCTGGTCCCTCGCGCTCGGCCCGGCCGCGCTGTTCGGGCGGCTGCCCGCCCTGACGCCCGACGCCCTCCACTGGGACCCGCTCGCCGCCTCGCCCGACGACCTGTGGCTGGCGGAGACGGCGGAGCTGCCCGGTACGGCGGCGCACGTGCGGGCGGAGGTCCGGTCCGGGCATCTGGTGCCGCTGGCCGAGGCGTTCCGGCGGGAGGGGAACATCTCCCCGCGGCTGCTGTGGGGCAACGCCGGGTCCGCGCTCGCCGGAGCCGTACGCGAACTGCTCGTCTTCGCCCGGGTCCAGGGGCGCCCGGACGTCGCGGCGCGAACCCGCGCGCTGGCGGCGGAGCTGTTCGACGACCCGGATCTGCGCTCCACCGGCGCCCCGCACGGCCCGGAGTTCCGCCGGCGCAGCTGCTGTCTGTACTGGCGCTGCCCGGGTGGCGGACTCTGCGGGGACTGCGTGTTCGACAAGGCGCCGGGAACCGCGCCCTCCCGGCGGTAGCGGTCCGGCCGCCACCGCCGGGAGGGTCAGGAAGCCCGGAGGGTCAGGAGGGCAGCACGGCGTCGATGGCCTCGTCCACGCCGGGCAGGACGGGCAGGGCGCTGTCGAGGCCGATCATGCCGATCAGCCGCCGCATGAACGGGGAGGGGGCGGCCAGCCGCAGCCGGTCGCCCAGCGCGGTGTGCGCCTGAAGCAGCACGTTCACCGTCGTCGAGTCCGCGAAACCCACACCGGAGAGGTCCACGACGACCGGGCCGGTTCCGCTGTCCCGCGCTGCCGTGAGGGCGGTGCCCAACGGCGTCACGCTGTCGATGTCGAGGTCACCCGTCACGGTCAGGATCAGAGCCCCCCGCTCCTGGCGGGGGGTGACTCTGACAGCTCTGTCTTCGTTGGGTGATGAAAGCACGGGAGGCACCTCGGGCGGGTCGGGAGGGGGAGCTGAACCGATCTGCCGGACGGGGTCGGCGTCGTTCCGTCCCTGGTCGCGGCGGTGTAACGGGCTAACGATAGAAGTAACAGTTGCCATTTGACAACATTCACCATCGGGTAACAATCTGATCCCCGATGGTTGCTCGGTCCACCGTCGAGGGGCGGGGATTCCGACGGATGCGGAAGCAGGGGCTGGATGAAGCTAAGCGGTGTCCGCGACATCATCGCGGAGCCCGGAGCCGACCGTGCCGTTGTGCGGAGAACCGCGGCGGCCGCCGGGCCGGGAATCCCGCGGGGACAGGCGCTCCGAAGCGGCCGCGTGGAAGGCTCTGAGGCCTTGCGCGAGGGCGGCGACCGCGTCCGGGCCCATCTGCTCCAGGACGGCGTCCAGCTCCGCCGCGCGCAGGGCCCGGTACTCTTCGAGGAGGGCCCGGCCGCGCGGGCTCAGCCGCAGTTCCACCTCGCGCCGACTGGTCGCGCTGGGCCGGCGCTGGAGAAGCCCCATCGCCTCCATCCGGTCGCACAGCCTGCTGACGGACGGGGCGCGCGAGCCCAGCACCTCGCCCAGCGAGCGCAGATTGGTCCCCTCCTGCCGCTCGATCACGAGCAGGGCCCGCAGCTGGGAGGGCGATACGGTTCCGGAAGCGGCGGCTTCCTGGCCACGGCCCCACAGCACTTCCAGCAGCTCCGAGGCTGCGATGGCGTCGGCGGACATCTGTTCGCGACTGGGCGGGCGGAAAGCGCGGTGGGGCATTCAGCCACTGTGCCACCCGTCAGGCCTCCTTGTCAGCCCGGCCCCGGCCCTTACCCCGTCGTAGGACGAAGAATGTGCGAGAGACCGTGAACAGACGAACGGACATCGAGGCAGCCGTACGGGCCGCGGCTCCGCATGCCCTGCTGGCGACCCTGCGCACCAAGCTCGGCAACGTCTACGGGGCCCTCGCCGTCGAACTGCACCTCGCCGACTACGCTCTGCGGGTCCTCAAGTCCCTCGACCACCCCGAGGGCGAGCCGCTGTCGCTGGACAACAGTCCCGAGGGCCGGGCGTTCGGCAGCCAGGAGCCCCGCGAGCAGCAGGTCCGGCACGACGAGGCCGTTGACCACCACCTTCCCGTGACCGTACGGGGCGAGCGGCTCGGCATCCTCACGGTCCGGCTGCCCCAGACACTCTCCACCCCCGAACTGGTCGGTGAGCTGACGAGGGTCGCCGACCTGCTGGGCCACGAGATCCTGGTGGCGGAACGGGACACCGACCTCTACCAGCGGGCCCGCCGCACCACCCGCCTCACCCTCGCGGCGGAGATGCAGTGGCAGCTGCTGCCCGCCCGTGCGTGTGCCGTGGGGGAGTTCGCGATCGGCGCCCAGCTCGAACCGGCGTACGCCATCCACGGCGACAACTTCGACTGGGCGGCCGACGCCGACGAACTCACCGTCGCGGTGACCAACGGCATGGGCGAGGGCATACAGGCCTCGCTGCTGACCAACCTCGCCGTCAACGCCCTGCGCAACGCCCGCCGGGCGGGCATCGGCATCGCGGACCAGGCGGCCCTCGCGGACCAGGCGATCTACGAGCAGCACCGCGGCGCCTGGCACGTCTCGACCCTGCTGCTCCGCTTCGACCTGGCCACCGGGCGGGTCGGCGTCGTCGACGCGGGCTCACCGCAGCTGTGGCTCCAGCGCGGCCGGACGGTTCGCCGCGTGGAGCTGGAGGCCCAGCTGCCGCTCGGCATGTTCGAGGAGTCGCAGTACACCGCGCAGGAACTCGCCGTGGAACCGGGCGACCGGCTGCTGCTGCTCAGCGACGGCGTCTACGAGGCGCTGTCCCCGCTGGGCGAGGCGTACGGGGACCGGGCGCTGGCCCGCGCCATCCAGTCGACGCGGCTGCTCCCGGCCGCCACCGTCCCCCGGGCGATGCTCGGGGAGCTGGCGGAGTACCGCGGCGCGGAGACGCTCGACGACGCGCTGGTGCTGTGCCTGGACTGGTTCGGCCGCCCGGCCGCGACCGGCTGAGCGGGCCGGGAGCGCCGTCGCCGTACGGCGTTCCCCGCCCCGGGGCCCCTCCGGGCTCAGGGGCTGAGCTGGAACTCCGCCCGGATCCGCTTGCCGACCGGCACCCGCTCCGCGGTGAGCCGGTCGCACAGCGCCACGACGATCTCCATGCCGTGCCCGCCCAGCCGGCCGGGATCGGGGCCGTACAGCACGGGCATCGCGCTGCTGCTGTCGTAGACCGTGACGCTCATCGTCTGCGCGTTGCCCTCCAGCTCCAGCATGTAGGGGCCGTGGCTGTAGCGGTCGGCATTGGTCACCAGCTCGCTCACGGCCAGCATCAGGTCGCTGCGGGTGTGCTCACCGATCGTGGCCAGGCACTCCACCACCAGCCGGGTCAGGAAACGGTCGGTGAGCGCGCGGGCCAGCGCGATACAGCCCGGCTCGCCGTCGAAGACCTCGGCGCTGAGCAGCACCCCGGCGGGGCGCAACTCCTGACCGGGATCTTCCGGTGGGGAGGTGAGCTGTTCGTTCATGTGCTCCAGCCAGGGGGCCGCATCGGGGTCGGAGACCGTTTCCGCCATTCGTCTGCCCCTGGCGAAGTGGCCCACTCCAGGAGATCCGCACCGATCCTACGCACGTCCGGGCAGCCGCACCACGGTCACGAAGAACTCGTCGATCTGTCGCACCGCGGCGATGAACTGATCCAGGTCCACCGGCTTGGTCACATAGGCGTTCGCGTGGAGCTTGTAGCTGCGCAGGATGTCCTCCTCCGCCGAGGAGGTGGTGAGCACCACCACGGGGATGAGCGACAGTTCCGGGTCGCCCTTGATCCGCTCCAGCACCTGCCGGCCGTCGTACTTGGGCAGATTGAGATCGAGAAGCACGAGGTCGGGGCGGGGCGCGTCGGTGTGGTCGCCGCGCCGGTAGAGGAAGTCCAGCGCCTCCTGCCCGTCGCGCACGACGTGCAGGGTGTTGCGGATCTTGTTGTCCTCGAAGGCCTCACGGGTCATCAGCTCGTCGCCGGGGTCGTCCTCGACCAGCAGTACCTCGATGGGTTGGACCTGGGTGTTCACGAAGCGTCTCCCGACTGGCTGGTGAGCAGGGCGGGAGCGAGCAGCTCCGCCGTGGTGTGCGCGGGCGCCTCGGGCGCGACGGGCAGCGTGAAGTGGATACGGGTGCCTTCGCCCGGGTCGGGCTCCAGCCAGATCCGGCCACCGTGGAACTCGACGATCTTCCGGCAGAGCGCGAGGCCGATGCCGGTCCCGTCGTACTCGTCGCGCGCGTGCAGCCGCTGGAAGATCACGAAGACCTTGTCCGCGAACTCCTGCGGAATCCCGATCCCGTTGTCCGACACCGACAGGTGCCAGAACTCGTCCTCGCGTACGCAGGCGACGACGATCCGGGGCGGATGGCCGGGGCGCCGGAACTTCACGGCGTTGCCGATGAGGTTCTGCCACACCATGGCCAGGGCGGTGGCGTCGCCGAGCAGCTCCGGCAGCTCGTCGGGACGCTCGACCACCGCGCCCGACTCCTCGACGGCCGAGGACAGATTGCCCAGGGCCCGGTCCAGGGTGCGCTCCAGCGAGACCGGGTTCCAGCTCTCGTGGACCCGGCCCACCCGCGAGAAGGTCAGCAGATCGTTGATGAGTACCTGCATGCGCTTGGCGCCGTCCACAGCGAAGGCGATGTACTGCTTGCCCCGGTCGTCCAGCTCGGTGCCGTACCGCTTCTCCAGAAGCTGGCAGAAGGAGGCGACCTTGCGCAGCGGCTCCTGGAGGTCGTGCGAGGCGACGTACGCGAACTGCTCCAGCTCCGAGTTGGAGCGGCGCAGCTCCGTCGTCTGGTCGGCGAGCAGGTCCTCGCGCTTCTGCGCCTCGGCCAGTTCCGCGGCCAGCCGGGCGCGCATGTCCTCCACCGCGGCCGCGACGGCCTGGACGTCGGTGGGCCCCTTGATCTCCTCGATCTTCTTGCCGAAGACACCGGAACGCACGGCGTCGGAGGCGGCCCGCAGCCGGTTGAGCGGCACCCCCACCACGCGGTGGAGCAGCACGCTCAGCGCCACGATGGTGAGCGTGAGGACGGCCAGCAGGGCGGCCACCACCCAGTCGCGGGTGGTGCGTGCCGCGTCGAGATCGGCCCGTGCCTGGTCACGGGCCTCGGCCAGGTGCTCCTGCTGGACGGTGTACGTGCGCCGCAGGGTGTCGAACTCCGTCTTGCTGCCCTGGATCCGGGCGGCGGCGCCGGAGCCGCCGGGGCCGTCCGCCCGGACCGCCGCGATCAGCGGCTCGGCCTTGGTGCTCCGCCACCGGTCCGCGGCGGCCCGCACGGCGTCCAGGTCGGCCGAGAACCGCTCGTCGTCCCCGACCAGCTGCCGGGCCCAGGTGAGCCGCTCGGCCTCGGCCTTCCTGCCCGCCTCGTACGGCTCCAGGAAGGACCGGTCACCGGTGAGGGCGAACCCCCTGACGCCGGTCTCCTGGTCGAGCAGGGCGTTCTGCAACTGGAAGGCGACGGACCTGGCCGGCTGGATACGGTCCACCAGCTCGTCGGTACGGTCCGACATCCGCGACAGCACCAGACCGCCGATGACCAGGCAGGCGCAGACGACCAGGACGAAACCGCCGAGGACGAGGTGGACCCAGGTCTGCACCGGCAGGCGCGAGGCGAGCCCTCGCCGCGCTGTGTCTCTCCCGCCGTCAGTGCTCATGCTTGTCCGATCTCCAGCCCAGATGCAGTACAGCTACGTCGTCCGCGAGGCCACCGTAGGGCGCGGCGCCCTCGGCGGCTCCCGCCACCAGCGCGTCCACGAAGTCAGCGGCCTCCAGATGGCCGTTGGCCCGCCCCATGGCGAGCAGCCCCTCCTCACCGAGCCGGGCCCCCGGCCCGGTGCGCCCCTCGAAGAGCCCGTCGGTGAAGAGCACCAGACTGCCTCCCGGTGTCAGCGGTACGTCCACCGTCGGCCACCGGCCCGTTCCGGGCAGCAGTCCGAGCGCCATGCCGCCCTCGGGCTCCACCCAGTCCACCTCCGCGCCGCGGCGCAGCAGCAGCCCGGGATGACCGGCCCGTACGACCTGGACGTGCCGCTGGTCGGGGGCGAAGATCAGGGAGGTCACCGTCGCGAAGACATGGGCGTCCGAGCGCTCGGCGATCAGGATCTCCTCCAGCAGGGAGATCTGCTCCCGGTGGGAGGTCCCGCACAGGACGGCGGTGCGCCAGGCCACCCGCAGGCACACGCCGAGCGCCGCCTCCGCCGCACCGTGCCCGGAGACGTCACCGATGACCGCGTGCACCGTTCCGTCGGCCGTCTGCACGACGTCGTAGAAGTCACCGCTGAGCAGCCCGTGGGCGCGTCCGGGCTGGTAGCGGGCGCGGGCCTGGAAACGGTCGTCGCGCAGCAGCGGCACGGGCAGCAGACCGCGCTCCAGCCGCGCGTTCTCCTGGGCGATCAGACGGTTGGAGCGCAGCGCCGCGGCGGCCCGCTCCACTTCCTTGCGCTGGAGGGCGTAGCGGATCGCCCGCGACAGCACCTCGGGGTCCAGGCGGTCCTTGACCAGGTAGTCCTGGGCGCCCTGGGCGACCGCGCGCAGTCCGGCGCCCGACGCGTCGAGACCGGTGAGGACGACGATCGCCGCCTCGCTGTCGGACTCCAGTATCTGGCTGACGACATCCAGCCCGTGGACGTCGGGAAGGTGCAGGTCGAGCAGGACGCACACCGGGGAGGTGTGCGTACGCAGGAAGTGCCGGGCCTCCGCCAGGGTCTTGCACCAGGTGAGGGCGGCGGAGTCCAGCTCGCTGTCGGCGAGCATCTCCTCGACGAGCAGGGCGTCCCCCGCGTCGTCCTCGACGAGGAGGATGGAGGCATCGAGATTCCAGGGCGGAGCCTCGGGCTGCGAGAGGCTCTCGCCCTGCTGGGAGGGGATTCCGGCGGCGCCCACAGGCCACAGCGGTGTGCCCAGGGGCGACTCGGTCAACCCTCCACCCCCTTGCGCGTCGGCGCGGTGGGTCCGGCCGGGTCGTGACGAAGCATAAGGGAGTCCGAGGATCGCAGCCGAATCAGGCCTCGACGCTCATTCCCTTACGCAGTCGCTGGACGATCCGCGTGAGCAGCCGCGACACGTGCATCTGGGAAACACCCAGCTCGGCACCGATCTGGGACTGCGTCATCTCCGCGCCGAAACGCATCTGGACGATCCGCCGCTCCCGCTCGTCGAGCTGCTCCAGCAGGGGCGCCAGGGTGTGCAGGTTCTCGACGGTCTCCATCGCCGGGTCGGGCTCGCCGAGGACGTCGGCGTAGGCCCGCTGCTCCTGTCCGGAGTCGCTGTCGGCCGAGGGCGTGTCGAGCGAACCGGCCGAGTAGCCGTTGGCGGCGACCAGGCCCTCGATGATCTCCTCCTCGGGGAGGTCGAGGTGGGCGGCCAGCTCCTTGACGGTGGGGTCACGGTCCAGCTCGGCGGACAGCTGCTCCTTCGCCTTGGCGAGGTCCACGCGCAGCTCCTGGAGCCGCCGCGGCACGTGCACCGACCAGGTGGTGTCGCGGAAGAAGCGCTTGATCTCGCCGACGATGTAGGGCACCGCGAAGGTGGCGAACTCGACCTCGCGGGAGAGGTCGAACCGGTCGATCGCCTTGATCAGGCCGATCGTGCCGACCTGGATGATGTCCTCGGTGTCGTCACCGCCGCGGTTGCGGAACCGGGACGCGGCGAAGCGCACCAGGGAGAGGTTCATCTCGATCAGGGTGTTGCGCGCGTACTGGTGCTCGTGCGTGCCCTCCTCCAGCGTCTGGAGGCGGTCGAAGAAGATCTTGGAGAGGGCCCGGGCGTCCTGCGGGGCGACCTTGCCCGCGTCCTCGATCCAGGGCAGCTCTCCGGCGACGTCCGCTGCCCGCGTGCCCGACCGGTCGTCGCTCAACGGCGTCGTGGTTCCGGTGGCTCGCGCCGACATGGTCGTCATGGTGTCGCCCTCCCTGCTACCCAATGTGTCGGACGGTCGCCTTCCCGGAGTTCTCGAAGTCATGCGCACCATTTTCAGTTTTTTCCGACCGGCTTCCCGGCGCCCCTCCTCGCCCGAACGGAGCAGCGGCCCGCCCGTGGCAAACTTGACCGAGCGTTTCGGCCGCGGCGGTCGACGGCCCGCGGTGGGAAGAGGACAGAGGAACGGCGATGACGGTGACTAAGGACGGCCCGGAGCTGGATCCCGGGACCGACGATTTCGGCCCCGGCATCGACCCGGAGCGGCTGGCCGTCTGTCTGAGCGTGCTCGACGAACTGGACCGGATCGACGTCGACCACCCCGACGCCATCACCGTCCGGCGGGCCACCGCCGGTATCTACCGCACGGTGAAGCAGCGCCGCCGCCAGGAGCGCCGCGCGGCGAAGACCGCCCACGACCGGGCGGTCACCGAGGCCACCGCCACCGGCTCGGCCGAGCGCATCGACGACGAGACGCAGGGCGTGCTGCCCTCCTCCTCCACCCGGTCGGAGATCGCGGGCATCCTCCAGCGCCCCCGGTCCTGCTACATCTGCAAGACGCGTTACACCGAGGTCGACGCCTTCTACCACCAGCTCTGCCAGCCGTGCGCCAAGGACAACCGCGCCCGCCGCGACGCCCGCACCGATCTCACCGGCCGCCGGGCGCTGCTCACCGGCGGCCGGGCCAAGATCGGCATGTACATCGCGCTGCGGCTGCTGCGCGACGGCGCGCATACCACGATCACCACGCGCTTCCCCAACGACGCGATCCGCCGCTTCAAGGCGATGGAGGACAGCGACGCGTGGATCCACCGGCTGAAGATCGTGGGCATCGACCTGCGCGACCCCGCCCAGGTGGTCGCCCTCGCCGACTCCGTCGCCGCCGAGGGCCCGCTGGACATCCTCATCAACAATGCCGCCCAGACCGTACGCCGCTCCCCGGGCGCCTACAGCGAGCTGGTGAGCGCCGAGTCCGCGCCGCTGCCCGCGGGCGAGCTGCCCGCCGCCGAGGTCATCGGCGCCTTCAACAGCGGCACGGTCGACCGGGTGGCCGCGCTGCCCGCCGCCCGTAAGGAAGGACTGAGCGCCCAGGACGTGACCGGCCTCGCCCTCGTCACGGGCTCCGCCTCCCCGGCCCGGATCGCGGCGGGCACCGCGATCGACGCGGGCGGGCTCGTCCCGGACCTGCACGACACCAACAGCTGGATCCAGACGGTCGACGAGGTCGGGCCCATCGAGCTGCTGGAGGTCCAGCTCTGCAACTCGACCGCCCCGTTCATCCTGATCAGCAGGCTCCGCCCGGCGATGGCCAGGGCCGCCGCGAAGCACCGTTACGTCGTCAACGTCTCGGCGATGGAGGGCGTCTTCAGCCGCGGCTACAAGGGCGCGGGCCACCCGCACACCAACATGGCCAAGGCCGCCCTGAACATGCTGACGCGCACCAGCGCCCAGGAGATGTTCGAGAACGACGGCATCCTGATGACCGCCGTGGACACCGGCTGGATCACCGACGAGCGCCCGCACCCGGACAAGATGCGCCTGGCCGAGGAGGGCTTCCACGCCCCCCTCGACCTGGTCGACGGCGCGGCCCGGGTCTACGACCCCATCGTCCGCGGCGAGGCGGGCGAGGAGCTCTACGGCTGCTTCCTCAAGGACTACGCGCCGGCGAACTGGTAACCCGGACAGCTCAACCGGAACACACCCCTCCGTACGACCGCCGTCAACCCGGCCCGGCCGTCCCCCGGGCCGGGTTCGTCATGCCCGCAGTGGCTGAAAGTGACCTACCGCACACGTTCTATCGAGCACCTGACCGCTCATCTGGTTAAAGTGAGGCGAACGGACGCCATCGAGGAGCCCACGAAGGCTCGTCGACCGTCCTGGGACCTGGCTGGTAACCCGGCCGCCGTCCCGCCCCGAACCGGCGCCACCGCGACCGACATGTTCCAGATCCTGCCCGCACGGGGCGGTCGTGCTCCGGCATCGGTGCCGGAGCGTCGGCGACGCCCTGGGTGGCGCGACACAGAGGAGTGCGCGGTGACGACACCTGAACTGACCGAGCGAGAACAGCGCCCCGCCGAACGGAACGGGGGACGGCGCGGCCGCCCCGAGACCCTGAGGAACATCGAGGTCTGGGCCCGTTCCGCCCCCATCCGGCTCGCCGGATACGAGGACGACCTCGCCGAGCCCCACATCCTGCCCGGCGTCGACTGACCCACGGCGTCCCGGACGGCCCGCGTCCCGGCCTCCCCGCTCCGGCGGCGGGGCCGTGACGCGGGCCGCGGTCGTTCCCGTGCGTCTTCCGGCCGTTTCCGCGCCTCGCGGTGGACCACCCCGTCCGGCCGTACCGGGCGCGGTGTCACCGCGGAGACCCATCGGCCTCCTCCTGGACGATCCGCCGCAGCGTGCGGCCGAGCCTGCGGGCGTACCAGCGCTGGACGGGCGGCACCATGGGACCGGCGAGCCGGGTGTACCAGCGGGCGGGACGGGAGAAGGCGAGGACCGTGAACCACACGGTGGCGTCCTCCGCGAGTTCGACGACGAAGCACTCCTCTCCGCGCTCGGGGTGCCCGCTCAGCGTCCCGTAGGCGAAGCCGGTTCGTCCTTCCTCCCCGTACGACGTCCAGACCACCTGGCACGGAGCGCCGAGCCGCAGGGGCCCGAGGCCCAGCGACACCCGGACGCTCGCGCCGGGCTCCGCGCGGCGGGCCGAGGCCGCGACCCCGGCGCCCGATGCGCGGTGCATCCGCCACTCCGTGACGGCCGCGCCCGCGACGGCGAAGTCGGCGGCGCCCCGGCCGACCCGGGTGCGGTGACGCAGGTGGTGGTAGCCGTCGGGGAGCGGGCCGCCGCGGGTGGCCCCGGCCTCCGGATAGCTGAGCGTGCTCATGCGGTCCTGCCTTCGGTGTGGGTGGGGGCTGTCTGCCGGGTGGGGGTGTCGATACGGATGCGGTGCCAGGCGAGGAGCGAGCAGAGGGCGAAGCCGAGCGCGTTGCCGACGCCATGGGTGGCGGCCATCCAGGTCAGGCTGGGGCGGGGCAGTCCGGTCGCCTCGCCGAGCGCCCAGCTCATCGCCAGCACCATCGTCGCGACCAGGACGGCGGCGGAGCCGAGCAGCAGGATCCGCGTCGTCCGGTCCCGGTCCTCGGCCCGTCCCAGCCGCCAGGTGAGCAGGCCGACCGTCCACATCCCGGCCGTGAGGACGAGGGCTCCGGCCAGTTCGGCCCAGTCACCGATGAAGTAGCCGACCAGGACGAGCAGGGTGCCCAGCGGCACGCTCCGTGCGGCGAAGCGGCCCGCGGGGCCGTCCGAGACCCGGCAGACCAGCCCGGAGACCAGCGCGGCGGCGAATCCGGCGAAGTGGAAGTGCGGCACGGTCAGCGCCAGGATGCCGAGGTCGAAGCCGAACAGCTCGTGCCCCGAGCGCTCGGCCACCAGCGCGAGGGCGGCGACGGCCGGGGTGACCAGCGCGGTGAGCAGGGCGATGCCCGCCGGGTCTCGGTCCCGGCCGTGGCGGAACCGGCGCGCGGCGTGCAGCGCGAGCAGGACGGTGCCGAGGGCGTAGCAGGCGGCGAGCGCGGTGGCGAGCGCGCCGCGCGGCAGCCACAGGGCGATCGAGCCCGGGACGGCGAAGAGCGGCCAGAGCCCGCGGAGCCGGTCCAGCTCCACCGCCCCGGCCAGTCGCAGACCGACCGGGACGATCACCAGCATGCCGAGCATCACCACGGTGTTGACCAGGACGGACATGGCCGCCTCCCCCTGTTTTGAACGTGTTCAATTAACGGGATCGAGCGTAGAGCACGAGCTGAACACGTTCAAGAGCGGGGTGCCGGAGCGGATCGTCCGCTTGCGGGCCGGTGTCCGGTGCGGCACAGATGGTCACACCGAACCGTTCCACTGGGACAGGCAGGAGAGCTCTGTGCGCTCACCAGGACGTTTCCGGCGTGTCGTGCTCGCCGCGCTGTCCGCCGGAGTGCTGCTCGCGGCAGCGGGCTGCGGCGACGCCGGTGACCGGACGACCAAGGGCACCACGGGCACCGCCGAGGCGGGGGACGTCCTCCTCCAGCCGCTCGCCGCCCCCGGCCCCGGACCCTTCAGCGCGTCCACGGCGAGGACGGCACCCTCCCCCTCCGCACCGGACGCGCCGGACGGCGCGAAGCCCGCCGACCCCCGAACGGCCCATCCGGTCTCCGGCGCCGCTCCCGGGCTCTACGGCGGCACCCGGTCCGTGGCCGCCTGCGACGTCGAGCGGCAGACCCGCTTCCTCACCGGGGACAAGGAGAAGGCGGCGGCCTTCGCCGGAGCGGCGGACATCGAGGCCGTGCAGATCCCGGGCTACCTGAAGTCGCTCACCCCGGTCACCCTGCGCCTGGACACCCAGGTCACCAACCACGGGTACGGCTCCGGTACGGCGACGGCCTTCCAGGCCGTGCTCCAGGCGGGCACCGCCGTCCTGGTCGACAGCCGCGGGGTGCCCCGCGTCCGCTGCGCCTGCGGCAACCCGCTGAAGCCCCCCGTGGCCGCGGACGGCGAGGCCGTCCACCGCGGTGAGCGCTGGAGCGGCTACGACCCCGCCCGGATCGCCGCCGTCCAGCCCAGCCCGCAGGCGCTCACCGGGCTCGTCATCGTGGACGCCGACGACAACAGCTGGATCGAGCGGACCGCGGGCGACAGCGGCGGGCGGGACCGCACCCCGGCCGACCCGCCGCCGTACGAGCCCAGCGACGACCTGCTGCTCCCCGCCCCGGGGGAACCCTCCGAGCCGCCCTCCCCGGAGACCACCCCGCCCGGCCCGGTCCCCTCGGCCCCGACCGAGCAGGAGACGCCGGACGACTTCGGCGGGACACCGCCCGGGGAGCCGGGGGAGAGCGACCTGCCGCCCGGCGATCCGTGGGAGGGCGAGGAGGAGGTTCCGGAACCCGTGCCCGAGGCGACCCAGGTCTTCCCCGCGGAGCCGGACGAGCCCGCCGGGCCGGACGACTTCACCGAGCCCGGCGTCCCCGACCTGTTCGCGGGCTGATCCCGGCGCGCGCCGCCCGGTTCGCACCGCCTCCCTCCGATCCCTCTGACCCCTCCGGGGCGCCATCAGGATCGCTCGAAGAATCGGACAAACGATGGCAGAGTGGCCACCATGGATGATCGGGTAGCGGGTGCCCTGTCACTCCCCGACGACTGGCCCGCCCACCCGGACCTCAGCCTCGCCCTGAACCGTATGGGCGGCTTCGACTGGGACCTGGACACGGGCCTCATGCACATGGACCAGCCTGCTCTGGACGTCTTCGACCTGACCCCGGAGGAGTACGACGGCCGACCGGGCTCGCTCCACGGGCGGGTGCCGACGGACGAGGCGATCCGGCTGGACGGGGTGGTCTCGCAGGCCCTCAAGAGCGGCCGCACCAATTACGGGGCGTACTTCCGCATCCAGCGCCGCGACGGCTCCCTGCGCTGGACCCACACCCAGGGCTACGTCCGCCGCGACGAGACCGGGCGCCCCCGGCGCATCATCGGGATCGTCCGTGACGCCACCCAGGAGCTGGCCGACTCCACCGCCCGACGCGAACTGGACGAGGAACGCGGCCGGCGCACCAGCCTGGTCGAGGGCACCACCGCGGCCCTGGCCCACGCCCGTACGGTCAAGGACGTCATCGCCGTCCTGAAGAACTCCGAGGGCCTCGCCCACCTCGGGGCGACCAGCCTGGTCATGGGCCTTCTGGAGTCCGGCCGCATCCACCTCGTGGCCGACGGGCCCGAGGGCGCCCACGTCCCCGGCACCCGCTACACCCGGGTGGACGAGCAGTACCCGATGAGCGAGGTCGTCCGTACGCTCACCCCGCGCTTCATCGACTCGGCCGGTGACTTCGCCGCCTCCTACCCGGTCCTGTGGCCCCACATCAGCCACCTCGGGATCACCTCGGCCGCCTACATGCCGCTGATCGCCCAGGCCCGCCCGATCGGCGCGCTCGGGCTGCTCTACAGCGACAAGGCGGGCTTCACGGCGGACGAGCGCAACCTGCTGATGGCGCTCGGCACCTCCATCGCCCAGAGCCTCCAGCGCGCCATGCTCTACGAACAGGAGCACGATCTCGCCGAAGGGCTCCAGCAGGCGATGCTCCCGCGCCGCATCCCGGCCGTGCCCGGAGCCCAAGTCGCCGTCCGCTACCGCTCGGCCCGCCTCGGCCGGGACATCGGCGGCGACTGGTACGACCTGATCCCGCTGCCCGGCGGCCGCGTCGGCGCCGTCATCGGCGATGTCCAGGGGCACGACACGCACGCCGCCGCCGTGATGGGCCAGCTCCGGATCGTCCTGCGCGCGTACGCCGCCGAGGGGCACAGCCCCGCCACGGTCATGGCGCGGGCCTCGGTCTTCCTCCACGAACTGGACACCGACCGGTTCGCCACCTGCACCTACGCCGAGGTCGACCTCACCACGGGAGTCGTCCAGGTGGTCCGGGCCGGGCACGTCGACCCGCTGGTACGGGACGTGGACGGGAGCTGCCGCAGGGTGCCGGCCGAGGGCGGGCTGCCGCTCGGACTCTCGGCGGAGTTCGGCCGGCTGGAGTATCCGGTCTCCACCGTCGAACTGGACCCGGGCCAGACGCTGATCCTGTTCACCGACGGCCTGGTCGAACTGCCCGGCGCCGACCTCGACGAGGGCATGCAACTGCTCACGACCCGCGTCACGGGCGGCCCCCACGACCTGCAGAAACTCGCCGACCAGCTCTGCGACGCCGTCGACGGGCGCGGCGGCCAGGACGACGTCGCCCTCCTGCTGCTGCGCCGCCGCGCCGCCCACGCCCCCCAGCCGGGCGGCCGCCTCCAGCAGCACGTCGCCCAGAACGACCCCGAGGCGCTCAGCTCCTCCCGTCACATGATCAGGGCCGCGGTCCGCGCCTGGGGGGCGAAGGACCGGGCCGACGAGATCGAGCTGGCGGCCGACGAGCTGATCACCAACGCCCTGATGCACACCGACGGCGGGGCGGTCGTCACCATCCGGGTGCTCGCCGGAACCGAACGCCGGCTGCGCGTCGACGTCGAGGACCGCTCCAGCGCCCTGCCCCGCCGCCGGGACGCGGGGGAGTCCGGGGTGTCGGGGCGGGGCCTGATGCTGGTCGACCGGCTGGCCGACGTCTGGGGCGTGGAGTCCCGGGGCAGCGGGAAGTGCGTGTGGTGCGAGTTCCTCATCCCGGCACGGTGAATCCCGGGCGTGCTGGATCCGGGGTTGCCGCAGGTCGCGGCGCGCGAAACTCCGGCGCCCCGCGGGCCTGCGGCAACCGGCTCTCCGCCTGCCTGCCGGACCTTCCCGTCACCGCACTGGCCGGCCAACTGCCGCACCGGCCCCCGGTGCGGCCCGCGTGCGCTTCGGCGTCCTGGTCACCGGCCGGAGCACGGTGACGGTCTCCTGACGGGCGGCCGTCGCCCGCCTGCGGCAGTCTTGGGACATGCCCGAACTGCCCGAGGTCGAAGCCCTGCGGGTCTTCCTCGACGACCACCTGGTCGGCAAGGAGACCGCCCGAGTCCTGCCGCTGGCGATCAGTGTCCTGAAGACCTACGACCCACCACTGACCGCCCTGGAGGGCGAGCGGGTCACCTCGGTGGCGCGGCACGGCAAGTTCCTCGACATCGAGGCGGGCGGGCTGCACCTGTGCACCCATCTGTCCCGGGCGGGCTGGCTGCGCTGGAAGGACTCCTTCCCCGAGGCCCCGCCCCGCCCCGGCAAGGGGCCGCTCGCGCTGCGCCTGGTCACCACGGACGGCGACGGCTTCGACCTGACCGAGATGGGCACCAAGAAGCGCCTCTCGGTCCACCTCGTCCACGACCCCATGGACGTCCCCGGCATCGCCCGGCTCGGCCCCGACCCGCTCGCCGACTCCTTCGACCGTGCCACCTTCGCCGCGCTCCTCGCCGGTGCCCGCCGCCAGATCAAGGGCGCGCTCCGCGACCAGTCGCTGATCGCGGGCGTCGGCAACGCCTACAGCGACGAGATCCTGCACGTCGCGAAGATGTCCCCGTTCAAACGGACCGCCGACCTCGACCAGGACGACGTCACCCGCCTGTACACCGCGCTGCGCACCACCCTCAAGGACGCCGTGGCCCGCTCCAGCGGGGTGGAGGCCGGGAAGCTGAAGGCCGAGAAGAAGAGCGGGATGCGGGTCCACGGACGTACCGGAGAGGCCTGCCCGGTCTGCGGGGACACCATCCTGGAGGTCTCCTTCAGCGACTCCTCGCTCCAGTACTGCCCGACCTGCCAGACCGGAGGCAAACCGCTCGCCGACCGCAGGACGTCCAGGTTCCTGAAGTGAGACCCGGCGCGCCCGGCGCACCGGCCCCCACCTGGCCGCGCGGTCCGGTCGTCCGCACGGGCCGGGCCACCGGAACGAGCCGCCCCTTCACCCCCACCGCGGGCCCCGGGAACACCTAAACTCCCGCCCATGCTCCGCGTACTCGCCGTCGACGACGAACAGCCCGCCCTGGAGGAACTCCTCTACCTCCTGCGCGCCGACCCGCGCGTCCTCAGCGCCGAGGGAGCCACCGGGGCGACCGAGGCGCTGCGGCTCATCGGCGGCGCGGTCGACGCGGGCTCCGACGACCCCGGCGCCATCGACGTCGTCTTCCTCGACATCCACATGGCCGGGCTGACCGGACTCGACGTGGCCCAGCTGCTCGCCGGGTTCGCCGCGCCCCCGCTCATCGTCTTCGTCACCGCCCACGAGGGCTTCGCCGTCCACGCCTTCGACCTGAAGGCCGTCGACTACGTGCTCAAACCGGTCCGCCGCGAACGCCTCGCCGAAGCCGTGCGCCGGGCCGCCGAACAGGTGGGGGAGCGGTCCGCCCCGGTCCACGACGGCGCGGGCGACCAGATAGCGGTCGAGCTGGGCGGCGTCACCCGCTTCGTCCCCGTGGACGAGATCGCCTACGCCGAGGCCCAGGGCGACTACGCGCGTCTGCACACCGCCTCCGGCAGCCATCTCGTCCGCATCCCGCTCACCACCCTGGAGGAGCGCTGGCGCTCCCGCGGCTTCGTCCGTATCCACCGCCGCCACCTCGTGGCGCTGAAGCGGATCGACGAACTGCGCCTGGACGCGGGCAGCATGAGTGTGCGCGTCGGGGAGGCCGAACTGGCCGTCAGCCGCCGCCACACCCGCGCCCTGCGCGACCTCCTGATGCGTCAGGGCGGCCGCTGAGGGAATCCGGCGGCCCGCCGCTGACCTGGGGCGACCCTCCACGGACCCTTCCCAGCGGCGACCGCCGCCGCCTACACTCCGAGCCCATGTCCGCAGAGCCATCCCCCCGGCGCGAAGTGGTCACGGGGGTGCCGAGGCGGGTGCGCCCGCTGCCCCGCTACCGCACCCAGTCGGAGATCGACGACCAGACCGCCCTCGGCGGCGCCTACGTACGGTCCCTGATGCGCGGCCAGCTCCGGGCCGCCCTCACCGTCTTCGGCGTCCTGGCCCTCGTCGCGGGCACCCTGCCGCTGCTGTTCGCCGCGCTCGGCAGCTCCGCGCTGGTCTGGGCGGTGCTCGGCTTCGCCACCTACCCGCCGCTCACCCTGGCCGCCTGGTGGTACGTCCGCCGGGCCGAGCGCAACGAACGCGACTTCGCCCGGCTGGTGGAGGGCCGCCCCGCCCCGTGAGCACCCCCGACCACATGGCGTCCTGGGTGGCCGTCGCCCTCGTCGTTCTCGCCACCGTCCTGGTCGGCGGCTTCGGGCTGCGCATCTCCCGTACGACCTCCGACTTCTACGTCGCCTCCCGCACCGTGCGCCCCCGCCTCAACGCCGCCGCGATCAGCGGCGAGTACCTGTCGGCCGCCTCCTTCCTCGGCGTCGCCGGACTGGTCCTCGTCCACGGCCCGGACATGCTGTGGTACCCGGTCGGCTACACCGCCGGATACCTGGTGCTGCTGGTGTTCGTCGCCGCCCCGCTGCGCCGCTCGGGGGCCTACACCCTGCCGGACTTCGCCGAGGGGCGACTCGAATCCCTCCAGGTCCGCCGCCTGGTCAGCGTCCTCGTGGTCGGCGCGGGGTGGCTCTACCTGGTCCCGCAGCTCCAGGGGGCGGGGCTGACGCTGAAGATCCTGACCGGGGCGCCCGGCTGGCTCGGCGACGTGCTCGTCGCGACCGTCGTGGCGGTCGCCGTCGCGGCGGGCGGGATGCGCTCCATCACCTTCGTCCAGGTCTTCCAGTACTGGCTGAAGCTGACCGCCCTGCTGGTCCCCGCGCTCTTCCTGGTCCTGGCCTGGCAGGGCGACGGGCGGCCCCGGGTCAGCTTCGAGGACCAGCTCACCGTCTTCCGCGCCGACCACCCGCTGTACGCGACGTACGGGCTGATCGTGGCGACCTTCCTCGGGACCATGGGGCTGCCGCACGTCGTCGTCCGCTTCTACACCAGCCCCAACGGACGCGACGCCCGCCGCACCACCGTCGCCGTTCTCGCCCTGGTCGGCCTCTTCTACCTGGCGCCGCCCGTCTACGGTGCGCTCGGCCGCCTCTACACCCCCGAACTGCGCCACGGCGGCGACGCGGACGCCGCCGTGCTGCTGCTGCCCGCGCGGGTCATCGGCGGGCTCGGCGGCGATCTGCTGGGGGCGCTCATCGCGGGCGGGGCGTTCGCCGCGTTCCTGTCCACCGCCTCCGGGCTGACCATGGCCGTCGCCGGGGTGATCACCCAGGACGTCCTGCCCGGACGCGGGGTGCGGCACTTCCGGCTCGCCACCGTCCTCGCCGTCGCCGTACCGCTCGCCGGGTCGCTGCTGGTGAGCCGGGTACCGGTGGCGGACGCGGTGGGCATGGCCTTCGCCGTCTCCGCGTCCTCCTTCTGCCCGCTGCTCGTCCTCGGCATCTGGTGGCGGCGGCTCACCCCGCCGGGCGCGGTCGCGGGCCTCGTGCTGGGCGGCGGCTCCGCCCTGCTCGCGGTGGCCATCACGGTCAGCGGGGCCGTCACCCCGCCCGGCTGGCCGCACGCCCTGCTCGCCTGGCCCGCCGTGTGGTCCGTGCCGGTCGGCTTCCTCGCGATGATCCTCGTCTCGCTCGCCACCCCGGGCCGGATACCACCGGGCACCAACGCCGCCATGACCCGCTTCCACCTCCCCGAGACCCTCACCTCGGTGCGTGCCGTCGCCGGGAGGGAGCGATGACCGGGGCCGCCGTCGCCGTGCTGGCGGTGCTCGCCGCCCTGCTGCCCGTCGCGGGCTACCGGCTGGGCCGCCGCGCCGGCCGCCCGGTGCGGCCGAGCGACGTCGGCACCCCCGTCGAGCACGCCACGTTCGAGACCCTGCACACCGCGTCGCTGGCCGCGCCCCCGCTGCGCGCCGGGCTCACCGAGGAGAGCGCCCGCCGTGCGGCGCGGCGGCTGCGCTCGCTGCTCGGCACCGACGCCCTCTGTCTCACCGACCGGGACCGGGTGCTGGTCTGGGACGGGGCCGGGCACCACCACGGCAAGGACGTGATGGAGCATCTGCGGGAGCTGCTGGAGGGGGGCCGCGACACCGCGTTCGACAGCGGCTGCGGCGACCTGGACTGCCCGCTGCGCTGGGCCGTCGCCGTCCCCCTCACCGTCGACAACCGGGTCCTGGGGGCGCTGGTCGCCTACGCCCCGCGCGAGTCGGCCGTGCTGGCCAGGGCGGCGGGGGAGGTGGGCCGCTGGGTCTGCGTGCAGCTGGAGCTGGCCGAGCTGGACCGCTCCCGCACCCAGCTCATCGAGGCGGAGATCAAGGCGCTGCGAGCGCAGATCTCCCCGCACTTCCTGTTCAACTCGCTCGCCGCGATCGCCTCGTTCGTCCGCACCGACCCCGAGCAGGCCCGCGAACTGCTGCTGGAGTTCGCGGACTTCACCCGCTACTCGTTCCGCAGGCACGGGGAGTTCACCACCCTCGCGGACGAGTTGCACTCCATCGACCAGTATCTGGCCCTGGTCCGGGCCCGGTTCGGGGAACGGCTCGCCGTCACCCTTCAGGTCGCTCCCGAAGTCCTCCCGGTGGCCCTGCCGTTCCTCTGTCTCCAGCCGCTGGTGGAGAACGCCGTCAAGCACGGACTCGAAGGAGCGGTCACCCACAGCCGTATCACCATCAGCGCTCTGGACGCCGGGTCGGAGGCGGAGGTCGTCATCGAGGACGACGGGACCGGGATGGACCCCGAACGGCTGCGGCGGATCCTGCGCGGCGAGGGCGGCCCCTCCACCGGCATCGGCCTGCTCAACGTGGACGAGCGGCTGCGCCAGGTCTACGGGGACGACTACGGGCTGGTCATCGAGACCGGCGTCGGGGCCGGGATGAAGATCACGCTGCGACTGCCCAAGTACCGGGCCGGGGTGCACGGTTCCTGAACCGGCCCGCGCCCGGCCGGGGCGCGCGTCAGTACAGGTGCACGGCCAGATGCCCCAGCGGCAGCCCCAGCTGCCAGGCGGGCGTCCAGACCTGCGCCTCGCCGTCCTCGTGGGGTGCCGCCCCCACCGGCTCCCGGGCCACGGGCGGTCCGATCGCGTCCAGGTCGGCGGCGAGCACCTCGGTCTCCTCCAGCCACCGCCAGGCCGCCCGCGCCAGCCGCAGATCGGGGTCACCGGGCGCGGTGCGCCGCTCCGCCTCCGCCAGCCGCTCGCAGACCCAGCCGCGCCAGGCGCTTCCGTACGCGGTCAGGAGCCGCAGTTCGTCGACGCGGGGGCCGGGCAGGGTGGCGGGCGCGGGGGTGTCCCGCAGGAATCCGCCGAGGAACATCGTCAGCGCGAGCGCGTCACGTCCCGCGCGGAACTCCAGGGTCGTCGGCTCCATCAGATCGCCGGTGCGCAGCAGCTCGTCGGCGAGGTATTCGGTGCACAGCCAGGCCATGGGTACCGGCAGCCCGTTCCCACCGGCCCCGCCGCTTCTCTCGGGACACATCGCCTCTCGCCTCTCTCCGTCGTTCGTGCCGGGCCTCACGCAGCATTGAACCGGGGGCGGGCGTCCCGTGGGGGCAGAAGGGCCCGATCGCTGTCGGGGGAGTAGCCGGGCAGGGTGCGCGACAGCCGGCGCAGGGCGTAGTGGGAACGGGACTTGACGGTCCCGGCCGGGATGCCCAGCTCCGTGGCCGTCTCGCCGACGCTCAGCCCGCGGAAGTAGATCCGTACCAGCACCGCGCGGTGTTCGGGGCTCAGGGTGCGGACCGCCTCGCGGACGTCCAGGGCGCGCACGGCCGAGTCCGCGGTGTCCTGCGCGGCCGGGGTGCTCTCCAGCACGGTGTCGCTGACCTCGGCGGGGCGGGCCAGACGGGAGCGGCGCGCGTCGATGGCGAGACGGCGGGCGACGGTGAACAGCCACGGCCGCATCGAGTCGTAGGGCGCGGCGAACGCCTCGGGGTGCTGCCAGGCGCGGACGAGCGTCTCCTGCACCAGGTCCTCCGCCCGCTGCCGGTCCCCGAAGGTCAGGCCGAGCAGGAAGTGGAACAGGGCGGGACCGTGTTCCCGCTGCAACTCCGCGATGGCCCGCTCATCGGTCGTCGTCGTGGTGTTCATGGACGTCCTCTCCCGCCGACGGCCTCGTTGCCGACGGGCGTATACGAACGCATTCGGGGGCGCGGGTACACCCGGAGCGCCGAGGTGTGCGACGAGCGGTCGCTCAGTGCGGCGAATGGTGCGGTGAACGGTCGAGGGGGCCGTCGGGGTCGGCCGGTACGACCAGTTCAGCTAGGTATGCGGCAATGCTCCTTGCTTCTCCGGTATGACAATCGGTGTAGTCGGATGGTCGTAATCATCCGAACATGGAGTCGAGCAGATGACGCAGCGCATCCGGCCGGGCACCGTGGCCGCCATCGCCCTCCTCCTCGCCGCGGCCACCGCCTGCACCGGGCAGCAGCCCCCGGCCCCCGCCGCACCGAGCCCGCCGCCCACCACGGCCCGGGGCGCCGGCGGCCAGGACGCCCACGGCCCCCGCCCCTTCACGCTCATCGCCTCCGGCGACGTGCTGCCGCACTCCTCCGTCATCGACCGGGCCGCCGCCGACGCGGGTGACGCGGGCTACGACTTCGCGCCGATGCTGGCGGGCGTCGCCCCCGTCGTCTCGGCCGCGGACCTGGCGATCTGCCACATGGAGACGGTCTACGGCAGGAAGGGCGGCCCCTACACCGGCTACCCGAGCTTCACCTCGCCGCCCGAGGTGGCCACCGCCCTGCGCGCCACCGGCTACGACTCCTGCTCCACCGCCTCCAACCACACCCTCGACGACGGGCCCGAGGGCGTCCGCCGCACCCTCGGCGCGCTGGACGAGGCGGGCATCCGGCACGCCGGGTCCGCCCGCGACGCCGCCGAGGCCGCCCGTCCCACCATCCTCACCGCCGGGCCGGGCGAGGGAGGGGCCAAGGTCGCCCACCTCGCGTACACCTACGGCACCAACGACATCCCGGTGCCCGCCGACCGGCCCTGGACGGTCAACGTGACCGACGAGCGGAAGATCGTCGAGGAGGCCCGCGCGGCCCGCCGGGCGGGTGCCGACGTCGTCGTGCTCTCCGCGCACTGGGGTACCGAGTGGCAGGACGCCCCGGACGCCGAGCAACTCGAACTGGCCGAACGGCTCACCGCGTCCAGCGACCGCGGCCGCCCGGACATCGACCTGATCATCGGCACCCACGCCCATGTCCCCCAGGCGTACGAGAAGGTCAACGGGACCTGGGTCGTCTACGGCATGGGCGACCAGATCGCCGGAGCGATGATCAACCACCAGGGCGCCCAGGACCCGCGCGGCAACCAGGGCACCCTGGGCCGCTTCACCTTCGCGCCGCCCGCCGCGGCCGACGGACGCTGGACCGTGAAGAAGGCCGAGTTCGTGCCGCAGTGGTACGACACCACGACCGGACGCACCGTCAACCTCAACGCCCCCGCGGCCCGGGGCGAAGAGCGCCTGCGCGCGGTGCGCGACCGCATCCGGGACGTCGTCCTCGGCCGGGGCGCGGAGGCGGACGGGCTCCGCATGGGCGACTAGCGGGCGTCGGGGCACGCGACCGGCGGGGCCCCTACGGCACCACGGTGACCGGCCAGCGCCCCGCCTTCACCAGGCGCACCGCCACCGAGCCGACGAAGCGGTGCCCCGCCGACTCCGAGGCCCCGACCACCACCGCGTCCGCCTTCAGCTCGTCGGCCGCCGTCACCAGCCCGTTGTAGGGGTCGCCCCGGAAGGTGTGGAACTCCCAGCGCACGTTCCACGCGTCCCGGAAGCGTTCCGTCGCCTCGCGGATCTCGGCGACCAGGTCCTGCGCGATCTCACCCGTCGCGTCACCCGTCGGCACGCCGAGCGCCGCGCCCGCGGTGAGCACCGGCTGGACGTAGACCAGGGCCAGCATGGCGTTCTGACGCCGGGCCAGTCCGGCCGCGTAGGCGGCGGCGCGCATCGAGGAGTCGGTGCCGTCGAGCCCGGCGACGATCACCTTGGGGCCGTCCGTACCGCGTTCGAACCGATGAGGCTGCTGCTCCGTCACGCGTCCGAGGCTATCGGGTCGTCCGGGGCGGTACGCTTCGGGGCGGCACCGGCACCCCGCTCCCGGCAGAGGGCGATCCCCACGATGAGCATACTGCGTCGATCGGGTGCAAAACGGGTCATCTCTGGTGTCGGCGGCGGAGCCGGGCGCCCGGCCGTGCGAGCAGTTGGCCATGAGAAGTGATCACACCGGACCCGAGCGCCGCACCCTGCTGAGGGTCGCCCTCGGCCTCGGTGCGGCCACCGCGCTGCACCTGACCGTCGCCGATCCGGCGTCCACGCCCACCCGCCCCGCGCGCCCCGCAACAACCCTGCCCGCGGCCGCCGGACCCCCGGCCGGTGTACGGGGCAGACCCTCCCCGTACCGCCTGGAACCGATGACGGCGAACACCCCGCCCCGGTTCCGGCCCGGCCGGCCGCCGGTGCGCACCCGGCCCTTCGAGCGGCTGCCGGACCTCGGGCGGTCGATGGTCCTCAGCTTCGACGACGGCCCCGATCCGCGGTACACCCCCCACATCCTGGCCACCCTGCGCGAGCACCGGGTCCGCGCGATGTTCTTCGTCTGCGGGGAGATGGCCGCGGCCCACCCGGACCTGCTGCGCGAGATGGCCGACGACGGCCATGTGATCGGCAACCACTCCTGGTCGCATCCGCTGATCCCGAAACTGTCGCGCGCCGCGATCCGCGGGGAGCTGGGACGCACGAGCGAGGTGGTCGAGACGGCGCTGGGCACAGCGCCGCTCTGGTACCGCGCCCCGTACGGCGCGTGGAACCGCAACTCCTTCGAGATCGGTGCCGAGTTGGGCATGGAGCCGATGGCCTGGACCGTGGACACCCTCGACTGGAAGGAGCCGGGTACGGGAAAGATCGTCCGCCGGGTGCTCGACGGGGCGGCGCCCGGGGTGGTCGTCCTCTCGCACGACGCGGGCGGCGACCGCTCCCAGAGCGTCGCGGCGCTGCGCCGCTATCTGCCCCGGCTGCTCGACGACGGTTACCGCGTCACCGTCCCCTACCGCGTCTGAGCGCGGGGGGGGCCCGGGGGGGGGGGGGGGGGGCGGGGGGGGGGGCCCGGGGGGGGCGCGGGCCGCGCGCGGCGCCCCCCCCCGCCCAGGCCCCCCCGCCCCGCCGCGGCCCCCCCCCCCCCCCCCCCGCACGGTGCGGGGGGGGGCGCCGAAGCCCCGGCGGGGGCGCGGCCCCGGGCGGGTGGGGCCGGGGGCGCCGGGGGGGGGGGGGCGGGGGGGGGGCCGGACCCGTCCGCACCGGCCGCGACGACTCCGGAGACGCCCATTCC
>NZ_JBIWOX010000017.1:0-181539 GCF_044767975.1 Streptomyces sp. NPDC101181 | reverse complement strand
GGGTGGGGGGGGTGGGGGGGGGGGGGGGGGGCCGACTAGACATAGCCCCACCCCCGCCTCCCGCCCCCCCCCCCCGCCCCCGTATGTGTGTGCGTGTGTGTGCCTGTGCCGGGTCGCGGCGACTGGCGCGGCGCGCGCGCGGACGGGCCGGTCCGCATTTCCCGGTGTCCATGCCTTGTGTCCATGCCCTGGGCCCGTGTTCTCTGTTCGTGCCCTGGGCCCGGGGAGAGGCGGGGAGTGGGGAACTCCCGCGGTATATCCGGGGCGTGGCGCATATCCCGCGCGGCGCCGCGTTCTGGCCTTTGTGCGGCCGTACTCCCGTACCGGGAGGCGGCGCGATCAGGAATCCGAGTCCAGGATTCCCGATCGCGCTATCAGATAGCCGAGTTGGGCCCGGCTGGTACTGCCCAGATGGGCCGAGAGTTTGGCGACATGGGCACGACAGGTCCGGACGTTCATGCCGAGACGGCGGGCGATGGAGTCGTCCACGTGCCCCTCGACGAGAAGATGGGCTATGGAACGCTGCACTCCGCTGATTCCCTGAGGCGTCGGGTCGTATTTGACCTCTTCCAGGAGCGGAGCGGCGCGGGTCCAGAGTTGTTCGAAGACCTTCACGAGATACTCGACGAGCCCGGGATGGCGTAGCTCCAGGGCGACCTGGCGGTCGTCCTGGGCGGGGATGAAGGCGACGGTGCGGTCGAAGACGATCAGGCGCTCGATCAGCTCCTCAAGTGTCCTGATCTCGACGTTGTCGTTGGCGATCCGCTCGGCGTAGGCGAGCGTGCTGGGGCTGTGGCGGGCGGTGTGCTGGTAGAGGGTGCGGAGGCGTACGCCGCGGTGGACGACGGACAGGCCGCGCTCCAGCGACTTGCTGAGCTGGTCCTCGTTCCGGCCGCCGCCCGGCTGGACGGTGAGCACCTCGGTCCGGCATTCCGTGGTGGCGAGATCCAGCGCGGCGTTGATGCGGTTGACGCCCTCCAGCACGGTGATGGCGTGCGTCGTCGGCGGACCCTGGGCGCTGATGTCCATAAAGGCCTCGAAGGACTCGGCCAGTTCCACCGAATGCCGTCGCCGCTCCTGTATCTCGCGTTCTATGGGATGCAGATGCTGCGCCAGCGCCGCTGACGGCGGCACCGGCCGGAGCCATCCCGCGTCGTCCGGGTCGGGGTGGAGCAGGGCGAACTCCATCAGGCACGGAGCGGGTACCAGCTCGGCTCGGGCGATGCGTCCGGAGCGAAGCGCAGTGGCGTAAAGGCGCCTCCCTGCTTCGCAGAGTTCGGTGATCCCGTGAGGATGTGTCTCTTTTGTGTGGCTTGTGGTCATATCTCCACCCCCCAGGTTCCTGAACATTCAGGAACATGATGCATCGACCTGGTGGTGTTCGTGTGCCCAGGTGAGACATCGTCTTAGGTGCGGGGGAGAAGAATCCACAAGTGAGGACGAAGCCGACTATGTACAAGCGAATGCTTCGCTCGGCGCTTGCCGCCTCGTTCGTCGCGGCCCTTGGACTCGGGCTCACGGGCGTCGGCGCCATGAGCGGCGGTGAAGAGGAGAAGGCCGCTCGGACTGTTGCCTCGGGCGACATAGGCTGGGGCAGCGCGCCCCTCGCGGCTCCCGGCGATATCGGCTGGGACAACCCGGCCCGTACGAGCGCATGACCACCCCTCCGGACGACCGCACGTTCCGGCGTGAGATGGCGACCGCCTATCGCTCAGGGTGGCATTTCATCGATCTGCTCACGGCCCTCCCCCGCCGTGGCGACTCGTTGATGGTCACCCTGTTCGGAGAGCCGATCGTCGTGGTGATGGAGGAGGACGAGGACGTCCGCGCCTATCGCTGCCTCCGTCGGCCCCGCGGCGCCCCGCAGCCGGTCCGCTGTGCCGTGAGGTACGGCATGATCTTCGTCAACCTCGATCAGCGCGACCACGAGCTGTTCGACTCAGAACCACTCTCCGCCACCCCCCGCAGCGCCTGAGCGATTCCCCCGTCGTCACCTGTCGTTCAGGCGCTTCCCCCACACAGCGGCGCCACCGTGACCTGAACACGGTGGCGCCGCTGTGCTGTTCTCCCCGCCGAGCCGCCGAGCCGCCAAGCCGCCAAGCCGCCAAGCCGCCAAGCCGCCAAGCCGCCAAGCCGCCAAGCCGCCGGCCCGCCGCCCCGCTCAGCCCCCGAGCCGTCCAGCCACCCTGGGAATGCGGGCGGCTTGAGGCGCGCGGCCTGAGGCCCGTGGCTCGGCGGCTCGCGGGTCCAGTCCCCCCCCGGCCGACCTCAGGCCTTGCCGAGGGCGCGGTCCAGGGTGATCTCGATGACGACCCGGGTCGGGTTGATCCGCGGCGCCCGCCCGTAGCGCTCCTCGTGGCGCGTCTCCGCGTCCCTCACCTGCTCCGGTTCGGTACGGATAACCGCCCGGCCCTCCAGGGTCGCCCAGCGGGCGCGGTCGACCTGGCAGACGGCCACCCGCGCACCCCCGGGACCGGCCGCCCGGACGTGGGCGGCCTTGCGGCTGCTGCCGTCGGTGATCACCCGCGCCACGCCCGCCTCCGGGTCGTACGTGACACAGACCGGCACCACGTGCGGGGTGCCGTCCGGGCGGGGGGTCGTCAGCGTGGACAGGTGGCTCTCGCGCCAGAACGCCAGATATGCCGGGGTGGGGTTGCGTACGTCTGCCTGGGCCATGGACGCACCCTAAGCCGCTGAGGAGACCGGAGGGCTGTTCAGGGGCCGCCGAGGACTGCCGAGGGCCCCCGAGGACCGCCGAGGACCGCGAAGAAGTGCCGCGGACACGTGCGCCCACCGCCTTGAGTGGAGTAGACTCAACTTTGTGTACGTCGGGTAGGTCAATGCGATGACGCACCGCTGCGAGGAGGAGTAACCACACGTGGACACCGAACTGACCAACAAGAGCCGGGACGCCCTCAACGCGGCCACCAGCCGGGCCGTGAAGGACGGGCATCCCGACCTCACCCCGGGGCACCTGCTGCTCGCGCTGCTGGAGGGGGAGGGCGGCCAGGCGAGCGCGAACATCACCGACCTCCTCGCCGCCGTCGACGCCGACCAGGCCGCCGTCCGCGGGGGCGCCGAGCGGCTGCTCGGGTCCCTGCCCAGCGTCACCGGGTCCACCGTCGCCCCGCCGCAGCCCAACCGCGAGCTGCTCGCCGTCATCCAGGACGCCGCCCAGCGGGCCAAGGAGCTGGGCGACGACTACATCTCCACCGAGCACCTGCTCATCGCGATCGCCGCGAAGGGCGGGCGCGCCGGTGAGATCCTCGAAGGACAGGGCGCCGGTGCCAGGAAGCTGCTGGCCGCGTTCGAGACGAGCAGGGGAGGGCGCCGGGTGACCACACCGGACCCGGAGGGCCAGTACAAGGCCCTGGAGAAGTTCGGCACCGACTTCACGGCCGCCGCGCGCGAGGGCAAGCTGGACCCGGTCATCGGCCGCGACCAGGAGATCCGCCGCGTCGTGCAGGTGCTCTCCCGCCGGACGAAGAACAACCCGGTGCTCATCGGCGAGCCCGGCGTCGGCAAGACGGCCGTCGTCGAAGGGCTCGCCCAGCGCATCGTCAAGGGCGACGTCCCCGAGAGCCTGAAGAACAAGCGGCTCGTCTCGCTGGACCTCGGCGCCATGGTCGCGGGGGCCAAGTACCGCGGCGAGTTCGAGGAGCGGCTGAAGACCGTCCTCTCCGAGATCAAGGAGAGCGACGGGCGGATCATCACCTTCATCGACGAGCTGCACACCGTCGTCGGCGCGGGCGCCGGCGGGGACTCCGCCATGGACGCGGGCAACATGCTCAAGCCGATGCTGGCCCGTGGCGAGCTGCGCATGGTCGGAGCGACCACGCTCGACGAGTACCGCGAGCGGATCGAGAAGGACCCCGCCCTGGAGCGCCGCTTCCAGCAGGTGCTGGTCGCCGAGCCCTCCGTCGAGGACACCATCGCGATCCTGCGCGGTCTCAAGGGCCGTTACGAGGCCCACCACAAGGTCCAGATCGCCGACTCGGCGCTGGTGGCCGCCGCCACGCTCTCCGACCGCTACATCACCTCCCGCTTCCTTCCCGACAAGGCCATCGACCTGGTCGACGAGGCCGCGTCCCGGCTCCGGATGGAGATCGACTCCTCCCCGCTGGAGATCGACGAGCTCCAGCGCTCCGTCGACCGGCTGCGGATGGAGGAGCTGGCCCTGAAGAACGAGTCCGACGCCGCCTCCAAGCAGCGCCTGGAGAAGCTGCGCCGCGACCTCGCCGACAGGGAGGAGGAGCTGCGCGGCCTCAACGCCCGGTGGGAGAAGGAGAAGCAGGGCCTCAACCGGGTCGGTGAGCTCAAGGAGCGCTTGGACGACCTGCGCGGGCAGGCCGAACGCGCCCAGCGAGACGGCGACTTCGACACCGCCTCCCAACTGCTGTACGGGGAGATCCCCGGCCTGGAGCGGGAGTTGGAGGAGGCCGCCGCGGCCGAGCAGGAGGCCGCCGAGGACACCATGGTCAAGGAGGAGGTCGGCCCGGACGACATCGCCGACGTCGTCGGCTCCTGGACCGGCATCCCGGCCGGGCGGCTGCTGGAGGGCGAGACCCAGAAGCTGCTGCGGATGGAGAGCGAGCTGGGCAGGCGGCTGATCGGGCAGAGCGAGGCCGTGCAGGCCGTCTCCGACGCCGTACGCCGCACCAGGGCCGGGATCGCGGACCCGGACCGGCCCACCGGCTCGTTCCTCTTCCTCGGCCCCACCGGCGTCGGCAAGACCGAGCTGGCCAAGGCGCTCGCGGACTTCCTGTTCGACGACGAACGGGCCATGGTCCGCATCGACATGAGCGAGTACGGCGAGAAGCACAGCGTCGCCCGTCTGGTGGGCGCCCCGCCCGGTTACGTCGGTTACGAGGAGGGCGGGCAGCTCACCGAGGCCGTCCGCCGCCGCCCGTACAGCGTCGTCCTGCTGGACGAGGTGGAGAAGGCCCACCCGGAGGTCTTCGACGTCCTGCTCCAGGTCCTCGACGACGGCCGCCTCACCGACGGCCAGGGCCGCACGGTCGACTTCCGCAACACCATCCTCATCCTCACCTCCAACCTCGGCTCCCAGTTCCTGATGGACCCGCTGGTCAAGCCCGAGGTGAAGAAGGAGCAGGTGCTGGAGGTGGTGCGGGCCTCCTTCAAGCCGGAGTTCGTCAACCGGCTGGACGACCTGGTGGTCTTCTCCGCCCTGTCCGGCGACGAACTGGCCCACATCGCGGGGCTCCAGATCGACCGGCTGGCCAAGCGGCTCGCGGACCGGCGGCTCACCCTGGACGTCACGCCCGAGGCACTGGCCTGGCTCGCCGAGGAGGGCAACGACCCGGCCTACGGGGCGCGGCCGCTGCGCCGGCTCATCCAGACGGCGATCGGCGACCGGCTCGCCAAGGAGATCCTGGCCGGTGAGGTCCGCGACGGCGACACCGTACGGGTGGACCGGGCCGAGGACGGGCTGATCGTCGGCCCCGCGACCTGACGGACCACCCCTGCGGCCCCCGTCCGCGCACGCTGTCTGTCAGCTTGTGGCGGATAGGGGCCGTGCGGGCTTGCCATGCCCCGCCCGCCATGGGGGAGGATGGCCGCAACCGCACGAAGGGAAATAACGGTGAGCATCGATCCGTCCTCGATTCCTAATTTCGGGGGCCAGCCCGAACCGCAGGCGGCAGGACCGGAGGGCCCCGTCGTCCCTGACCAGGACCTCGTCAAGCAGCTCCTCGACCAGATGGAGCTGAAGTACGTCGTCGACGACGAGGGCGACCTCGCGGCGCCGTGGGAGGAGTTCCGGACGTACTTCATGTTCCGGGGCGAGGCCGAGCAGCAGGTCTTCTCGGTCCGTACGTTCTACGACCGGCCGCACGCGCTCGACCAGCGTCCCGTGCTGCTGGACGCCATCGACGACTGGAACCGCCGCACCCTGTGGCCCAAGGTCTACACCCACGCCCACGAGGGCGAGGAGGGCGAGGCAGGTTCCGTCCGGCTGATCGGTGAGGCGCAGATGCTCATCGGCACCGGCGTCAGCCTGGAGCACTTCGTCTCCTCGACGGTCAGCTGGGTCCGCGCCTCGATCGAGTTCGACAAGTGGCTCGTCGAGCGCCTCGGCATCCAGCCCGCCGAGGGCAAGGCCGACGCCGAGGGCACGGAGTCCCCGGACGCCTGATCCTCCCCGCGCACGCGCCACCGGTCCGGGGGCGGTCACCACGACCGCCCCCGGACCGTCCGCGTTACGGGAGCTCGCCCCCTTCCCGTACGGGGTGAGCCCCCTCGGGTACGGGGCGACTCACCCCAGCCGCGCCAGCCGCTCCACCGCCTCCTGAAGCACCTCGTCCCGCTTGCAGAAGGTGAAGCGGACCTGGCTGCGGCCCGCCTCGGGGTCGTCGTAGAAGACCGAGTTGGGGACCGCCGCCACCCCGCAGCGCTCCGGCAGCGCCCGGCAGAAGGCGTAGGCGTCCGTCTCGCCGAGCGGGGCGATGTCGGTGGTGATGAAGTAGGTGCCCTCCGGCTCGTACACCTGGAAGCCCGCGGCGCGCAGGCCCCCGGCCAGCAGGTCCCGCTTGCGGTGCAGGTCCGCGCGGAAGCCGGTGAAGAAGGCGTCGGGGAGGGCCAGCGCCTCGGCGATCGCGTACTGGAACGGGCCCCCGCTGACGAAGGTCAGGTACTGCTTCGCCGCGCGCACCGCCGTCACCAGCGCCGCGTCCCCGGTGACCCAGCCGACCTTCCAGCCGGTGTACGAGAACGTCTTGCCCGACGACGAGATCGAGACCGTGCGCTCGCGCATCCCCGGGAGCGCGGCGATCGGGTGGTGGGCGCCGGTGAACACCAGGTGTTCGTACACCTCGTCGGTCACCACGAGCAGATCGTGCTCCACCGCGAGGGCGGCGATGCCCTCCAGTTCGGCGGGGGTGAGCACGGTGCCGGTCGGGTTGTGCGGGGTGTTGAGGAGCAGCAGGCGGGTGCGCGGGGTGATCAGGGAGCGCAGTTCGTCGAGGTCCGGGCGGAAATCGGGGGCGCGCAGGGTGAGCGGTACCCGCTTCGCGCCCGCCAGGGCGACGCAGGCGGCGTACGAGTCGTAGTACGGCTCGAACGCGATGACCTCGTCGTCCGGCTCCAGGAGGGCGAGCAGGGACGCCGCGATGGCCTCGGTGGCCCCCGTCGTCACCAAGACCTCCGTGTCCGGGGACCAGGTCAGGCCGTAGAAGCGCTCCTGGTGGGCGGCGACGGCGGCGCGCAGCTCCGGGACCCCGGGGCCCGGCGGATACTGGTTGCCGTGCCCGGCGCGCAGCGCCCGGACCGCCGCCTCCCGGATCTCCTCGGGGCCGTCGGTGTCGGGGAAGCCCTGGCCGAGGTTGATGGAGCCGGTCCGCGCGGCCAGCGCGGACATCTCGGCGAAGATCGTCGTGCCGAACGCGGCGAGGCGGCGGTTGAGCAGTGGTCGCTCCGTCGCCGCGCCCTCGGGGGCCGGTCGTCCATGGGTGGGTCGTCCCTGTGTCATGGGCGCCATCCTGGGCCGAAGCTCTGGAGTTGCTCAAGTCCGCTTTGGACCGCGGGCGGCGGGGGGATCCCCCTGTCACGTCGCACATCATGGAAGCGACGGGGGAATCCTCGCTTCGGGGGAAGGAAAGGCGGGTGATCGGCATGGTCGTCTTCGTGACGATGGTGATCGTTCTGGCGGTCGTCGGGATCGTGGTGGCCGCGGTACGGGGCAGTGCGGGCGGCAGGTCCCGGTCGAGGCGCCGGCGGACCGGGGCCGCGTCGGGCGGTGGCTGGTACGCGGGCGGTGGCGACTCCGGCTCGTCCTGCGGCGGTGCGGGCGACTCGGGCGGGGGGAGCCACGGCGGCCACTCCTGCGGCGGCGGCAGCAGCTCCTCGTGCGGCAGCAGCAGCTCCTCCTGCGGGGGCAGGGGTGGCGGCTGCGGCGGTGGCAGCAGCTGAGCCGGCCGGGCCGGGCGGCGCTGCGGCCGGGCGGTCCTGCCGGGCCGAGCGGCGGTCACCGACAGTGATCTGAGGCCGGGCGCCCGGAGGGTGAACTCCCTCCGGGCGCCTTTTTGTTGAGCGACGCGGACGTTTTTGCTTGAACAGGTGAACCGTGCTGCCCCCGAGGGGATGGAAACCACGGCAAGTTGGGCGAAAACGCTGCGAGTGCGGCGTACTTCGTGATTCCCTCTTCGAAGAGAACATTCAGCCCTCGGACCCCAGTTGGACCAGATCGGGCGTTCCCCTCCTCCCATGCGCAGTAACCGGGGGTGCTCGCTGTCCTCGAGTCCACGCGTGTTTGCGGAGCCCACCCATGCTCACCACCCTCCAGACGGCCTATTCCGATACCCGTGCCGCCGACCTGGCCTGGATGCTCGGCCGGGAGCCACTGCCCGCCCTCGCCGTCCTCGACCTCCAGCTCGACGGCGCGGAACTCCAGTTGCGGCTGCTCGGCGCCTCCCACCAGGTCCTCCTCCAGGAGGACCGCGGAGTCTGCTCCGAGACCGTCGCCTGCATGCCCGGCAGCAGCACCCCTCTCCCCCTCGGCGTCGCGAAGCGGCTCGGGGACTGGGAGTACGAATTCGCGGCCCGCGTCGAGACCCTGACCCAGGGCCAGTTCGCGGGGCGCGCGCAGGAACTGCTCGCCCTGGTGAGCGACCACCCGCACGGCCTGGCGGGCACGTTCCCCGGCAGCCCGTACGCCTTCACCGCGATGCTCGCCCAGCGGTCCGAGGGCCAGGTGCGGTGGCGCACCTGGCACGCGTACCCGCAGGAGGGGCAGTTGGTGGTGACCCGGACCCGGGTGGGGGTGCGGATTCCCGCGGCGGCGGCCTGAATCGGCGCCTGAACCGGGGCCCGGACCGCTGTTCGCGTCGTCGGTCGGGCGCCGGTCCGGACCGCGGCCCGGGTTGTCGCGCGGGCGGTGAGCTGGGCCCCGGCCCGCGTCGCCGCGAGAGCCGCGGCTCGGGTCGGGCCAGGCCGGGAACATGCCGGTGACGGCGCACTTGCACCCGTGTGGGTGACAAACAGCAATCGTGCTGTGACGTAGCGTTCCCACCATGATCGACCAGCAGGTGCCGCTGCGAGGGGGCGCGGCGCGGCTTCCCGTACGGCCGAGGACCGGCCGGTTCCTCGTGCTGGCCGCCGTCTTCGTCTGCGCCGCCTGCGGCCTCGTCTACGAACTCGAACTGGTCGCGCTCGCCTCGTACCTGATCGGTGATTCGGTCACCCAGGCCTCCGTCGTCCTCTCCGTGATGGTGTTCGCGATGGGCATCGGCTCGCTGCTCGCGAAACGTTTGCGCTGCCACGCCGCCGTCGGGTTCGGGCTGATCGAGGCGGCCCTGGCCCTCATCGGCGGATCCTCCGCGCTGGTCCTCTACGCCTCCTTCGCCTGGCTCGGCGAGTCGCGGTACGCCCTCGTCGGGTTCTCCCTGGCGATCGGCGTGCTGATCGGTGCGGAGATCCCGCTGCTGATGACGCTGATCCAGCGGGTGGACCGGCAGGACGCGGGCGGGGCCGTCGCCGACCTCTTCGCCGCCGACTACGTGGGCGCGCTCGTCGGCGGACTGGCCTTCCCGTTCCTGCTGCTGCCGATGCTCGGGCAGCTGACCGGCGCGCTGTTCACCGGTGCGGTCAACGCGGCGGCGGGCGGTGCGCTGGTCCTGTGGGTCTTCCGGCGCGACCTCGGCTCCCGCACCCGCTGGTCGCTCCTCCTGGTCAACGTCGCGGTGATCGCGGCCCTGGGCACCGCCACGACGCTGGTCGACGACTTCGAGCGGGCGGCGCGCCGGGCGGTCTACGGGGACCAGGTCCGGGTCGCCGTGCAGACCGGGGTGCAGGAGGTCGTCCTGACCGGCGACGACCGCGACTCCCTCGACCTCTATCTGGACGGCCGCCTGCGGGTCAGCGCCCGCGACGAGCACCGCTACCACGAGGCGCTGGTCCACCCCGCGATGAACGGGCCCCGCGCCCGCGTCCTCATCCTCGGCGGCGGTGACGGGCTCGCCGCCCGGGAGGTCCTGCGCTACCGGGACGTCCGCGCGGTCACGGTCGTCGAACTGGACCCGGTGGTCACCCGCCTGGCCCGTACGGATCCGGCCCTCTCCGCGCTCAACGGCCACGTCCACCGCGACCCGCGCCTCACGACCGTCGGGGCGGACGCCTTCACCTGGCTCCGGTCCGACCACGACCGCTACGACGTGGTGATCTCCGACCTCCCGGACCCGGGCATCACCGCCAGCACGAAGCTGTACTCCGCCGAGTTCTACGGGCTGGTCGCCGAGGCCCTCGCGCCGGGCGGGCGACTCGTGGTGCACGCCGGGCCGTTGGGGGTGCGCCCGGAGACCTTCTGGACGGTGGAGGCCTCCGTCCGCGACGTCGGCCTGACCACCCGCCCGTACCGCATCACCGGCCGCAACACCGGTTTCGCCGCGAGTCCGGACCGGGTCGGGGGCGGCGCGCGCGGCCCGCAGGACTGGGGCTTCCTCCTCGCGGGGGCGGGCGACGCGGTGGAGCCGCCCGCCCTGCCCGCGGAGGGGCCCGCCGCCCGGTCGCTGAGCGGGCGGGAGCTGGCCGAGGGCGCGCGGGCCGCGGACGCCGCCCGGCTGCCGGGACGGACCCCGTCGACGTTGGTCCACCCGCGTTACCGGGAGGACGTCTGAACCGCCCGGCGGCGGTCCTCGGCGGGGGAAGCGCTGACGTCGCGGCCGTGGCCGATTAGGCTCGCTGTCCATGGAGCATGAGGTGCACGTTCCGGTTCCCGTCCCGGCCCTGCGGCGCACGCTGGGCGACCCCGTCCGCGTCGCCCGGTGCGTCCCCGGTCTCCAACAGGACGCGGACGCCTCGGCGTCGCCCCTGGCCGGGCGGCTGAAGCTCCGGGCGGGCGGTCACACCATCACCTACCGCGGCGAACTGCGGCTCTCCGGCCCGGAGGGCGACGACGGCCCGGCCGGGCCGCGCTTCTCGGTGACCGGGGAGGGGGTCGAGGCCCGGGGCACCGGCGCGGTGCGGCTCGCCCTGACCGTCTCCCTCACCGAGGCCGACGGCGGGACGACGATCGCGTACAGCGGTGGCGCGGACGGCGACGGCCGACTGGCCGAGCTGGAGAAGGGCGCGGCCCTCGCGGCCGCCCTGCGGCTCCTGGACCGCTTCACCCAGCAGCTGGTGACGGAGTCGCTGGCCGCGGAGGCTCCGGGCGGCGCGGATTCTCCGGCTGACGCCGGATCCGGTTCCGGTTCCGATGTCGATGCCGGTGTCGGTGCCAGCGCCGTCGCCGGTTCGGGTGCTGACGCCGACGCCGGTTCCGGCGCTGACGCTGACGCCGCCTCCGAAGCCGGAGCTGATGCCGATGACGCTTCCGTGGCCGATGACGCCTCCGAGGCCGGTGCCGACGACGGACCCGTCTTCGACGCGCCCGTGCCGCCCTCCTCGCTCGACCCCGTCGCCGGGGTGGAGTTCACCGTCCCGGACGAACCGGCCGCCGAGGCCGCACACGCCCGCCGCACGATGATCGGGCGCAGCGCTGAGGAGGTCGACCACGCGCCCCCGCGCGGCCGGTACGCCCCGGTGCCCTCGCCCGAGGAGGGCGGGGCGGGCACCACGCTGCGCTGGGTCGCCCCGGCCGCCGCGCTCGCGCTCGCCTCCGCGGTGGTGCTGGGGCGGGCGTTGCGACGTCGGAGGCTGTGAGCCGCCAGTAGGGTCGTCGGGTGAGCAGGAACGAAGAGAACGTCAGGCTGACCGTCGGCGACGCCGAGTTGACCGTCGACCCCGGGCACGGCTGCCGCGTCAGCAGCCTCCGGATCGGGGGCGTGGAACTGCTGCGCCAGGGGGAGCGGTACGGCTGCTTCCCGATGGTGCCCTGGTGCGGGCGGACCGCGAACGGGCGGTTCCGGAACGGGGACGCGCTCCACGAACTGCCGTTGAACTCCCCGCCGCACGCCATCCACGGCACCGGCCGGGACACCTCCTGGCACCCCGCGTACACGGCCGCCGACCTGGCGGAGGGCCGGGCGTCGTTCTACTACGACCTCGCCGAACCCTGGCCGTACGAGGGGCGGGTGACCCAGACCTTCGAGCTGACCGGGGACGGGCTGGCGCTCGGGCTCTCCGTGGAGACGTACGGCGACTCCTTCCCGGCCCAGGCCGGCTGGCACCCCTGGTTCCACCGCAATCTCGGTGGCCAGGACGTCCGGCTCTCCTTCGATCCCGCCTGGCAGGAGGAGCGGGGCGCGGACCATCTGCCGACCGGGAAGCGTGTCGACCCCCTGCCGGGGCCCTGGGACGACTGCTTCGGGATGCCCGACGGCGTGGACGTGACGCTGACCTGGCCGGAGCAGCTGGAGCTGACGGTGAAGAGCCGCAGCACGTGGGTGGTGGTCTACGACGAGCAGGACGAGGCGGTGTGCGTGGAGCCGCAGTCCGGGCCGCCGAACGGGCTGAACACCGCACCCCGGCTGGTGACCCCGATCGACCCGCTGGAGCTGACGGCCACTTGGAGCTGGGTGCGGCTCTGACCCAGGAGCACGCGGCCCCGGGAGCAAGGGGAAGCGGGAAGCCAGGAGCGGGGGAAGCGGAAAGCCGCGAGCGGGGAAGCGGGAAGCTGGGAGCGGGGCGTGTACGGCCGGGGTGCACCGCTTACCCTCGTGCACATGACTGACGTACGCGCTGACCTGCTCCAGCAGATCAAGGACAAGGCCGTGGTGCACGGCAAGGTGACCCTCTCCTCGGGGCTGGAAGCCGACTGGTACATCGACCTGCGCCGGATCACGCTGGACGGCCAGGCCGCGCCGCTGGTCGGCCAGGCCATGCTGGACGCCACCGCCGAGCTGGACTTCGACTGTGTCGGCGGGCTGACGCTGGGCGCCGACCCCGTCGCCACCTCGATGCTGCACGCCTCCGCCGCGCGCGGCCGGCGGCTGGACGCGTTCGTGGTCCGCAAGGCGCAGAAGGCGCACGGGATGCAGCGCCGGATCGAGGGCACCGACGTCACGGGGCGCCGCTGCCTGGTCGTGGAGGACACCTCGACCACGGGCGGCTCGCCGCTGACCGCCGTCGAGGCGGTGCGTGAGGCGGGCGGCGAGGTCGTCGCCGTCGCCGTGATCGTCGAGCGCGGGGCCGCCCCGGCGATCGCCGAGGCCGGGCTGCCGTACGTCCAGGTCTACTCGGTGGCCGATCTCGGCCTCGCCTGAGCCGGTCTCCCCGGAGCGGGTCTCGTCCGGCCCGGTCTCGTCCGGCCCGGTCTCGTCCAGGCCGGTCTCGCCGGAGCCGAAGGCGTCTGCGCGTGAGCCGGACGCGTCTGGGCCGGACGGGTGCGGGTCCCGGTCCGGGCGGGGCTGACCTGCGGTTTTCGTCAGGGGTGGAGGGTTTCACGTGAAACCCTCCACCCCTGGCCCGTTCCCGGACGGTGTCCGACGGGGTCCGCCGGGTGGAGCCGGGGGGTGAGTCTGGGAAGATGGGCGGGACGATGACGTCGCCCCCAGGTCAGGGACTCACGCCTGCACACCCGCACATCCCAAGGAGCGGTCAGATGCCCATCGCAACCCCCGAGGCTTACGCCGAGATGCTCGACCGGGCAAAGGCGGGCAAGTTCGCCTACCCGGCCATCAACGTGACCTCGTCCCAGACCCTGCACGCCGCCCTGCGCGGCTTCGCGGAGGCCGAGAGCGACGGCATCGTCCAGATCTCCACCGGCGGTGCGGAGTTCCTGGGCGGCCAGCACAACAAGGACATGGTCACGGGCGCGGTCGCCCTGGCCGAGTTCGCGCACATCGTCGCCGCGAAGTACGACGTCACCATCGCGCTGCACACCGACCACTGCCCCAAGGACAAGCTGGACGGTTACGTACGTCCGCTGCTCGACGTCTCCGCGGAGCGCGTCGCCAAGGGGCTGAACCCGCTCTTCCAGTCCCACATGTGGGATGGTTCGGCCGAGACCCTCGCCGACAACCTGTCCCTCGGTCAGGAGCTGCTGGCCAAGGCCGCCGCCGCCAAGATCATTCTTGAGGTCGAGATCACCCCGACCGGCGGCGAGGAGGACGGCGTCACGCACGAGATCAACGACGAGCTGTACACCACCGTCGACGACGCGCTGCGCACCGCCGAGGCGCTGGGTCTGGGCGAGAAGGGCCGCTACCTGCTGGCCGCCTCGTTCGGCAACGTCCACGGCGTCTACAAGCCGGGCAACGTCGTGCTCCGCCCCGAGCTGCTGAAGGACCTCCAGGCGGGCGTCTCCGAGAAGTACGGCAGGCCGGCCGGCAGCCAGCCGTTCGACTTCGTCTTCCACGGCGGCTCGGGCTCCACCGCCGAGGAGATCGCCACCGCGCTGGAGAACGGCGTCGTGAAGATGAACCTCGACACCGACACCCAGTACGCCTTCACCCGCCCGGTCGTGGACCACATGTTCCGCAACTACGACGGTGTCCTGAAGGTCGACGGCGAGGTCGGCAACAAGAAGACGTACGACCCCCGCACCTGGGGCAAGGCCGCCGAGGCCGGCATGGCCACGCGCGTCACCGAGGCCTGCGCGAACCTGCGCTCGACCGGTACGAAGCTGAAGTAACCACCCGTCCGCACGGACGTACGGCCACGGGCCCGGTCCTCCTTCGCGGGGGCCGGGCCCGTCGCCGTGCCGGGAAGAGAAGAGGGCCGCCACGTGGGCACGCACTACGACTTCGACACCGCCGTCGACCGCCGGGGAACCTGGTGCGTCCAATGGGACGGGGTCGCCGACCGGTTCGGGGTCGATGACCTGCTGCCGTTCACCATCTCCGACATGGACTTCGCCACCGCCCCCGAGGTGCTGGACGCCCTCCGGGCGCGGCTGGAGCACGGGGTGTTCGGCTACACCACCTGGCAGCAGGACGACTTCCGTTCGGCGATAGCCCACTGGTACGCCACCCGCCACGGCGCCGAGATCGACACCGGGCAGCTCGTCTACGGCCCCTCCGTGCTCAGCCAGCTCTCCCAGCTGCTTCAGATGTGGACGGAGGAGGGGGACGGCGTCGTCGTCCACACCCCGGTGTACGACGGTTTCCGCAAGGCGATCACCGGGCTCGGGCGGCAGCTGCGCGGGGTGCCGGTGGGCGACGAGGAGGCGCTGGAGCGGGAGCTGGCCCGGCCGGACGCGAAGGTCCTGGTGCTGTGCTCGCCGCACAACCCGACCGGCCGGGTGTGGACGGCCGGTGAACTGGCCCGCACGGCGGCGCTGGCGGAGCGGCACGGGGTCGCCGTGGTCAGCGACGAGATCCACGCGGACTTCGTGCACGAGCAGTACGCCGGGGGTGCCCACGTGCCGTGGACCCGGGTCGCGGGCGCGGGCCGCTGGGCGCTCATCACCTCCGCTTCGAAGGCGTTCAACTTCCCCGCGCTGACCGGTTCGTACGGGCTGATCGGAGATCCGGCGGACCGGGCGGAGTTCCTGCGGCGGATGGAGACGGCGGAGGGTCTCGCCTCGCCCGCCGTGCTCTCGCTGACCGCGCACATCGCCGCCTACCGGGAGGGCGCGGCGTGGCTGGACGCGGCACGGGCGTACGTGGCGGGGAACCTGGCCCTGGTCGCCGAGCGGCTGGCGGACAGCTTCCCCGAGCTGGGCTGGCGGCCGCCGCAGGCCGGGTACCTGGCCTGGATCGACCTGCGGCCGCTGGGCGTGGACGAGGACGCGTTGCAGCGGGTGCTGGTGGAGCGGGAGAAGGTCGCGGTGATGAGGGGGTCCGTCTACGGGGCGCCCGGGTTCGTCCGGCTGAACGTGGGGTGCCCCCGGGAGAAGGCCGCCCGGGGGATCGAGGCGCTGGTGCGCGGCGTGGGAGCGGTACGGGCCGGGTGAGCGGGCGCCGGGCGGTGCCCCCCCCGGGGGGAGTGCGCCAGGTGCGCCGTCCGGGCGGCCGGTGAGCGGTGTGGGCCAGGGGGCGTAGGCGGCCGGTAGCGGTGCGGGCCAGGGGCCGGTGGCCTCGGGGAACGGGGCGGACGAGACCGGCCGTGCGGAGGCCGGCTGAGCGGGGCGTCGGCCGGTGGCCCCGGGAGGGCACACCTGGTGCGCCGTCCGGGCGGCCGGTGAACGGCGCGGGCCAGGGGGGCGTGGGCGGCCCGTAGCGGTGCGGGCCAGGGGGCCGGTGGCCTCGGGGAACGGGGCGCACCCGGGCCCCCGGCTCCTCCCTCGCCACCAGGGCTTGATTGGGGCAGGCTGGCCCCATGACTGCTGCTGCCTCCGCGCCAGGAGAGAAGTCCGGGGAGATCCGGGTCGCCTCGCCCGCCGGGCGGTGGGTCGTGCTCACCACCGTGCTCGGGTCCGGCATGGCGATGCTGGACTCCACCGTCATCAACGTCGCCCTGCCCCGCATCGGCACCGACCTCGGGGCCGATCTGGCCGCGCTCCAGTGGACCGTCAACGCCTACATGCTCACGCTCGCCGGGCTCATCCTGCTCGGCGGGGCCCTCGGTGACCGGTACGGGCGGCGGCGGGTGTTCCTGGTGGGGGTGGTGTGGTTCGCGCTGGCGTCGCTGCTGTGCGGGATCGCGCCGAACGCGGAGGTGCTGATCGCCGCGCGGGCCCTCCAGGGGGTGGGCGGAGCGCTGCTCACGCCCGGGTCCCTGGCGATCATCCAGGCCGGTTTCCACCCGGACGACCGGGCCCGAGCCGTGGGGCTCTGGTCCGGGTTCGGCGGCGTGGGGGCGGCCGTGGGGCCGTTCGTCGGCGGGTGGCTCGTCGACGGGCCCGGGTGGCGGTGGGTGTTCCTGCTGAACCTGCCGCTCGCCGCGATCTGTATCCCCGTCGCCCTGCGGCACGTACCGGAGTCGCGGGATCCGGCGGCGCACGGCCGGTTCGATGTGCTGGGGGCCGCCCTCGGGGCGCTGGCGCTGGCCGGGGTGACGTACGCGCTGATCGAGGCCCCGGAGCAGGGCGCCTCGCCGCTCGTGATCGGGGCGGCCGTCGGCGGGCTGCTGCTGGGGGCCGCGTTCGTCCGGGTGGAGCAGCGGCGGGCGGACCCGATGCTGCCGCCGTCGATCTTCCGATCGCGGTTGTTCACCTCGGTCAACCTGGTGACGTTCTGCGTGTACGCGGCCCTCGGCGGCTTCTTCTTCCTCTCCGCGATCCAGCTCCAGGTGGTCGCCGGCTACTCGGCGCTCGGCGCCGGTACCGCGCTGCTGCCGACGACGGTCCTGATGCTGCTGTTCTCCGCCTGGTCGGGGGAGCTGGGGCGGCGGATCGGGCCGCGCATCCCGCTCACCGTGGGTCCGCTGCTGGCCGCCGCCGGGATGCTGCTGATGCTGCGGGTCGGGCCGGGCAGCGCGTCCTTCGGCGGGTACGTGAGCGAGGTGCTGCCAGCCGTCCTGGTGCTCGGCGCCGGGCTTGTCGTGGTCGTCGCGCCGCTCACCGCGACCGTCCTGGCCGCCGTGGACACCGGGCGGGCCGGTCTCGCCAGCGGCATCAACAACGCCGCCGCCCGCGCCGCCGGGCTGATCGCCGTGGCCGCGCTGCCGCTGCTCGCCGGGATGGGGCCGGAGGCCTACCGGGACGCGGGCGAGTTCGCGGCGACCTTCCGGCGGGCGATGCCGATGTGCGCCGGACTGCTGGTGGCGGGCGCGGTCATCGCCTGGTGGACGGTGCGCACCCCGGCGGCCGCCGCGGCCGCCCGGGGCGAGAGGCCCGCGGCCGCGGTGCACTGCGGGGTCGTCTCCCCGCCCCTGGAACCGGACCGCGCCCGCGGGGCCGGCCCGGAGCCGCGGCCGGGGCGCGGTGCCGCCGAGGCGTGACGGCAGGCACACTTGAGCCATGTCGATCCACGAGAACCTGCTCGGGGGCCCCGCCCCGACCCACCTCCCCGACGACCCCGAGCCGCGCGAGCTGCTCGCCGCGGGCACCCCGCCCGCCGAGGTCGCCGCGAAGTACCCCACCTCCTCGCTCGCCTGGGCGCAGCTCGCCGACGAGGCGTACGAGGGCGGCCGGGTCGTCGAGTCGTACGCGTACGCCCGTACCGGCTACCACCGCGGCCTCGACGCGCTGCGCCGGGCCGGCTGGAAGGGCCACGGCCCCGTCCCCTTCGAGCACGAGCCGAACCGCGGCTTCCTGCGCGCCCTGCACGCCCTGGCGCGGGCCGCCGGGGCCATCGGGGAGACCGAGGAGCACGAGCGCTGCTCGGCGTTCCTGCGGGACTCCTCGCCGACCGCCGCCGACATCCTCGGCTGACCCCTCCCGGTGCTCCCCGCTCGGGCGTCACGGGCGGGGAGCACCGGAGGGCCTCCCTCCGAACAGGCCGGACCAGGCCGGACCGGGCCGGATCAGGCCGGACCGGGCCGGGCCGGGTCCGAAGCGAGGCCCTACTATGCGAGCAGGGGACCGGAGCCCATCACCTCACGGAAGGGGCGGACCGCTACCCGGAAGCTCGTGTCGAGGAGACAGCGATGTCGACCAACCACCCCGACCCCGAAGCCACCGGTGCGGACACCCCGTACCTGGACTTCGCGGGAACGACTCCGTACGAGGACTACGTCCAGGCGGACGTCCTGACCCACCTCCAGCACCTGCGCTCGGACGATCCCGGCGAGATGGTCTTCCTGGTCACCACCCAGGTCATGGAGCTGTGGTTCACCGTCATCGTCCACGAGTGGGAGACCGCCACCCGCGCCCTGCGCGAGGACCGCGTACCCGTCGCGCGGGACGCGCTGAAGCGTTCGCTGCGCGAGCTGGAGGCGCTGAACGACTCCTGGCGGCCGCTCGCCGGACTGACCCCCGCCCAGTTCAACTCCTACCGGAGTTCGCTCGGTGAGGGCTCCGGTTTCCAGTCCGCGATGTACCGGCGGATGGAGTTCCTGCTCGGCGACAAGTCCGCGTCCATGCTGGTGCCGCACCGGGGCGCGCCCCGGGTTTACGACGAGCTGGAGAAGGCCCTCGGCGAGCCCAGCCTGTACGACGAGACCCTCGCGCTGCTCGCCCGGCGCGGGTATGCCATCCCCGAGTCCGTCATCGGCCGGGACCTGACCCAGCGGTACGAGCCCTCGCCCGAGGTCGAGGCGGTGTGGGCGCGGATCTACGCCTCCGACGACCAGAACGACGAGCTGGTCCGCCTCGGTGAACTGCTCACCGACGTCGGCGAGCTGGTCTGGCGCTGGCGCAACGACCACCTGGTCGCCACCCGGCGCGCGATGGGCTCCAAGACCGGGACCGGCGGTTCCGCCGGGGTCGCCTGGCTGGAGAAGCGCGCCACGAAGAACGTGTTCCCCGAACTGTGGACGGCCCGAAGCCATGTCTGAGACCTCACGTGACGCGCTCCGCGAACGGGCGCTGAAGCTGGACGCCGCCGACCCGCTGGCCCCGCAGCGCGAGCTGTTCGCGCTCGACGACGGCGTCTACCTGGACGGCAACTCGCTGGGCGCGCTGCCCCTGCACGTCCCCGACCGGGTGCGGGACGTCCTCACCCGTCAGTGGGGCGAGCTGCGCATCCGCTCCTGGGACGAGAGCGGCTGGTGGACCGCGCCCGAGCGCATCGGCGACCGGATCGCCCCGCTCGTCGGGGCCGCCGCCGGGCAGATCGTCGTCGGCGACTCGACCAGCGTGAACATCTTCAAGGCGGTCGTCGCGGGCAGCCGCCTCGCGGACCGCCCCGACGGCGGACCGTCTGTCCACGACGGGGGGCCGTCCGTTCACGACGGGGGACCGTCCGCCCGTGACGGGGGACGTGACGAGATCCTGGTGGACGCGACGACGTTCCCGACGGACGGGTACATCGCCGCCTCCGCCGCCCGGCTCACCGGACGCCGCATCGTGCCCGTCGACCCGGCCGAGGTGCGGGCCGCGCTCGGCCCCCGTACCGCCGTCGTCCTGCTCAACCACGTCGACTACCGCTCCGGGCGGCTGCACGACCTGCCGGGCCTGACCGCCGACGTGCACGCGGCGGGCGCGATCGCGGTGTGGGACCTGTGCCACAGCGCGGGTGCCCTGCCCGTCGCGCTGGACGAGCACCAGGTGGACCTGGCGGTCGGCTGCACGTACAAGTACCTGAACGGCGGCCCCGGTTCGCCCGCGTACCTCTACGTCGCCCAGCGCCACCAGGCCGCCTTCGACTCCCCGCTGCCGGGGTGGAACTCGCACGCCGACCCGTTCGGCATGACCCCGGACTACACCCCGGCGGACGGCTCCGTACGGGGCCGGGTCGGCACCCCCGACATCGTCTCCATGCTCACGCTGGACGCGGCCCTGGACGTGTGGGACGGGGTCTCCGTGGCCGCGGTGCGCGCCAAGTCGCTGGCGCTGACGGACTTCTTCCTGGAGTGCGTCGAGGCGTACGTACCGCCCGGCCGGGTCTCCTCGGTCACCCCGGCCGCGCACGCCGAACGCGGCAGCCAGGTCGCCCTGCGCTGCGCGGACGCCGAGCCGGTCATGCGCCGCCTCATCGAGCGGGGTGTGGTGGGCGACCTGCGGCGGCCGGACGTGCTGCGGTTCGGCTTCACCCCGCTGTACGTGGGGTTCGCCGACGCGGAACGCGCGGCGCGGGTGCTGGCCGAGGTGCTCGCGGACGTGCCCGGGGAGAACCCGGCCGCCTGACGGGGCGTCGCGCTCCGACCGGCGTGGCGGGGGACGGTGCCGCGTGCTGGTACCGTCCCCGCAGGTCAGCCCAGTTGGGCACCTGACACGGACACGAACCATGGGCACGGGCACGGGCCACGGGCTCAGGAACGGGCTGCGGGTTGCGGGCTTCGGCACGAGCACGGGCCATGGGCCCGGACGCGGGCCACGGACCCGGGTCACGGACACGGGCGCGGGTCACGGCACAGACGGCGGGTACGGACGGCGGGCGCGGAGCGCGGGCCGCGGGCGGAGGACGGTTGAGCAGCATGTCGGATTTCCCGGGTTCCCCGGACTCTGCGGCGCGTGATCGGGACGAGGCCGAGAGCGCGTCGGCGTTCGCGCATCCCCCCGTCGCCCCCGACCGGACCGCCGCCTACGGGGACCACCCCGACCAGGTCATCGACTTCTACGCTTCGCGCGACGGCCGCACCGGCGCCCCGCTCGTCGTCCTGCTGCACGGCGGCGCCTGGCGCGCCCCGTACGACCGGGCCCATGTCTCCCCGCTCGCGGACTTCCTGGCCCGCCGGGGCTTCGCCGTGGCCAGCGTGGAGTACCGGCGCGGCGGCGCGGAGCCCGGCGGGCCGGACGTCGGCCCCGTCGCCGGGCGCTGGCCGGACACCTTCGACGACGTCGCCGCCGCGCTGGACGCCGTCCCCGTCCTGGCCGCCCAGGCCCTGCCGCAGGCGGACGTCCGGCGGATCGTGGTCACCGGCCACTCGGCGGGCGGGCACCTGGCGCTCTGGGCGGCGGCGCGGCACGTCCTGCCCGAGGGTTCGCCGTGGCGGCTGCCCGCCCCGCCGGCGCTGCGCGGGGTCGTCGCACTGGCCCCGATCGCGCACTTCACAGCGGCGGTCGAGCGGGGGGTGTGCGGCGGGGCCGTCACTCAACTCCTCGGTGAAGAGGGCGTGTTCGATGAGCGGGCGGCGCAGGCGGACCCGGCGGCGCTGCTGCCCACGGGAATCGCCACCGCGATCGTGCAGGGCGTCGAGGACATCGTCGTACCGGCGGCCGTCCCGGAGGCGTACGTCGACGCCGCGGCGAAGTCCGGCGAGACGGTCGGGCTGACGCTCCTGGGCGGCGTCGGGCACTTCCCGCTGATCGACCCGACTGCCGACGCCTGCTCGGTGGTGGCGGAGGAGATCACCCAGCTGGCCTGGTGACCCACCTCCCCGGTGACCGGGGAGGTGGGGGGAGCCGGGGCCGTCATCTGCGTGCGGTCACGGACAGGGCGTGCGGTCACGGACAGGGCGTGCGGTCACGGGTAGGGCGTGCGGTGCGGACAGGGCGTGCAGTTGCGGACAGAAGGTGTCCGCAAGGGTCTCTAGCGTCGTGGGTGTCGAACCGAAACGGGTGTCGAGCCGAAGGAGAACCCCATGACGACCCTGGTGACCGGAGCCACGGGAACGGTCGGACGTCGCGTCGTCGAGCAGCTGCTGGAGCGCGGCGAGCACGTCCGGGCCCTGACCCGCGATCCGGCGCGGGCGGAGCTGCCCGCGGGCGTCGAGGTCGTCCGCGGCGACCTGGAGGACCCGGCGTCGCTGGAGTCCGCTCTCGACGGGGTGACCGGGCTGCACCTCATCACCTTCGGCGGGGCGTTCTTCGCGCCGCTGGAGACCGGTGAGGAGATCCTCGCCCTGGCCCGGAAGGCGGGCGTGCGCCGGGTGACCGTGCTCAACGGGGGTGGCGAGACCCCGATGGAGGCGGCGGTGCGCGCGAGCGGGCTGGCCTGGACGGTGGTCATGCCGGTGGAGTTCATGGCGAACGCCCTGGAGTGGGCCCCCGGCGTCAAGGCCGAGAGCGTGGTGCGCGAGCCCTTCGTCGGGCGGCTCAGCGCGATGGTGCACGAGGCGGACATCGGCGCGGTGGCGGCGGTGGCGCTCACCGAGGACGGGCACGGCGGCCAGGTGTACCTGATCACCGGGCCGCAGGCGCTGACCGTCGGCGACAAGGTGGCGGCCGTCGCGGCGGCGCGAGGCGCGGACATCGAGCTGGTCGAGCTGACCGAGGAACAGGCGCTGGAGTCGTGGCGCGCGAACGGGATGCCCGAGGACGTGATCGGGTTCCTGATCGGCGTCTACCGGGACACCCCGCCCGAGGGCCGGACCGTGACCGACACCGTGCGGAAGGTCACCGGGCGTCCGGCGCGGACGTTCGCGCAGTGGGCCGACGAACACGCCGAGCACTTCCGCGCGGGCGCGTAGCGGGGCGGGTGCGCGGAGAGGCGCCGGTGCGCGGGGCGGGTGCCCGTGGAGGCGGCGGAGTGCCGGGCGGGCGCTTGCGTGCGGAGGCGGCGTACCCGGAGGCGGGGGCAGGGAGGAGGCGTCGGGAGGCTCGGGTGCGGGGGATCCGAGCGACCCGACGGCGGGCGGCGGAGGCGGGTAGTCCTTGAGGGGGACGCCGGGGAATCCGTATCGGTGCTGACGACCCGCCCTCCGCTCCCGCCTACCGTGGAAACGTGACCGAGACCCAGTCGAAGACCAGCAGCCCGGAGTTCCGGGCGGCCGCCAGTGCGATGGACGGCCTGCGGGAAGACCTCTTCCGCCATGTGTTCGCCTACCGACCGCTGCCGCCCCTCTCGCAGGAGGGGCGGTTCATACGACAGCTGCCCGAGGGGCTGCGGAGGGCGGTGATCTGGACCCCGCACGCCCTGGTGCTGTTCGCGGCCTTCCTCGTGATGCTGTCCGGGTTCGCCAGCTGGAACTTCCGGCTCTTCGTGGGCCTGGTGCCCGCGATCGCGGTCGCGATGACCCTGATCCGGCCGGTCGCCGCGTTCTGGGCCTCCTGGGTCGCGACGTTCGTCACCGCGCTGCTGGGCAGCGAGGGGCTGTGGGGGGTGAGCGCGCTCGCCGGACAGGTGGTGGTCCTGGTGATCGTGGCCGCCCGGACCCGACCCCGTACGGCGGCCTGGATGTGGCTGCTGACCCTGCTGTTCGGAGTGGTGCTGGAGGGCGGGAGCCCGTCGATCACCGCGCCCGTGGCCGTCCTGACGGCCCTCGCGCTGCTCGTCGTCGTCCTCTTCCAGGTCCGGCGCGACGCCGAGCAGGAGGTCCGCGACGCCGAGCGGGAGGTCACCGTCCAGCGCACCGTCACCGCCGTCGAGCGCGACCGGCGCACCCTGCTGGAGGAGCGGACCACGATCGCCCGGGAGCTGCACGACGTGGTCGCCCACCACATGTCGGTCGTGGCGATCCAGGCGGAGGCCGCCCCCTACCGGGTGGAGAACCCGCCGCCCGAGCTGGAGCAGGCCTTCGTCACCATCCGGGAGAACGCCGTGGCCGCCCTCACCGAGCTGCGCCGCGTCCTCGGAGTCGTCCGCGCGGAGGACTACGCGGCCCCGGACGCCCCGCAGCCCACCCTCGCCGCACTCGACGGACTCCTGAACAACGTCCGCGACACCGGTCTGGAGACGGAGAAGGTGATCACCGGGGCCGTTCGCGAGCTGCCCCAGGGCGTCGAGCTGTCGGCGTACCGCATCATCCAGGAGGCTCTGAGCAACACCCTGCGCCACGCGCCCGGCGCCACGGCCCGGGTCGAGCTCGGCTACGTCCTCGGCGGGATCGGGGTGCGCGTGCTCAACGGGCCGCCGACCGGCCTGGTCAAGCCGTCGCCGGGGGCCGGGCACGGGATCACCGGGATGCGGGAGCGGGTGGCGATGCTGAACGGCGAGATGACGGCCACGGCGACGCGGGACGGCGGCTACGAGGTCGCGGTCTTCCTGCCCGTACCGCTGTCGGAGGAGCCGGAACCCCGTGACACGCCGACTCCGGCGGCCACACCGACTCCGGCGGCCACGGAGACCAGGGGGGCGGGCACGGAGACCACGGCGGGCGGTTGGGGCGGCGGGAATTCCGCAGGCTCCGAGCCCGCCCGGCCCACCGAGCCCACCCGGCCCGCGCCCACCCGGCCTGAGGCTCCCGCCGCACCCACCCGGCCCACCGAGCCCACGCGGCCCGCGCCCGCCCGGCCTGAGGCCCCCGCCGCACCCGCCCGGCCCACCGAGCCCACTCGGCCCGCGCCCACCCTGCCTGAGGCCCCCACCGCGCCCGCCACCGATACCGCCGACACCAGCGACACCGTCGTCCTCGACCGGAGCGACCGAAGCGAGCAGGGCGACCGGGGCGAGCAGGGCGACCGAAGCGACCGGGGTGAGCGGGCATGAGCGACACCGGCACCCCGGCCCCGGCCGACACCCGGGTCCTGATCGTCGACGACCAGATGATGGTCCGCGAGGGCTTCTCCGTCCTGCTCAACGCGATGCCCGGGATCACCGTCGTGGGCGAGGCGGTCGACGGTCGCCAGGCCCTCGCCCAGGTCGCCGCCCTGCGCCCGGACGTCGTCCTGATGGACATCCGGATGCCGGAGATGAACGGCATCGAGGCGACCCGCGAGATCGTCGCCCAGGACGCCGACGCGAAGGTCCTGGTGCTGACGACCTTCGACCTGGACGAGTACGTCTACCAGGCGCTGCGGGCCGGGGCCTCGGGCTTCCTCCTCAAGGACGCCTCGGCCCGGCAGCTCGCCGACGGGGTGCGGGTGGTGGCCTCGGGGGAGGCGCTGCTCGCCCCGACGGTCACCCGGCGGCTGATCACCGAGTTCTCCAAGCTCGCGGAGGCCCCGCGCCCGCCCGCCCTCGCCCGGATCGGGGATCTCACCGAACGGGAGACGGAGGTCCTCGTCCTGATCGCCCAGGGGCTGTCCAACGCGGAGATCGCCGCGCATCTGATCGTCGCCGAGTCGACGATCAAGACGCACGTCAGCCGCGTCCTGGTGAAGCTGGGCCTGCGCGACCGGACCCAGGCGGCGGTGTTCGCGTACGAGGCGAGGCTCGTCACCCCGGGGTAGCGGCCCCTTGCGGTCGGCGCGGGCGCGGGTAGCGTCGGGTCATGCACGTGTCCTTCGACCCCTGGTCGCCCGCGTTCGTCGCCGATCCGTACCCCGCCTACGCCGCCCTGCGCGCCGCCGGCCGGGCGCACTGGTTCGAGCCGACCGGGCAGTGGCTGATCCCGCACCACTCCGACGTGTCGGCCCTGCTGCGCGACCGCCGGCTGGGCCGGACGTATCTGCACCGCTTCAGCCACGAGGAGTTCGGCCGCACCCCGCCGCCCGCCGCGCACGAGCCGTTCACCACGCTCAACGGTCAGGGCATGCTCGACTTGGAGGCCCCCGACCACCCCCGCATCCGGCGGCTGGTCTCCAAGGCGTTCACCCCGCGTACGGTCGAGAACCTGGCCCCGACCGTCCGGCGGCTGGCCTCCGAGCTGGTCGACGCCTTCGTGGCGAAGGGCGGCGGGGACCTGCTGGCGGAGGTCGCCGAGCCGCTGCCGGTCGCGGTGATCGCGGAGATGCTGGGCGTCCCGGAGGCGGATCGGGGGCTGCTGCGGCCCTGGTCGGCGGCGATCTGCGGGATGTTCGAGCTGAACCCGTCGCAGGAGACGGCCCGCGCCGCCGTCCGGGCCTCCGTCGACTTTTCCGGCTATCTGCGCGGACTCATCGCCGAGCGTCGCAAGGCCCCCGGCGATGATCTGGTCTCGGCGCTCATCGCCGCCCACGACGAGGGGGAGCGGCTGAGCGAACAGGAGATGATCTCCACCTGTGTCCTGCTGCTGAACGCGGGCCACGAGGCGACGGTGAACACCACCGTCAACGGCTGGCGCACCCTCTTCCACCACCCGGGGCAGCTGGCCGCCCTGCGCGCCGACCCCGCGCTGCTGCCCACCGCGGTCGAGGAACTGCTGCGCTACGACACCCCGTTGCAGATGTTCGAGCGCTGGGTGCTGGACGACATCGAGATCGACGGCCGGACCATCGGGCGCGGCGCGGAGGTGGCGCTGCTGTTCGGCTCGGCCAACCGGGACCCGGAGCGGTTCGCGCGGCCGGACACCCTGGACCTGTCCCGGCCGGACAACCCGCACATCACCTTCGGCGCGGGCATCCACTACTGCCTGGGCGCCCCACTGGCCCGCCTCGAACTGTCCGCGTCCTTCGGCGAGTTGCTGCGGAAGGCACCCACGATGCGGCTGGTGGCCGAGCCGGAGTGGCACCCCGGTTACGTGATCCGGGGGCTGAAGGAGCTGGTGGTGGAGGTCTAGGCGCGGAGAACGGGAGCGCTTCGGGCCCGCCCCGCCCCCTCGGCCGGTCAGCAGGGTGTGCCGCAGTCCTGCAGCGACCGCGGACCGGCCAGGACCTCGAAGCCGGACCCGAACGCGGCGATCCCCGCGAGGGCCGCCGCCAGTCCGAGCGCCGGGCGCCACCGGCCGCGTATCACGGTGAAGACGGCCAGTGTGGCCACCGCCCCGCCGAGCGCCATGACGGGCAGGCCCAGCCACAGGACGTCCGCGTTGATCTCCCCCTCGAAGCCGCCGTCGAGACCTCGCCTACCGTACGGAAGCCAGGCCGCGACCCCCGCCAGGGCCCCGAGCACGGCGGTCAGACAGCCCACAGCGCCGGTGGCGGCCTCTCGTCGGGTTCCCCCGGTGTCCCCGTCGGTGTCCATGGGGGAGAGGACGCGCGGGCCCGCCCCGGGGGTTCCCACCCCGCGCACCGCCCTCCTCCAGGCCCCGGCCGCCGGCTGCGGGGCCCACCCCGTTCACCAGGGCCGTGATGCCGCCCGGCGGAGCCGTCCGCACGGCTCCCCGGAGCCCGACGGGGATCAGTGGATCAGGGGCATGGAGATCAGGTGATCAGGGGAGCGGAGGGATCAGGCGATCGGGAGATCGGGCGATCAGGGCGTCAGCGGGTACGACGTCCGCCCGGATGCCTCGTCGATCTCGTCGTGCGCCTTCGTCAGCAGTCTCATCGCCAGTTCGTTGAGGGCCCGCGCCCCCGCGATCTCCTCGCCCACCCGCTGCTGGTCCGCGTCCGAGGGGTGGCGGCTGGCGTAGCCGTGGGCGCGCACCTCCGTACCGTCGGAGAGGCGTACGAGGGCCGCGGCACGGGTGCGGTGGCTGTCCTCCTCGAATTCGAGGTCGATGTGCCAGCCAACGGCGATCCTGTTCATGACCGTCACCTCCGGGGCGTGGGGCATGTGGGGCGGTCGCCCCTCTCAGCGTGCGCCTGTCGCCCCGCCCGCGCTCGCCGGGGCGGGCAGCATGAGCCCCCAGGCGCCCGCCCGGACCGTCCAGGTGCGGGTCCGGACCGGACCGCCGGTCTGTATGTCGGCCCGGTAGCGGAAGTCCGCGCCGGAGACCGTGACCGCCTTGGCCGCCGCCGTCACGTCCCGGCCCGAGGAGGTGCGGACGACCACGTCGGCCAGGCCCCCGTCGCCTTGGGAGGTCACCGAGAGGCCCCGCACGGGCGTGTCCAGGTCGCTCAGCAGCACCCCGTCCGCCTCGATGCGCAGCCGGTGCGTGCCCGGGTGGGCGGCGGCGGCCACCGGGGCCGGGCGGACCAGCGACGACACCAGCGAGCGGCAGGTGTGCCAGACGGAGGCGCCGCCCGGGTGCGGGCTCTGCGGGCCGGGAGGCGGAGGCGGCGGGGCGGGGATGCGGAGCCGCCCCAGCACCACGCCGTCGCTGTCGTCGACCAGCAGGTCCAGCCGCCGCACCGCCCCGTCGAGCGCGGTCCGTGCGGCGGCCACCGCGCCCCGGGGCACCCCGAGGGCGTGGGCCACCTCCAGGGCGTGCGCGGCGCCCACCGGGATCAGGGAGAGCACGCCCCGGGCCAGCTCCCGCTCGCGGTGCAACTGGGCGACGGCGCGCAGCAGGGCGTGGTCGTCGCCGACCACCACCGGTCGGCGCGAGCCCCGGCGGGACAGGGCCCTGGCGAACTCCTCGGGGCTGTCCGGAAGGCAGATCTTGGCGTGCGAGCCGGCGCTCAGCACGTCCTTCGCGATGCGGACGGACTCGCCGTCACTCCGGCGCGCGGCCGGGTCGATGACCACCAGGAGCTGGTCGCCGCCGTCGCCGGGGGGCTCTGCAGCCGACACCTCGGTCCTTCCTCGGGTAGCATCTTGGTGCAAGAGCCCCTTGCGCTATTGCGCCAGGGGCTTCGTCTATTCCGGGGCACCCGGTTCGACGGCTCAGGCTGTGCCGTACACCGTCGTACGGCTGGTACGACCTTGACGTACGCCCCCTGGCCTTGGACATGCCCCGCCCGGAAGGGGTGTACGCCTGTGCCCGCACTTGTGCTGCTCGGTGCTCAGTGGGGTGACGAGGGCAAGGGGAAGGCCACCGATCTCCTCGGTGGATCCGTGGACTATGTCGTGCGATACCAAGGCGGTAACAACGCCGGTCACACGGTCGTCGTGGGCGACCAGAAGTACGCACTGCATCTCCTCCCCTCCGGAATCCTGTCGCCGGGCTGTACCCCGGTCATCGGGAACGGTGTCGTGGTCGACCCGGCGGTCCTGCTCTCCGAGCTGAGCGGTCTGAACGAGCGAGGCGTCGACACGTCCAAGCTTCTGATCAGCGGCAACGCTCATTTGATCACTCCGTACAACGTCACGCTCGACAAGGTGACCGAGCGCTTCCTCGGGAAGCGCAAGATCGGCACGACGGGGCGGGGCATCGGCCCGACGTACGCCGACAAGATCAACCGGGTGGGCATCCGCGTCCAGGACCTCTACGACGAGTCGATCCTGGAGCAGAAGGTCGAGGCGGCCCTGGAGCAGAAGAACCAGCTCCTGGCGAAGGTGTTCAACCGCCGGGCCATCGAGGCCGGCAAGGTGGTCGAGGACATGCTCCAGTACGCGGAGCAGATCAAGCCGTTCGTCGCCGACACGACCCTGATCCTGAACGATGCCATCGACGACGGCAAGGTGGTCCTCTTCGAGGGCGGCCAGGGCACTCTGCTCGACGTCGACCACGGCACGTATCCCTTCGTCACCTCCTCGAACCCGACCGCGGGCGGCGCCTGCACCGGCGCCGGGGTCGGCCCGACGAAGATCAGCCGCGTGATCGGCATCCTCAAGGCCTACACGACGCGGGTCGGCGCGGGTCCGTTCCCGACCGAGCTGTTCGACGAGGACGGCGAGGCGCTGCGGCGCATCGGCGGTGAGCGCGGTGTCACCACCGGCCGGGACCGCCGCTGCGGCTGGTTCGACGCCCCGATCGCGCGGTACGCGACCCGGGTCAACGGCCTGACCGACTTCTTCCTCACCAAGCTGGACGTGCTCACCGGCTGGGAGCGGATCCCGGTCTGTGTGGCGTACGAGATCGACGGCAAGCGCGTCGAGGAACTCCCTTACAACCAGACCGACTTCCACCACGCGAAGCCGGTCTACGAGACCCTGCCGGGCTGGTCCGAGGACATCACGAAGGCCAAGACCTTCTCCGACCTGCCGAAGAACGCGCAGGGGTACGTGAAGGCCCTGGAGGAGATGTCGGGCGCCCCGATCTCCGCGATCGGCGTCGGCCCCGGCCGCACCGAGACGATCGAGATCAACTCGTTCCTGTAGGCGGTGTCCGGCCCGTGGGGCCCGGGACCGGACCGGAATGGTCCGGTCCCGGGCCCCACGGCGTCCGCACGCTGTCCGACGGGGACAGAAGTGCCCCTGGTGGTCTAGACCTTGACAGGTTCAGACCAATGCGGATTGGCTGGTGATCCCCATGTCGGCCTGCCGGGTGCTCGGTGTGCCGCGCCGAAGGAGTGACCAGTGCTGTATCGCGTCGATCGCTTCAAGAAGTTCCTGACCGTGCCCCTCACCGCGGCCGCCCTCGGTGCCGCTCTCCTGGCGGCCGTACCCACCGCGTCGGCCGTGCCCGCCGCGTCGGGCGCCGACCCGGCTGTCGCCCGCGCCGCCGAGCCGTGCGCGCCGCTCCACAGCGCCACGGCCGACTACCGCGCCGGGGACACCGTCTCCCACCACGGCCGCAACTGGAGCGCCAAGTGGTGGACCCGGGGCGAGAATCCGGGCGCGGGATCCGCCTGGGCGGACCGGGGCGTCTGCACGGGAGGGGTCTCCGACTTCGTCATCGGCGAGGAGGAGTTCGACGCGATCTTCCCGGACCGCGACCCCTTCTACACGTACCAGGGGCTGATCGACGCGTTGCACGCCTACCCGCGCTTCGCCAACGTCGGTACGCCGCAGACGCGGGCCCGGGAGGCGGCGGCGTTCCTGACGCACGCGGACTTCGAGTCGGTGGGGCTGAGGTACGTCAAGGAGATCAACGAGGCCAACTACGGGCGCAAGTGCGACGACACCCAGCCCTTCGGCTGCCCGGCGGGGCGTGAGGCGTACTACGGGCGCGGCCCGATCATGTTCAGCTGGAACTTCAACTACAAGGCCGCCGGGGACGCCCTCGGCCTCGACCTGCTGAACGACCCCTGGCTGGTCGAGCGGGACCCGTCCGTCGCGTGGGCGACCGCGCTCTGGTACTGGAACACCCAGAACGGCCCCGGCACCATGACCTCGCACGACGCGATGGTCGGGGGCGCGGGCTTCGGCGAGACGATCCGCTCGCTGAACGGGGCCCTGGAGTGCGACGGCGGCAATCCGGCGTCGGTCGCCGCACGGGTGGAGCGGTACGAGCGCATCACCGGCGTCGTCGGCGTGGCCCCGGGGTCCGGGCTCACCTGCTGATCGGCGTCAGGACGCGGCGCCCGAAGGAGGGGGCGGGCGACCGCGTCCGGCGGCGGCAGCGGGGATGGGGCCTCGCCCCGAAAGCCGTCCACCAAGGGGCGGAGGCCGTCCGTATGGTGGGCGGGGCGGAAGATTTTACTTTTGCCGCCGCGCCCGTTCGCGGACGGCCCCGGTGGGCTCCCTCCGGAAGAGCGGCTGTTGAGAGCGCTCTTGACGCGGTCGCCGCGGGTGGCCGGGTCTCGCGACCGGCGGAACCTCCGGCTTTTCCGATGCTGGTCTAGACCTTGACAGGTTCAGACCATTCTCGCTTGAGTGGCGGGCACCCCCCACAGCGGCGCACGGCTGGACGTCGCGCCGCGTCCAAGGAGTGTGTTCACGTGATCCGACGTGTCATGAGCGTGCTGGTCGCGCTCGGAGCGCTCGTCGCGGCGCTCGTCGTCCTCCCCGCCGCCACCGCGCAGGCCGCGGCCTGCGCCGGGGCCTGGAACGCCTCTTCCGTCTACACCGGCGGCCAGTCCGCCTCGCACAACGGCCGCAACTACACCGCCAAGTGGTGGACCCAGAACGAGACCCCGGGCAGCTCCGACGTCTGGACCGACCAGGGCGCCTGCGGCACGGGCGGCGGCGACGGTCCGGGCCAGAGCAACGGGTTCGTCGTCAGCGAGGCCCAGTTCAACCAGATGTTCCCGAACCGGAACGCCTTCTACACGTACCAGGGCCTCACCGACGCCCTGAGTGCCTACCCCGCCTTCGCCAACACCGGCAGCGACGAGATCAAGAAGCGTGAGGCCGCGGCCTTCCTCGCCAACGTCAGCCACGAGACCGGCGGGCTTGTGTACATCAAGGAAGTCAACGAGGCCAACTACCCCCACTACTGCGACGCCAGCCAGCCCTACGGCTGCCCGGCCGGGCAGTCCGCCTACTACGGCAAGGGCCCGATCCAGCTGAGCTGGAACTTCAACTACAAGGCCGCCGGTGACGCGCTCGGCATCGACCTGCTGAACAACCCCTACCTGGTCGAGCAGAACGCCGCCATCGCCTGGAAGACCGGCCTCTGGTACTGGAACAGCCAGACCGGCCCCGGCACCATGACCGGCCACAACGCCATCGTCAACGGCGCCGGCTTCGGCGAGACGATCCGCTCCATCAACGGCGCGATCGAGTGCAACGGCGGCAACCCGGCCCAGGTCCAGAGCCGCATCGACAAGTTCACGCAGTTCACGCAGATCCTCGGGACCACGACCGGCTCGAACCTGAGCTGCTGATCCCGGCCCCACCCGTCACGGGGGGTGCTCCCGGCTCGCGCCGGGGGCACCCCCCGTCGCACTGCCGGGACCACCCCCGGCTCCTGCCTCCAGGACCGCGGTTGACACGATCGCCGGTACGTACGGTGCGGACGGTGTGCGTACGGCTCGAACCGAGGCGCCCGGATGTGACGCGGGCCACGGGAACCGGGCGGAGGTCCCGGAGAGGTACAGGGCGTGGAGCACATCGAACAGTCGCCACCCCCGGCCCGCCCGCCCGATCCGGCCCGTCCGGCACCCCCGCCGGACGGGCCGGATCGGGCGGAGGTGGAACAGCCTGAGGGCACCGAGGCGGACGCGCGCGTACGGGAGCTGGTCCGGGCGGGCGACCGCGAGGTCTTCGCAGGCCTCTACGACCGGTACGCCCGTGCCGTCCACCGGCACGCCGCCCGTCTCATCGGGGACCTCTCCGCTGCCGAGGACGTGATGTCGGAGACCTTCCTGGCCGCTTGGCGCACCCGGGAACAGGTCGACCCCGAGGGCGGTCCGCTGGGGCCCTGGCTCCTCGGCATCGCCACCAACAAGGCCCGCAACCACCGGCGCGGCACCGGCCGCAGGCTGGCGTTCCTGGCCCGGCAGCCGAAGCCGCGGGAGATCGAGGACTTCGCACAGGCCTCCGCCGAGCGGCTGGACCACCGGCGGGAACTCGCGGCCGTACGCGAGGTGCTCGACCGGCTCCGGCAGCCCGAGCGCGAGGTGCTGGCGCTCTGCGTCTGGGCCGGGCTCGATTACGCACAGACCGCGGACGCGCTCGGTGTGCCCGTGGGCACCGTACGCTCCCGGCTCTCGCGGGCCCGGAAGCGGCTGCGCGTACTCGCGGACGGGCATCTCGCGGACGAGCGCACGGCGGAGGAGCGGCGGCACCGGGGCATCGGCCGGGAACCCCGCGGGGGCCGCGGAGAGGTAGGAGGCAGGGCGGCAGTCGTCGCCCTGCCGAGCGAGAGGGGATCGCGATGACGGGTACCGACGAAGGCCGCGAGGTGGGTGCGGCCGAGCGCGCCGGACTGGCGCGGCTGCTGCCGCCGGCCCCCGTGACCGCCCTTCCGCCCGGCCGTCACGAGCACCACAGGGAACGCCTGATGAAGCTGATCGACGACGACACCGCCCGCGCCCAGGAGCATGCCGGGGCACGGCCCGGCCCGGAGGACCGGGCCGGCGGGCGCGGGGGGCACCCCGCCCGGCCGCGGCTGCTGCGGCCCTCCTTCCTGGCGCCCGTCACCGCGCTGGCCCTGGCCGGGGTGCTGGTCGCGGGCTACTCCGCGCGGGACGGCGGCCCAGGGGCCACCGGCGACACCCGGTCGGTGTCCCAGGTGCTGCACCGCATCTCGGACGCGGCGGGGAGGAACGAGGCCCTGCCGGTCCGCGACGACCAGTTCGTCTACACGCGCGCCACGGGCCGGGAGGTCGACCTGACGAGCGGCACGGCGGTGGTCGGCCCGCTGAAGGAGTCGGAGTACTGGTTCTCGCAACGGCCCGGCCCGCAGAAGAAGCTCGGTCTGAGCCGCACGGACGGCAAGACGATGCCCGTCAACGCCGAACTGGGTGACAGCGAGGGCACCCGGCCGGGCCTGTCCCGGCCCACCTACCGCTGGCTGGCCACGCTGCCCACCGAGCCGCGGCAGCTGCTGGACTACCTCACCGAGCTGACCCCGAAGTTCGCGGGGGAGGACCGCGACCATGCCGTCTTCACCTCGATCGGCCACCTGATCGGTGAACCGCTCCTGCCGCCGGACACCGCCTCCGCGCTCTTCGAAGCCGTGGCCCTCATCCCCGGGGTCACCCGGGCCCCCGACGCCGTGGACGCGCTGGGCCGCAAGGGCGTGGGCATCGCCCGCGAGGACGACCGGTCCGCCACGCGCACGGAGTGGGTCTTCGACCCGGATGACCTGACGTATCTGGGCTGGAGCAGCCGGCTGACGAGGGACACGGAGTACGGCGAGAAGGGCGGCCTCCTCGGTGACGGCGCCGTGATCGAGCGGGCGGTCGTCGACACGGCGGGTGTGCCGCCCCGTGACTGAACCTCGGTGTCCCACGACGGGACCACCATGACCGACTGAACCGCCGTCCCGGCGACTGGACCGCCGTGGCCGGTGGGTGGACCGCCGTGCCCGGTGACCGAGTGGCGGAGTTCCGCTCCTGAGCGGCGGGGCCCGCGCCCGGCCTGCGGGCGTCCCGCACGGGGCGGGGACCGGCGACAGCGACCACCCCCGTGAGCCGCTGCCGCCGGGTTCCCCCCCGGCTCCGGCGCCCCCCCCGGGCGGGCCGGGGCGCGGTGCCGGAACACGTTCGCACCCTAGTCCGAGGGGTAGGGGGACCGGGAGGTTCAATACGCCCAGTGGGGCGGCCGCGGCGGTATCAGGTCGCACAGCCACCCTCGTCCGGGCGACACGGGGAACGGGGGGACACCGTGCGTGTACGGGAGCGTGTGGACGATCTGCTGCGGATGCACCGGCTGGTACGGAGCGGGGGCACGCCCGCGATGCTGCGCTGGCTCTCCGGCCGCGCCGGGGGGTGGGCCGGGCTCCTCGGGCCGGACGGGACCGTGCTGCACGCGGCGGCCCGTACGGAGCAAACGCCCTTACCGGACATAGCCGGGCTGCTGGCCGAGGGCGCGGCGGCCCTGACCGAGCGCGGGGCCCAGGCGTACTCCCTCGACACCGGGCAGCACACCGCCTTCCTCTTCCCGCTCCTCCCGGCGGGCGACGACACCGCCGCCGCCCCGCTGCTGGCCGTCGTCGCACCCCGGCCGGTCGCCGCCGGGCTCGCCGCCCTGCTGGCGGACGCGGTGCCCGCACTGGAGCTGTGCTGGCAGGCCGAGACGGTGGAGCGCAAGCGTCGCCGCGTGGACCTCGCGGAGTCGCGGGGCCGGGAGGCGGTGCTGCACCTGCTGATGACGGGGCAGCTCTCCATCGCCCAGCAGGTCGCCGGTGCGCTGCGCCCCCGGCTCCCCGACCCGGTGCGGGTGTGCGTCGTGGAGTGCTCCGGTGACGGGCGGGACGAGGTGGCCCGGGTCTGCGCGGAGGCGGACGGCAGCCGGTCGTGGATCGTGCGGTGCCCCGTCTACGTCCGCCACCTCATCCTCGTGATGCCCGCCGACCAGGCTGCGGAGGGCGCTCCGGCGACCGATGAGGCCGTGGCCGCCCGGGTCGGTGACTGCGTGGTGGGCGTCAGCGAGGCCGTCCCGCTCGCCGACACCGCCACCGGCTACCGCCAGGCCTTCCACGCCCTGGCCGTCGCCCGCGAACTGCCGTCCCGGCACGCCCGGTTCGGGGTCTTGCCGGAGGCGGCGCTCGTCGTCGGTCCCGCCGGGCGGCAGTGGGCCGACGCCCTGCTCACCCCGCTCCTGACCCACGTACCGCGCCGCGCCCAGGACCCCGGCAGCCAGGAACTGGCCGCCACCGCCGGCTCCTGGCTGGCCTTCTCCTCGCACGCCACCGACCACCTGAAGGTCCACCGCAACACCCTGGCCGCCCGGGTCCGGTTCATCGGCGAACTACTCGGCCTCGACCTGAACCGCCTCGCCGACCAGGCCGCCCTCGATCTGGCCCTGCGCGTCCGGGCCACCCCCGCCCCGGTGTGCACCACCGAGCCCACCCCGTACGGCGATGCGACGGGCGGCGCCGGGGGAGCGGCTCGGGCGCTCGAGGCGGTCCTGCGCCACCCCTCCGTACGGGAGTGGGCCGAGCAGCAGCTGGCGCCGCTGGAGCCGGTCCCGGGCTCGGAGGCGACCCTGCGCGCCTGGCTGGAGTGCGAGGGCCGCCTCGGGCCCACCGCCGCCCGCCTCGGCATCTCCGTTCCCGGCGCCCGCAAGCGCCTCACCCGGCTGGAGACCACGCTCCAGCGCTCCCTGCTCCGCCCGCCGAGCGCCCGCTACGACCTGTGGCTGGCGCTGCGGGCGCGGGACCTCGCGGTCCCGTAGAGCGCGAGGAATCGTCACAGAGCGTTACTAGTACGGTGTGTTAGTTTGGGGCAGGAGGTCAGAACAACACACCGTACTGGTCACGATCAGGGAGGGTGCGGCCATGGGGTCGAGCTGGAACGACCGACGACTTGAGCGGCGCGTGAAGCCGGGCGACGGAAAGCCGCTGAAGCCGTTCCGCTGGTGGCAGATGACCCGGCGCTCGCTGTTCTTCATCGCGCTGCCGGTGGGCGGCGGCCGCTCCACGACGTACACGGTGGAGGTCAAGCACGGCGGGGACGCCGAGACGGGCGTGGTCCGGGCCCGGCTGTACCGCGACGGGTTCTGCGAGGCCGAGTCGAAGCTCCCGGCGCGCTTCCCCGTCCCCGGCGGCAACATCGAGGCCCGCAGGAGCGAAGTGGGCATGCGCCGCTGCCACTTCGTCGCGGACGACGGTACGGAGACACGACTCGCCCCCGACCCCCGGTCGGCGGAGGGGCGGCGCATGAGGTTCGCCCACGAGCACCCGGGCGCCAGCGCTATCGTCGGGGCCGTGTCGGTGGTGCTCCTGCTGATCGGGGTCGGCCTCAACCTGTTGCAGGCCGCCCAGCCGATCTCCGAGATCCCGCCCATCGCCGAGTCGTTGGGCACCTTCGAGTCGCCGCTGCGGCTGCCGGTGTGGCTCAACGTCACGCTCGGCCTCGGCGCGGCGTTCGGCGCGGTGGAACGCGCCATGCGGATGCGCTACCACTGGCTCCTGGACGGCGGCGCCGGCACCTGAGACGCCGGAGGCACGTGCGGGCCCCCGCGGGCTTCAGATCCGGTCGGCCAGCACGAGGTCGACGCCGATGCCGAGCATGTCCAGCTCGGTGGCGATCCGCGCGTCCTCGCTCGGCAGCACCTGCTCGACCGAGACGCCGTTGGCCAGCGTCAGCAGGAACCGCGCCCGGCGTGCCGTGTCCCCGGCGGCCAGCGCCCCCTCCTCGACCAGCACCTCCAGGCACCCCTCGACGCGGCGGGTCACCTCGTGCTGCATCGCCTGGTACTCCGCCCGCATCGCCTGCGTGGGCTCCGACGCGATGTACCGCTCGTGCACCGTCAGCCACGCCTCCCGCGCACCCCGTGGGCTGTCCTGCGGTACGAGCAAACCCTGGACGCACCCCATCAGGCGGTCACGCGGTGGGATGGACGTGTCCCGGAAGGCGGCCTCCGGCAGGACCAGGTCGAAGACGACCTTCAACATGGCGTCCATGAGCGCGCGTTGCGTCGGGAAGTGGTGGCGCAGCGATCCCGTGCTCACCCCCGCCCGCTCCGCCACGGCCCGCACGCTCAGCGCCGCCCCCGCGCCCTCGCCCAGCATCGTCGAGGCGGCCCACAGGATCCGGTCCCGGCTCTTCAGCCCCTCGGGCGGCGCCGGGTGCGCCGACGGGGGTTGCGGTTCCGCGTCACCAGCACGCTGTACTGCCATGATTCCGACGCTAACACGCCCGCCACCAGCGGATACGACAGGACCGCCGCCTCCGGTGGGCCACGGAGGCGGCGGTCCTGTCGGTTCGCGCCCGGCTCACTCCGCCCAGGTGACGAACGCCGACCAGGCGTCGGGCGCGACGGAGAAGACGGGCCCGTCGGTCACCTTGGAGTCGCGGACGTGGACCGAGTGCGGGCAGGCGGCGACCTCGACGCAGTCGCCGCCGCTGGCGTTGCTGTGGGAGGACTTGTGCCACGCGGCCGACACCTCGACGCAGTTGCCCCCGCTCTCACTGCTGTAGGAGGACGTCCGCCAGTCGAAGGCGACCTCGATGCAGTTGCCGCCGCTATCGCTGCTGTAGCTCGACGTGAACCATCGGAGGGTGCTGCTCATTCCTTCACTCCTGCCAACCGCATGATGAGGTCCAGCGATTCGCGAGGACCCAGAGCCTGTGACCGGATCTTCGCATAGCGCTGAGCGTAGGTGCTCACCTTTGCCGGGTCACTGATCAGTAGGCTCTCGTCCTGCACTTCTAGATAGACAAGGTGCTCGTGGTCCGGAGTCTCCACCATGTTCATCTCGCCGCGAGCTCCTGCGTACTCCCCGTACTTGCCCGCGTCCAGCGGCAGCACCAGCAGCGTGACATTGCGGCGCCGGGCGCACTCCACGAGATGGAGCAACTGCTCCCGCATGATCTCGTCGCTGCCGATGACGCGGCGCAGAACGGACTCGTCGATGATGATCTCGATCATCGGGAGCGGGTCGCGGTCGAAGAGGACCGTGCGTGCCATCCGGAGCTGGACCAGCTCCTCCACGCGCGCGTCGGAGAGCGGCGGGTGTCCGCCACCGATGAGCGCCCGCGCGTACGCCTCCGTCTGGAACAGCCCGTGAATGACATTCGTGGCGAACAACTGGAGGCTGAGCGCGGCCTCCTCCAGTAGCGCGTAGTCCTTGAACTGCTCGGGCAGCCGCTCCATCCGCATGTACTGCCGTGCCGTGTCGAAGATGCGCGTGCCGTTGCCGAACACCCGTTGCAGCTCGACCAGCATCGCGTCGCTCGCGGGCTGCGCGCAGGTCTCCATCGCGCTGATCGCCGCCGCCGAGTAGCCGATCTCCTTGCCCTCCTGCTCCTGCGTCCACCCGCGCTGGACGCGGAGCGTTCGGGCCATCTCGGCCACCATCCGGGCCATCGGGCTCGCCGTTTCCTTGTTCTCCGAGCTTGCCATCACGCGATCTCTTTTCGACTCAACCAAACTCAACCGGTCACTACGCGAAGCCGCTCGCATCAACTCGGTCCCAGTGGAGTTCGAGCAGGTCAACGGCTTTCCGACGCACCTCGGCAGGCATGGAAAACGCTAGGTGATCGACGCCACACTCGTCCTGTGAACGCATTGAATCGTGGATGGAAAATCGACTGGCTTCCGGACGCCGGATTCCAGCTCCGCAAGGCGGGCGTGCAATTCGACGCCGTCCGTGTCGACGGCGAACAGGGGAGGGAACTGGCCGACCTGATGGAGAAACTGGTCGGCGGGGAGCCCGGCCCGGTGGTCACCGAGTCCAACGGGCGGCGCGGGGTCTACTTCCTCGTCCCGGCGGGCTCGACGGCCGGACGTCCCTGGCCGCGTGAGGTGACCACCTTCAACGCGGCCACGGGCCGGGTGAGTTACGTCCCCGTACCGGCGATCGGTGGTGACACCTGGCCGCTGATGTGGCGCTACCCGCCGAGGGTGGCGGGCCGGTTCGTGCACACGTTGATCCTGTTCAACGCGGCCTATGCGTTACTGAGTTGACCGTCCGAGGTAGGTCAGGGGCCCGGGGTCGTGGACCGGTATCGGGTGGAAGCCGACGCTGTCGTAGAAGGCGCGGGCGCCGGTGTTGGCGGTCACCATGCTCAGGTGGACGGCCGGGACGCCCCGGGAGTGGAGTGCGGCCAGGAAGGCCGTGATCAGACGGCGTCCGTGTCCCGCGCGCTGGTGGTCCGGCAGCAGGTCGATGTGGAGGTGGGCCGGGTAGGCGGCCAGCTCGGGGAGCAGCATCCGCTCGGGATCGTGCATCAGAGAGGTCATCGCCTCGGTGGGGGTGGCGGGTTCGCGGACGGGAGCCGGATAGCGGTCGGCGAGGCCGGGGAGCCATTCGGCGCGGTAGCGGGCGACGAAGGACGGGGTGTCCGCCGTGCCGAGGACGTAGCCGACGGCCCGTCCGCCGTCCTCGACGACGAAGGCCAGATCCGGTTCGAGTACGGCGTAGGGCGCGGCGAAGATGCTCGGCAGGAGGTCGTGGTCCGGGTAGAGGTGGCGGGCGTCCCCGCCCTCGTGTCCGGTGCGTACACAGATGTCGAACAGGGCCTCGCGGTCCTCGGGGCGGTACGGGCGCAGCGTGGCCACGGAGGAAGTCATGCGGGGATCTTTCTCCGTGGGGAGCGCTCCCGCAAGAGTGTTTGCCGTTCCTTGAGTTGACCGTGCGCGAGGCGTTGCCGGGCTATGCGGGGCGCGGGCCGGGGGCGGCCGTGACGCGGGCGACGGCCTCGGCCGTCAGGGCGCGGTCGTGCGGTTCGGTCTCCAGGGCGCGGTGGATGGACAGACCCTCGATGAGCGCGTCGAGCTGCCGGGCGGTCGCCGGGTCGAAGTGCCATTCCAGGGCGCGTCGGCTGCGGCCCATCCAGGTGCGGGTCAGCTCGCGGAAGGCGGGTTCGCGAGCGGCGAGGGTGTAGAGCTCGTGGGTCAGGATGAGCTCGCGCTGGTTGCCGCTGGAGAGGTGGTGGACCAGGTCGGTCACCGCGGCGCGGGCCTCCTCCGGGGTGTTCGCCGCGCCGAGATGGTCCTCGAAGACGGCGACGATCGTCCCGGAGAACCGGGTGAACGCCTCGTGCAGCAGCTGGTCCATGCCCGAGAAGTGGTACGTCATCGAGCCCAGCGGCACGCCCGCGCGGGCGGCCACCTTGCGGTGCGAGAGGCCCGCGACGCCCACGTCGACGATGACGTCGAGTGCCGCGTCGATGATGCGGTCCCGTCGCTCGGGGTCGGTGCGCCCGGTCGCCACGCGGCGCCTCCTGGGGGTGGGTGTGGGTCTGGCCGAGGTGTGCTCGCAGCATAGGGCGGCGGCGCGGGATGTACGTACGTACACTCTGGAGTGTACGATCGTACGCTTGCGGGTCCTCCCGCCTCGCACGCCCTGCACGCCTTGCCGCTTTCCCTCCTTCCCTCCTTCCCTCCTTCCTGTCCCGCTCTCTCGTCGTAAGGACTCGCCGGTCATGGACGCAACGACCCGCCGCTGGCGCGCCGCGCTCTTCCTCTTCATGCTCGCCATCGGCGTGAGCATGGCGTCCTGGGTGGCCAGGACGCCCGCCGTACGGGACGCGCTGGAGGTGTCCACCGGGGCCATGGGCCTGGTGCTGTTCGGGCTCTCCGTCGGCTCGATGGCGGGCGTCCTGGTCTCGGGCGGCCTGGTACGCACGTACGGCGGGCGGCTGGTGATCATGATCGGCGGGTCGCTGATCGTCGCGGGGCTGCTGGGGATCGCGGTGGGCGCGGCGCTGGAGGTGTCCGGCGGGGTCTTCGGCGGGCTGGCGCTGTTCGGGGCCGGGATGGGGCTCGCGGAGGTGGCGTTCAACATCGAGGGCGCCGCCGTCGAACGAACCCTCGGCCGCCCGGTCCTGCCCGTGCTGCACGGCTGCTTCAGCCTGGGGACGGTGGTGGGCGCGCTGCTGGGGATGGGGCTGACGGCGGTGCGCTTCCCGGTGGGCTGGCACCTGGCGGTGGTGGCCGTGGCCGTCACGGCGGCCGGAGTGTGGACGGTGCGGGGGGTGCCGTCGGGGACCGGCCGCGAGGAGTCCGCCACGGAAGGGTCCGGGGCCGGCCGCGAGGAGACCTCCACCGAAGGGTCCGGGGACGGCCGTGAGGAGCCCTCCACCGAAGGTGAAGGCGAAGGCGTGGGCGGGGGCGGGGGCCAAGGCGAAGGCGGGAGCACGGGGCGCAAGCGGGGGCGGGGAACGGGCGGCGTGCGGGCGCAGTTGGCGGTGTGGCGGGACCGGCGGTTGGTGCTGATCGGGCTGATCGTGCTGGCCATGGCGTTCGCGGAGGGCTCGGCCAACGACTGGCTGCCGCTGCTGATGGTGGACGGCCACGGGACGAGCGCGACGGGCGGTTCGCTGACGTTCATGCTCTTCGCCGTCGCGATGACGACGGGCCGGTTCACCGGCGGGCCGCTGCTGGTGCGCTACGGCCCGGCCGCCGTGGTCCGGGCGAGCGCGCTGGTGGCGGCGGTGGGCGTGGCCCTGGTGGTGTTCTCCTCCAGCGCGCTGCTCGCCGGTGCGGCGGCCGTGCTGTGGGGGCTGGGCGCCTCGCTGGGCTTCCCCGTCACGATCTCGGCGGCCGGTGAGGGGGCGGAGCCCGGCGAGGCCTCGGCCCGGGTCGCGGCGGTCTCCACCGCGGGCTACGCGGCGTTCCTGGTCGGTCCGCCGTCGCTGGGGTTCCTCGCCGACCACGTGGGGCTGCGGAACGCGATGCTGGTGGTTCTGGTGCTGCTGGGCGGGGCGGCCCTGATCACCGGGGCGCTGCGGCGGAGGACACCCGAGCGCCCCGAGGCTGCGGCGCCCGCCGCTCGGTCGGCTCAGTCCGACCTGGTGTAGGTGAGGCTCTCGCCCGTGCTGGTGATCGTCCGGCGCAGGGTGCCGTCCTGGAGCAGGGTCAGGTGGGTGGCTTTGCCGGGGGAGCAGGAGGCGGCCGGTTCGCCGGAGGTCACCTTGGAGGGCCCGATCCGGACGGGGCCGTCGGCGGCGGGGCTGGTGGCCAGGGGGGCGCTGAACTCGCAGTGGTACGTGGAGCCGGAGGACAGGGGGCCTTCGGCGGTGAGGGTGAGGACCTGGTCGCCGACGTCGCCCTGGCGGATCGTCAGCGTACGGGTGGAGGAGCCCCGGTCGCCGGGTATGGAGCCGGACCAGGTGCCCACGTAGTCGCCGGGGACGGCGCCTTCGGAGCCGCCGACGCCCTTGCCGTCGGACGAGGGGGACGGGCCCGGACCCGCGCCGGTGCCCCTGGCACCGTCCTTCATGAACGCGTACACGGACCCGCCCGCGCCTATCGCCACGACCACCGCCACGGCGATCAGCGCGGCGGTGGCCCCGGCGGAGCGGCGCTCCGGGGCGGGCGGCGGGGGCGTGGGGGCGAAGTACACCGGGGCGTAGGGCTGCGGGGCGGTGGTGTGGTGGTGAGGGCGGGGATACCCGTTCGGGTAAGGGTGGGCGTACCGGGGCGGCGCGGGGTTCGGGCGGCCGGGAGCCGGTACGGGCGGGTGCGGCGCCCCCGGATGCCGCGCGGCGGTCGGGGCGTCGGGAGCCGGGGTGCGCGGGGCGGCCGGGGTCCGCGAGGCGTCAGGGGTGGCCGGTGTCCGTGAGGTGCCAGGGGCGGCTGGGGGCGATGAGGCCGGTGGGGCGGTCGGGGGCGACGAGGCCGGTGGGGCGGCCGGGGCTTTCGAGGCGCCCGGTTCCGCAGGCGCCTCCGGGTCCTCGGCGTCGAGCAACCCCACCGCCTGGCGGCCCAGTTGGGCGATGAGCGTGCCGGGCAGCCAGGGCTCGTCCGCCTCGGCCGCGCCCAGACGCGCCAGGATCTCGTCCGTACCGGGCCGGGCGGCCGGATCCTTCGTCAGGCAGTCCCGTACGACGTCGGCGATCTCCGCCGGGACGCCGGTCAGGTCCGGGTCCTCCTGGGCGATCCGGAACATCAGGGCGTGCGAGCCGCCGCTTTCCGCCGAGCCGAAGGGCAGCCGGCCGGACGCCGCGTACGCGAGGACGGAACCGAGGCAGAACACGTCGCACGCGGTGGTCACGCGCTCGCCGCGCACCTGCTCCGGGGCCATGAACCCGGGTGAGCCGATGATGGCCCCGGTGCGGGTGAGGTCCCCGTCGGCCACGGAGTCCAGGGCGCGGGCGATGCCGAAGTCGATGACCCGGGGACCGTCGATGGTGAGGAGCACGTTGGACGGCTTCAGGTCGCGGTGGATGAGCCCGGCGCCGTGGATGTGCTGGAGGGCGTGGGCGAGCCCGGAGCCGAGGAACCGGACGGAACGCACCGGGAGGGGCCCGTACGCCTCCGAGGCCGCGACCGGGGCGCCGGGGCGGCCGGAGACGACGCGCTGGAGCGAGGGCCCGGCGACGTAGCCGGTGGCGACCCAGGGGACGGGGGCCTCGGTGTCGGAGTCCAGCACCGGGGCGGTCCAGGCGCCGCCGACCCGGTGTGCGGCGTGCACCTCCTGGCGGAAGCGGGCGCGGAACTCGGGGCGCTCGGCCAGCTCGCGGCGGACCAGCTTGAGCGCGACGGTGCGGCCGCGGTCGGACCGGGCGAGGAAGACCTGCCCCATGCCGCCCTCGCCGAGGCGGCCGAGCAACCGGTACGCGCCGATGCGATGCGGATCGTCGGGACCGAGCTTGTCCATGGTGCGCTTCCTCCCCCTGCGGCCCGCACGAGGATAACGCCGCGCCCCCGGGACCGTTCGGGCCGTGCCCGTAGCCACCGTTCGGGCCATGCCTCCCGGGACCGTTCGGGCCGTGCCCGTAGCCACCGTTCGGGCCATGCCTCCCGGACCGTTCGGGCCGTACCCGTAGCCGGAGGGCGTCCGGGGCCGGTGGCGGTCGGCAGCGGGTGCCGCGGGCCCGGTCCGCGGGGGGGCAGGTCCCGGTCCACGGAGCGGGGGCCGGGTGCCGGTCCGCGGGGGCGGGGATGCCCGTACCCTCGCCCCCGTGGACCGAGGCCTCCAGCGGGGCCGACGCCTCCCCGCGGACCGACGCCCCCGCGGTCAGGCGCTCCGGGCTCCCGCCCTCCTCCCTCCCGCGTCCAGGGTGTCCAGGGCCGTCGACAGCCGCTCCAAGGCCGCCGTCACCCGCGCGAAGTCCTCCGCTCCCAGCTCGCCCGCCAGCCGCGCGGCGAACTCCGCGTGGCCCGGGTCGATGCGGGACACCGCGTCCCGGCCCGCGTCCGTCACCCGCAACAGCTTCGCGCGGCGGTGGGCCGGGTTCTCCGCGTACTCCGCGAGGCCCCGCTCCACCAACAGGTCCGCGATCCGCTGCACGCTCTGCCGGGTGATGCCCATCTCCCGCGCGATCCCCGCGACCGGCAGCGGCTCCGGCAGTACCGCCCCCAGCACCTGCCACCACGCCGCCGTGAGACCGCCCGGACGGGCCAACTCGTCGGCCACCGACAGGAACTGTCCGTTCAGCCGGAACACCGTGAGCGCGGTCCGGCTCAGCAGGTCCTGCTGGTCACGCGCCTCGCTCACGCGCCCGCGCCCCTGTCTCCGGTCTCCTGGGTGCGCTCCTCTTCGGGGCCCTCCGTGTCCTCGCCCGCCAGCACCTCGTAGGCGCTGGCGTCCGAGTCGTGGAACAGCCGGTACCACGCGTCCAGCTTCTTCGGCCCGTACACCCCCAGCAGCCTGAACACCTCGCGGGCGAACGCCACCGGCTCCGTCGGCCCGGCCGTGACCAGCCCGCCGTCCGTCACCGCGTCCGCCGCCACGTACCGCGCGCCACCGCCGTACCCCGTCGCCGCGAGGTAGAACGAGACCGCGCTCGTGTGCGCCCGGTCGTCCAGCAGCCCCTCGCGGGCCAGTCCGGCCGTCGCCCCGCAGATCGCCGCGACCGGCACGTCGGCGCCCAGGAAGGCGTGGGCCGACCGCGCGAACGGGGCCAGCGTGCCCCCGGTGTCCCAGGCGGTCGCCCCGGTCAGGATCAGCAACGCGCTGTCCTGCGGCCGCAGTTCGTCCAGGGCCAGGTCCGGCTGGACGCGCAGGCCGCCCATGGTCGTCACCGGCTCCAGGGAGAGTCCCACGGTCCGCACGGTGTAGCCGTTCTGCGCGAGATGGGCGGTGGTGTAGCCCGTCTCCCAGTCGGCGAACGTGTCGTACACGGCGAGATGGACGGTCCTGCTGGTCACGATGGTCTCCTCGGTTCGATGTCAGTATGCTGTCGTCATGGCAGCTTGCTGTCAATGAGGGTGTGGTGGGCGGCCAGGTCCCCGACACCCTGCCGATCCGCGCGCCCCACGCCATACAAGATGGCCATGGAGGCCGCCCCCACCAGCGCCTACGCTCACCACATGACCCCTCATGCCCCTCATGCCCCGTACGCCGACCCCGCAGCCGGTGCGGCCGTGAAGGCCGCGGACCGCGCGCACGTGTTCCACTCCTGGTCCGCCCAGGGCCTCATCGACCCGCTCGCCGTCGCCGGCGCCGAGGGGTCCTGCTTCTGGGACTACGACGGCAACCGCTACCTCGACTTCAGCAGCGGGCTCGTCTACACCAACATCGGCTACCAGCACCCCACCGTGGTCGCCGCGATCCAGGAACAGGCGGGCAAGCTCGCCACCTTCGCGCCCGCGTTCGCGATCGAGTCGCGCTCCGAGGCCGCACGCCTCATCGCCGAGCGCACGCCGGGCGACCTGGACAAGATCTTCTTCACCAACGGCGGGGCCGAGGCCGTCGAGAACGCCATCCGGATGGCCCGGCTGCACACCGGCCGCCCGAAGGTGCTCTCCGCCTACCGCTCGTACCACGGGGCCACCTCCACCGCGATCAACCTGACCGGTGACCCGCGCCGCTGGCCCTCCGACAACGGCTCGGCCGGCGTCGTCCGCTTCTGGGCGCCGTTCCTCTACCGCTCGCCGTTCTACGCCGGGACCGAGGCCGAGGAGTGCGCCCGCGCGCTCCAGCACCTGGAAGACACGATCGCCTTCGAGGGACCGTCCAGCATCGCCGCGGTCATCCTGGAGACGATCCCGGGCACCGCGGGCATCATGACCCCGCCGCCCGGTTATCTGGCGGGCGTCCGCGAGATCTGCGACCGGTACGGGATCGTCTTCGTCCTCGACGAGGTGATGGCCGGGTTCGGCCGTACCGGCGCCTGGTTCGCCGCCGACCACTTCGACGTCGTACCGGACCTGCTGACCTTCGCGAAGGGCGTCAACTCCGGGTACGTACCGCTCGGCGGCGTCGCGATCAGCGCCGAGATCGCGGAGACCTTCGCGACCCGCCCGTACCCCGGCGGCCTCACCTACTCCGGGCACCCGCTGGCCTGCGCCGCCGCCGTCGCCACCATCGGCGTGATGGAGGACGAGAAGGTCGTCGAGCACGCGGCCCGGATCGGCGAGACCGTACTCGGCCCCGGCCTGCGCGACCTCGCCGAACGCCACCCCTCCGTGGGCGAGGTCCGCGGCCTCGGCGCCTTCTGGGCCCTGGAGCTGGTCCGCGACCGCGAGACGCGCGAGCCGCTCGTCCCGTACAACGCCTCGGGCGAGGCCAACGCCCCCATGGCCGCCTTCGGCGCGGCGGCGAAGAAGCAGGGGCTGTGGCCGTTCATCAACATGAACCGGACCCACGCCGTGCCCGCCTGCACCATCTCCGAGGCCGAGGCCAAGGAGGGCCTCGCGGCGCTGGACATCGCGCTCTCCGCGGCCGACGAGTACACGGTGTAGCCGGTACGCTCCCGGCGCGCGCCCTCCGCACCCCGCCGCCGTGCCCGGAAACGGGCACGGCCGCGGCCCTGGCTTAAGGTGACCCGAGCTGTACAGGTGACCCTGGCCGGAAACACTCGGCGGACGGGGTGCGCGGCGACGGACGAGAGGCACCGGCATGAGCCCGAGCGGAGGTGTGACCCGCAGTACCCTGCGCCAGCAGATCGCCGACGCGCTGCGTGACGAGGTGCTCGCCGGGCGTCTGCCACCGGGCCGGGAGTTCACGGTCAAGCAGATCGCCGAACAGTACGGGGTCTCCGCGACGCCCGTGCGCGAAGCCCTCTTCGACCTCTCCGCGCAGGGCCTCCTCTCCTCGGATCAGCACCGCGGCTTCCAGGTCCGCGAGTTCAGCATCGCCGACTACCGCGCGATGGCCGAGGCCCGGGGCCTCGTCGTCGAGGGCCTCTTCCGCGATTCCGCCAACCGGGTCGCGGTCCGCCCCGAGGGCCTCGCCTCGGTCCGGCGGCGGGCGGCGGAGGCGGTCCGCGCGGCGAGGAGCGGCGACCTGGACGTGCTGATCGGGTACGACCTGCGGTTCTGGCGCGAGCTGGGCCAGTTCGTGCTCAACCCCTACATCGCCGACTTCCTCGCCCGACTCCGCGTCCAGGCCTGGATGTTCGCCGTACACCGGCTGCGCGCGCAGAGCGGCGACGCGCTGGACCCGAGCGTGCTCTGGGGCGGACACGAGGAACTGGTCGAGGCCATCGCCCGGGGCGACCACGAGCAGGTCCACGCCACCCTGCACTCCTACTACGAACACGCGCTCTTCTGGGCCGACCGCCTGGAGGCCCGGGAGAACACGGGCCGCGCGTAACTCTCCGCACCCACAGGGTTCGCATCCGCAGGGTTCGCATCCGCAGGAGGCGGGGCGGGCGCGCGCAACTCTTCGCGTCACCGGGCGCGCGGCGCGTGACCTCCGGACCCGGGCGCTGTGCGCGAGGTTCCCCCCGCATTCGCCCCGCATTACGCTGTCCCGACGATCGCCCGAACCCGTTGGAGAGCGAGACTTCGTGGCCTGTGACCTGTGGCTGGTCCCCCTCGTCGACGTGCTGTGCCACAGCGCCGACAATCCGTTCGCCGAAGAGATCGCCGTCTACGACAAGGCGTTGGACGACGCGGGGCTGCCGCCCGTCCCCGTCTACGCGTACATGCCGGGCCTCAGCGGAGACGTCGCCCCCGTGGCGGGCTTCGACTACGACGCCCTGCACTTCCTGCGCCGCGCCTACCTGCTCCAGCTGAGCGGCCTCGCCGTCACCCCGGCCGCGGGACTGGACGGGGAGTACGAGCAGTTGCTGGAGATGTTCGAGCAGGGGGCGCAGCAGTCGCACCTGGTCTGGCACTACGACCACGCCGGGGCGTACGTCCCGGTGGACTTCCCGGCGCCCCTCTCCGACGACGCCCTCCTGGCGGGCGGCGGTCCGCTGGGCTCCGCGCACGGGCTGCTGCGGGAGCTGGAGTTCGTCGCCCCGGCCCTCGGTATCGACCCGGCCAACCCCCCGGCCGCCCCGCAACCGCCCGCGGGCCCCACGGCCCTGGAGGAACCGGCGCACCCCGCCCCCCACGACGACAGCCCCTTCGCCCGCGAACGCCACGTCTGGCTCGGCCTCCACGCGGCGGCGACCCGCAGCCTGGCGCAGGGCTCGATGATCGTCTTCAGCTGACCGCTCCCATCAGCTGACCCCTCCCATCAGGGGCCCCTCCCGCCAGGGTCTCTCCCGCCGGGCCCCTCCCATCAGGGCCCCTCCCGCCGGGGACCCGCGGCCCGGGTACCGGAAGCCAGCCGGGCGCTCCGCGGGCCGGGAGGGTCACATCAAGCCTGTCCGGCGCTTGAGGACCGGGCGCCGGGGCGGCGGGGCGCCGGGGCGGCGCCCCCAGGGACTACGGGGGCGCCGCCCCGGAAACCTCACCGCGCCCCCGGCTCCGGCGGCCGCTGCCGAGGCATGTTCGGCCGGGTCGCCACCGGCGGCATCGAGAACCGCCCCGCCGCGGCCCCCGGCTCCGACCGCCCCCCGATGCTCCCGGCCGCAAGTGCCTGCACGCCCATCGGTGCGGGCCCGGCCCGGAACTCCACCATCCAGTCCGCCGTCTCCGACCGCACCAGGTCGGTGACGTCCTCGGAGAACCTCCGCAGCACCCCCAGGCACCGCTCCGACGCCTCACTGGCCGTGCCCTCCGTCGGCCCGAGCGTCTCCCGTACGCACTCCGACGCCCAGTCGAACTGGAGCACCTGGAGCCGCCGGTGTACGGCCTGGGCCGTGGCGAGGTTCCTCATCCAGCCCGAGGTGAGGCCGAAGTGCCGGTCGCAGGCCATGCAGGCGGCGCCGAGCAGCAGGGAGAGATAGCCCCACCCGGCCGAGCCGCTCAGCGCACCGGTCAGGTCGAGCAGCGGGAGGGCCGCCCCGGCGATCAGCCCGAGGGCCGCGCCCAGCCGCAGGGCCCGAGCCCCCCGGCGCTTCCGGACCCGGTCCAGGAGATACCAGTCGGCCGTGTCCAGGGCCCCGGCCTCGACCCAGCGGTACAGCTCGTCCAGCCGCTCGGCGTGCTCGCCCCAGTCCCCGAGGGGAAAGGGGCGCCCGGTCAGGTCCCGCCCGCCGGTGCGGCCCGCGGCACGGCCCGTAACGCCGTCCGCAGCCCCGGCCCCGGTCCCTGCCCCGGTCCCGTTCTCGGCCCCGGTTGCGGAGCCGTCTGCTCCGTTCTCACCGGATCCCGCGTCGGACTCCTTGCGGGGCGGCCCCTCGGGCTGCATCTCCGGCTGACTCACCGGGGCACTCCTCTGCACTCTGACGGACGGGACGGCTCCCATGGCATCACCCTGCGTCACGGAATGTGTACGCTCGTGTGTCGATGCGCATGCCCTTTCCTACCGCCGAATGGTGGGCTGTGGAGCCGAAATCTCGGGTTTTCCCCCTGGGCAGGGCCGCTGGTCAGGTATAGGAGCCCTCACGGCGGTTCCGGAATCTCACCCGAAAGAGTTGGCCGCCGGCGGGTGGAGCGCGGCGACCGGGGAGCACGTAGGCTCGGCATACCGAAACATTTGTCGTCGAAAATGCCAGGAGTGACCGTGATTCCCGGTGGTGGCCAGCCCAACATGCAGCAGTTGCTCCAGCAGGCCCAGAAGATGCAGCAGGATCTCGCCACGGCTCAGGAGGAGCTGGCGAGGACCGAGGTCGACGGACAGGCGGGCGGCGGTCTGGTGAAGGCCACCGTGACCGGCTCCGGCGAGCTGCGGGCCCTGGTGATCGACCCGAAGGCGGTGGACCCGGAGGACACCGAGACGCTCGCCGATCTCGTCGTCGCGGCCGTCCAGGCGGCCAACGAGAACGCGCAGGCGCTCCAGCAGGAGAAGCTCGGCCCGCTGGCCCAGGGCCTGGGCGGCGGTGGCGGCATCCCCGGCCTGCCGTTCTGAGCCGACCGGCCTGCCGTTCTGAGTCGACCGGCCGAGCGGCCACCGGCTGGCCGGCTGACCGTTCGGCTCTGAATCTGACCGGCTGACCGGCCTACTGGTACCGACCCGTACCCACTACGGTACGGAGCAGGAAGCGAAGAGAGGCGTTCCGTTGTACGAAGGCGTTGTTCAGGACCTCATCGACGAACTGGGCAGGCTGCCCGGCGTCGGTCCCAAGAGCGCGCAGCGGATCGCCTTTCACATCCTCCAGGCCGAGCCCACCGACGTCCGCCGGCTCGCGCACGCCCTGCTGGAGGTGAAGGACAAGGTCCGGTTCTGCGCCGTGTGCGGCAATGTCGCACAGCAGGAGCAGTGCGGGATCTGCCGGGACCCGCGCCGCGACGAGAGCGTCATCTGCGTCGTCGAGGAGCCCAAGGACGTCGTGGCGATCGAGCGGACGCGGGAGTTCCGGGGCCGCTACCACGTGCTGGGCGGGGCGATCAGCCCCATCGAGGGCGTCGGCCCGGACGATCTGCGCATCCGTGAGCTGCTGGCCCGCCTCGCGGACGGTTCGATCACGGAGCTGATCCTCGCGACCGACCCCAACCTGGAGGGCGAGGCCACCGCGACGTACCTGGCGCGGATGGTCAAGCCGATGGGCCTGAAGGTGACCCGGCTGGCCAGTGGTCTGCCGGTCGGCGGCGATCTGGAGTACGCCGACGAGGTCACCCTGGGCCGCGCGTTCGAGGGGAGGCGACTGCTGGATGTCTGAGACGACCACGGCGACTTCGGCCTCCACGCTCACCATGGCCACTTCGGCCATCACGGCGACTTCGGCCTCCACAGCCTCCACGGCGACTTCGGCCTTCACGCTCACCATGGCCACTTGGGTCGTGCACCCCTACCCGTACCGTTCCCGGCTCGCGCACTCCCGGCCCTCGCATCCCCTGCCGTCCGCTCCACCGTCTGTGACCGCGCCCACGGAAGGGCCCTTCGATGTCTGACGCCACGCTGAACTCCGTCACGCAGGACCCGGGCGACTTCGCCGTCCAGATCGCGGACCAGATCAAGACGTTCATCGTCGCGGTCACCGAGGTCTCCAAGGTCGAGGAGCCGGAGGAGGCCGTTCCGGTCCTGCTCCTCCAGGTTTCGCAGCTGCTGCTCGCGGGTGGCCGCCTCGGCGCCTACGAGGACGTCGTGCCGGACGAGCGCTACGAGCCGGACCTGGGCCCGGAACCGGACGCGGACCGGCTGCGCGAGCGTTTCGCGGCGCTCCTGGAGCCGATCGACGTCTACTCCGAGGTGTTCGACCCGTACGAGCCCCGCAAGGCCCCCGTCCCGCACCGGATCTCCGACGACCTGGCCGACCTGGTCACCGACCTCTCCCACGGCCTGGCGCACTACGAGGCCGACCGCACGGCCGAGGCGCTGTGGTGGTGGCAGTTCTCGTACTTCTCCAACTGGGGCTCCACCGCCTCCGCGGCTCTGCGCGCCCTCCAGTCGTTGGTCGCCCACATCCGCCTCGGCCAGCCCCTGGCCGAGTTGGACGGCCTGGACACCGACCAGGACCCGGGCGAGGACGACCTCGCCGAGGAGGCGGGCCGTGTGATGCTTCAGGAGATCGCCGGACCGCTGGGCCTGCGCCCGGTGAAGTAGGGCCTGCGCAGGACGGTGAAGTGGAGCCTGCGTAAAGCTTCTTGCCCTCGCGTTCGCGCGTGAGGGCTGACACCACGGATGAACGACCGGACGGGCCTGGCGGTGAACCGCCAGGCCCGTCCGCGGTTTTCGCAGGTGCGCCCGAGGCTCAAGCCCCGAGTCCCGTGCCCCGGGCCCCGAGGCGCGAGCTCCGGGCTGCGGGCTCCGAGCCCTCTTATGAAGGAATGGGTGGTGGGGTTCAACCCACCCACCCTCCCTTGCCGCTGTCGTCCGCCGTCTCCCGGTGTCTGCCGGGTCAGGTTCCGAACTGCGCTGTGTGCTGCGCGAGTTCGACCAGGGGTGACGTTTAGTGACCGGGTTGCGCCGGAGCGTAGGCACGCTCTAGGTTCACGATCAGCAACCCCACTACTCGTAAAACGGACAACCCCGGTGGTGCTCACAACACCGACCGGGGTCTGACCGTCAGAGATCGCACCCCTAAGAAAGAAACGATCCCCATGGCTGCTGCCCACCATAGTGCTGCCCTGCGCGCTCCCGCCCACCCCATGGCGAAAGCCGGGTACGGAAAGCGTGACGCTCCCGACCAGGCGCCGCCGCGCGCCACCGACTTCGCCGGTCTGGAACCGCGTGAGGCGGCCATCGCCGCGTACCTCGACCGGCTCCCCGAAGGCGCGGCGATCGGCTACAAGGTGCTCGCCGAAGAGCTGCCGGACTACGGTCAGCAGGCGTGCCGCAGTGCGCTGGACCGGCTGACCCGGGCCGGGCACCTGCGCCGCATCAAGGTCCATGTCACCGTGGCCGACGGCCAGATGCGCTGGGTGACGCGCACGTACTTCTCCCGCACCGCCCGCGACGCCGACTGGTGGGCCGCCCATGTGCGGTTCGTCCGGGGCCTGGACGCGCCGGGACAGCCCCCGGCTCCCGCCCCTGCCGCCACCGACGTGCCCGGTGCCGCCGCCTCTGCCACCGGTGCGCCCGGTGCCTCCGGTGCGCCCGGTGTCTCCGGTGCACCTCGTGCCTCCGCCGCCGGTGCGTCGGCCGCTGGGAGTGCGCCGGAGCCCGGTGTACGTGCCTCGCGCTCGGATGCGTACGCCGTCCTCGCCGGGCTCGGCCGCCGCGAGCCCCGGCTCCAGCTCTCCGAGAGCGAGTGCGCGGAGCTGGAACACCTGGCCGGGGAGTGGCTGGCGCGCGGCGTCGGCCGCGAACAGATGATCCGGGCCCTGACCTCGGGCCTGCCGGAGTCCGTGCATTCCGCCCGACCCCTCCTCCGTAAACGACTGGAGACCAAGATGCCGCCGACCCCCGCGCCCCACCCGGAGAAGGACCACCCGGGCGAGCAGATCGTGGGCGCCGTGATGATGTGCCTCTTCTGCGACGAGGACGAGACGACGACCACGCTGGACCACGGCGTCTGCCGCGACTGCCGCGCCGACATCGCCCGCGACGAGGCGGCCGGTCTGACCGGTGACGTACCGGACACCTTCCTGGCCCGGCCGCGCGGCGGTGTCGACGTCGCCGCCCGCGTGGCCGAACTCCGCTCGGCCACCGCCCGCCCGGTGCTCCCGGCCCCGAGGCCGCGCCGATGAGCGTACGGGAGATGCCGGTCGCGGCGCCATGGAGGCGAGGAGGCGACGCCATGACCCCGGCCCTTCGGCGCGGTCGTCGAACTGCCCGAGCCGGTCGGCTTCCCGCTCGACACCGACAAGCTCAAGGAGTACGCGGACTGACGCCGACCCGGAGCGGAGCCGTAAGCGGCCTGAGGCCGTACGCGGCGGACTCACGCCGTACGTGGCCAGGCGAAGCCGTACGCGGCCGGGCTGACGCCGCACGCGGCCGTACCGAAGCCGTGCGCGGCCGGGACCGAAGCCGTACGCGGGCCGTGCGGCGAGCGGTCCGGGTACGCCGCCTGACCGCCCCCGCTGGCCGATCCGCGCCCGATCGTGTGGGCTGGGACACAAACGGGAGTGCTCCGTATCCGGGCTGGGCAGCAGCCCCGTACGAGCGGTTCGGGGCGACACGCCGTACCAGGTGCTGAGCGGGACATCTCACCATCTGGTAAGGACGGGTCGATTCCGGGCTGCTCGTTAAACTGAGCCGACCGCATTAATGACTGAGCGAGGAGCGCACGTGGGCCTTGTCGTGCAGAAGTACGGAGGCTCCTCCGTAGCCGATGCCGAGGGCATCAAGCGGGTCGCCAAGCGAGTCGTCGACGCCAAGAGGAACGGCAACCAGGTGGTTGTCGTGGTGTCCGCGATGGGCGACACGACGGACGAGTTGATAGATCTCGCCGAGCAGGTGTCCCCGATGCCCACCGGCCGGGAATTCGACATGCTGCTGACCGCGGGCGAGCGGATCTCCATGGCCCTGCTGGCAATGGCGATCAAGAACCTGGGCCACGAGGCCCAGTCGTTCACGGGCAGCCAGGCCGGTGTCATCACCGACTCGGTCCACAACAAAGCGCGCATCATCGACGTCACCCCGGGCCGCATCCGGACCTCGATCGACGAGGGCAACATCGCCATCGTCGCCGGGTTCCAGGGCGTGAGCCAGGAGGGCAAGAACATCACCACCCTCGGCCGCGGCGGGTCGGACACGACCGCCGTCGCGCTGGCCGCCGCGCTGGACGCCGAGGTCTGCGAGATCTACACCGACGTCGACGGCGTCTTCACCGCGGACCCCCGGGTCGTGAAGAAGGCGAAGAAGATCGACTGGATCTCCTTCGAGGACATGCTGGAGCTGGCCGCTTCCGGCTCCAAGGTGCTGCTGCACCGCTGCGTCGAGTACGCCCGCCGTTACAACATCCCGATCCACGTCCGCTCGTCCTTCTCCGGACTGCGCGGGACCTGGGTCAGCAACGAACCGCAAGGGGACCAGAAGGTGGAGCACGCGATCATCTCCGGAGTCGCCCACGACGTCTCGGAGGCCAAGGTCACCGTCGTCGGCGTCCCGGACAAGCCGGGCGAGGCGGCCACGATCTTCCGTGCCATCGCGGACGCCGAGGTCAACATCGACATGGTGGTGCAGAACGTCTCCGCCGCGTCGACCGGCCTGACGGACATCTCCTTCACCCTCCCCAAGGCCGAGGGCCGCAAGGCCATCGACGCCCTGGAACGGACCAAGGACTCCATCGGCTTCGACTCGCTGCGCTACGACGACCAGATCGCCAAGATCTCCCTGGTCGGCGCGGGTATGAAGACCAACCCGGGCGTCACGGCGGGCTTCTTCGAGGCGCTGTCCGACGCGGGCGTCAACATCGAGCTGATCTCGACATCCGAGATCCGCATCTCGGTGGTCACCCGTGCCGACGACGTCAACGAGGCCGTGCGCGCCGTGCACACCGCCTTCGGGCTCGACAGCGACTCCGACGAGGCCGTCGTCTACGGAGGCACCGGCCGATGACGCAACACCGCCCCTCGCTCGCGGTCGTCGGTGCGACCGGGGCGATCGGCGGTGTCATGCTCCGGATCCTCTCGCAGCACGCGGACGTCTGGGGTGAGGTCCGACTCGTCGCCTCACCGCGCTCGGCCGGCCGCAAGCTGGTCGTGCGCGGTGAGGAGAGCGAGGTCCTCGCGCTCGCCGAGGACGTGTTCGACGGCGTCGACGTGGCACTCTTCCTGGTCCCGGACGAGGTGTCCGCCCGCTGGGCCCCGATCGCCGCGGCCAAGGGCGCCGTCGTCATCGACGACTCCGCCGCCTTCCGGCTCGACGACGACGTGCCGCTGGTCGTCCCGGAGATCAACCCCCATGCCGCACGGCTCAGGCCGCGCGGCATCGTCGCGTCCCCGAACTGCACCACGCTGTCGCTGATCGTCGCGGTCGGCGCGCTGCACGCCGAGTTCGGCCTCCGCGAGCTGATCGTCTCCTCCTACCAGGCGGTCAGCGGCGCGGGCCGGGACGGCGTCGCCGCCCTGCGCGGACAGCTCGCTCTGGTGGCCGGTACGGAGCTGGGCACCCAGCCCGGCGACGTACGCCGCGCCCTGGGCGCCGAGGCCGCCACCGCCGACAGCCCGTTCGCCGCGCCCGTCGCCCTGAACGTCGTGCCGTGGGCCGGTACGGACGCCGGGGGCGGCTGGTCCTCCGAGGAGATCGCCCTCCGCGAGGAGTGCCGCAAGGTGCTCGGCCTGCCGGATCTGAAGACCACCGCGACCTGCGTCTACGTCCCCGTCGTCGCCACGCACTCGATGTCCGTCCACGCGCGCTTCGAGAACGAGGTCGCCGTCGACAAGGCCCACGAGATCCTGGCGACCGCGCCCGGCGTGGTGCTGTTCGACAGCCCGGCGTCCGGGGACTTCCCGACCCCGTCCGACGTGGTGGGCACCGACCCCACCTGGGTCGGCCGGGTCCGGCGCTCGATGGACGACCCGCACGCACTGGACATGTTCCTGTGCGGGGACAACCTCCGAAAAGGTGCCGCTTTGAACGTGGCGCAGATCGCGGAGTCCGTCGCCGCCGAATTTCCCCGGGCCTGATCGAACCTCATTTGTAGAATCTGTGAACGCCCTATGAGCAATTTGCTGGTCTGTACCTCTTGAGCTGGGCCGTCGTCGTATCCGACGATGATCTCCCGGCCTCCTGCAACCGCATCTCGGCCGGGCTGCGTCTATGCCGTCACTTCTTGCGCGGCGGGACGCGACCACGGGGCATTCGGGGAAGAGCGGGTAGGTATGAGGGCATGTCGCACAGCGCTGAACGTGACGCGGTCCGCGTACAACCCTGACGGGGGGCGGCGTGTCCAACAGGCGTGGCAGAGGTTCTCGACATCACTGTGGTGGGTCCGTTGCGAGGCGCGTCCGTGCGTCCGCTCCGGCGGCCCCGCGCGCCCGGCGGTATGCCGGTGATCGCGCCCATGCCCGCCGCCCGCCCGGCGCAGTTGCCCATGCAGCGCGGGGGTGCTGAGGAGACGGTGGCAGCTGGAACCACGGTCGACCACCTCACCGAGACCTACCGCGCCCACTACCGCTCCCTCCTCGGCCTCGCGGCCCTGCTGCTGGACGACACCGCGTCCTGCGAGGACGTGGTGCAGGAGGCGTTCATCCGGGTGCACTCCGCGCGCAACCGGGTCCGTGAGCCCGAGAAGACCCTGGCCTACCTCCGGCAGACCGTCGTCAACCTCTCGCGCTCCGCGCTGCGCCGCCGCATCCTCGGGCTGAAGCTGCTCTCCAAGCCGATGCCGGACATGGCGAGCGCGGAGGAGGGCGCGTACGACCAGCTGGAGCGGGACGCCCTGATCAAGGCCATGAAGGGGCTCCAGCGGAGGCAGCGCGAGGTGCTGGTCCTGCGCTACTTCGCGGACATGACGGAGGCCCAGGTCGCCGAGACGCTCGGTATCTCCCTGGGGTCGGTCAAGGCGTACGGTTCCCGGGGCATCGCGGCGCTGCGCGTCGTGATGGAGGCCCAGACATGAGCGGGCCCGAGCGCCGGGACGAGCAGCACAGGCACGAGAACGACCCGACGGGAAACGGAATGGTGAACGACGGGCCGGAGAAGACTCCGCACGCCGATCCGGAACGCTCGCACGACGACAGCGCGAAGCCCGGCCAGGGCGACCACGCCCACCCGGACGCCGAGAACCTGACGGCCGCCGAGAGCAGCGCGGACGAGGCGGGCGCTGAAGGCGGCGGTGGGGGCGGCGCCAGCGAGGCGGGCGCTGAAGGCGTGCCAGGCGCCGGGAGCGGCGCGTCGGCCGAGGGCGCAGAGGAAGCCCGGGGTGCCGAAGGCGGCGGTGTGGGTGGCGCCAGCGAGGCGGACGCTGAAGGCGTGCCAGGCGCCGCGAGCGGCGCGGTGCCCTGCCCGACCGACCTCTTCGCCGGAGTGCGCGGCGCCACCGACTCCGATGGGCCCGCTCGCGGGGAGCTCGGGGACGAGGGGCCCGTGGCCGACCGGCCCGCCGAGGGGCCCGTGGCCGGGGGGCCCGCCGAGCTGGACGAGGTGGCCCTGCGCAGGATGCTGCACGGGGCTGTGCGTCAGCTGGAGCCCTCCGACGGGACCCTCGACCATCTGCACCGGGCCGTCCCCGCCCGCCGGGCCAAGCGGCGGCAGGCCGTCGTCGGTGCGGCCGCGGCGGCTCTGCTGATCGGCACCGCGGTCCCGGCCTTCGTCCACGTCGCCACCTCCGAAGGGCCCTCCGACGCGCGCCCCGCCATCGCCGGACACGGAGAGCAGGCGCAGGGCGGCAATGGGGACGAGCCCAGCCCCGAGGAGCACGACGCGGCGTCGGTGGCGCCCTCGGAGCGCGAAAGTGAGGGCGGCAAGGGCGAGCCGGACCCCTCCCGCAGCCCCTCCGCGGGACCGGGCAGCGACCCGGACGCCACCGCGACGGGCGGCGGCGAGGCGTCCGACACCGCGCGCGCCGGAATCGCGTCCGTGCCCGTCTGCGACCCGGGCCAGCTCGGCGTCGCCTCGGCGGGGGCCGACGCCCCGGGCTCCGACGGCACTGTCTACGGCAGCTTCAAGATCGCCAACGTGTCCGGCGAGGACTGTACGGTCAGCAGCAACGGCACCGTCGGCTTCACCGCCATCGGCGCGGCGGACCCGCTCAAGATCAACGTGGTCCAGCACTCCGCCGGCGGCGCGGCCCCCGGCTTGCCCGACCCCGCGCAGGAGCCCGGCTCGGTGCTGCTGAAGCCGTCCATGGCGTACGAGGTGAAGTTCGCCTGGGTGCCCGCCGACACCTGCCCGACCGTGGGGCCCTCACCGAGCCCCACCCCGACGTCGGACGGTGCGGGCGGGACGGGGGGCGAGGGGAACGCCGGGCACTCCGGCCCGGACGCCCAGTCCCTGCGGGAGGACGGTGGCGGCATGGCGGAGGGCAGCGTCTCCGTGAGGCACACCCCGGAGGCGGGCGCACCCACTGCGGAGACCGTGATCGCCAACGCCTGTTCCGGCACGATCTACCGCACCGGTCTCCTCGCCACCTCCTGAGCCCCGGCCGCTCCTCCCGCCCCCGGGGGGGGAGGGTGCGGCACGGGGGACGAGCCCGGTGCGGCGGACCATCCGAAGAAGCGCGGCCGAAGACGTACGCCGATGCCGGGACCGAAGTCTGCACCGCCACCGATCCCGATACCGACGCCGGGACCGGGGCCTATGCCGCCGCCGAAGCTGAGGTCTGCGCCGATGCGGTCACCGAGACCGCGGTGTGCGCCGCCACCGAGCCCGAAGCCGATGCCGTGGCCGAAGTCCGCACCGCCACCGAGGCCGGGCCTGGTGTCTTACGCCTCCGTCGTCTCCCGGGACTTCGCGGCCGTACCGTCGGGGGCACCTGCCGGGTCCGCGGTGGTCGCGCTGCCCGCGGTCTCCGCGGTGCTCGCAGCCTTCCCCCCGGCGCCCGCCGTGGTCTCCGCGGTGCCCTCGGCTCCCTCGGCCCCCTCCGTGGTCTCCGGGACGAGGCCGAGGGCTACGTCGCGGACGGACTCGGCCTCGCGGCGGACGAGCCGGAACCACATGAAGAGCACGAAGGCCGCGAAGACGAACCACTCGCCCGTGTAGCCCAGGTTCTGGAAGGCCTTGAGGTCCAGCCCGCTGCCCTGCGGGGCGGCCGCGGGCACCGGCTCCATCGAACCGCCCGCGCCCCCGGCGCCGCCCGCCTCGCCCTCGGGAAGCGTCACCCACGCGTCGTAGACGTCGTACGGGACCAGGTTCACCAGGGTCGCTGCGCTGATCATGCCGATCTGACCGGAGGGCAGCCCGCCCCGCGCGTTGACGCCGTCGCTGTTGATGTTCTCGGACGCCTGGAGGTCACCGGTCACGGTGACCTCGCCCGCGGGCGCGGCGGGCACCCGGACGCCGCTCGTGGAACCGGGCAGCCACCCCCGCACCACCGGCAGCGCCCTGCCGCTGTCTGTACGCAGCAGGTTCAGGACGTAGAAGCCCTCGCGGTCCTCCAGCTCACGCCCGGGTACGAGGAACTGGTCGCCGTACGTCCCGGTGACGACGGCCGGGCGGCCGGACGTCACCTTGTCGACGGGCAGCAGCTCGTCCAGCGGTTCGGCGGCCCGGGTGCTCGGATCGGGCTGCCTCTCCGCCTGTTCGTGCGACTGCACACGGTCCTCGAAGCGGCCTAGCTGCCAGGTGCCCATGAACACGCAGAAGGGGATGGCCAGCACGACGAAGAGGTTGATCCCCCACCACCGCGGGGTCAGCAGGAACCGGTACACCCCTCCACGGTACGGTTCCCCGCTCCGCCGCCCTGGGGCGGGGTCCACGTTTCCGCGCCTCCTCAACCGCTTCCTGCACCGGCTCCGGTACTCGCCCTCACGCCCCCTGGACGTCACCCCCTCCCGGCCCTCCCAGGTGCTTCAGCGCGAACTCCAGCTCCAGCCGCACCTGCTTGACGCGTTCCTCCACCACGAGCGAGCCGTGTCCGGCGTCGTACCGGTAGACCTCGTGCACCGCGCCGCGGGCGGCGAGGCGGTCCACGTAGTTCTCCACCTGGCGGATGGGGCAGCGCGGGTCGTTGACACCGGCGGAGATGTAGACCGGGGCGCGCACCGCGTCGACGTACGTCAGCGGGGACGAGGCCTCGAAGCGCTCGGGGACCTCCTCCGGAGTGCCGCCCAACAGCGTGCGGTCCATCGCCTTCAGGGCCTCCATCTCGTCGTGGTACGCCGTGATGTAGTCCGCGACCGGCACCGCCGCCAGGCCGAGCGCCCACGCGTCGGGCTGGGTGCCGAGACCGAGCAGGGTCAGATAGCCGCCCCACGAACCACCGGCCAGGATCAGCCGCCCGGGGTCCGCGAGCCCGGACTTCACCGACCAGTCCCGCACGGCCGCGATGTCCTCCAGCTCGATCAGGCCGACCCGGTGCTTCAACGCGTCCGTCCAGGCGCGGCCGTAACCGGTGGAACCCCGGTAGTTGACCCGGACGACCGCGAAGCCGTGGTCCAGCCAGGCGGCCGGACCGGAGGCGAAGGCGTCGCTGTCGTGCCAGGTCGGGCCGCCGTGGATCTCGAAGACCGTGGGGAAGGGGCCCGCGCCGGTGGCGGGCCGCTGCACGAGGGCGTGGATCAGGCCGCCCGGCCCCTCCACCCAGGCGTCCTCGACGGGCACCGACGGCGGGGCCTTCGCTCCCGGCGGGTCCAGCACCACCGCACCGCTCGTCGACCGCACCACCGGAGGCTGCGCGGCCGAGGACCACAGATACTCCACGGTGCCGTCGGGGCGGGCCGTGGCGCCCGACACCGTCCCGGCGGGGGTTTCCACCCGCACGGGCTCCGGGGCGCCCGGCTCGTAACGCCACAGCTCGCTGCGGGCCTCGAAGCTGTGCTCGATGAGCAGCGCGGAGCCGTCCGGATACCACTCGGCGTCCACATCGCCCGGCAGGTCGATGGGGAGGGCGGTCTCGGTGCCCGCGACCGGGTCCCAGATCATCGGCTCCCATCGGCCCCGGCGCTGGTGCCCGACGAGCAGCCGGCTGTCCCCGGCGACCGGCGCGAACCCGAGCACCGTGAGCCCCAGCTCCTTCGTGCCGCCGTCGGTGTCGTCCAGCTCGGCCACCGCGGAGCCGTCCGGGCGCACCACGCGCAGCGCCGAGTGCATCGCGTCGCCGTGCTCGGTGTGCTCCAGCGCGATGAGCATCCCGTCGTAGGAGAGGTCGCCGACCCCGGCGGACTCCCGGTGGCGGTAGATCTCCACCGGCTCCCAGACCTCCCCGGCCACCCCGCCGCCGCCCGGGGCTTCCCCGCCTCCCACGGCCGTGCCCGCGCCCCCCGAGGCACTTCCACCCGCGTCCGCGCCCACGCTGCCCGGTGTGCCCGCGCTCCCGCCCGGGTCCGCGCCGCCGTCCGTGACCGCGCCCGCGCCGCCTTGTGTGCCCGCGCTCCCGCCCACGTCCGTGCTGCCTTCCGTGACCGTGCCCGCGGTCCCGCCCGGCTTCCGCACCAGGTGGATCGTCGTGCCGTCCTCGTCGGTCGAGCGGCCGATCACCGCTGTGCCGTCGCGCCCGATGGCGAGGCCCGCCGGATAGGAGGGGGCGAGGCCCGGGGCGACGGGCTCGTCCTCCCCGCCGCCGAACGGCTGCCGCATCCACACCCCGAACTCGTCCCCGTCGGTGTCGCTGAACCACCAGATCGCCTCGCCGTCGGGCGTCAGCACACCGTCGGTCGTGCCGTTCGGCCGGTCGGTCACCTGACGCTGCCCGCCCGTCGCCCGGTCCCATGCGTACAGCTCGTAGGTGCCGGTGGCGTTGGAGACGAACAGCGAGCGGTCGGGTGCGTCCTCGGCCCAGTCGGGCAGGGACACCCGGGGCGCGCGGAACCGCTGCTCCCACTCCGGCGTGGTGGAGTGCCCCGGTCCGGCCGGTGTGGTGCGGTGATCCGGCTCGGCCGGTGCGGTGGGCTGCTCCGGGCGGGGCGGGACGTTCGGTGATTCGCTCATGCCCTCCATCCAACCCGATCGGCCGCTCCGCCGGGCAAGCCTGTGGACAACCTTCCGCCGGACCTCCCTCGGCCCTTCCCCAGCCCGCACCGATCCGCCCCCAGCCTGTGGATAACCACTCGCAGCCCGACCGGAGCACCGATAGCTTCGGGCGCATGTACTCCCCGACACCGGACGACTGGCAGGAAGCCAACCGCGCCCGCTGGGACGAGCGGGTGCCGATCCACGCGGCGAGCGACTTCTACGATCTGGCGGCGTTCCGGGCGGGCAGGGACGCGCTGCGGCCCTTCGAGCTCGCGGAGGTCGGCGACGTCACCGGCCGGTCCCTGCTGCACCTCCAGTGCCACATCGGGCTGGACACCCTGTCCTGGGCGCGGCACGGGGCGGCGCAGGTCGTGGGCCTCGACTTCTCCGAGCCCGCCGTCGAGACCGCCCGCGGCCTGGCCCGGGAGCTGGGGCTGGGGCCGGACCGGGCGGCGTTCGTCGCCGCCGACGTGTACGACGCGGCGGCCGCCGTTCCCGACTCCGCCTACGACATCGTCTACACCGGGGTGGGCGCGCTGAACTGGCTGCCGGACATCGTGCGCTGGGCGGAGACCGCCGCCTCGCTGGTGGCCCCGGGCGGGTTCCTCTACCTCGCGGAGTTCCATCCGCTGACCGACGCGCTGGACGACGCGACCGGGTCCGTGGTCACCGACGACTACTTCAGCCGGGACGCCTGGGTGGACGAGACGCCGGGGACGTACGCGGACTTCGATGCGCCGACGGTGCACAACCGCAGCGTCGAGTGGCAGCACCCGGTGGGCCAGGTGGTGACGGCCATCGCGGCGGCGGGGCTGCGGATCGAGTTCCTCCACGAGCACGACGCCTCGCTCTTCCCCCGGTTCGGCACGCTGGAGCGGCACGCGGACGGCCACTACCGCTTCCCGGCGGACCGGCCGCGTATTCCGCTGATGTACTCGCTCAAGGCGTCGCGTCCCGCGCGGCGTCGGGGATAACCGCAGCTCAGCCCGGTGCCGCCGGGCTTTTCCGGCCGATTGTCAGTGGTGGGGGTCACACTCGATTCCATGACCGACATGACAGGCGGGGGCGACATGACTGGTGGGACGACGGCAGCGTTGCGCGCGGCGGTGGAGAGGTACTGGGCGGCGGCGGAGGACCGGCAGTGGGACGCGTTCGCCGCGACCCTGGCCGACGAGGTGGTTTACGAGCTGCCGCAGACCCGGGAGCGGATCCGCGGCAAGGAGCGGTATCTCCGGTTCAACGAGGAGTATCCGGGTGACTGGCACGTCCGGGTGGAGCGGATCGTCACCGACGCGGAGGGCCGCCAGGCGGCCGCCCGGACGGAGGTCACCGTGGCCGGGGAGGAGCCGCAGGAGCTGGACGCCATCCACTTCTTCACCTTCGACGAGCAGGGGCTGATCGTCGGAGTGACGGACTTCTGGCCCGAGTCGTACGAGCCTCCCGCCGGGCGCGAGCATCTGGTCGAGCGCTACTGACACCGACGGCGGCCCACCGGTCGCCCGGTGAACCGCCGCGAGGTGTTCTGATGTGTGGCCGTGCTCGGCGGCTAGACCGCTGCGCGGAAGGCGGGCAGATAGCCGCCCGACTGCCCGGCCGCCTTGGGGTGGTACGAGTTGTAGACGGGCACGGTCACGCTGTGGAGCCAGGCGTCTCCCGAGCACAGCTCGTGCCCGGTGAACTCGTCCACCACGCTGGAGAAGGTGAACCCGGCGTCGGCGGCCCGCTTGGCGAGAACGTCGTTCAGCACGTCCGACGCGTTGTTGATCGCGCCACGCTCGGTCTCGGTCAGCCCGGCGATGCAGCTGCCCGACAGCTGGTAGAAGCGGGGGTATCCGAGCACCACGACACGGGCCTGCGGGGCGCGGTCGCGGATGCTGCCGTACAGGGAATCGAGGTTCGCGGGAAGGGAGTTGTTCATCCGGCCGACAGCGGCGTCCACGCTGTCGAGGCAGACGGCCTCGCTCGACAGCACGCAGTCCTGCATGACGTCGGCGAACCCGATGTCATTGCCTCCGGCCGTGACGCTCACCAGGGACGTCGACGCGCTGAGCACGCCCAGCTGACTGCTCGCCACCGAGGAGGTCGTCGCTCCGGAGCAGGCGACGAAGTCGAACGAGGCGGGGGAGTTCGCCGCCGCCCAGAGATGCGGATAGGCGTTGGTGCTGCGCCGGCAGTCACCGCTGTCGGAGATGTAGTCCCCGGCGCCGACGCCCGAGGAGTAGGAATCGCCGAGGGCGACGTAGCCGCCCGCCGCGGACGGGTCGGCCGCAGCGGAGGAGCCCGCCGCAGAAGCCGGACCGGCGATCCCGAGGGCGGCGACGGCGGCGAGCGCCAGAGTGGAGAGGGATGCCCGAAGCCTTCGTACTGACATGGCTGCCAGCCCTTCGAAGTGTGGGGGACGGGTGGGGGGTTGAAGGGAACGAACCAGTTTCTAGCAGCTCGCGGCACCCACTGGTCATGCTCACGCGAGAAGTCGTCTGATATGCCCGAAGGATTGTTCGGCAGGCCGTGCTCCGCGCGTAGATAAACCTCAATGACGTGACGGAGTAGGCAAGTTCAGGGGGGTGTTGTGTGTCCGAGGGGATGCGGCGAAGGCGCCGGAGGACGCGGAAAGCGGCGTGTGGGCGGCCCTTGGCGGCGGCGGACGCCCGGTGTCCGGCACCGGGGCGCGACAGCAGGTTCAGCCGGACGGCTCAACGCGCGACGGAACCGGTCGGGGTGCCAGGCCCGGTCGACATGGCGGGAGCGGGACCGGTCGAGGCGGCGAGATCGGTCCTCGTGCCGAGGGTGGTCGGCGTGGCGGAAGAGGCCTACGGGGCGACGCCCTCGACGCCATCCGGGATCGGCCGCAGCACCGCAAGCCCCGCCGAGGGCCGTACACCCGAGGGCCGCACCGCCGAGGGCTGCCCCGCCGAGGGCCACACGGCCGAAGGCTGCGACACCGAGGGCTGCCCCGCCGAGGGCCGGACCGCCGAAGGCTGCGACACCGGGGGCGGCACCGAGGATGGCGTGAAGGGCGGAGGTGAGGATGCGGCCCACGTCGGCTCCGGCGACGACGCCGAGGGCATCGCTGCGGGCATCTCCCCGCACGGGAAGGAGGCGTGCCCCACCCACACGCGGGTGATCGCGCTGATGTACCGCGCCCCGCACCGGTCCCACGGAACCACCAGCTGGCTGCCCTCGGGGTCGAGAGGCCTGCCGTCCATCGTGGTGGCGAGCAGGACGGGCGCGCCGCCGAAGTCGGCGTCGATCTCCGCCCAGGAAAGCACCGCGTGGTGCCCGTCGCCGCCGGTGACCGCCAGCAGGAAGCGCGCCCGGTCCTTCCGCCGGTGCACGTCGAACGCCGGGCCCGCGTCCGCGACGACCTCCCGCAGCAGCGGCCCCTCGAAGGTGTGGTGCTGCGGGCCGTCGGACGCGCAGTCGAAGGTCACCTCGGCGCGGTGCTGCTCCCAGCCCCCGCGCAGATCGGTGACCGTCAGCGTCACCGGCCGGCGCACCTCGCCCGCCAGCGTGAACGGCCGTGCCGTCGCGCCATCGACATCTGCCATGCCTTACGTGATGCCCGAAGTGGAGACCGGGGAACCCAACAGGACCTCAAAAGCCAGGGAGAAAGGGGATATTCATGGCAACAGCCAGCTGTGAGGCGGCAAACTCATGGCATCCGTGGCTTCCTCCGCGCCTCGTCGAGCGCCTGCCACACCCGGTCGCGGGTCAGGGGCAGCTCCGTGAACCGGATCCCTGTAGCGTCGCGCAGCGCGTTGGCGAAGGCCGGGGCGACCGGGTTGAACGAGCTCTCGCTCATCGACTTCGCGCCCAGCGGGCCGATCGCGTCCGAGGTCTCCATGAAGTGCACCTCGGTGCGCGGAACATCGGCGTACTGCGGCAGCCGGTAGCGGCGGAACGCGACCGTGGTCACCTCGCCGCGCTCGTCGAGCGCCACGTTCTCGAAAAGCGTCGCGCCGAGCGCCTGGGCCACCCCGCCCTCGACCTGCCCCCGGCACTGCATCGGGTTCATCACCTTGCCCGCGTCCGCGGCGTGGACGCTGCGCAGGATACGGATCTCGCCGGTGTCCGGGTCCACGGCCAGCCGGAACCACTGGGCGTTGAAGGCCACCGACCGCGGCGAACCGCCCCAGTGCCCCTCGGCGAGAAGCTCCCGCCCCGCCGTGCGGGCGGCCTGGAACAGCTCCTTGAGGCTGATGTCCTGCCCGGCGCACACCACCGCGTCCGCCGTCAGGCGGCAGTCGGCCACGGCCACCCCCAGCTGCCGGGCCGCGAGGTCCAGGAGCTGCCCGGCGAGCGCTTCGGCGGCCCTCAGCACCGCCTTGCCCGCCACCACCGTCCCGGCCGAGGCGAACGCGCCCGTGTCGTGGCGCACCACGTCGGTGTCCGACTGCCGGATCGCGATCCGGTCCACCGTCGTGGACAGCGCCCCGGCGGTGATCTGCCGGTGGACGGTCGTGGTCCCGTTGCCGAACTCGGCGGTCCCGACGGCGATGTCGTACGTACCGTCGTGGAGCAGTTTCACCGTGGCGTCCGCGAAGTGGCCGCCGGGCGGTCCGGTGGCGATCATCGACATACCGGTGCCGTGCCCCACGAGCCACCCCTCCGGCACATCATCGCCGGACCCGTGGCCCTCCCGGGACCCGTTCCCCTCCCGGGACCCGTTCCCGCCCCGCGACCCCTCCGCGCCCTCGGACCTGTCCCCGTACCCGTCCGCGCCCCCGGGTCCTTCCCGGTCGCCGGACCTGCCTCCGCCCCCGTACTTCCGGATCGCGTTCCGTACCACCTGGAGGCACTGGTCGAGTCCGTAACTGGCGATCTCCAGGTCCTCCTCCTCGCCTCCCGGGCTGACCATGTGCTCACCGGGGCCGATGATGTTCCGCTCCCGGAAGACCAGGGGATCGACGCCCGTGCGGCGGGCCAGCTCGTCCATCACCGACTCGACGGCGAAGACGACCTGGCCCAGGCCGTAGCCACGGAAGGCGCCCGCCGGGACGGAGTTGGTGTAGACGGAGAAGGCGTCGACCTTCTTGTGCGGGGCGCGGTAGACGGCCATCGACTCGCCGACGCTGTGGAACATCACCGCCGGGCCGTGATTGCCGTACGCCCCCGTGTCCGCGACCACGCACAGTTCCAGCGTGGTCAGGGTGCCGTCCGCCCGCGCCCCCGCCCGTACGCGGACGGAGAACGGGTGGCGGGTGGTCGCCCCGTAGAACTGCTCGGCGCGGGTGTACTCCAGCTTCACCGGCCGCCGCAGCCGCATGACGGCCAGTGCCACGATGTCCTCGACGATCATCTCCTGCTTCCCGCCGAACCCGCCGCCGACCCGGCCCGCAAGTACCCGTACCTGCTTCAACTCCAGGTCGAACAGCGCGCACAGGGCGCGACGAGTGAGGAACGGGGTCTGGGTGCTGGAGCGCACGGTGAGCCGTTCCGTACCGTCCTCGCCCTGCTCGTACCAGGCCACCGCGCCGTGCGTCTCCAGGCTGCCGTGCTGGACGCGCTGGGTGCGGAAGGACTCCTCGTGGACGACGTCGGCCTCGGCGAAGCCGTCGGCGACCGAGCCGATCTCGCCGTGCACCTCGCCGACCACGTTGTTCTCGGGGCGGGCGATGCGCGACGCGGGGCCCTTGTCGTGGATCACCGGGGCGCCCGGAGCCATCGCCTCCTCCGGGTCGGTGACATAAGGCAGTTGCTCGTACGTCACCTCGACGCGGCGGCACCCTTCCTCGGCCGCCGCCTCGCTGTCCGCGACCACGGCGGCGACCCGCTGGCCGATGTAGCGCACGGTGTCGTCCAGCAGCCGGGTGTCGTCGGGGTCCTCGGTGGGGTGCTCGTGGCGGGCGGTGGAGTAGAGCCGCTCGGGGGCGTCGTGATGGGTGAGGACCAGGTGCACGCCGGGGACGCGCAGGGCGGCGGCGGTGTCGATGGCGACGATCCGGGCGTGCGGGTGCGGGGAGCGCAGGAGCTTCATGTGGAGGAGGCCGGGGACGTCGATGTCGAAGGTGTAGCGGGCGGTGCCGGTCACCACCTGGGGTCCGGCGGGCGCCCCCAGGTTCCGGCCGACGGCCTGGCCCGCGCCCGGCTCCTCGGTGTGCCGCACTCCGCGCACGGCGTCCTCGATGGCCCGGTAGCCGGTGCAACGGCAGATGTTGCCCTTGAAGGCCCGGGGGAGGTCGTCGAGCTGTTCGGCGTCCAGCGCAGCCGTCGTCATCAGGTACCCGGCGGTGCAGAACCCGCACTGGAAGCCCTGCGCGTCGAGGAATTTCTTCTGTACGGGGTGGAGTTCGCCGTCCGCGTCCGCCAGTCCCTCCACCGTGGTGACGGCCCGGCCCTCGGCCCGTACGGCGGGGTAGAGGCAGCTGTGCACCGGTTCGCCGTCGACGTGCACCGTGCAGGCACCGCAGTCACCGGCGTCGCAGCCCTTCTTGACGCCGAACCAGCCGCGTTCGCGGAGGTAGGTGCGCAGGCACTGACCGGCGCGCGGTTCGTCCTCGAAGGGCTTGTCGTTGATCCGGATCGAGTACGTCATCGGGGCCCTCCCGGGGGCGGTGCGTCGGCGGTCGCGGCGGTCAGCTCGCGGCGGATCTCCTCGGCGAAGCGGAGCGCCATGTGCCGCCGCCACGCGGGCAGTCCGTGGATGTCGTCGAACCAGTCGTCCGGGCCGACCGCCGCGTCGATCGCGGTACGCAGCGCCTCCCGGGCGGGCGGCAGCGGGAACCAGAAGCGGAACGGCCGTACGGTCGCCGCGCTCACCGTCACGCTCAGCGAACCGTCCACCGGGTCCAGCACCCCGACGACCAGCGCTCCCGACCGCCCCAGCCCGTACAGCGAGGCCTGGCGGAACGCCGTACGGGCGGCCACCGCGCGGGCGGGCAGGGTGATGGAGCGCAGCAGTTCGCCTTCACCCAGGTCCTTGCGCCCGGCTCCGACGACGAAGTCGGCCACCGGAGTGCGGCGCAGCGAACCGTCCTGGGCGCGCAGCAGGCACATCCCGTCCAGCGCGCTGGTCAGCGAGATCATCGGCCCGGCGGGCAGGGCGTTGCAGAGGTTCCCGCCGACGGTCGCCATGTTCCAGATCTTGAACGAGGCGAGGAAGGCCCGGCAGCACTGCTCGACCAGGGGAGCCGCTGGGGCGGACCACACCCTCCCGAAGCGCGACAGCTGCGCGATCGTGCAGGTCGCGGCGATCTCCAGCGAGCCGTCGGGCAGCTCCCGCACCGGCTCCCAGCCCATCCGGCTCAGGTCGACCAGGCGGCGCAGACGCGGCTGCGGTTCGGAGAAGAGATAGGTGCCCCCGCCGAGCCAGGCGTCGCCCGGCCGCCAGGGAACGGGGCGGCGGGCGTCCCGTACGTCGAGCACCGTGTTGAGGTCCATGCCCGCCAGTGAAGCCCCGCGCCGGGGGGCCGCACGACTGGTTCGCCGTACGGAAATACCTCAGGCCACCGCCGCGTGTTCGGAGGATCAACCAAGAGGTGTTCACCTCTTTCTGCCTGGCATTTACGATGCAATGACTCGCATCGACCTCGTGAATGTGAGGTTCCGGGTGGGCGCCCGGCAGCCCGGCAAGGAGACCCCCATGCACGTCGACGACCTCCTCCGGCTGGAGACCCTGGACCTCACCCTGCTCTGGGGCGAGGGCCCGCAGCTCGACCGGGAGATCAGCGGGGTCACCGTGACCGACCTGGAGGACCCGGGGCGCTTCCTGCGGCCGGGCGAGGTCGTGCTCAGCGGACTGGTGTGGTGGAGTCCGGCGGACGACGGGGCGAAGGCGGACCGTTTCGTCGCCGCCCTGCACGAGGCCGGCGCGGCCGCGCTGCTGGCGGGCGAGGAGACGCACGGGAGGGTGCCGGAGGCGCTGGTCGACGCGTGCCGCCGCCATGGCATCGCGATCCTGTCGGTGCCGGTGCACATGTCCTTCCGGGCCATCACCGACACCGTCTACCTCCGGCAGTGGGGCGACCTCAGCCGACGTCCCGCCGACCACTACGCGCTGCCGGAGAACGTGCGGGCCGAGCTGAGCGGCCTGCTCGCCGACGGCGCGGACCCGGGCACGCTGCTCACCCGCGCGGTCGCCCACCTGGGGGGCCCGCCCGCCTACGTGCTCAGCGCCACGGGCCGCACGATCGCCAGCACCCCGGCGGCCCCGCGGCTGCCGGAGGCGCGGGCAGTGCGGGCACTGCGCCCGGCGGCCGCGTCACCGGCGACGACCCTGAGCGTCGACCCGGACGCCTCGGCGTTCGGCCAGTGGTACCTGCACCTGCCCGAGGCGGTCGAGGCCCCGCCGCGCATGCTGCACGAGACGGCGGAGGTGCTGGCCCAGCACCGCCAGGCGACCGCCCGCCGCGCCACGGCCGCCCACCGCCTCGCCACGGACCTCCTCACCTTCGCGGAGACCCCCGCCCCCGGCCCCGCCGCGCTACGGGCGGCGCTCCACGCGTGCGGCCTGCCGGATCAGGGCCCGTACACCGTGGTCACCCTCACGGTCGCCACGCAGGACGCGCCCGGGTCCGGGGCCCCGGACGCGCTGACCGAGGCCCTGAGCCACCTGGCGGGCGCCCGGTTCGCGGTGGGCGGCGCCACGGAGCGCGGCGAGGCGACGGCGGTGATCGCACCCCGCCCGGGCACGGACCCGGCCGCCACGCTCCGCCCCCTGTGGCCGACACTCCAGGCCCGCGCGGAGACGGCGCCCCTGCACGGCGGCATCAGCGCCCCGGCCGCGACCCCGCAGGACCTGAAGGGCGCGCTGGTGCAGGCGCGGTACGCGATGGCGGTGGCGGTGGGACGTACGGGGGACGCCGGGGCCGGGACGGAGGGCGCGGCGGCCCGCGGGGAGGGGGCCGAGGCCCGGGAGACGCGCGGGGACGGGCTCCCGGCACCGGAGACGCGGGGATCCGGGGCCGAGGGCCGGGACCGGCGCGGGGACGGGTGCACGGCAACGGAGACGCGGGGGGCTGGGACCGAGGGCCGGGGCGCACGCGGGGACGGGCTGACGGCACGGGCGGCGGGCGCGGGGAGGGCCGCGAGTGCCGGGGGGTCCGGGAGCGCCGGAGGTTCCGGGGGGTCCGGGAGTGCCGGGAAGGACGGGAGTGCCGGGAAGGACGCGAAGGCCGGGGGGATCATCGCGATCGACGAGCTCACGACTCTCGACGCCCTTCTCGCGGGCATCCCCGCCGACGTGCGTACGGCTTTCGGCATCCACGCGCTCGGCCCGCTCGCCGACGCGACGAACCCTTCGCACCGGATGCTCCTGGAGACCCTGGACGTCTTCCTCGCCCACAACGGCTCCTGGGCCCGGACGGCCGCCGCGCTGCACCTGCACGTCAACACCGTGCACTACCGCATCCAGCGCGTGGAGTCGCTCACCGGCCGCGACCTGGCCCGCCTGGACCACAAGCTGGACCTGAAGGCGGCGCTGCTCTGCCGCTGAGGCGAGCGGCCGACGGCCGGGGCCGGGCGAGGCTCAGGGAGCACCTGGCTGGTCGCTCAGGCAGCACGAGGCAGGTGGATCAGGGAAGCACGGGGCAGGTGAATTAGGCAGCACCGGCCGACCGCCGGGGAACGCCCGGCTGGTCGCTCGGGAAGCACGGGGCTGCCGGATCGATGAGCACCCGACCGAGTCGCTCAGGGGGTACACGCGGCCGGTGGATCAGGGTGCACCGGCCGACCGCTCGGGAACCCCCGACCGCTCAGGAGTTCCCGGCCGGTCGGGAACGCCCGGCCGGTCGATGTGGACGTTGGTGGACTTCACCCGGGCCGTTGCGGTCACCCCGACCTCGATCCTCAACTCCTCGACGGCCTCGCGGCTCACCAGGGAGACCAGCCGGTGCGGTCCGGACTGGATCTCGACCTGGGCGACGACGTCGTCGACGGTGACGGCGGTGACGATCCCGGCGAACGAGTTCCGCACGGACGTCCGGGGCTCCCCGGGCACGGGATGCAGCCCGGCGGCCCGGTCCTTGGCGAACGCGGCGAGCCCTGCGCCGTCGATCACCCGGCTGCCGGCCCCGTCCCGCTCCATGGCGAGCTGCCCCCCGTCGGCCCATCGGCGGACGGTCTCCGAACTGACGCCGAGCAGCTCGGCTGCCCGGCCGATGCTGTACGTCGGCACGGGGGCACTCTAGGGCCTCCCCCCACGCGACCGCCGTGGAGGTGGAGGACCCCCGCGCCGCCCGAAGCGCGCGCGGGCCCGGCGCGTTCGCGATGCTCCCGTCCGGACGGCTCGCCGCACCGCCCGAGGAGCTGGAACGCAGCGGCCACTCCTGCGAAACTCGCCTGCCGCAGGCCACCCCGGCCCGAAGGGCTGTCCCGTCATCCCTGGTGGGCGCGCGACGACAGCTACGGCACCTCGCCGCGTTGTCGGAACGCCCGAATACATCCAGTATGCGGACGTCCCTCCGCCTTGCGATGCACCGCATCTGACGCCGCACGCTGATCCACCAGGGATTACGGGACAGCCCTTAGGCTGACGGGGGCGAGTGATGACGTACGACGACGGGACGCGACCGTGACCGAGCACGACAGCAGCACGCCGGACCCCGCCCCCGCACCGGCCCTGCCGCCGGTGGCCGACCGGGCCGCGTTCGAGGCGGAACTGAGCCGCCTGCGCCTCCGCGAGAAGGCGCACACCCGGGAGGGCGACGCGATCGCCGCGGCCCGCCGCCGACTGCCCATGGTCGAGGTGGCCGCCGACCTCGAACTGACCGGCCCGGACGGCCCGGTCACCCTGCTCGACGCGTTCGAGGGCCGTCGGCAGCTCATCGCGTACTACTTCATGTGGCACGCCGGTCACGAGGCGGCGGATCAGTGCGAGGGCTGCACGTGGGTCACCAACCAGGTTCAGGAGCTGTCCTTCCTGCACTCCCGCGACATCACCTACGCGGTCTTCTGCCAGGGCCCGTACGAGGAGAGCCGCCGCTACCGGGACTTCATGGGCTGGGACATGCCGTGGTATTCGGCGCTCCCGTCGAACAACGAGCTCCTGACCGGCCGCCAGGTCGGCAGCATGCACGTGGTCTGCTACCTGCGCGAGGGCGACCGCGTCTACGAGACGTACTGGACGACGCTGCGCGGGGTGGAGGTGATGGACTACAACTACGCGCTCATGGACCTCACCGCGTACGGCCGCCAGGAACTCTGGGAGGACTCGCCCTCCGGCTGGCCCCAGACCAAGGACGCACCCCCCGAGCACCCCATGCGCAGCAACGGCCGCCCCATCCCCCAGTGGTCCCGCATCGAAGCCGGACGCTCCGACGACCTCCACCCCCGCCCCTGACACCCGACCGGGCGCCACGGAGCCTCGGCACCTCCGAGTGTCGGGCCGGAAGTAGCGCCTGCCTCTGCTCCTGCCTCCCGCCTGGTTGATAGCGGCGGCAGCTCGTTACGAGCTGAGGACAGAGCGGCAGCGCGTCCTGATGCGGGCAGGACGGTCGTCCAGGGGGCGCCGCCCAACGAACCTGAGGATGCCTCCCCACCAAGACCGGAGTAGCCATAAGCTGGCAGTTCGGCGATCTGTTGGGGGCGGTGTGGCGGGCCGGGATCTGCGAGCGCTGTTCAGTACGAACGACCGCACGCTGGACACCACGGAGGCGTTCACGAACCGGCAGGGGCAGTGGGATTTCGCGGTGGCCGCCCTCGCCGAGCATCTCCAGCTTGTCAGCGGACCTGGGTTCGATCCTGAGGACGTGGAGGCAGCCCGAAACAACGTGGTGGTCTTCCACGGGGTCGGTGGCATCGGGAAGTCCGCATTGTCGCGAAAGTTCGAGGCGTCACTCGCTGACCCGGAGCATCGCCCCGCGCAGTGGCGGGCGCCAGCGTGGCGTGGAGCGCGGATACTGCCTGTCAGGATCGATCTCGCGCGATCCGCCAGTCCCGATGTCGAGAAGGTCGTGCTCTCCGTCCGTCTCGCCCTCGCCGCTCTCGGTAGGCCGCTGCCCGCCTTCGATCTGGCGTTGCGCCGCTACTGGGAGCATCAGCACCCGGGTGAGCTGTTGGAGGACTACCTCGACCGCGGCGGGCTGGCCGCGCGGTTCGGGAAGGCGCTGCCGCAGCAGATGCAGTCCGCGCTCGCCGACGTCGCCCAGGCGCTGATGCTGCCCGGCACGGTGGGTTCTGCGATCGGGCAGGTGACCGGTGCGCTCGTGGGGGCGCTTCGCGAGCGTCGACAGACAGTCCGTGCCCTCGCCGGCTGCGCACGCCTGGCCGATCTGCTGGAGAGCGAACCGGACCTGGACGCCCTCTCCTACTACCCGCACCTGCTTGCCTGGGAGCTGGCCCGGACACCTCCGGCGAAGAGGGTCACGCCGGTGATCCTGCTGGACGCCTTCGAGGAGATCGGCGACCGTACCCATCGAGACTTCGAGCGGTTTCTGCAACGCCTGGTGTGGTTGATGCCGAACGCCTTCTTCGTCATCACGGGCCGCTCTCGCTTGCAGTGGGGCGACGAAGCTCTCCAGGGCCAGCTCGACTTCACCGGCCCGACAGCCTGGCCCGGCCTGGCAACCCGCGACACCGCCCCAGCCCGTACGGAGTCTCCTGCCCCAGGCCGGGAACGGCAGATGCTGGTCGGTGACTTCTCCTTCGAGGACTCCGACGACTACCTCGCCCGCCGTCTCTCCGTCGACGGCCGTCCTCTCATCGACGAAGGCATCCGCAGGGTGATCGGACAGCGTTCGCACGGTCTGCCGCTGTACCTGGACCTCTCCGTGATGAGGTTTCTGGATCTCCGCCGAAGCGGGAACACCCCGCGGCCGGCCGATTTCGACCACGACTTCCCCGCGCTGATCGCTCGCACCCTTTCCGACCTCACCGCCCCCGAACGCAACGTGCTGCGCTCCGTCAGTCTCTTCTCCTCCTTCGACATCACCCTGGCGACCCGGGCTGCGGGTCTGCCTCGACAAGCACCGGCACTACGGCTCGTCGAGCGTCCCTTCGTCCGGGAGACTCCCTTCGAGCTGTGGCCCTTTCACCTTCACAGCCTCATCCGGGCGACGATCCGGGGCGCCGACGATCAGACCGACGACCGGTGGTCTCCCGCCGACTGGCACCAGGCAGCCGGCCGGGCCTTCGCTGCCCTCGGGGAGCAGTGGAGGCAAGGCTCGGACCAGGATCGGTTGCTCCTCATGGGCTGCTTGCGTCAGGGACTGGCCATCGCCCGTGACTTCGCCCTTGGCCTCGACTGGCTCACCGATGCTGCGTGGACCTACGTCGGCGACTCCGTGTGGGAGCCGCTTGACCTGGTCGCCGGGGCCGAGGAGGAGGGCGCCGCGGTCACGGCCGCCGACGCCCTGGTGGAGTTGCTCAGCGCGCTCGCCCGTCGGCAGCACGAGAACCGGGCCCGGACGGCGGAGCGCCTGCTGGCCGTCACCGACACCGGGCTCCTTCCCGCGGAGTTGTCCGACATGGCCGTCTACTACCGGGCCAAGGCGCAGCGCGACCTCGGGCAGACCGAAGAGTCCCGGCAGGGAATGCGACTGGTCGCCGACGGCGGCGGGCGCCTGGCGCCCAACGCCCGCCGGGGGCTCGCCCATCTCTCCCGACTCGCCGGAGACTTCACGGCAGCTCTTGAGGCCGCTGAACGCCTGGGCTGGGAGGGGCGCCACCATCGCGTCGTCGGCGATGTGCAATGGGTTCAGGGCGACATGCCCTTGGCCGCCCACGCCTTCGAGGCGGCTCGCGCGGAGGGCGAAGAACACGGCAAGAGCGGGGAGGCAGCGATGGCACAGGCCATGCGTGCCTTCACCCTCGCGTTCACGTCGGACCCCAGCGCCGACGCCGAGATCGACCTCGGTGAACACCTCCTGGCCCAGGTCGATCTGCGCGCCGCCACCCTGGACGTACGGATCGCAGCGCTTCTGCGTGACGCGGGCACCGACGCCGGAGTTGAGGAACGGGCACAGGCGCTGGCCGCGGAGATCAGCACATCGGGACTGCTCTTCATCCAGGCCAAGCTGGAGTTGGCCCGCGCCTTCCACCATGCCATCCGCGACGATCAGGCGGGCCTCGCCTCCAGCGTCAGCCGACTCCGCGAGCTGACGCGTGAGGGCTACTACGCCTACTACGTCGACATCGCCCATTTCATGGCCGACCTGCTGCTCGACACCCCTTCCCGTGCACGGTGGCTCGCCGAGCAGCGGACGGTACGCCAACGATGGCGCGCCCTGGTCCTCGACCGACGCGCGCTCCTCGCATCAGGGCCGACCGCAGGAGCGCGGTAACCCGTCGGGTCGGTGCAACGCGACGAGTTAGTTCCACGAAATGGACCCTGTGACCGATGCACGGTGCCCAGGTGCATCGAAGCCGACCACGCTGCTGCTTTGATGACTCCATCTCGGCACGCTGAGCCGATGCGAGGCCGGGCGTACGCAGGCGCCTCGTGCTCGGCTTGGCCAAGCACGGGAGGCAGCGCACGCCGCGAGCCTGTCGATGTATCCCACGTCGCCCGTGCACGTGCTCAACAGCCTCTTACGTGTACGCGGGTGACACGGGCCGAGGCGAATTCTGGGCATCTGGCTCTTCGCGAAGAGCCCCGGAGGAGGACCTGCGAGTCCTACCGTTCGCGCTTCGGCGGGATCCGACGCCTGATTGCGTCTTCAGCGCACCTGTACCGACTGCGGGTTCGTCCGACGGTAAGGGGCGCGGAAGCGCCCAGCCGGTTCATGTAGGCCCGGAGGACCAGGGCGGTGGGCTACGTGGGTACCGCTCTGCTCACCTGCTGCACTGGCCGGTAAGGCTCAGGCCACGGCCGGACTCGCCCCATGGCGTTCGTAGAGCCGTTTGACCTGCGTAATCCAGAACTCGAACTTCTCGTCTGCGGATGCACTCATAGGCAAAAGGCGCAGGTCTTTGGCCAGCTGGTAGAAACCGGACCCGGCGTCGTTGGCACCCAGGTAGTTCACCAGTGCCGAGAGCATGAGAGGAGGGTCGGAAGGGGCGACCTGCTGATCCCGTTCAACGATCAATCCGAGCAGATGCCCCAGGGCCGCGCGCTCATCAGCCCGCTCGAAATCGAAGGCGCGGCAGCCGGTTCGCCTGGCCAGGGTGATGCTGAGCTCCGTGTAGGAGGTGAGCCTGCCAAGTTTTGCGCGCTCGACGAGGAATCCCCGTCCTGCGTCTACGAGGACGTCCCACTCGCTGCCTGCGCGGCCGTATCCAGGCATCCTGCCCCCTCCGAGCCAAGCCGATCCATACGCGGAAACGTACAGCGACGGCCCGGGTGCCACAATCGCTCGTTCGGTGGCGAATGAGCGCGAAGTCAGGGCATCGCTCTGTTCCCGTCTGGCCCTTTCGGTAAGGCGAGTTGGTGTACAGCCTCGGAGGACGTATGAGCAGCACTCAGACACACGCTGAAATCCTCAGCGAGGCCATCCACGCCCGCTGTGGGACCTGGGATGCTGAACGCGCCTTGGTTGCCTTGTTCGGAGCGGGGTACCGTCCAGATGATGTGGCGACCGGGAAGAAGCGGGCACCAGCGGCCTACTGGGTACCGCAGAGGGCCAGGTTGCCCCTGCCTGCGTCGTAGAGCGCTGCAGTCCCCTCCAGAGTCAGTCCGCGCGGTGAGCGGGATCTGCCTTGGCAGCCAACCGACAACCATGACGAGACCAGTCACTCGGTCCCTCGCTCGCCTGGCGTCTTCGGTCGAGCGCTCCAGGCGCAGGGATGTGAGGCCTTGGGCATAGCGACTCCGCTCCGCGGTTTCCCTCCCCGTATCCCTCTAGAAGCCGGCGGGGAGCTGTCTCCCGCACTTGGCTCCTAAGACGCTCCCAGGAACGAGTTAGGGGCCTGATCCGCTTAGCGGATCAGGCCCCTAACCTGGTACTTCACTGTCGGGGTGGCGGGATTTGAACCCACGACCTCTTCGTCCCGAACGAAGCGCGCTGCCAAGCTGCGCTACACCCCGATGCCCACCGGACTCCCGGCGACATCGATTACTTTAGCCCACCGGCGGCCGGAGGCGAAATCCGGTTTCTCCGGGCCTGGAGCCATCCCAGCACGTTCGGCCGGAGGCGGTCGGCGGCGGTGAGGAGGGTGCCCAGGGCGGTGAAGAGGAGGCCGAGGGCCATGGCCTGGGTGAGGACACCGGTGTAGCCGTACGTGTCGACGTCCAGGAAGGGGTACGGGTAGCGGTCGGGGGAGCTGGGGGAGAGTAGGGCGCCGCGGAGCAGGGTGAAGCCCAGGTAGGCCAGGGGAGGCAGCAGCCACAGGGGGATGTGGGCCAGGCGGAAGGTTCTGGGCGCGGTCAGCAGGAGCCAGTGCGCGGCCACGGCGGCCGGGGTCACCGTGTGGAGCAGGAGGCCCGTGGTGGGGGCGCCGCCGGGTGGGCCCGGTCCGTAGTTCGTCAGGACCAGGTGGTGCATCAGCGCGGTCACCGTGACGAGCAGGAGCACTCCGCCCGCCGGCACCGGGGGCAGCGGGCGGCCGTCGCGCCAGGAGCGTGCGGCGGACCAGCCGAAGGCCCCCGCCACCAGCAGGTTCGCCAGGACCGTGAAGTGGGTCAGGGCCGCCCCGAGGCCTCCGCTCACCACTGCGGTCAGCGGGCCCGCAGCCGCTGTCGCGCCCACCAGTGCGGTCAGGACCGCGATCCAGCGGCGGGCCGAGGCGCCCGTGGCCGCCGGGAGCACCTCCGCCGCCCGGGGGCGGGGTAGCAGGGTGCTCCTGGGGGCGATCATGGTTCGTACCGTATGCGGGTGGGAAGGCCCTCGCGATTTGTCGTCCCCCGTCCTGGGGATCGCCGATCCTGGGACGTACCCTCCCGACCCCACGTACCCCGCCGACCCCGAGATGGGTGCTCCGTCTGCCCGGGGCCCAAGCTCTGCCGGGGCGCACATCCTCGGTGCCCCGCCCCCCGCCCCCCGGCCTCGGTGCCCCGCCCCCCGCCCCCCAGCGCCGTACTCGGTACGTGCTCCCGATGTGACCGGTGCGGCCAGGCCGCCCCGCCCGTCCGGGTGCGGCCGGAGTCCGCCCCGTCAGCCCCCGTCCGGCTGTCCGTCCGCCGTATCAGGGGCGCGGTGTCAGGTCCGCGGTGTCAGCGTCAGCAGTGTGGCCTCGGGTGGGCAGGCGAAGCGGACGGGGGTGTAGCGGTTGGTGCCGCAGCCCGCCGAGACGTGGAGGTAGGCGCGGTTGTCGCCGACCATGTGGCTGGACAGGCCCTTTACCCGGTCGGTGTCCAGGTCGCAGTTGGTGACCAGGGCCCCGTAGAAGGGGATGCACAGCTGGCCGCCGTGCGTGTGGCCCGCGAGGATCAAGGGGTAGCCGTCGGCGGTGAAGGCGTCCAGGGAGCGCAGGTACGGAGCGTGGACCACGGCGACGGAGAGGTCCGCGCCGGTCTCCGGGCCGCCCTGGACCTCGGCGTACCGGTCCCGCTTGATGTGCGGGTCGTCCAGGCCGGTGAACGCCAGCTCCAGCCCGTCGAGCTTGAGGCGGCCCCGGGTGTTCGACAGGTTCAGCCAGCCCGCCTCGTCGAAGGCGTCGCGCATCGGCTCCCACGGGTTGTGGACGGCGCCGACCACGGGCTCGTTGCCGTTGAGGCCGTGCTTGCCCTGGACCTTCTCCAGGAGGTAGCGGCCCGGGTTGCGCAGTCGGGGGCCGTAGTAGTCGTTGGAGCCGAAGACGTAGACCCCGGGGAACTCCATCAGCGGGCCGAGCGCGTCCAGCACCTCCGGCACCGCGTCCGGGTCGGAGAGGTTGTCGCCCGTGTTGACCACGAAGTCCGGCCGCAGCCCCGCCAGCGACTGGAGCCAGGCCCGCTTCTTGCGCTGGCCGCTCACCATGTGGATGTCGGAGACCTGGAGTACGCGCAACGGGCGCGCCCCGTGCGGCAGTACGGGAACGGTCACCCGGCGCAGCCGGAACGAGCGGGCCTCGAACCCGGCGGCGTAGGCGAGACCGGCGGCGCCGACCGCCGCACCGACGGCCGTGACTTTCAGGGGTACTCCGTAGCGTGCGCGCATGCGCCCATCGTCGCAGAAGCGGCACGGTGAGCGGAAAACCGGTGGGCGGCCCGCACTCCGCACCTGTCACAATCACGGCATGACCACGCTCAAGTCCAAGCTCAAGGAAGACCTCCACACGGCCATGAAGGCGCGTGACGAGCTGACCTCGTCCACCCTCCGGCTCACCCTCACCGCCATCACGAAGGAAGAGGTCAGCGGCACGTCGGCGCGCGAGCTCTCCGACGACGAGGTGCAGAAGGTGATCGCCAAGGAGGCGAAGAAGCGCCGGGAGGCGGCCGAGGCCTTCGCCCAGGGCGGCCGGACCGAGCAGGCCGAGCGGGAGCGGGCGGAGGGCGAGATCCTCGACGGCTACCTGCCCAAGCAGCTCTCCGACGACGAGCTGAACGCGATCGTGGCGTCCGCCGTCGAGGAGGCCAGGGCCGCCGGTGCCGAGGGCCCGCGTGCGATGGGCGCCGTCATGAAGATCGTCAACCCGAAGGTCGCCGGGCTCGCGGAGGGCGGCCGGGTGGCCGCCGCGGTGAAGAAGCTCCTCGCCGGCTGAGGCCCGCGCGGGCTGACTTCCCTCGGTGGCTGAGCCCCTCATGCGTGGGCTGAGCCCCTCATGCGTGGGCTGAGCCCCTCATGCGTGGGCTGAGCCCCTCGGGCGTGAGCTGAGCCCCTCGGGCGTGAGCTGAGCCTCTTCGCGGACGGAGATCTCCGCAGGGATTTCCGCAGGCCGATCCCCTCGCCTCGCGGCACCCGTCGGCTCGCGCCCGTACGGCTCGCGCACGTACGGGAGGCACTCACGTACGTACGCGGGGGGCACTTGCGTACGTACGAGGGCACTCGCGTACGTACGCGGGGCAGGGGACCCCAGGCATCCGCTCCCGCGCGCGCCTCCCTGACGAAGCGCCCATACGAAGCGCCATACGAAGCCCCCGCGCGCCAGGCTCCCCGGTCCTCAGTCCCCAGCTGCCTCCGCGCGTCCCCCCGGCCCCGGGGATGCCGTGTTCCGTACGGGCAGAGAAAAGGGGGGCGCCCCGGTCGTCAGACCGGGGCGCCCCCCTTTCGCTCACTCACGTATGTACGCCAGCTCAGGGCTCAGGGGCCTTCCGTGCCGCCGCCCTGTCCGCGCTGGTCGCCGCCCGGTCCGCCGATCACGCCCGGCGGGAGCTCGATGCCGGGGAACCGGTTGCCGCCGCCGGGCTTGCCGTCCTGACGGTCCTCGCCACCGCGGTCCCGGCCGCGGTTTCGACCGCCGTCCCCCTCGCCCTCGCCGTCCCCTTCGCCCCCGCCGTCGTCCTTCGACCGCGGGACGGAGACGGGACTGAAGCCGGGAGTCTCGGACGCGTCCAGCGCGCCGGTCATCGCGATGCGCCAGATCGGGCCGGGGAGGCAGCCGCCGCAGACCTTGTCGTAGTACTGGCCGCCGATGGTGACGTCGAACATCGAGGACTTCTCGCCGATGTCGTCGCCCACCCACACTGCGGTGGAGAGGTTCGGCGTGTACCCGACGAACCAGGCGTCCTTGCGGTCGTTGGTCGTACCGGTCTTGCCCGCGTTGTCGCGGTCGCTCAGTCCGGCCTGCGTACCGGTGCCGTCCTCGACGACGCCCTTGAGCATCTGGTTGATGGAGTCCGCGGTCTTCTCGCTCATCGCCCGCGAGCACTGCGTCTGGGGGACGTCGAGCTTCTTGCCGTTCGGGTCGGTGATCGACTCGATGGCGACCGGGGTGCAGTAGGTGCCGCGGTTGGCGAAGGTGGCGTACGCGGAGGCCATGGAGAGCGGGGTGCTGTCGACGCTTCCGAGCGTGGCCGCGGGCCGCTCCTCGATCTCCTTGCCGTCACCGCGCTCGTAACCGACCTTCTTGGCCATGGTGACCGTCTCGCAGAGACCGGCCTTCTGCTCCAGGAGCGCGAAGTAGGTGTTGATGGACTTGCCGAGCGCGCTCGTCATGTCCCAGGTGCCCTTCTCGGACTCCAGCTCGTTCTGGAGCTGCCAGGGCACGTTGCCCGCGGGCGAACCGTCGCACCGGCGGAAGGAGCTCTCCGGCACGGTGAGCTTCCAGCCCGAGGAGAACGTCTGGGCCGGGCTGATGCCCTTCTCCAGCGCCGCGGCCGCGGTGAACGGCTTGAACGTGGAGCCGACCTGGAAGCCGTAGGTGCTGCCGCCCATCTTGTTGCTGACGGCGAGGTTGAGAACGGTCTCGTTCTTCTTCTGGTCCAGGCCGTACGGGCGGGACTGGCCCATGGAGAGGATCTTGCCGTCGCCCGGCTGGACCTGGACCACGGACGCCGCGAACTTGTCGTCCTTGTTGACCTTCGCGGTGGCGGCCTCGTTGGCGGCCTGCTGGGCCCGCGGGTCCAGCGTGGTCCGGATGGTCAGACCGCCGAGGTTCCAGAGCTTCGCGCGCTCCTCGTCGGTCTTGCCGAAGGCGGGGTCGGTGAGGATCGTCTTGCGGACGTAGTCGCAGAAGAAGCCCGAGCCGCTGACTGCGGTGATGCAGCCGTTGTTCGGCTTGGAGGGCTTCAGCTTGATCGGGGTCTCCATGGCCTTCTCGGCCTCGGCCTTCGACACGCTGCGGACCGCGGCCATGCGCGTCAGCACGATGTTGCGGCGCTTGGTCGCTTCCTCGGTGTCGTTGACCGGGTCGTAACGGCTCGGCGACTGGACGATGCCGGCGAGCAGCGCGGCCTCCTCCAGCTTGAGGTCCTTCGCGGCCTTGGAGAAGTAGCGCTGCGAGGCGGCCTCGATGCCGTACGCCTGCTGCCCGAAGAAGGTGATGTTGAGGTAGTTCTCCAGGATCTTCTTCTTGCCGAGCTCCTCCTCGACCTGGATCGCGTACTTCAGCTCACGGACCTTGCGGCCGAGCGTCTGCTGCGTGGCCTCGGCGACCTTCTCCGGGTCGTCACCTGCCTCCTCGACGAAGACGTTCTTCACGTACTGCTGGGTGAGGGTCGACGCGCCCTGCGCGGCCCCGCCCGCCTGTACGTTGCGGTTCATCGCCCGCAGGATGCCCTTGAGGTCGACCGCCCCGTGCTCGTAGAAGCGGGAGTCCTCGATCGCGATGATCGCGTCCTGCATGTACGGCGAGATGTCCTTGAGCGGGACGACCGTACGGTCACGGGAGTAGACGGTCGCGAGCGCGCCGCCGTCACGGTCCAGGATCGTGGTCCGCTGGCTCAGCGGCGGGGTCTTGAGGTTGGAGGGGATCTCGTCGAACCCTTCGACCGTCCCCTTGGCAGCGAGCCCCAGCGCTCCCGCCGCGGGCAGCGCGATGCCCGCCAGCACAGCCCCGGAGAGCGCGGCGACACCGATGAACTTGGCGGCCTGCTGGGTCGTGGAGAGACCCCCGCCCGAGCGCGTCTTTGGCATGGGTGCAGCCTACGTTCTCATTTGCCGGACAGGCGTATAGGCCTTGGCCTAAGCTGCTCTCAACTGTCACAGCAGTCCGGTTACGTATCAAGCCCCCTGCAGTCCCATGCGCATCTTCTGGTCATTCTTCACCCGGTCGATGCGTGACCGCATCACTCTACGTGCACCCGTCGTGGCGCTCCCGAAATCGCCCCGATTGTCGCTGAAAGTCCGTTGCGACTTGAGTGGACCGTCCCTTTTTGATGGGGATCGTCGCGTATGTCTTTGCGTCACTCCCCTGGGTGATCTGCCGCATACGCATAGTCCGTTCGGACCATTCAAGATTGGGCCCGAAGGGGGTGTTGTGCTGTCCCCGCCTTCCGTAACGTCCTCAACTGGCAGCGGTGAATATGCCGCTACCGCCGTGGGGGAGCCTCGATTCGGGAGAGGACGGCGCCGGCATGGGCTGGGTAACCGACTGGAGTGCGCAGGCAGCCTGCCGCACTACCGATCCGGATGAACTATTCGTACAAGGGGCAGCGCAGAACAGGGCCAAGGCGGTGTGCACCGGATGCCCGGTGCGGACCGAGTGCCTGGCCGACGCGCTGGACAATCGCGTCGAGTTCGGCGTGTGGGGTGGGATGACGGAACGGGAGCGCCGCGCACTGCTGCGTCGTCGGCCGACCGTCACGTCCTGGCGCCGACTGCTGGAGACCGCGCGCAGCGAGTACGAGCGGTCCACCGGCATGCTGCCCGGGGTCGTCGGGCTGGAGGACGAGGAGCTGCACGAGACGTACGCCGCTGTGGGGTAGCCGCTGTACGGCGGTGATGTGACTGCGCGCAGACTCTAGCTGCCCTAGCTGCTGCTCGAGCTGTGGGCCTGGCCCTGAAAGCCGCGCCCGGTTCTGGAAGCTGCCCACTGCGATGAAAGAAGCCGTGCACTGTGCCGGAAGCTATGCGTGGCGGCGATGCCGTGCGCCGCGCTCCGGACCTCACGGCCTCCCCGGCTCACGGCCTTCTTGGCTCAGGCCGCTCCGGGCCCCGCGCCGTCCCGCGCGGGCCCTACGCCGCTCCCGCCGGAGCCGGGGCGAAATCGGTACCGGTATCGGAACCGGCCGCCAGACGCTCGCCGATGGCTCGGAGGCCGTCCAGGTCGTGCACATCGCCGGGCAGCGCCGCCACGGCGGTCACCGGCACCTCGGGGTGCCGGGCCGTGAAGCGGTCGCGGGTACGGCGTTCACGCGCGACGACCTGCATACGCTCGGCGTGCAGGCGCAGCAGACCGGCCGTCAGTTCCTCGACGGCGAGGACGGTATCGGCGGAAGGCGTCGCGTCCTGGTGCTCGGACACGGACTCCTGGTGCTCGGTTACGGACTCCGGGTGCTGGGTTACGGGCTCGGGATGCCCGGGTGCGGGCTCCGGGTGTTGGGTTACCGGATCGGCTTCGCCTTCGGCCTCAGGTCGCGCTCTGTCCTCGGCTTCGCCTTCCGCGTCGGGTTCGTCGTGCGGCTCGGGTTCGTCACGTACCTCAGGTTCGTCACGTACCTCAGGTCCGGCTGCGATCCCGGCCTCGGGGGAGAGGGCCGACTCGGTCGTGCCGGAGGTGGCGCCCGTCGGGTCGGGGGCTCCCTGGTCACCAAGGCCAGCTTTCCCGGCCCTCTGATCCACAATGCGGGCGTCATCAAGATTTTCTGCGGCGGCCAGAGCCTGCTCGGCCGAGAGCCGTGAAGCCTCGCTGCCGTGCACACGGTTGAGTACGAGACCGGCCAGCGGCATGTCCTCGGCGGCCAGCCGCTCCACGAAATAGGCGGCCTCGCGTAGCGCGTCCTGTTCCGGCGTGGCGACCACGAGAAAGGCCGTGCCGGGCGCCTGGAGCAGCTTGTACGTGGCGTCCGCGCGGCTGCGGAAGCCGCCGAACATGGTGTCCATCGCCGCGACGAACGTCTGGACGTCCCGCAGGAACTGGCCGCCGAGCAGTTTGCCCAGGGTCCCGCTCATCATCGACATACCGACATTCAGGAACTTCATCCCGGCCCGGCCGCCCACCTTCGCGGGCGCCATCAACAGCCGGATGAACTTCCCGTCGAGGAAGGAACCGAGCCGCTTCGGCGCGTCCAGGAAGTCCAGCGCCGAGCGCGAGGGCGGGGTGTCGACGATGATCAGGTCCCACTCGTCGCGCGCCCGCAGCTGCCCCAGCTTCTCCATCGCCATGTACTCCTGCGTACCGGCGAACCCGGCCGACAGGGACTGGTAGAAGGGGTTCTCCAGGATGGCCTTGGCCCGCTCGGCGTCGGCGTGCGCCTCGACGGTCTCGTCGAAGGTCCGCTTCATGTCCAGCATCATGGCGTGCAGTTCGCCGTCGCCGGTGATGCCGTCGACCCGCCGGGGGACGTTGTCCAGCTGGTCGATGCCCATGGACTGGGCGAGGCGGCGGGCCGGGTCGATGGTGAGGACGACGGCCTTCCGGCCGCGCTCGGCGGCCCGTACGCCGAGGGCCGCGGCGGTCGTGGTCTTGCCGACCCCGCCGGAGCCGCAGCAGACGACGATCCGGATGCCCGGGTCGTCCAGCAGCGCGTCCGTGTCCAGCCCGGCGTCCGCCTGGAGCGGGGCCTCCACGTCGTTGCCTCCCGCCTCTCCGGCGGTGCCAGCGTCTCCCGTAGTGCCCGCGCCACCCGCAGTGCCCGCGCCTCTCGCAGTGCGGGCGGTGCCGGGTTCGGCGTCGCTGCCAGTGCCGGTGGCGGTGCCCGCGCTCATGCGTTGCCCTCTTCCCCTGCGCCCTGTTTGCGGAGTTCCGTGGCCAGGTCGTGCAGCCCGGCGAGGTCCACCCCGTCGCCGATCAGCGGCAGCTCCGCGGTCGGCAGGCCGAGCCCGGCCAGCACCGCGCGCTGCTCCCGCTCCAGACCGACCCGCTCGGCGTGCTCCGCCGCCTGCTCGACCAGGGGGCGTACGAGGGCGGCGGAACCGGTCACTCCGGCCCGGGTCAGCGTCTTGGCGATCTCTTTGCGGCGACCGCCCGCCGCGGTGCGCAGGGCATCCTCGTCCAGCAGGTGCGGGCGGACCATGTTCACGATCACGCGACCCACGGGCAGTTCGGCGGCGCGCAGCTCGGCGATGCCGTCCGCGGTCTCCTGGACCGGCATCTCCTCCAGGAGCGAGACCAGGTGCACCGCCGTCTGCGGGGACTTCAGCACCCGCATCACCGCCTGGGCCTGGTTGTGTATCGGACCGATCTTCGCCAGCCCGGCGACCTCGTCGTTGACGTTCAGGAAGCGGGTGATCCGGCCGGTCGGAGGGGCGTCCATGATCACGTAGTCGTAGACGAACCGGCCCTGCTTGTCCTTCCGGCGTACGGCTTCGCAGGCCTTGCCGGTCAGCAGGACGTCCCGGACGCCGGGCGCGATGGTGGTGGCGAAGTCGATCGCGCCGAGCTTCTTCAGCGCCCGGCCCGCGCTGCCCAGCTTGTAGAACATCTGGAGGTAGTCCAGAAGCGCGCGTTCGGCGTCGATCGCCAGCGCGTACACCTCGCCGCCGCCCGGCGACGCGGCGATCTTGCGCTCCTCGTAGGGGAGCGCTTCGGAACCGAAGAGCTGGGCGATGCCCTGCCTGCCCTCGACCTCGACGAGGAGGGTGCGCCTGCCCTCGGTCGCGAGGGCGAGCGCGAGGGCGGCGGCCACCGTGGTCTTACCGGTACCGCCCTTGCCGCTGACGACCTGGAACCTGCTCACGTATTCGAGCCTAACCAGTAGAGCCCCGGGCTACGCACGGGACCGTACGTGCCAGGCATTACAGTCGGGCCCATGACCAAGTGGGAATACGCGACCGTGCCCCTTCTCGTGCACGCGACCAAGCAGATTCTGGACACCTGGGGCGAGGACGGCTGGGAGCTGGTCCAGGTCGTTCCCGGCCCGAACAACCCCGAGCAGCTCGTGGCCTACCTGAAGCGGGAGAAGGCGTAGTGGCGGGCACCGTCGAGGCGCGGCTCGCCGAGCTCGGCCTGACCCTGCCCGCCGTCGTGCCGCCGCTGGCCTCGTACCAGCCGGCCGTGAGGTCCGGGGTGTACGTGTACACCTCCGGCCAGCTGCCGATGGTGGACGGCAAGCTCGCCGTCACCGGCAAGGTCGGCGCCGAGGTCACGCCGGACGAGGCGAAGGAGCTCGCGAAGACCTGCGCGCTCAACGCGCTCGCCGCCGTGAAGTCGGCCGCCGGCGACCTGGACCGGATCAAACGCGTCGTGAAGGTCGTGGGCTTCGTCGCCTCGGCCTCCGACTTCACCGGGCAGCCCACTGTGATCAACGGTGCCAGCGAGTTGCTGGGCGAGGTCCTCGGCGACAAGGGCGTGCACGCGCGCAGCGCCGTGGGCGTGGCCGTGCTGCCGCTGGACGCGCCGGTCGAGGTCGAGGTCCAGGTCGAACTCGTCGACGACTGACGCTGACGACAGGCCGCCTGTCGCCTACGAACGCCGATGTCCCAGCTGGGATCTGCGTGCGTACGAACCTTCCGACGTTCTCCGCGATCCCGTCCGGCCCCCGTGGCCGGGCGGGATCGTGTGCGTACGGGGCCGCGCGGGCGGCGGGAGGCGGCGTACGGGGGAGGCGCGTACGTACTACGTGCGAAGAGGCGCGTACGTACTGCGTACGGCGAGGCGCGCACGTACTCCCTACGGGGAGGCGCGTGCGTATGGGGTGTCGCGGGCGGCACGGCTGGTACGGGGTGTCGCGGCCGTAAGGGGTGTGCCGAGGAGCGTCCGGGCGGGGCGGACCGCTGTGGTGATCACGGCGGCTCTCGAACATCGACGCGGTTCCGGATAGCCTCCGGCCATGTCCCAAGGTCAGTGGTACCCCCCGGAATGGCCCGACCGGATCCGGGCCCTCGCCGCCGGTGAACTGGCGGCCGTGGCACCCCGGCGGGCCGCCACCGTGATGCTGCTCCGCGATCCGGCAGCGGCGGGGCCAGCAGGGGCGACGGAGGCAGCGGGGCCACCTGGAGTGGCGGGATCACCCGGAGTGGCGGGATCACCCGGAGTGGCCGGAGTGGCCGGAGTGGCCGGAGTGGCGGGAGCGGCAGGCGTGGAGAGCACGGCGGACGGTCCTGTCGTGCACATGTTGCGGCGGCGGACCTCGATGGCCTTCGCCGGGGGCGCGTACGCCTATCCGGGTGGCGGAGTCGATCCGCGGGACGACGATCGGCTGATCGGGTGGGCCGGACCCGCGCTGGAGGTCTGGGCCGCGCGGCTCGGCGTCGCGACGGTCACCGAGGCGCAGGCCATCGTCTGCGCGGCGGTGCGGGAGACCTTCGAGGAGTCGGGGGTGCTGCTCGCCGGGCCGACCGCCGGGAGCGTGGTCAGTGATACGACCGGGGCGGACTGGGAGGCCGACCGCGAGGCTCTGGTGGCCCGGGACCTGTCCTTCGCGGAGTTCCTCGATCGGCGCGGCCTGGTGCTCCGCTCGGACCTGCTGGGCGCCTGGGCGCGCTGGATCACCCCGGAGTTCGAGCCGAAGCGCTACGACACCTGGTTCTTCGTCGCCGCCCTCCCCGCGGGGCAGCGCACCCGCGCCGTCTCCACCGAGGCGGACCGTACGGTGTGGATCGCCCCCGCCGAGGCGGCCCGCCGCTACGACCTGGGCGAACTGCTGATGATGCCCCCCACCGTCTCGACGCTGCGGACCCTGGCGCCGTACGGGACGGCGGCCGAGGCGCTCGCGGCGGCGGACGCCCAGGACATGACACCCGTACTGGCGCAGGCCCGTCTGGAGGGGGACGAACTGGTGCTGAGCTGGCCGGGGCACGACGAGTTCACCAAGCACGTGCCCACGGCGGACGAGAGGGGTGGCCCGGCATGACCGACGCAGCCGCCCTTCCGGGACAGCCGCGCGCAGCTGTGACCTCCGGGCCCGCGACCGCCCGCGCGGTCAACGTCCTCGCGCCGAATCCGTCCGCCATGACGCTCGACGGGACGAACACCTGGATCCTCGCCGAGCCCGGCTCCGATCTCGCGGTCGTCATCGATCCCGGGCCGCTCGACGACGTACACCTGCGGGCCGTGATCGAGGCGGCCGAGCGGTCCGGACGGCGCGTGGGCCTCACGCTGCTCACCCACGGGCACCCCGACCACGCGGAGGGCGCGGGCCGGTTCGCCGAGCTGACGGGCACGAAGGTACGGGCTCTGGACCCGGCGCTGCGGCTGGGCGACGAGGGCCTGGCGGCGGGCGACGTGGTCACCACGGGCGGCCTGGAGCTGCGCGTGGTGCCGACGCCGGGGCACACTGCGGACTCGCTCTCGTTCCATCTGCCCGCCGACCGTGCGGTGCTGACCGGCGACACGGTTCTCGGCCGCGGTACGACGGTGGTCGCGCACCCGGACGGGCGGCTCGGCGACTATCTGGACTCGCTCAGGCGGCTGCGGTCGCTGACGGTCGACGACGGCGTCCACACGGTGCTGCCGGGCCACGGGCCGGTGCTGGAGGACGCGCAGGGGGCCGTGGAGTTCTACCTGGCCCACCGCGCCCACCGGCTCGCCCAGGTCGAGACGGCGGTGGAGGCCGGGTACCGGACGCCGTCGGACGTGGTGGCCCAGGTGTACGCCGACGTGGACCGCTCCCTCTGGCCCGCCGCCGAACTGTCGGTACGGGCACAGCTGGAATACCTCACGGGCCACGGGCTCATCTGAGCCGCCCTCGCGAAAATCGTGATCCCTACAGGGCCGCCCGTGATCCCTACAGGGCCACGCGTGAACGTAAACGAACGTCCAGGGCCGCCCGCGAACGTACAGCGCCGCGCGTGAGAACGCCCAGGGCCACGAGCGAGCGCAGCGAGAGGGCGAGAGGGCCGGGCGTGGAGCCCGGTCGGCACGCGCGTACGGAGGGCCTGTGCCGACCGGAGCACGTCCGGTCGGCACAGGCCCTGCGCGCTTCAGCTCACATCAGGGGAGCAGCGGGTCAGCGAGGGAGCGGTTCAACGCGGTCAGCGCGAACGCTTCGCCAGCCGCTCCACGTCCAGCAGGATGACCGCGCGGGCCTCCAGGCGGAGCCAGCCGCGGCCCGCGAAGTCCGCGAGGGCCTTGTTGACCGTCTCGCGGGAGGCGCCGACCAGCTGGGCCAGCTCCTCCTGGGTCAGGTCGTGCACGACGTGGATGCCTTCCTCGGACTGGACGCCGAAGCGGCGCGACAGGTCCAGGAGGGCGCGGGCGACGCGGCCCGGCACATCGGAGAAGACCAGGTCGGACATCTGGTCGTTGGTCTTGCGCAGGCGCCGGGCGACCGCGCGCAGCAGCGCGGTGGCCACCTCGGGCCGGGCGTTCAGCCAGGGCTGGAGGTCGCCGTGACCGAGGCCGAGGAGCTTGACCTCGGTCAGCGCGGAGGCGGTCGCCGTACGCGGGCCCGGGTCGAAGAGCGAGAGCTCACCGATCAGCTCGCCGGGGCCGAGCACGGCCAGCATGTTCTCGCGCCCGTCGGGCGAGGTGCGGTGGAGCTTCACCTTGCCCTCGGTGACCACATACAGGCGGTCGCCCTGGTCGCCCTCGTGGAAGAGCGCGTCTCCGCGCGCGAGGGTCACCTCACTCATCGAGGCGCGGAGCTCCGCGGCCTGCTCGTCATCGAGCGCCGCGAAAAGCGGGGCGCGCCGCAGAACGTCGTCCACGAGTTCTCTCCTTGTCGGCCTGTTCAGGGAACCGTGGTCCCCATCATGCCGGACGGTAAAACAGTGCGATCAATCACAAACCAGTTTGACGCACGGGCGGCCCGGACCCTACGGCAGGGGGCCGATCGGGGGTGGATACGCGGTGTCAGGGGTGCTTGTCAGTGGCTGGCTCTAGGCTGGCCGGGTGTCCGGAACGCAGGGGAGAGGGCAGGCCAAGGGGGCTGAAGAGGTGCTGAGGGACCGCGATTCCGCTGTGGGCGAACAACCCCGGTCGCGCCGGGAGAATGCCGCGAACGGCTCTCCGGGGAAGCCGGACGAAGCAGCCCGGAAACCGGAGCCAGCAGCCAGAAAGCCGGCCAGGAGGTCCACAGTGTCATCGTCGTCAGAGTCCGTTACGCAGACGAACAGCGCGTCCGCGTCCGCGCCCGCCGAGGCCACCGGCAGCGCGCCGAAGGCCTCGAAGCCGGCCCCGTCAGCCAGGAGAGCCCCGTCGGGCAGGGTGGCGAAGACTGCCTCGCCGGCCAAGGCAAGCAAGACGGCGAAGAAGGCGACACCGGCCAAGGCAAGCAAGGCGACCAAGACGGCCGGGGCGGCCAACGGGACCAGGACGACCAGGACGACCAAGGCTTCCGGACCGTCGAAAGGGCCTACGGCATCCAAGCCGCCGAAGGCGGAGTCGCATCTCACGATGGTCCGCCGGGCGCGCCGGATCAACCGCGAGCTCGCCGAGGTCTACCCGTACGCCCATCCCGAGCTGGATTTCCGGAACCCCTTCGAACTCCTCGTGGCCACGGTCCTCTCCGCCCAGACCACCGACCTGAGGGTCAACCAGACGACCCCCGCGTTGTTCGCCGCCTACCCCACCCCGGAGGACATGGCGGCGGCGGTCCCGGAGGAGATGGAGGAGATCATCCGGCCGACCGGGTTCTTCCGGGCCAAGACCAAGTCCCTGCTCGGCCTCGCCGCCGCTCTCCGGGACGAGTTCGGGGGCGAGGTCCCGGGGCGTCTGGAGGATCTGGTCAAGCTGCCCGGCGTCGGCCGCAAGACCGCCAATGTCGTCCTGGGCAACGCTTACGGTGTCCCCGGGATCACCGTCGACACGCACTTCGGCCGTCTCGTGCGGCGCTGGAAGTGGACGGACGAGGAGGACCCGGTGAAGGTCGAGGCCGTGGTCGCCGAGATCTTCCCGAAGAGCGAGTGGACGATGCTGTCGCACCGTGTGGTGTTCCACGGCCGCCGTATCTGCCACTCCCGCAAACCCGCCTGCGGTGCCTGCCCCATCGCCCCGCTCTGCCCGTCGTACGGTGAGGGCGAGACCGACCCGGAGAAAGCGCGGAAGCTCCTGAAATACGAGATGGGCGGCTATCCGGGCCAGCGGCTCAGCCCGCCCGCCGACTACCCGGGCAAGCCCGCGCCCGCCCTGGGGGCCGGGTGAGGGCCTAACAGCCCGCCGTATCGCACATGACAGCACCTCACACGACAGCAGCGCACTCCTCAGCAGCGCACACGACAGCAGAGCACCCCGCAGCACCGCACCGCCTGTCATCCCTCAGGACGCAGCGGCCCGGAACGGTCGGAACGAAATGGGCGACGACAAGCGTTGTGAAACGACGGGGGTGCCCATGACGCACACGCACACACAGACCCACGCGGACGCGCCGCAGGCGCACGTGCCGCCCACGCCGGACACGCCGCCCTCGCGCCCGGAAGCCCATCCGGGCGCACCGAGTGCACCTGGCACACCGGGCGCACAAGGCGCGGCGCAGCCCGGTCGCGCCTCCGACGAATCCGTCGCTGTGACCACCGACGAATCCGTCGCCGTGACCACCGACGGTCTGCCCGGCTGGCTGGACCCGGTCGCCCGCGCCGCGCGCAGCGTGCAGCCGCGACAGTTGAGCCGCTTCCTGCCGCCCGAGAGCGGGGCGGGCCGCCAGTCCGCCGTCCTGATCCTGTTCGGCGACGGGGAGCGCGGGCCCGAGCTGCTGCTCATGGAGCGTGCGGGGACCCTGCGGTCGCACGCCGGACAACCCTCCTTCCCCGGCGGCGCGCTCGATCCCGAGGACGGCGACCAGGCCACCACCGGACCGCTGCGGGCGGCGCTGCGCGAGGCCGAGGAGGAGACCGGGCTCGACCCCCGGGGCGTGCAGCTCTTCGGTGTGCTGCCCCGGCTGTACATCCCGGTCAGCAGCTTCGTCGTGACGCCCGTGCTCGGCTGGTGGCGTGCGCCCAGCCCGGTCGGGGTGGTGGACCCGGCCGAGACGGCCCGGGTCTTCACGGTGCCCGTGGCGGATCTCACGGACCCGGCGAACCGGGCCACGGCCGTACACCCCAGTGGGCACCACGGTCCGGCATTCCTGGTCGAATCGGCCCTCGTCTGGGGCTTCACGGCCGGCGTGATCGACCGGATCCTGCACTACGCGGGTTGGGAACGCCCCTGGGACCGGTCCAGACAGGTGCCGCTCGACTGGCGCGCATGACACGCTGGCTGTCCTGCGGCGGCTCCTCGGCCGCGCTGCCGGGCCCCGGCCCGGACCCCGTCACCCCCGACGGGCCAGGTGACGAAACTGCGAGGCTATAGACGGTGAACGTGCTCGACATCCTGCTGCTGCTCGCCGCCGTGTGGTTCGCGGTCATCGGCTATCGCCAGGGTTTCGTCGTCGGCATCCTGTCGGTGATCGGGTTCCTCGGCGGCGGCCTCGTCGCCGTCTACCTCCTGCCGATCATCTGGGACCGGGTGACCGAGGGGTCCGACGTCTCGACGACGACCGCCATCGTCGCGGTCGTCATCGTGATCGTCTGTGCCTCCGTCGGCCAGGCCTTCACCACCCACCTGGGCAACCGGCTCCGCCGCTACATCACCTGGTCGCCCGTGCGCGCCCTGGACGCGACCGGCGGCGCCCTGGTCAACGTGGTGGCCATGCTGCTGGTGGCCTGGATGATCGGACTGCTGCTGGCCAACACGGCGTTGCCGACGGTCAGCAAGGAGGTCCGCAAGTCCTCGGTGCTCCTCGGGGTCGACCGGGTGATGCCCCAACAGGCGCCCAACTGGTTCAAGGACTTCTCCTCCGTCCTGGCCCAGAACGGCTTCCCGCAGGTCTTCAGCCCCTTCGCCAACGAGCCGATCACGGAGGTCAAGCCGCCGGATCCGGCGCTGGTGGGCAGCCCGGTCGCCGCGCGTGCCAAGAAGTCCATCGTCAAGATCGTCGGTACGGCACCCGGCTGCGGCAAGGTCCTCGAAGGAACCGGCTTCGTCTTCTCCGAGCGCCGGGTCATGACCAACGCCCATGTCGTCGGCGGTGTCGACGAGCCCACCGTCCAGATCGGCGGCGAAGGGCGGCTGTACGACGCGAAGGTCGTCCTCTACGACTGGCAGCGCGACATCGCCGTCCTGGACGTCCCCGACCTGCGCGCCACCCCCCTCCAGTTCACCGGCGGCGACGCGAAGACCGGCGACAGCGCGATCGTCGCGGGCTTCCCGGAGAACGGCGCCTACGACGTGCGCTCCGCCCGCGTCCGCGCCCGTATCGACGCCGACGGACCGGACATCTACCACCGGGGCACCGTCCGCCGCGACGTCTACTCTCTCTTCGCGACGGTGCGTCAGGGCAACTCGGGAGGCCCGCTGCTCACCCCGGACGGCAAGGTGTACGGGGTGGTCTTCGCGAAGTCGCTCGATGACGACCGGACCGGCTACGCGCTGACGGTCGACGAGATCCGCGAGGACATCGAGATCGGTCGTACGGCCAACCAGCAGGTCGACAGCCAGGGCTGCGCCCTCTAGCTCTAGCTCTAGCTCCGGAGTCGGAGCAGGAGACGCCTCACGCCGGTGCGCGGCCCGTATCGTCAGTTCGCGGCCAGAACCACTGGCAGGCGATCCGGGGCAGCAGTACACGACCCGGATCGCCCATACACGGCCCGAGTCACCAGTAAGCGGCCCCGATCGCCGGTACCAGTTACTACGCGTCCCTGATGGCCGGTACGCGGCTCGCGTACGCGACCGGTGACGGGCAGCAGTCGTCGGTGAGGAGGTCAGCTGCGGGGGTGGCGCAGCCGCGCCGAGACCCAGCGGGCCCGGCGTCGGAGGATGCGCGGAATCCCGAGTCGGCGATGGCGAAGGTTGTGCAGTTCGTGCACCCGGCCGCTGGGGCCGCCCCCCTCATGAGTGCCCACACCGGGTGTCGCGGCGGAGCGGCGGTTGCGTGCTTCGTCAGTGAAGTCGTGCGTCCAGCCCATACCCCGACGTCTGCCCGTGGTCCAAGGTCGGTAATCGTCGGCGAGTCAGCCAATTGGCCTATGCGGCAGGCAATTGGCTGTTCGTCGGACACCTGTGCCCGGGCCGGGCCGAGACCTACCGGTCGGGCTCAGGGTCCCTGAGCCAGTTGATGAGTTCGGTGGAGAAGCCGATCGGGTCCTCCTCGTGCGGGAAGTGCCCGACACCGTCGAAAAGCCGCCACCGGTAGGGCGCCTCGACGTACTCGCCGGACCCCGCCGAACTCCGGGTGCGGACGGCCGGATCGAGCGACCCGTGCAGGTGCAGCGTGGGCACCCGGACCGGGCGCTTCATCCGCCGGTTGAACTGGACCCCGTCCGGTCGCGCCATCGACCGCACCAGCCAGCGGTACGGCTCGATCGAGCAGTGGGCGGTGGAGGGGATGCGCATCGCCCTCCGGTAGACGTCCAGGGCCGCCTCGTCGGGGAACTCCGGGGTCCGGGGGCCCGCCCACTCCTGGATCAGGCGGCCCACCAGGGCGGCGTCATCGGCCACCAGTTTGCGCTCGGGGATCCACGGCCGCTGGAAGCCCCAGATGTACGAGCCCGCGCGGGACTGCGCGAAGTCCGACAGCATCGAGGAGCGCCAGCGGCGCGGGTGGGGCATGGAGGAGACGGCGAGCCGACGGACCAGCTTGGGCCGCATCACGGCGGCCGTCCAGGCGAGGTAGCCGCCGAGATCGTGCCCGACGAGTGCGGCGTCGGGTTCGCCGAGGGAGCGGATCACCCCGGTGACGTCGAGCGCCAGGTTGGCGGGGTCGTAACCGCGGGGCGTCCGGTCGCTGCCGCCCACGCCGCGCAGGTCCATCGCCACGGCCCGGAACCCCGCGTCGGCGAGCGCGGTGATCTGATGGCGCCAGGTCCACCAGAACTGCGGGAAACCGTGGAGCAGCAGCACCAGCGGGCCCTCGCCCGCCTCGGCGATGTGGAAGCGCGCCCCGTTGGCCGCCACGTCGCGGTGGGTCCAGGGGCCGTCGAGGCGTACCGGCCCCCCGGCGGCAGCCGGAACCACTTCGGCGGCCCGGTTCGCCGAAGCGGAACGGCCGTCGGGGGCCGCCCCGCTCTCCGCCGGAATCCCCATAGGGCTCGCCGCCGGACCCCCCGCAGGGCTCCCCGCCGTACTCCCCGCAGGGCTCGCCGTCGGGCTTTCCGTCGAACCGAATGCGCTGGAATCGGGAACCGTCATGTGGACGAGCGTGCCACAGCGGAAGCCTTGTCCTGACCGGAGCCGGTCTCGACGGCCTTCTTCGCCAGGGTGCTGCCGGACGAGCGCTCGATGATCGCCGCGGCCTCGACGGACGGACGCGGGTGCGGCTTGGCGTTCTGCAGCACGGCGGCGGTCTGCTTGGCCGAGGCGATGGACTTCTCCGGCGGCTTGATCTTCTTGAACTTACGCAGTCCGATGAACGCGACCAGCCCGGCCAGCAGAATGAAGGCGCCGCCCACGATCAGGAACGACCACGCCAGACCAAGCCCCAGGTTGTGGATCCCGTAGGCGGCCGCGAAGCTCAGCATCGGCATCGTGAACAGCAGCAGCACGCCCGCGGCGATGAACGCCGCGCTGCCGATCGCCCCGCGCTTGACGTCCTGCCGTACCTCGGCCTTGGCCAGGGCGATCTCGTCGTGCACCAGCGCGGACATCTCGGCCGTCGCCGAGGCGACCAGCTGCCCGATGCTGCGGTCCGCACTGCCCACGTAGCTGCCGGGGTCGCTCATCCCTGACTCCCTCTCCGTCTTCGACACATCCGATGACAGATCATGCCGGACTGTTCGGCTTGTCGCGCGCTGCCCCCGCCCGCTCTTCGGCGAGACGGCGGTGCTCGGCCGCCTTGCGCTCATGAATCGCGGCCATTCGCAGGTGATAATCCGGATCATCCTGCTCGTAGATGTCGGGTACCCCGGATTCGTCCTCGTCCAGCTCCTCCGCATCATAAAGAGCCCGGTACTTACGGACCCTCAGCCGGAGCAGGACGCAGGCGACCAGGGCGGCGGTCAGTGAACTGACGAGCACGGACGCCTTGATCTCGTTGGTCATCTCCGCGTCGCCCGCGAAGGCGAGTTCGCCGATGAGCAGTGAGACGGTGAAACCGATCCCGGCCAGTGAGGCGAGTGCCAGGACGTCCGCCCAGGCCAGGTCCTTGTTGAGCTCTGCCTTGGTGAAGCGGGCGGCGAGATACGTGCCGCCGAAGATGCCGAGGGTCTTGCCGAGGACGAGTCCGAGGACGACACCGAGTGTCTCGGGACGGGTGAAGACCCCGGCGAGGGCCTCGCCGTTCATCGACACCCCGGCGGCGAACAGGGCGAACAGCGGTACCGCGATCCCCGCGGACACCGGGCGGACCAGGTGCTCGATGTGCTCGCCGGGCGAGTGGGCCTCTCCGTCACGGCGGGAGCAGCGCAGCATCAGGCCCATGGCGACACCGGCGATGGTCGCGTGTACGCCGCTGTTGTACATCAGGCCCCAGATGGTCAGGGCGAGAGGAACGTAGATGTACCAGCCCCGTACCTCGAAGCGGAGCAGGAAATGGAACGTCGCCAGGCCGAGGACGGCCCCGCCGAGCGCGAGGAAGTTCAGGTCCGAGGTGAAGAACACCGCGATGATCAGGATCGCGAACAGGTCGTCGACGACGGCCAGGGTGAGCAGGAAGGCGCGCAGCGCCGAAGGCAGTGAGGCCCCGATCACCGCGAGGACGGCGAGCGCGAAGGCGATGTCGGTGGCCGTCGGAACCGCCCAGCCGTCCGTGGAGCCGCCGCCGACGACCACGGTGAGGGTGTAGACGAGGGCGGGCACCGCCATGCCGCACAGCGCCGCGACCACCGGAAGGGCGGCCGCTTTCGGATCGCGGAGCTCGCCCGCGACCAGCTCACGCTTCAGCTCGACACCGGCGACGAAGAAGAAGACGGCGAGCAGACCGTCCGCCGCCCAGTGGGCGACCGAGAGGTCCAGGCCCAGAAAACCCGGGCCGAAGTGGTAGTCGCTGACCGATTCGTACGAACCACTGAAGGTGTTCGCCCAGACGAGCGCGGCAACCGCGGCGACCAGCAGGAGCACCCCACCGACCGTCTCGGTACGGAGCGCGTCCGCCACGTAGTTCCGCTCCGGCAGCGGAAGCCGGCCGAGAATGGTACGGCGTGGCGGGGTGGGGACGGGGTGGGGTGGGGTCACGGGGGAATCCTCCAGGAGCATTCGGTGGAAGACATGGCTTTCAGGCATGGCTCATGGCCGTGCCGACCAGACTTCCCGGCGCCCCTGTGAAGATCTGTATGACGTTATGACTGGAAGGGCCCACTCTACCTGCGGCTTAGCCAGGACTACCCGGTGATCCGCGCCGCGTACGCCCAGGGGCACCCGGCAACACGCCGGGTGCCCCTGATGGCGGCCATGGCGGTCCATGGCCGCCATGGCGGGTACGGCCCTGACCGGGAGGCCCGTCCGGAGGTCCCGTTCGGGAGGCCCGCTGGGGAGGTCCGGCCGGACGGTCCCGTTCGGGAGTTCCGGCCGGACGGGACCCGCGAGCAGAGCCCCGGAACTCAAGTCCGCAGGAGCCCGAGCTCGGCGCTCCGGGCACCTGGGTCCTCGCCCTTCCGCGCTCCGGCGTGCCGTGCCTGGGTATCCCCTGGCCGGATGTCCCGTGCCGGGGTGTCCCGTGCCCGTGTGTCCCGGACTCCACGCTCCGTGGCCGAGTGTCCCGGGCCCCACGCTCCGTGGCCGGGTGGGTCCCGGTCCCTCCCCGGGGGGTGTCCGGCGAGCTTCCATGCTCCGTGTCCAGGTGCCCCGTACCCCGGGCGCCCCGCGAGCCCCCGGTGTCTCAGTCCTCCGACGAAGAGGACGGCAGCTGGGTGGTGATCAGGTCCATGACCGAGGAGTCGGTGAGCGTGGTGACATCGCCCAGCTCCCGGTTCTCGGCGACGTCACGCAGCAGGCGCCGCATGATCTTGCCGGACCGGGTCTTCGGCAGCTCGGCGACCGGCAGCACCCGCTTGGGCTTGGCGATCGGGCCCAGCGTCGCGCCCACGTGGTTGCGCAGCTCCGCGACCAGTTCGTCGGAAGCGGTCGCCGTACCGCGCAGGATCACGAACGCGACGATGGCCTGACCGGTCGTCTCGTCGGCCGCGCCGACCACGGCGGCCTCGGCGACCGACGGGTGCGAGACGAGGGCCGACTCGACCTCGGTGGTCGAGATGTTGTGGCCCGACACGAGCATGACGTCGTCGACCCGGCCGAGCAGCCAGACGTCACCGTCCTCGTCCTTCTTGGCGCCGTCGCCCGCGAAGTACTTGCCCGGGAAACGCGACCAGTAGGTGTCGATGAACCGCTGGTCGTCACCCCAGATGGTGCGGAGCATCGACGGCCACGGCTCGGTGAGGACGAGATAGCCGCCCCCGCCGTTCGGCACCTCGTTGGCCTCGTCGTCCACTACGGTGGCGGCGATCCCCGGCAGGGCACGCTGGGCGCTTCCCGGCTTGGTCTCGGTCACGCCGGGCAGCGGCGAGATCATCATCGCGCCGGTCTCCGTCTGCCACCAGGTGTCCACAATGGGGCACTTGTCGGCGCCGATGTTCTTCCGGTACCACATCCACGCCTCGGGGTTGATCGGCTCACCGACCGACCCCAGGACCCGCAGGCTGCTCAGGTCGAACTTCGCGGGGATGTCGTCGCCCCACTTCATGAACGTACGGATCGCGGTCGGCGCCGTGTAGAGGATCGTGACGCCGTACTTCTGCACGATCTCCCAGAAGCGGCCCTGGTGCGGGGTGTCGGGCGTCCCCTCGTACATGACCTGGGTCGCGCCGTTGGCCAGCGGCCCGTAGACGATGTACGAGTGACCGGTCACCCAGCCGACGTCGGCAGTGCACCAGTAGACGTCGGACTCCGGCTTGAGGTCGAAGACCGCGTGGTGGGTGTACGCCGCCTGCGTGAGGTAGCCGCCCGAGGTGTGCAGGATGCCCTTCGGCTTCCCGGTGGTGCCCGAGGTGTAGAGGATGAAGAGGGGCTGCTCCGCCTCGAAGGCCTCGGGGGTGTGCTCGGCGGACTGCCGGGCGGTGATCTCGTGCCACCAGACGTCACGGCCCTCGGTCCAGGCGGTGTCCTGACCGGTGCGACGGACCACCAGGACGTGTTCGACGCCCTCGATACGGGACACGGCGTCGTCGACCGCGGGCTTCAGCGCGGAGGGCTTGCCGCGACGGTAGCCACCGTCGGCCGTGATGACGACCTTGGCGTCCGCGTCCTGGATACGGGCGGCGATGGCGTCGGCGGAGAAGCCGCCGAAGACCACCGAGTGGGTGGCGCCGATGCGGGCGCAGGCCAGCATCGCGACGGCGGCCTCGGGGATCATCGGGAGGTAGACGGCGACCCGGTCGCCCTTGCCGACGCCCAGCTCGGTCAGCGCGTTGGCGGCGCGCGAGACCTCGTCCTTCAGCTCGGCGTAGGTGATGGCGCGCCCGTCGCCCGGCTCGCCCTCGAAGTGGATGGCGACCCGGTCGCCGTTGCCCGCCTCGACGTGGCGGTCCACGCAGTTGTACGCGACGTTGAGCTTGCCGTCCGCGAACCACTTGGCGAAGGGCGGGTTGCTCCAGTCGAGGGTCTCGGTCGGCTCGGTGGCCCACGTCAGGCGGCGGGCCTGCTCGGCCCAGAAGCCCAGCCGGTCCGCCTCGGCCTGCTCGTACGCCGCTGCGGTGACATTGGCGTTGGCGGCCAGCTCGGCAGGCGGAGCGAACTTCCGCTCTTCCCGAAGCAGGTTGGCCAGGCTCTCGTTGCTCACGACTTCTCCCAGTCCCAGGGTGTCCGTTGTGTCCGAGGCATAGCTCATCAGGCGCGAGGCCGGGTGACAAGTGTCTGCCAGGAATTGGTTTAGACCTGTGTTCTCGTGTATGGAACCATGCGCGCGCTCCGCTGGTCAGGGCGGCTTCGCGACGCGTTTTCGCGCCGCGTGGCGCAAAGTCGCGCCGTCCGCTGCCGTGTTGTTGTCGGTGTGGTTGCCGTCGCCGTGCGGCGTGGCCGTGCGGCCCGGTCCGGCGGCTTGGCCGCGCGGAGTGGAGCGGGTCATCAGGTCTCACGGATCCGGGGGCTGTCCGGTTCAGACGCTGGTGTGCTCCCGCTTGCCCGAGATGGACGGGCTTCTGGCTTCCTCGCTGCGACGTGGTGGGCGGCGGTGTGCGACGAAGACTTTTCGCGTTTCGATGAGATGAACACTAACGGAGAGTGACGATCGCTGTGTCGTATTCCGGGCATTTAGGTCAAGATCTCACCCTTGCTGGTGAATAAGCAGCTTTTCATTCGGCCTGTCGCCCTTGCCGTCCGGGGCTGCGTGCGAGTTTGGCCGCGCCTCGTCGGCACTTCAACGCAAACGACCTGCAAGGAAGAGGGTGGGCGGATGATGGCCGCCACGAAGAGGATCGCCTTGGGCGTCACGACCACGGCCCTGGTCGCCGTACTCGCGGGCTGTTCGGGGGCGGGGCCGGGAGGGTCCGCCGAAGGGGGCGCCGGTGCGGAGAAGGGCGCCCACGGCGCCAAGGAGAACGCCCCGGCGGCTCCCCCGAGGGGTGCGGTGAAGCTCATCGGGGATGGATCCACCGCTTTCACGGGGGTTCAGCCGAAGGTGAAGGCCGCCAAGCGCCTGGCGCCTGGTCAGAAGCCTCCGCAGTTCGTGGTGTTCTCCTGGGACGGCGCCGGCGAGGACAGCCAGAAACTCTTCTCCCACTTCCGCGGTGTGGGCAAGAAGTACAACGCCACCATGACGTACTTCCTCAGCGGCGTGTACCTGCTGCCCGAGAGCAAGCGGGACCTCTACAACCCGCCTCAGCACGCGCCGGGCCGCTCCGACATCGGCTTCAACGACACCGAGGGCATCCGTGACACCCTCTCCGAGGTCCGCGCCGCCTGGAAGGACGGCAACGAGATCGGCACCCACTTCAACGGACACTTCTGTGGCAAGGACGGCGGTGTCGGCACTTGGTCCGTCGAGGAGTGGAAGAGCGAGATCGAGCAGGCGAAAGCTTTCGTCAAGAGCTGGAAGAGCAACGCTCCGGAGCTGAAGGGCGAGGCTCCCCTCCCCTTCGACTACGACAAGGAGCTGATCGGCGCCCGGACCCCCTGCCTCGAAGGGCAGAAGAACATGGTCGCCGCCGCCCGCACCATGGGCTTCCGCTACGACTCCAGCGGTGTGGGCAACCAGGTGTGGCCCAAGAAGAAGGACGGGGTCTGGGACATTCCGCTCCAGCTCGTCCCGATGCCCGGCCGCGCCTTCGAGACGCTGTCGATGGACTACAACTTCCTGGTCAACCAGTCCGGTACGACCACACAGGGCGACCCTTCCCAGCACGAGTTCTGGGGCAACCAGATGCGGGACGGGCTCCTCCAGGCCTTTGACCGCTCGTACAACGGAAACCGGGCGCCGTTGATCATCGGCAACCACTTCGAGTCCTGGAACGGCGGCACCTACATGCGCGCCATCGAGGAGACCATCGCGAAGGTGTGCACCAAGGAGGACGTGCGTTGCGTGTCCTTCCGGCAGCTGACCGACTGGCTGGACGCGCAGGACCCGGACGCGCTGGCGAAGCTGACGAAGCTCGGTGTCGGCCAGGCGCCCAAGACCGGCTGGCCGACCTACCTGGGAGCCCAGGCCGCTGCCGCACCGTCCGCGGGCAAGCAGGACAGCAAGGACTAGCAGCCGAGGCGGGTCCCGAGTGTCACCCGACCCCGCGGCAGCGTCGGGAGCGGCCCCCCCGGCCACCCGCCCGAGCGGTCGTGGTGACGGGGAGGGCGGCTCCGGGGCTGCGGTGAATGCGGGCGGGGCGGTCAGGGTCCGCGGCGAACGCGGGCGGGTGGTGACGGGTCGCGTCAGGCGGATGCGGAGACGCCCGCCCCGGCGTGCCGCTCGTCGAGCACGAAGGCGGGGTCGACCTGGGCAGCCAGGTCGACCCCGGTCTTCTCGTTGCCCCAGCTCTCGGCGTTCTTCAGGTGGAAGTGCACCATCTGCCGGGTGTAGCGCTCCCAGTCGCGGAGTTCGTAGGAATCCTCGGCTGCGTCCTGAAGGGCTTGCAGGGCCATCCTGTTGTCGGCCTCCAGCAGCTCGAACCGGGAGGGTCGCCCCTTCTCCATCGCCCGTACCCAGTCGGAGTGCCCGACCCCGATCAGCAGGTCGTCACCGACCTCCGAGCGCAGGAAGTCCAGGTCGTCAGGGCCCTGCACCTTGTTGCCGACGACCTTCAGCGTGACGCCGAAGTCCCGGGCGTACTCCTTGTACTGGCGGTACACCGAAACCCCCTTACGGGTCGGCTCGGCGACCAGGAACGTCATGTCGAAGCGGGTGAACATCCCCGACGCGAACGAGTCCGAGCCCGCCGTCATGTCGACCACGACGTACTCGTCCGGGCCGTCCACCAGGTGATTGAGGCAGAGCTCCACCGCCCCGACCTTGGAGTGGTAGCAGGAGACTCCGAGATCCGACTCCGTGAAGGGGCCGGTCGCCATCAACCGAATGTCCCCGTCGTCGAGCCGCACCGTGCGCGCACAGGCATCGAAGATCGGGTTCTCCTCGCGAACCCGCAGCAACTGTGAGCCCTCACCAGGCGGAGTCGTCTTGATCATCTTCTCGGCGGATGCGATGCGCGGATTGGTGCCGCGCAGATAGTCCTTGATCAGAGGGAGATGCGCACCCATGGCGGGCAGTGCGGCTGCCTCCGCCTCGTCCAGGCCGAGCGCGGCCCCAAGGTGCTGGTTGATGTCGGCGTCCACGGCGATGACGTGGGCTTCGTTGGCGGCGAGGTGGCGGATGAAGAGCGAGGACAGCGTGGTCTTTCCGCTGCCGCCCTTCCCGACGAAAGCGATCTTCATGTTCACCTAGGGTAGCTGCTCGATTGCTCTGCGCTGTCGGTTTGGGTGAAGAAGGCCACGGGAGGGTGGGCCGAGTGGGGTGGGCGCGTAGCCTCCTTACTTATGAGTACGACTGCCTCAGACCCGCTCGCCGCGCTCGGCGCTCTGCCCGGGGTGTCCGACGCCGTGAACTCCGTGCGTCAGGCCGTCGACCGCGTCTACGGTCACCGCGTCATGCGACGCCGCAGCAACGAGGTCACGGCCGAAGCCGCACTGCGCGGTTCCCGCGGGTCGGCGGCGCTGGCCGGCGCCGACTGGAATCTGGAAGAGGTGCGTCGGCGGACCGACTTCCGCGGTGACGGAGACGCGCGCACAGTCGGCGCGGCATTGCGGCTCACGGCCGAGGCGGGGCAACTCCTCTCCATCTGGCGGCAGTCGCCGCTCCGGGTACTGGCCCGGCTCCACCTGGTGGCCGCCGGTGGAGCGGCTCCCGACGATGCGGTGGGCCGCCCCAGGCTGGCGGGTGAATCCGTCGACGAGCCGTTGATCGAAGCGCCCCTCCCCAGCGCCGATGAGGTCGCCGGACGGCTCGACGGCCTCTCGCAGCTGATCATCGCGGGAAGTGCCGCTCCCGCTCTGGTCACCGCCGCTGTGGTCCACGGTGAACTGCTTGCGCTGCGCCCCTTCGCCTCCCGCAACGGCTTGGTCGCCAGGACCGCCGAACGCATCGTCCTGATCGGCAGCGGACTGGACCCGAAGTCGATCTGCCCGTCCGAGGTGGGTCACGCGGAGCAGGGCCGGGCGGACTACGTCGCGGCGTTCGAGGGTTACACGGCCGGGACTCCCGAGGGAATGGCCGCCTGGATCGCGCACTGCGGGCGCGCGGTGGAGCTGGGCGTACGCGAATCGACGGCGGTGTGCGAGGCCCTGCAGCGCGGCGCCGCATAGCGGTGCGCCGGTTCTGACCTCCCGGAGGTCAGGACCGGAGGGCTCGCTTGTGCCCCGATGTTCATGGCGCGGGGGCAAGGGCCCATCCTGGAGGTGACGTGCCCGCGCCCTGCGGACGGAGCGAGGCGCGGTGTGGGTGAGGCACGGTAAGGCGGGAGAGGGCGCCCGTAGGCAAAGGGTGCGGCGGTACCGAAGTGCGGTACCGCCGCTGGCACGTCTGCCCAGTTACCAAGCGTCCTCGTTATGTGCCCATCAGGTCGGGTACTTCGCCCGTCACCTGGTGCGGCTGGCCCGTATTCGACGGGTCGACGTCGCGTGGGTGCTCGGCTTCCGTGCTCGGTCCGTGGGGCCGTCTGGCGCTACAGGTCATCCTCACGGATGTCTTTGGTCTCGCGGGCCGTTGAATCCTTTGTACTCCAGAGCCAGGGGAAGGGAAACCCCTGGCCCTACTTCTTTACTTTTGTGTTCAATCAGGGGCGAATCGGGCGGTGTATTCGCGAAGGAAGAAGCCCACTCTGTCGGTGTACGCCTGCTCCGATCCCTGGCGGGCGTATGAGCGCTCCGTCTCTCGAAGCGGTGAACGCTCTTTCCGGGGGTGACCTCGCGATACGGGCTCACTCTCCGGCCGTCCTCCGGGGAGCTCACCCGGCTCACCCCGCCAGCGCGGCTGTGGTGGTGCGTCGGCGGTTGGCGTACCAGACCACCCCCGCCGTCACCGCGGCAGCACCTACCGCGGCCGCCGCCACCAGCGCGGGGCGCGGCGGCAAGGTGAACGCAGGAAGACGCTGCTTGAGCCGGACCGGGCGGTTGAAGACGAGAATCGGCCACTCGCGAAGGGTCGCTTCGCGGCGCAACGCGCGGTCGGGGTTGACCGCGTGGGGGTGGCCGACCGACTCCAGCATCGGCACATCCGTCACGGAGTCGCTGTAGGCGTAGCAGCGGGAGAGGTCGTATCCCTCGGAAGCGGCGAGCGCCTTCACGGCTTCGGCCTTGGTCGGCCCGTAGGCGTAGTACTCGACTTCACCGGTGAAGCAGCCGTCGTCGCCGACGACCATGCGCGTGGCGACGACACGATCGGCGCCGAGCAGCTCTCCGATCGGTTCGACGACTTCCGCTCCCGAGGTCGACACGATGACCACGTCGCGGCCCGCGGTGTGGTGTTCCTCGATGAGGGTGGCGGCCTCGTCGTAGATGATCGGGTCGATCAGATCGTGCAGGGTCTCGGCGACGATCTCCTTGACCTGCTGGACGTTCCATCCTTTGCAGAGGGCGGAGAGGTACTCACGCATCCGCTCCATCTGGTCGTGATCGGCGCCCCCGGCAAGGAAGACGAACTGTGCGTACGCGGTGCGCAGTACAGCGCGGCGGTTGATCAGTCCGCCTTGGTAGAAGGACTTGCTGAAGGTCAGCGTCGAAGACTTCGCAATGACCGTCTTGTCCAGGTCAAAGAAGGCTGCTGTGCGCGGCGAGAAGTGGTTTTCCACAACGCTGAGCATAGGGGCCCACCATTCGGCGTAAACTCCGGCGCGTGGGTTTGCCTGAGAAGGGCCTCGGGTACACCATGGAAGTCACGGATCGTTCGCGACCGTGCTAACCCGGTCCGGCTCCTCCCCCCCCCGAGTCGGCCGTGGGGACGACCCCCGCTCTCCCCCCCGGCGGGGGTCGTCGCATGTCCGGACGCGTTTTCTCGGGTGGGTTCCACTTCAGCCTCTCTTCCGGCCGCCACGGGCCTGTTCGTGCGAGCCGTCGATGCGCGTCTCGTCTCGTCACAGTGTGTAGCGGATGGGCTGCGCTCCGGAAGTCGCTGGTATGGGTGACGGAGATATTCACAGGGTCGAGGTTGTCCACAGTTTTCCAGCAAGATCCACATGTTTTTCCGTCGTGCCGCACGGTGATTCCACCCGCGAAGTCCGCGGGTGCCGGAATCGCGCATCTCGGAAACACTCCGAGATCACCGCGAACCGCGCTGAAGGGGCAGTGAGAAGGGGGCGGAGATCGTGGCTGGATCCCGGGTGGAAGAAGGGGCGGCGGTCACCGTAGGGCGGCGTGGCGGTCCGCTGATCGTCACGGAAGACGTGGAGTTGCTCGATGACCTGCTGCGGCTGTGCGCGGCGGCAGGGGCGGAGCCGGAGGTCCACCACGGGCCGCCCACGCGGCGGGGCGGCTGGGAGCGGGCTCCGATGGTTCTGGTGGGAGACGACGCTGCCGCGAGGTGCCGGAACGTCAGCCGCAGGCGCGGAGTGATGCTGGTCGGGCGGGACCAAGACGACCCGGACGTCTGGCGGCGTGCGGTGGAGATCGGGGCCGAATACGTGCTGCGGCTGCCGGATTCCGAGGGGTGGCTCGTCGATCAGATCGCCAACGCGGCCGAGGGAGTCGGGAAGCCGGCGCTCACGGTCGGGGTGATGGGCGGACGGGGAGGTTCCGGCGCCTCCACATTGGCCTGCGCGCTCGCGGTGAGCGCCGCCAGATCCGGGCGGCGCACGATGCTGATCGACGCCGACCCTCTGGGCGGAGGAATCGACGTCCTGCTCGGCGGTGAGCGCGCCGAAGGTCTGCGCTGGCCGGATTTCGCCCATTCGAAAGGACGTCTCGGCGGGGGAGCCCTGGAAGATTCACTGCCCGCCCTCCACGGACTGCGCGTGCTGAGCTGGGGGCGCGAGGGTGAGGTGGTGATCCCGCCGCAGGCGATGCGCGCTGTGCTGGCCGCCGCGCGTCGGCTCGGCGGGGTGGTGGTCGTGGACCTGCCGCGCAGGGTCGACGAGGGTGTGGCGGAAGCCCTCGCCCAGCTCGACCTCGGCCTTCTGGTCGTCCCGGGTGAACTGCGTGCTGTCGCAGCGGCCAAACGCGTCGCGTCCATGGCGGGCATGGTGCTGGACGACCTCCGTGTGGTGGCCCGCGGACCGTATGCGGCAGGCCTGGACGAGCAGTGGGTGGCCCAGGCCATCGGACTCCCGCTCGTCGGCGAACTGCCCGCGGAGGCCGGCTTGCTGGCATCCCAGGACATCGGAACTCCGCCCGGGGGCAACGCGAGGGGCCCACTCGCCCGCTTCTCCGCGTACTTCTGGGAACAGGCCGGGGCCGCGGGTGAAGCCGGTGCCTCGGCGGGTCCGGGCGGGGGAGGCGCACCATGACGGACGCGTTGCTCGACGCCGTGCGACAGCGGCTGGCACGTAGCGGTGCCGCCGCCACCCCGGCCGGGGTGGCGGCCGCTCTGAGGGCCCAGGGGCGGCTGCTTGGCGACGCCGAGGTGCTGGGGGCCGCAGCTGAGCTGCGGGGCGAACTCGTCGGCACCGGAGTGCTGGAGCCGCTGCTCGCGGACCCGGCGGTCACCGATGTGCTGGTTTCCGCACCCGACCGGGTGTGGGTGGACCGGGGCGGCGGACTCCAGCTGACAGGCGTCACCTTCCCGGACGCGGCGGCAGTGCGGAGACTGGCCCAGCGCCTCGCTGCGGTCGCGGGCAGACGGCTGGACGACGCGCGTCCGTGGGTGGACGCACGGCTGCCGGACGGCACCCGGATGCACGCGGTGCTGCCTCCGGTGTCGGTCGGCTCGACCTGCCTCTCCCTGCGAGTGGTGAGGCCGCGGGCCTTCTCACTGGCGGAGTTGGTGCGGGCGGGCACGGTCCCGCCGGGCGGTGACCGGATCCTGCGGCGCTTGGTCGAAGCCAGACTCTCCTACCTGATCAGCGGGGGCACGGGGGCGGGAAAGACCACGCTTCTGGCCAGTCTGCTGGGCGCGGTCGGGGCGGACGAGCGGATCGTGCTCGCCGAGGACTCCGCCGAACTACGGCCGGACCACCCGCATGTGGTCCGCCTGGAATCCCGCCCCGCCAACCAGGAAGGCGCGGGTTAGCTCAAGGGTTGGTAGATGTCTCTCTGTCTCAGCGGTACATCGCAGCTGGTTGTTAGGTTCAAGTTCCTTTTGATGTCTCAGGGGGGGCTTTGTGGAGTACTTCTTCGTGTCGCATACCAAGGTGCGCCGGTATGCGGGTGCCGTGGACGGTGTGGATCTGGACTGGATCGAGTACGTGACCCGCAAGGGTGCTCTGAAGGAGGGCGCGCCGTTCTTCCTGGGGGCGGACATGCGTCCGCTGGAGCCGCTTACCTCGTTCTTCTTTGAGCTGGCCAAGCGTCTGGATGCAGGGTCGCTCCAGGACTACACGTACGACCTCATGGATCTGGCTGACTTCCTTGGGCAGTTGGATCCGCCGACTGATCTGTTGTCGGCTACGGAGGATGACCTCGTTGCCTACCGGGACGAGCTCATGGAGTACCAGGACGAGCCGGTGTCGGCGGCCACGTGGATGCGGCGGCGGGCTGCGATCAACAACTTCTACGACTGGGCTGTCGAGGACGCCAAGCTGCTGGAAGGGCGCCCGTATCTCCGACGCAAGAACGGCAAGGACGTTCTGTCCGTGTCCGTCGTCAACGACCTCGATGTTCGCCATCTGACCTATTCGCAGTGGCGGTTCCTGAAGCAGGTGGGGCTTCGTGGCCTGTTGCCGGACGAGCGGGCGGACCGGTCGTTCCGTGGGGCGGCGCCGTTGCGCAACAGCGCGGCGGCGGAGCTGGCGGTGACGACCGGGATGCGCCTGCGGGAGTTCAGCACCCTGCTCGATATCGAGGTCGGGAGGCCGCGCCGGGACGGCTCGGCTGCGCTGGTGGACCTGGGGGAGATGGCCAAATACAAGCTGCCTCGCACGGTGGAGATCCAGCACGCCACCTTGCGGGAGATCGATTTCTACCGGCGCACAGAGCGGGCGAAGATCGTGCATGCGGCCGCCCGCACGCTGCACCGTCACCGGTCGGAGCTCTTCGTCGTCGACGACATCAATTCCCGTCAGGGCAAGCTCAGCGGAGTCCTGCACGGCCGCCGGCGGACCTTCACGATCAAGGACATGGACGTGGCCACGCGCCGGATCGCGGTCATCGAGGGCGATCGGGGTCTGGAACCGATGGCGCTGTTCGTCGGCCGTGGCGGGCGCATGCTCTCCGCGCAGCGCTGGCATCAGATCTTCGAGGACGCCCACGTGCGGGCCCTGCGGATCAGCAAGGAGCACAAGCTCGAGACGGTGGTGCCGCGGGCATTCAAGATCCACGACCTGCGTCACACGTTCGCGATCTTCATGCTCCAGTTGCTGACCGAGCTGGTGGCGGAGCAGGAGGCGGAGCTGCGGCGGCTGGGCGGGCACACCGCCTACCTGGCCGATCACATCAGCAGGTCGCCGCAGCTGACGGTTCAGCGTTTGCTCGGCCATCGCCAGGCGACGTCGACCATGCGTTACCTGCGCTACATCCGCAAGACGAACCTGCTGGTCGCCCGGGCGATCGCGGACTGGAATGCCCAGGACACCACCTACGCCGACTACGCGGCCCGGCTGACGCAGGGGAGGGCCGCCTGATGCCTCGCCGGGGAGAACGCAGGAGCCGGCAGCGTCCGGCCGCTGCCGTCGCGCCTCCGGCGCCGCCTGGACGGATCGGGGTCCGGGAACTCGTCTACGTCTACCGGCACCAGCGGATGACCCACCGGATCGATCCGGCGGAGTACCAGTGCTCGCTGCTGGCGGGCCAGCTGGCTGATGCCTGGCTGGACTATCACCGCAAGGCGGGTCTGGCCTTCAGCGGCAACTACGTCGCCGCGATCCGCAGCTTCCTGACGTTCGCCAGCACGCATCTGGCGGCCACCGGCCTCGATCCGGATGCAGCCCGGCTGGATGGCGGGCTCATCGACTTGGCCGAGGTCATCTACCAGTGGGAGGAAGATCTTGTTAACCGCTACAAGCCGACTTCGAAGCAGCCGAACGTGTTGGCCGGTGCACTGCTGACTCTGGTGGAGCACAGGGCGGTCCGGGACGCGAAGGTGCCCGAGCGCCTGCGGCGGAGGGCGGAAGGGCCGCCGACGTTCCGGGGTGGCTCGAGCGAGCCGTTGGACGAGTTCGCCAATCACGAGCGTCTGCTTCTGCGGGATGGCGCCATGGCTGATGTCCGGGCCCTGGAGAAGCGGCTCGCCGTGGGCCGGGCTCTGCTGGCTGAAGGCCAGGACCCGCGCGATGGAGGCTGGCGGTCGCTGCCCAATCTGGTCTGGGCGGCCCGGCACGGCGTGCTCGACATGCCCGCCCTGCTGACGCATTTCCCGGCGCACTTCAAGTGGTGGCCGAAGCCGGTAAGGGACATCGTGGCCGACCCCCTCTACATGGCCCGCTTCGGCGGGAAGTACGGCGTGATGACCACCGTCAGCGGCCTGCTGTTCCCCAACGAACTCGACCTGCAGCCGTTCCGGGTCCTGCTCCTGCTGGCCATGGGCGATGCCACCTCCGAGGAAGTGCACGATCTTTGTCTGGACGACCTTGAGTTCAGCGATGAAGGGGTCCGGGTGCTGCAGAGCAAACTGCGGGCCCAGCGGGTCCGTCCGCATCTGCACGGCAACGACGGGCCGCGGGAGAGCGAGCGGCCTCTGGACGAGGACGAGGCACCTGGAGAGTCCGTCTACCCCGGCACCGGCAACTGGGACGTCCCCGGACTCCTGCGCCGCCTGATCGCGGTGAACACCCTGACCCGGGAGGTATTCGAGACCGATCCGTGGCTGTTCACCGCCGTCGAGTCCACCGACTACCGGCGTCGCATGGCCGCGGGGCGGGCGATCTTCAAGCGCCCAGGGCGCCGGTTCACCGACTGGATCGCCACCCATCCGGATATGGAAGGCGACCCGGCAAAGATCTCCGAGCCGCACGACGTGCGGCGGCTGCGGAAGACGTCGAAGACCACGCGCGTCGCCGCTCTGGGCGGCAGCCTGAGCGACCTGGCAGGGGATGACCACCACATCGAAGTGTTCCGGGGCCACTACGCGCACGGCACGACCGCGCACGTCCTGGCAGGCCGGGCGGTTAACCGGGCCCAGCGCGGAGTTTTCAACAAGATCAAGCCTGGCAAGCCCGTGCTTGTCACCGAGGGGGCAGAGGCCATGCTCGCGGAGCCGGAGACGGCCGCTGAGCTGGGTATCTCGCCTGAGCAGGGGAAAGCCTTGCAGCACGGAGAGCTCGACATGGGTGTCGTCAACTGCCGTGATCCCCACGACTCCCCGCACACACCCAAGGGCAAGCTCTGCCACGTCGCGCCGGCGATGTGCATGATCTGCCCGAACGCGATCGTGTTCACCTCGCAGCTGCCCCGGCTGCTGATGCTCGACGACCACATCACCCACATGCGCAAGGTGCTGGCCCCACCGGTCTGGCAGGCCACCTGGGCCGTTCAGGCAGCCGCACTGAAAGAAGTGTTCGCCGAGTGCGCGGAACAGCTTCCAGAGGCCCGCCGGCAGATCGAGGAGGGCAAGTTCCGCCTCGACCTGCCGCTCGGAATGCGAACGGAGTACGACCGATGACAACTGCCGCCGCCTTCCAGGCTCTGCCGTCGCAGATCATCCCCGACGACACACCCGTCCTCGGCGGCCGCCGCAACCTCATCCCCGGAGCGGAGGTCCCGCTCTTCGGGCAGAGCGGGTACTGGCCCGGCGACTGCCTTCGACGGCCGGCGAACCGGGTGAAGAGCGCCTGGCGGGCGTCGTTTCCCACGGACCCGCTCTGGAATCTGCGAACCCGCGAGATCGCCTTCGGGATGCTCAACTCCAGCCACAAGATCCTCCGGGATGCCGGTCTGTTCTTCCGGGCGGAGAACTGGGGCCTGTCCTCGGTCAGGCAGATGTGCGACAAGATGCGGCTCATCGCCACATGGGCGGTCGAGCAGCAGATGCCCCCGGACCTGGCCGCGTGGGCGGCGGAGGACTGGCAGGACTACCTTGACCATCACGCGCTGACGTCCGGAACGTCGACCCTGGCCAATGATGTCCTCACCATTCGCCGCCTGCTGGACTTCGCCCCGCTGCTGACCGGAGGCGGCCTGAGTGAGGACCCGTGGCCGGGGAAATCGGCTGCGGAGGTGGCCGAGCGGACATACGCCGGTGAGCTGTCCACCCCCTCGATTCCGCCGGCCATCTGGTGGCCGCTCCTGCGGGCCGCCTGGTTCTACATCGATGACATGGCCCCGCAGATCATTGAACGCCGCGATCAGCAGGCCGCCGCCGTGGCGGCCTCTGCCGGGACACGGCGCCAGACCCATCGGGCTCGGGACATCGACGTGAAGCTCGCCGCCTGGGTGCAGGACCCTGCTTCCCTGGTGCCCGTCCACGCCAGGGACTTCCGCGGATACCCGGCGGGCACGGTGATGTGGTCAACGCTGAGCCTGTGGCTGACGGGCGGCGTCAGCCAGGGAGTGTTCAAAGCCGGCCGGGACTCGGACCGGCACCAGATGAGGCGGAGGATGGTGCAGCAGCTGGTTGATGCAGGCCGGGTCCGGCCCGTCGCGGCCAAGGAAGGCCGGGTCGCTCTGGGCGTCGTTGACCAGCCCGTCCGCAGCCGCAACCGCCGGCCCGATGACCTTGATGCTCTGGTCAAGAAGTGGCTGGCCGACCCGGCCAACCGCATACCGGTCCGCCGGGAGTCCAGCGTCCACGGGCCGGCCGGAGAGCCGGTCTGGCTGACCCTGGAAAGCCGCGTATTCGGCACGGTGACCCGGGCGAACGTCTTCACCAGTGGCACAGCCCGCACCCGGCAGCGACAGCAGTGGGTGCGTGAGGCGATCACCGAGGACCGCACCGACTACATCGAGGACGGCGACCTTGAGCATGCCCTGCGAATGGTCAGAGCCGCCTGCTACGTCTTCATCGCCGCCCTCACGATGATGCGCGACAGTGAACTGCAGGAGATCGAACGGAACTCCATCGTCGAGCACTACGGATCCCCCGCGATCGCCTCGAGGAAGGTCAAGCACGACGAATCCCGGCCCCGCCTCAAGTGGTGGATCACCGAACCGGTCGCACAGGCCGTGGCAGTCGCCGAGCGCCTGTCCTGGCACGACAGCCACATCTTTGCCACCCTGGCCCCGCCCAGCGGGTTCCTGCCGGAGGGAACACGAGGCCGCGCGGGCTTCGATGCCTTCCGCGACATCGACTTCTTCATCGAGAACATCAACAAGACGCTGGACCGGACCAGACTGGAGCCCATCCCCGAAGGGCTGGTGCGGCCGCACATGTTCCGTAAGACCATGGCGATCATCACCGCCCAGCAGCCCGACGGGGAGATCGCGCTCGGAATCCAGCTCAAGCACGCCGCCCGCCGGGCCCTGTCCAACCGGGTCACTGCCGGCTACGGAAGGATGGATGCGAACTGGAGTAAGGAGTTCGACAACCAGCTCGAACTGGCCGCCGCCCGCAAGCTCGTCGAACTTCTCAAGGCCCGTCGGCAGGGTGATCCGGTCGCTGTCGGCCCCGGCGCCGCCAGGCTCCACGCCGGCCTGGACAAGGTTATCAAGGCCATGGACAGCGACCCGCACCTCCAAGCACAGATCGCGGACGAACGGATGCAGGTGAGCTTGCTGCGGGACGAGTTCGCCCAGCTCCACTTCGGCACGATCAACCACTGTCTGTGGCAGGCATCGACTGCCGAGTGCCAAAACCAGCTCCCGCCCGAGCAGCGGGGCAAGCAGCCGTTGCTCGGCGCGTGCCAGCCCGGCAAATGCCGCAACTCAGTGTTGACCTTGAAGAACGCCCCCTACTGGATCGCCGAAGAGGGCGACCTGCAAGACACCCTGCGACGCGAACGGCTCTCCCCACCGCGGCGCGAATCCATAGAGATCCGTCTCACCGAGGTGCAGTCGGTCACCGCACAATTCGCCAACCTGGAAGGTGCCCACTGATGCCGGTATCCGCCGCGACCGCAACGAAACTCCGTGAAGCCATGGCCCGGCTGTTGGCCGGTGAGCCCCTGCACACCAACGGCGCCCTGACCAAGGAGAACCTCGCCCGCGAGGCCCAGGTCAGCCACGCGACCGTCCACCGGGCCGAGGACATCCTGGCCGAGTGGGACGCGAAGGTCGCTCGCCCGATTCTGCGAAGCCCGGGCGAAGTCGAACGGGATGAGACGATCGCGAAGCTCCGCCGACAGCTTCGTGATTCGAAGGCCAACGTGACCGAACTTCAGGGCAAGTTCGATGCTCTCGCAGCGGTGACCGCGAACCTCTACCACGAGAACGTCGCGCTGAAGAGGAAGCTCGGCGGCAGTCGACGTCTCGCCTCCCTTGCGGTTCCTGCCGTGGAGCCCGGTCCCGTTAGAACGGATGGCTGAGCAGACAGATCCCCATTGGTAGTGCACTGCTGAGCTGTACTCGACCGGATGTGTTCGTTGGCCCCCCTCGAGGAGGGGGGACCAGACGGCATGTTCAGGCCGTTTTCGAGTTCGGTGCGGGTGCGGTGGATGAGCTCGCGGACGGCCGGCTCGCGGTGCCAGGAGGTGAGATCGGTATTGAAACGGCTCCGGAGGACGCGCCTGTTGAGGTCGTGGGCCTGAATGTGGGTGGTCATGGCGATCCGCCGCACGCGTACGTGCTGCACGCCGGCACCCGGCGGGACGGCGACGCGGTCGTGAGCGCCGGCGGGCGGGTCCTCTCCGTCACCGCCACCGGTTCGGACCTGGCCCAGGCCCGCGCGTTCCACGTCCACACAGGCTTGAGCAGTCGCTACGGTGGGATACGCCAACGCAGGCGGGGAATTAGGCACAAGGGGGTACGGTGCACATGCGTGCCGTGGGGGAGCCAACGAGGCCCAGCGAAACCCATCAGGGGATCGAGTGGCTCACCAACTTTGCCCCCACGGACACGGAGACGGCTGCGCAGTTGCTCGACAGCCTGCATATCGTGTCGGAGACGACGTTCAGGCAGGGGCTGCTGGAACATCTGAGGGCAGTCCTAGAAGGCGCAGCCAACACGGAGAAGCCGGCAGCACTGTATGGCGTTCGTTCCTGCAAGCCGACGGACACGATGTTCATAGACAACGTGTCACCACTGGTATCTGGCGGCGATGGCGGCGGTAGCGAGTTGATCGTCCAGAACATCATCCGTGATGTGCAGCGGAGCCTGGATACCTCCGTCGTGACGCGCAACGCTGTAACCATTGACCTTCTTCGGAAGCGTCGTGTTCGGAGCCTAGTGTTCGTTTCCGACTACGCCGGCTCCGGCGAGGAGTCCTTGAGGTACGCGCGGGCCTGGCTGCGGAACGCGACGATCCGCAGCTGGCGCTCCCTGGGGTTGGTCCGGTTGCACCTGGTCCTCTTCGCCGCAGCAACCACCGGACTGCGGCGCATCCGTGCCAGCGGTCTGTATGACGGGGTGTCGGTGCTGCACCGTGGGATGGACCTTGCCTCGGCTCAGTGGCATAAGGACCAGCTCCGGAGGGTCAGGAAGCTGTGCGAAGACTATGCGCGGCGGCCCGAAGAGGGGGCAGGTTGGTCGCGCAGCGAGGGGCTGCTCGTGTTCGAGCACACCGTCCCGAACAATCTGCCATCCATCCTGCGGCAGTCCAAGGGTCCTCGGAGTCAGCGTCCCGACGGGAAGTGGGCGCCGTTCTTCGAGAACCGCACCGCACCGCCGGGGCTCATGCGTGACCTCGTCGGATACCGGCCAGAGCGCAACGCAGAACCCGGGGCGCGTGGCCTGGGGCGAGTCCAACTGACGGGCTCGGGCACGCTACACGTGCGTTACCGCGGCGGCATCAGAGACCTTGTTGAGGTCCTTGGGCACATCGCGAAGGGCCATAGGCACCCCGAACAGCTGGCGACCGATGTTTCGGTCTCCGTTCCGGTGGCCAGAAACCTCGCCCTCCAAGTCCAGAAGCTGGGTTTGGTGGACTCTCAAACGCGCCTTACCGACGCAGGATGGAGGGAGTTGCGTGCCGCCAAAGCGAAGCCTCGGGTCGTCGTAAGCCGCTTGCGAGGCAGTCAGGAGCCTTACTACCCTGGCACCTTGCGGGAGAGTCGGTGATGGCCTAGCGCAATCGACGAGGTCATCGTCGAGTCAACGGTCTGCATTTGCAGGTCAGGCTGCGGTCGTGAGCCGCACGCTGTGGACAAGCTGTCGAACGCCTGGATGGTGCGAGGCGCACGTGCTCCTACGGGGGTCTGGCGCGCGACTCGCACCAGCCCGCCGGGGCGGGATACACCGAAGGTAGGCCACCCCATCGACTCTCCCGCGCTCTACAGAAGCCTCGGCCGTAGGAACGGCGTCACTTCCTCAGTCATCGACGAGGCTTTGGAGCAGATGCGACGAGTCCGACGTCAAGGACTCACGCCTGTACTGACGCTGGGGCATCTTGCCCACCAGACTGGAGCGCCTTACCTCTACCTGCGAAGGGTCGTCCAGCGGCGACAGGACCCATACACCGAGTTCTCCCGCCCCAAACGTGAGCCCGGAAAATCTCGCACAATCGCGGCTCCGGCACCCGTATTGATGGACGTGCAACGCTGGCTCCTGACCAACGTGGTCAGCCCGATCCCACCACACGGGGCGAGCTACGCCTACCAGCAGGGACGCTCTGCCGTGCAGTGCGCGCAGCTTCACCTTGGTGCCTCATGGTTGCTGAAGTTCGATCTGCATGACTTCTTCCACTCCGTCAACGAGCGTGCAGTTCAATCGATCTTGCGGTCGGTCGGGTACAACAGTCTCATCTCGTTCGAAATCGCACGCGTCTGCACTCGCGTTCCGGGCGGAATCACCTGGCCCCACTTCAGGAGCGCGTACCAGGCCATCCCCGGCTACAGTGCGCCGGTCCTGGGCTACCTCCCACAGGGAGGCCCCGCGAGTGGCGCCCTTGCCAATCTGGCCGCTCGCCCACTGGACGAGGCTCTCTCATCCGTCGCCGACCGGTATCGCATGACGTATACGCGCTATGCGGACGATATGACCTTCTCAACTCTGAGGAGCCTCGACCGCTCTACGCTCACACGCTGCGTCTCCGAGATCTCGGCAACGGTGTCCGCCGCCCGGTTCCGGCTGCACAGGAAGAAGACCCGCATGGTGCCGCCGGGCGCCCGCAAGATCGTCTTGGGTCTCCTGGTGGACGGCGAGAGACTCCGGCTGCCGCGGCACACGAGAAGGGGACTCGAAGATCACATCCGTGGTGTCGCCAAGTTCGGGCTTGGGGCCCACAAGGAGCACGCTGGCTACAGCTCCGTGCAAGGGTTCGTCCACCACATTGACGGGCTGCTTGCGTACGGGCATGGCGTAGACCCCGTATGGACGAAGCCGCTGGCTGCCCAGTGGGAGCAGCTGATGAATGCTGCGGGACTTACGGCCCAGGAACGCCGCCTCTGGTAGGCAGAGGTTGGCCTCCCTTATCGTGCAGGCCGGCAGTGCCCCTCGTCGTAAGTGGGGTTGCGATGATCGTTCGACAAAGCGAACTGCGATCTCTCGACCCCTGGCGGGATTCGCTCATGGTCCGGCGCCACAGGACACAGGCAGAGGTGGTCACGCCTGCGGTCCACTCGGTCGCGCAAATTAGAACAAATGTGCAATAAGTCATGGGTGTGAGTCTTGCGAGCGTACGGGCTGTCCGGCACGCTGAAAGGACGACTTCTCTCCAGACTGTTGATCTGCCGACCCCGCACCGAGGAGGAGCCGGCTATGGAGGCGCTCTCAGCTCAGGGTGCTCTGTTGGTGTCTTGCATTTCCCGACTGCCCGGGGGGCGCGTGCCGCGGCACGCGTGGGCGGCCGAGGTGCTTGTGGAGCAACTTTGGGAAGGCGTGGTCCGCGAGGATGCAGGCAACTGGCGCGAGCTACTCGCTCCCATGATTCGGCGAGGAAGCGTCGATGCAGGTCGTGTGCGAGCCGAGATGTGGGAGCTCGCCCGGCTTGGTGCCTTGGTGCCGGTGGGCGTGGGCAGCGATGCAGAGTATGAGGCGGCGGAGCTTGCAGGCGCCAACGGCCTGTCACCGCAGGAGGGACAGGCCGTCGACTTCGCCGTCCGTCAGCTGACGGCCAGGCTGTTGGCGCTCTCGAACACCGCACGGGCGTCACGGTGATCCAAGCTTGGCACCGTCACGTCTTGGCCGATTCTCCGCCAGGACGTTGTCTTGCGGCGCTGCGTGCTCAGACTGATCCCGCCTGCCCTGGAGGGAGCCGCCGTAATTCGCATGCGGCTTTTTGGGTTGCGAAGGAACGGCGCCTCCCATGTCTGCCCGTCGACCTGCTGCCAGTCAGCGATGCGGATCTTCGCGATCTGGTCACTCATCTCCCGGGCGGTTTGAAAGCGGCGCGCTGGATCGGGGTCCGTGGCCTTCTGGACCAGCTTTCGAAGTGACTTGCAGACCCAGGCAGGCAAAGCTGAGTCGTCCGGGCGCAGGGGAGGCCGACCGGCAAGGAGGGCATCTACGACGTCTGTGGTCGTGTACGCGTCGTAGTCGAACCTTCCCCTGAGTAGTTCAAGAAGGACCACGCCGAGCGAGTACAGATCGGAGGAGCGGGTGAGCCCGTCCCCGATCAGCAGCTCAGGTGGGGCGTACAGGTGTGGGGCGTTCACGCACGGTGCCTTGCCCATGGAATCCATCGCACCGGCAAGGCCCAGGTCGCCGATCTTCACCGTGGAGGCATCGCCGGTGAGGAACAGGTTCGGACTCTTTACGTCACGATGCAGGATTCCGTACCGTTCGTGCATCTCGGCCAGGCCCTGCAAGGCAGCTCGTATGATCCGCAGGGATTGGGCCGCTGTGAAGCGCTCGCCTCTCAGCAGCGCGTCGGTGATGCTGCCCAACTCGTAGTAGGGCATGAACACCTCCACTACCTGCATGGGGGGCCTGTAGCTAGGGATCGTGGCGACAGAGCGGACGGTTACCACGTTTGGGTGGTTGATCATCTCCATCACGCGGGGCTCCACCAGGTCCGAGCCCTGGACTTCGGAGAGGTCGATGCGTTTGCCGACCAGCCAGGTCTCTAGCACGGGGTCCAGCCACACCCGAACCTCGCGCAGGCCATTGGGCATGCTGTGGAGGCACTCGTAATCCAGGACGAGGGGCCTTTCGCGCTGCTCGTTCAAGAACCCTGTCCCTCACCGTTCACGCTGTGAAGCTCAGTGGCGTATGCCATGGCCGCGGCAAACGCTGATCCACGCCCAGCGTTCCAGTAGGTGGGAATCCGTTCGAACCCGACGGTCCTGTGGTCGAAGGAGGCCAGCTTGGGTGCGGGAGTGCTGACGAGCTTGCCGATCCGCTCTGTGGTCCATTCCTCGACCGGGATGCCCTGCTCGACACAGGTGAGCATGAGCGCCGAGATCATAGAGACGCGCTCGAAGGCGTCGCGGTAGACCCACTGGTTGTTCTTGCGGGTAGCTACTACGGTCACGGCATCGGGCTGTAGTACCCGTATGTCTTGGGCGATCCGCTGGTGCGTGTCAGCCAGCCGCTGAGCTCCAGTCAACCCAGCTGCTGGAAGCAGCCGTTCAGGAGCATCAGCGATGTGCGAGATGCTCTGAGTCTCATCAGGAACAGCGAGCGCGCCGTAGTAGATAGCACCTGATGAGACAGCCACACCCAGGAGCTTCATGTGTCACGTCTTTCCGGGAAGGCTCACTCAGCCGGTGCCGATGTCCATGTGCTGAGTTGCGAGCGGGTCGTTGCTTGCTCTGCGGTGGCCAGCCGCGCCGGCTATCCCTTGACCAAGCGCAGACCGGGCCGTACGGGTGCCGACTGCTCGCCGCCTCCATCGACGCCAATGGGTACCAGGCCGAAGACGTATTCGTTGAGTTCCTCAGGGTAAATGTTCAACGCGGATGCGACATCTGCCGGAGACATATCCAGGGGCTGGCGTAGCGCCTCGAACACCTTCGCGAGTAGCTGGCTGCTCTCCCTGATCACGGAGGAGTCGGGCTCGTCGCGGCGGTAACCACGATGCGCAAGCTCCTTGACGGTCTGTGTGTAGCGCCACTCCGAGAGCAACCCAAGCTTCCGCAGACGGTAGGCCAGGGCCATAGCTGAGACGCCCCACTTGCGTTTGGCGCTCAGTATCCGATCGAGAGAGGCGTTATGAAGTCTCTGCGCGAGGATGCCGGCACGTGGCATGAGGAAGGCAGACGCGAAGTCGTTGGCTTCACCCTCAGAATCCCGCCCGTGCGGGATGCGGTGCTCGCAGTGCAGCACGAGGTGGCCGAGCTCGTGGGCAGCGTCGAATCGTCCTCGTTCGCCGGTCTTGCGGGTGTTCAGGAAGACGTACGGGGTGCCTGCGTTAATGGTCGAGAAAGCGTCGATGTCTAGGCAGTCTGACGGGAGGGAGAACACGCGTACGCCGTTGGCCTCGAGAAGGTGAACCGTGTTCGGCAGTGGCGCCTCTCCGAGACCCCAGGCGGCCCGTACCTGCTCGGCGGCGGCCTCTGGGTCAAGATGAGGGTAGGTGGGCAGGTTCGGCTTTGGCAGCTTGAACAGCCCCGCTAGCCAGCTGTTGAGCGCGATAGCTACAGCCCCTGAACTCAGGGCGCTATCACGCTCTGCCGCTGTCATCTTGGACGGCGCGCGGAAGCTGACCGCGTCAAGCTGCAACTGTGCCGTCGGCGATGCCTCGAAGAATGCGACGGGGTAGTGAAGAGCGGCTGCGAGGGAGGAAAGCGTTTCCGAGGACGGCGTCTTGCGGTGGTTCTCGAAGGCAGTGATGCTCTGTGCCGAGTAACCCGACCTGCGGGCCAACTCGGCCAACGTCATCCGGCGCCTCTTACGGGCAAGCACCAACCGTTCAGGGGTGAACACTTTCCTCAACTCCCACGTCCGCACTTCTCACTCTTCGGTCAACCTCCCAGCAGCTCCACGACAACCTCCGGGCCGCTGTCGTCGCCCGGATCGTCCAGAAGCGCGATGTCCGCTCCGGGGTCGCCGAGGTCGGGCAGAACCAGCGGGATGCGCTCCTGCCACTCATCGACGAACTTCCCGTTCATCTTGATCGGCAGCGACAGCTCGGCGGAGATCACTCCTTCGTCCCACTTGTAGAGCAGGCACCAGGTCGGGATCTGGTCGAGCTCGCGACCGTAGAGGACATCGTCGTGCGAGAGGAACGCGAACTGACCGTTCCTCTCGACCAGGCGAGCCATGGCCGGACCCTTCGGGTTCTTCGACTTCACGCGGGCGTTCAGGTCACCAACGCCTCCCTGGGCGCTGATCGCAGTGACCGCGTGACTCGTGCTGGGGTGGATCATCCGGAGGATGCTGTCCCGCGACGTGTGCTTCCACCCGTCCGGATCGAGTGCCTCGGCGAGGTACCGGTTGGTGCGGCTCCAGAACATGAAGCCCCGCATGGCCGGCGCGTCGAAGTCGGTGCAGCTGCGGATGTCGGCAGCCGCGAGGTCGAGCGCGTTGTGGAACAGGTCAGTCGAGAAATCCAGCTGCGCGAGTCGCTGCACGCACCGCTCGGGATCCAGGTTCTGCACATCCCCTCCAGGCAACCTTGGTTTCAAAAACCATACCTCATTCGAGGTGTAGTTTTTGAAACCGCGATCATCATCGCATGTCAGTTCGAATCTGTCATCTGTGGCTTCACGCTCCTCTTGGGTCAAGCCTGAGTAAAGCCTGTGAGACACCATGAGCGTCGCGGTGTTAGGGGCGGTCGGGAACCTTGGCGGGTTCGGCTGAGACAGGAAGACCTCTGAGACAGGTGAACTGTTCCTAACAGCCGCCAGGTGACGCTTCGGGACTTGGTGCGGCAGGCGTTGCGCATGCGCCCCGACCGGCTGGTGGTCGGGGAAGTCCGCGGAATCGAGGTACTGGAATTGCTGGCTGCCTTGAACACCGGCCACGAAGGAGGATGCGGCATGTTGACCGAACTAACTCAGGTGTTTTCGCAGGTCAGTTGGGGTATCTGCTAGCTTCTCGTCATGCCCGGTGAACTACGTCCCGGAAGGGACCTGAAGAACTTCGTCCTGCCCGAAATAGGCCAGTTACTGGAGACGGGAGATCCCTGGGAGCCCTACCAGTTGCTGGATCCGTTCGGGAGGCCGGTCGAGCCAGTTGCGCTGTACTTCAAGGATTTGATGGCGGGAAACAGTTCGCCGCTGACGCCGCGCTCGTACGGAATGGATCTGCTGCGCTGGTGGCGGTTTCTATGGGTGCTCGGGATCGAGTGGGATCGAGTGGTCCGGGAAGACGCCCGGGACTTCATGCTGTGGATGAAGCTAACGGACAAGCCAGTACGCGTTCACTGGCGCCACCGCGGCAAGGAGCCCGCCGGGATCCCGACACCGTCCCGAACGGGCAAGCCGGCGCCGGGGACGCCGAACCCAGTGACAGGGAAGCCCAGCGTCGGCACGAAGTACGCGCCGAGGACCCGGGCGCACTGCGAGACAGTGCTGCGGTCGTTCTACGACTTCCACCTTGATAGCAACACCGGATCGTTGCTGGTCAACCCGTTTCCGCTGGTACGCAAGAGCAAGTCTGCACGGGCCAAGGAACAGGGCGGTGGCGAAAAGAAGCGCCAGAACCGGCGGACAGGCCTATACCGGCCGACAATCCCGAAGCGGATCCCGCGACGCATTCCGGATGAGAAGTTCACCGAGGTCTTCGCTGGCCTTCGCTCGCACCGCGACCGTGCCTTGCTGGCCTTCTGGGTCGCCACCGGTGCCCGTGCCGAGGAACTGCTCACCTCCAAGCAGGGCCGTGCGATCGTGAGTCAGCAGACCATCGGTGTGATCCGCAAGGGCACTCGCGAGTATCAGGAACTGCCGGCCACGCCCGATGCATTCGTCTGGCTTCGGCTCTACCAGGAAGATACCTGGAAGAAGGGCGTCCCTCGTGGCCGTGCACAGCCTCTCTGGTGGACTCTGCGCCGCCCCTGGCGGCCGTTGGAGTATGACGCGGCCCGCATGATGTTCAACCGCGCCAACGCGCTTCTGGGCGCCAACTGGACCCTTCACGACCTGCGGCACACGGCGACATTCTTGATGCTCGACGACCCGAACATGCCGCCCGTCTACGTTCAGCACATCCTCGGCCACAAATGCCTGTCGACGCTGGACATCTACAACCGCCCCACCAAGGACGATGTCATCGCCGCCGGGCTTGCTCACCATGCTCGACAAGAACAGCGGCGCAAGGAGCCGCCCGCGCCTGTCGTCGAGCCGAGTTACAACCCCGACTCCTTGTCCATTCTGTTCGGCCGGGATCTGTCATGACTACCACCACAGCACTGATCGCCCCCAGCTCCGGCCCGTCGACCACGAGCATGGCGGGTGCCGAAGCAGTCGCGCTGATGGACCGGTTTCCGCCGCGGACTCGGTCCAGTGAATGGCCGGCGACGGCCGCCTCACGCGAGGAGGCCCTAGACCGGTTGCAGCGGCCGCCGCTGCGAGCTCCTCAGCCGCGGACTCAAGACGCTCGGATGGTCGGGGCCCGCTTGTTACTGGGGTGGCTGGAGACCTTCCCAGGTGAGACCTGGCAGCAGCGCTGGGAGGCGAGCCCAGCTCAGTCTCAGCGTGTGTCGGACGCTGGCTGGCAGGATGCCTTGGCGGACTGGGCTAACTCCGTGGGGCGCCTGCCGCGGCGCGAGACGCCCAGAGCCGGGCTGCTGGCCCTGATCTGCGCGGACGTGATCCGTCCCGACCCGCAGTTCATCATCGGAGTGCCATCAAGATTTCTCCGGCCCGCGATGGAGGCATCCCGCGACCCCGAAGGCTTCGCCCGCCTGAGGGCATCGCTGCCCGCCGGCGTCCTGTCGACCAACGAGGGGTCGTCGGCCCTCAAAGCGATCGCCGAAATCATGGCCTCGTACGGCGGCACCGTCCAGGACATCGCCGTCGGCGACCTGTTGCTGTGGTTGAAGGAGAACCCAAGCAAGAGCAGCAAGAGGATCCTCCTGGCCTACGCCTGGCTTCGTGACCTGGGCACCTTCCCTGCGGACGCGCCGACGACGTTGTTTCGCATCGCGCACCGCACCGGTCAGCTCACCCCGGCGGAACTCGTGGACCGCTACCACCTGCAGTGCCAGTCGGTCCGCGATGCCATCGTGGCCTACTTGCTGGAGCGGGCACCGGGCCTTGACTACGGCTCTCTACAGGCGATGTCGACGTCGCTGGCCTTGCGATTCTGGGCCGACCTCGAACGCCATCACCCCGGCATCGACTCCCTACGGCTTCCGACCGAGGTGAGCACCGCCTGGAAGACTCGCCTCGCCACGAAGGTCGTGCGCAAGCGCCAGGCCGACGGCTCGATCACGGAGACCGCTGAGCCACGCAAGAGCGCGATCGCTGTCAAAACACAGGTGCGAGGCTTCTACCTGGACCTGGCGCAGTGGGCCCTTGACGAACCCGATCGATGGGCCGTCTGGGTCGCTCCTTGCCCGATCAGTGACGCGGAGTGTTCGACCAAGAAGGCCGACCGGCAGCTGAAGTCCCGCATGGACCAGCGCACCCGCGAACGGCTCCCCGCTCTGCCCACGCTCGTGAGAACGGCCGACCGCCTCCTCAAAGAGGCCAAGGCCCGCCGCGACGCACTCAACGAAGCCGCCCTCGGCTCGACCTTCACCGTCCTGGGCGAGACGTTCACGGTCCCACGCGGAAGCAGACGCGCAGACGGCCGCCCGACCCGGGCCTGGGACAGCCAGGGCCAAAGGCGCCAGCTCGACGCCGAGGAACGGCAGGCGTTCTGGGCCTGGGCGGCCATCGAGATCCTGCGCCACACCGGCATCCGGATCGAAGAGCTCCAGGAACTGGGACATCACAGCATCATCAGCTACACCCTCCCCACGACCAGACAGGTCGTCCCACTCCTGCAGATCGCACCGTCGAAGACGGACCAGGAACGGCTCCTCCTGGTCACGCCGGAGCTGGCCGACGTGCTGAGCACAGTTGTCTCCCGGGTCCGTGGCGCCGACGGGCAGGTGCCAGTGATCCCGAGCTACGACGAGCAGGAACGGGCCTGGAACCCACCGATGCCCCTGCTCTTCCAGGAAGACACCACCGGTGACAACCATCCGCTGTCCGCGCACTTCATCCGCGACGCGATCCACAAGACCCTGGCAGCGACCGGGCTCCGCGACGCCGCCGGCAAACCGCTGACGTTCCAGCCCCACGACTTCCGCCGGATCTTCATCACGGACTCCATCCTCAATGGTCTGCCGCCCCACATCGCGCAGGTCATCGCAGGTCACGACCACATCGGGACCACGATGGGCTACGCCGCGATCTACCCCGCGGACGCCATCGAGGCCCACCGGGCGTTCATCGCCCGCCGCCGGGCCCTGCGGCCGGTCGAGGAATACCGCACGATCACGCCGGAGGAATGGGACGAGTTCCTTGGGCACTTCGAGCGCCGAAAGCTCGCCCTGGGCGAGTGTGGTCGGGCCTATGGCACTGATTGCGCTCATGAGCACGCTTGTATCCGCTGCCCCGTCCTGATCGTGGCCGCGACGGAACGGCCGCGGCTGGTCGAGATCCGCGACAACCTTCGCGCACGGATCCTGGAAGCCGAACGCGAGGGCTGGCTCGGCGAGATTGAGGGACTACAGAGCAGCCTCGCTCACGCTGAGGAGAAGATCGCCCAACTCGATGCACAGATCGCCCGGAAGCAGGAAGTCGTTGACCTGGGCATTCCTGCCTTTCGGGCGATCGTCGCACGCGCAACAGCCGTCACCCCAGCAGATGAATGCCCATGAAGTCGTCAGGAGTGCGAGTCAGCGCGTCACTCGTCGTCCAACTCACTGGCAGGCGGAATCTGAGACTGTTGACCAGCCACTTCGATGAGTCGGTAGCGACGCTGGCTCCGCCTTCCTGCGGCGGAACGCAGGACAAAGCTCTCCAATGCCACCTCTACTTCTTCGTCAAGATTCGCCTTGACGACGTTGACCAGGGATTCGTCAACGAAGCCATGAATCTCGGTTCCGGCAGGAGTCTCAAAGTAGAAAATCTGCCTGCGAGTGCGGAGGCCGTCCAGCCGTCCTCGCATGCGGACCACCTCGCGCTCCTCCCGGATGACGTCCAGCCGCTCACGGAGAACAGCCGCCTGATCAGCAGAGATGCCGGATGCAACCCGCTCTCCTGTCGCGCGTCGAACAGTCAGGCTGATGTCCAGGTTCGGATTCGGGAGCTTACTAACCAGGTCGGCTACGGCTCGTCGAACCACGGGCGATGCGCTGAAGAGCGAATCCATCGAGTCGTCGTCTTCGGGCCCTTCAGGGAGTGCCCGGACAAGCTCTACTGCGCCGATCTCGGCCCACGAAACTCCGGGCCATGGCAACTCACCCTTGTCTTCGTCACCATCATCGGCCTGCACGTGCGGGCGCAAATCAACAATGACCGAGCCGGCCGCAGAGGCGGCGACATCAAGACGTGCGACTTCGAGGTCCAGAGGCTGCAGTTTGACCACGTCCGCCAGACGGGCCCGTCGAGCCTTCGCGAGGCGCGCGACAGCACGCTGCACGCGCTGGAGGAAATCGCCAACATCGTTGGCAGAGATCAATCCTCCGGTGGTCTGGTCGGCAAGCCGAAAGTTCAGCCCGGGGCCAGCCGCAGCCTCCTGAAGGCCAAGCCCGCTGAACTTCTGGGCAGAGGCCTGGAGGCCCGCTCTCGTCAATCTGGAGAGTGGATCGCTGCCCTCGGTCGTCCGAAGAGCTCGGACGTATTTGTCGCGAAGATCGTTGTTCACCAGCTCACCTCCAGATATCCCTTGGTAACTCCTGGCACGGGCTCCCCGTCAGGCCCCTTTACCTTCGACCACATCCCATCCCAATACTCCTCCTGCTCGACGACCCCTGCAGCCACCGCAAAGCTGTCGATCAGACCACCCATAGGCTGCACGCGTTCAGCCCAACCGCGAGGTTGTTGGGTCTCCACCCCAAGAAGAGTGAACAGCGGGAGGAGACGTTCATGATCCTTATTGGTCAGCGGGAGCGTTGGATCGATGAGAACAGCCAGGTCCACGTCGTTCGGGGGAAGAGCCTTATAGGTGCAGAATCCACCGTTCACCCAAAAGGTGCCACGTTCAAGGATGTCCCCGATCATGTCGGCATAAAGCTGAAAAGCTCGGAAAATGCGCCGTCGGTGATCGGTATGTGGAGCACGCTCGACGAAGACTTCCTCGATCTCGGCCATCGAGGCGGCGTGACGGCCAGGTGGCAGTAGGCCACCACTACTGAGCGCCGGTATCACGTTCCCCCCTCGCATCGGCACAGGCCGACAGTCCCGCAACCCTGGTCGCTCACCCTAGCTGGGAAGCCGAGCGGTGTTAACGGGAACGTCAGTCTCACGGGGGACACCAGTGTCGAGCCGGGCTCTGAAGACCCACTCGGCGGTGCGAACGAGAGCTCCCTATGAACCTTGCACGGTAGTTCGGAGAAGGCACGGTCCATGCGAACGCGGCCGAGCACGTACCTGCCCGACTGGAGGCGCTGGGGACGGCTGCGGGGCTGGACCGGGTCGCCCTGCACAGCCAGTTGGCTGCCGCGCTCTCGGTCGTCGTCCACCTGGTGCGCGACCGCTCGGGGCAGCGGCGCATCGCCGAGGTGCACGTTCTGGACCGGGACAGGGCGGGATTGGTCGTCACGGTTCCGGCACTGGGCTGGGGCGTCGACGGATTCGTACGGGGACCGGGATGGGAGCGGCTGCGGTCGCTGATCGGAGGTGTGCCGTGACCGGGGCGATGTCGCTCCAGGCGGCCCACATGGCGGCCCTCTGCGCCGGGTCCGCGGTGTGGCTGGCCATGATGCGGGACCCGGGGGGCCGGCGGGCGAGGGTGCTGTTCGCGGATCCTCGCCCCGAGCCGCATCGGCCGTGGGACCGCCTGCCGGGAGCGTCCAAAGCCTGGAACGGGTGGAAGAGGTCGGTGCGGACGCGCCGGGAGTGGTGGTGCGTTCCGGTCGCGGTGCTGCTCGCCGTGGTGGGCGGCTCGGTACTGCCCCTGGCGGCCGGAGCCGTCGCGGTTCCGTTGGTACGCCGGTGGCTGCGAAGGCGGGACGAACGGAGGAAGCGGGAGCGGAGGGCGGACGCCGTGGCGGCACTGTGCGGGGCCGTCGTCGGGGAGCTGCGGGCAGGCCAGGAACCAGGACAGGCGCTGCTGGTCGCGTTGCGCGACTGCGTGGTGGAAGGGAGCGAACCCTTCACGGAAGGAGGTGCGCGGGCGACGGCCCGCCCCGGTGCATGGCTGGGGGACGCGGAGGCCGCCGTGCTGGCGGCGGCGCGGTTCGGGGGCGATGTGCCGACGGCGCTGCGGCAGGCGGCTGAGGGAAGCGGGCTCGAAGGACTGGCCGGTATGGCCGTCTGCTGGCGGGTGGCCGCCGACGGCGGGGCCGGTCTGGCGACCGGACTGGACCGCTTGGAGACGGCGCTACGCGAAGACCGTCGTCAACGGGAGGCGTTACGGGCTCAGTTGTCGGGAGCCTGGTCGACGGTGGTGGTCCTGGCGCTGCTCCCGGTCGCGGGTCTGGGGCTGGGCACGGCGCTCGGGGCTGAGCCGCTGCGTGTGCTGCTGCATACGCCGGGCGGCCTGGTCTGTCTGGCGGTGGGCGGAGTTCTGGAGGCGGCCGGACTGTTCTGGGCCTGCCGGATCGTACGGGGAGGGGAGGCGACATGAGCGGGGCGGGCGGAGAAGTTCTCCACAGCCTGGGGATGGCGGTGGCTGCGGCGGTCACGGCAGCGCAGTCGGTGCTGGTGTGGGGTGCGGTGCGCAGAGCGCGAGCTGTTCGAGGGCGCGGTGCGTTGCTCGTGGGCGCGGCGCCTGTCCCACGAGCTGGGTGGTGGAGCCGGGGGGCCGCACGGCTGGCTATCAGGGGGAGCGGCAGGGGAGGGCTCGCTGCGGGCTCCGGGGCGACTGGGGGCACTGGGGGTGTGGGTGTCGGGCGCTGGGCCCTTCCTGCCGGAGTCTGGCTGACGGGATGGATCCTGGTGGGGGGCGTGCTGGGGTGCGTGGTCGGGCTGGCGGCGGCGTACGGCGTGTGGCGGCGGCAGCGGACCTCGTCCGGGCGGCGCTCGGACCGAACGCGCAAGGAGCAGGCCGCCCTCGCCGAGCAGCTCCCCCTCGCCGCAGATCTGCTGGCGGCCTGTATCGCGGTCGGGGCGGGCCCCCGGGAGGCGGCGGAGGCAGTCGGCGAATCCATCGGCGGGCCGGTCGGGGATCGGCTCACCCGTATCGCGGCCGAGATCCGCCTCGGTGGTGAACCGGCCCAAGCGTGGAGTCACCTCGGGGAGATACCAGGCGCCGGGCCACTGGCTCGCTGCCTTCACAGGGCCGCATCGACAGGCGCACCTGTGGCGGAGCCGGTCGCCAGACTCGCCGGGGCGATGCGTGCGGAGCGAGCCGACGCGGCTGTCGCCCGCGCACAACGGGCCGGTGTGCTGATCACCGCACCAGTCGGGCTCTGCTTCCTTCCGGCCTTCCTGGCGGTCGGGGTGGCGCCGGTGATCATCGGCCTGGCCGGAGGGCTGCTCGGGCCGGGATAGCCCGATCTGGCGCGATCGTGCGGCGACGTGCCCAGGTTCGGTGGGCTCTACCGCTCCAGCTCTACCGCTCCGCGCCTCTGGTGCGCTGCGGTTCCGCCGGCGGTGTGCCGCTGGCGCAGTGGGTCGGTGCGTAGTCCGGGGTGTGGCGAGGCTGCCACCGACGCGGATTCCGCTGGCCATCTCAGCTGTCACTCATGGGCGTTCCGTCCGGGCGCCCATCCGAAATATCGATGCCCATCGGGGGATGAAATGGAAACGAAGTACTGGGACCGGGCCGTTACCGCACTGTGCCGGGTGTGGCCGTCGACGCGGCTGTCGGACCGGCCGATGAAGTGGACCGCACGGTGGTCGGGGAGGCTCGACCGCTCGGATCGCGGAATGACGACGTCCGGTGTCGCGGCACATCATGTGTCCCACGCTTGCCGTGTCCCTCTGGCGTGTTCCAACTCACCCATCAATTTACGCCACGCACACTTCAACGTGTCGCTTTTCGGAGTCAGGCCCAACTCGCAGAAGTGATGCACGTCATACCCTGGTTGAGAGATGGAAGCGCCCAGACAGCTGCTCCTCAGCAACCTGACGGAGCAACTGCGGTGATAGGCGCGTAGCGGTGAACCTACTGCCCTGGGGCATCGTCGACGAGGCCGTAAGGTGCCGGGCCTCCAGCGCCGCCGTAGCGCGCGACGACGTCCCCTTCGACGGAAGGTGGCGGCACGTTGTCCACCAAGATGACTTGGGCGCCCGCTCCAAGGCCGCTGAGCCAGAGGTTCAAGTGACGGTAGATCCGTCGGACAATTGCCTCCCCAATAAATCCCTCATCGTCGCCTTGCTCTGCTGCCCCTGAGTCAATCTGAATCTCTGGGGCGAGATTCTTTTGCGGGCTATCCACCATCAGGAAACCGGGATGGCGTCGACCCTCCTCGTAAGCCAGCTCGAAAATAGCTAGCTCCCAGGCAAGAGAGATCAAAGTCGTTGCCCCCGAAGAGCCGACTTGATCATAACGAATACCGCGAACGTGGGGCAGGAGATTCTTGTCCAAGTAGGCATCTGAGAGCTTCGGGTAACCAAAGCTTTTGAGGATTTCAGAGAACCGCGTCGAGAGGTTCAGGAGAACCGTGGAACGGCCACGCTGGTTGGCTTCGGAGTCTGCCAGGCGTCGACGCAGTTCGCTGAGCCTTGCGGCGAGCTCCTGCACCGAACGATCTTTTTCTCCAACGGATTCAAGCATTCGCCGATGCTGGAAGAGCTGGTTCCTGACCTTCTCAGCTTCAGATACAGCAGCTGCAGCGGAGTCACGCTCAGCGAGGAGCGGTGTGATCGCGTCGCGAGTCAATTGATCCAGACGCTGCTGGAGTGTCGCGCTCTCAGCATCCATCTGAGCGACGGCCTTTCGGGCCTCGATTGCCTCAGCCTCGACTGACGCGATGTAGCTGTTGAGTTCTTTAAGGCGTCGCTTTGTGCTATTCAGCTCCTTCGTTACATCCACGCTGGGCTCAGGTGCTGGATCGTTGCCGTTATTAGCCGTCGTTTCCTGCGCTTCGCCCTCGACGGCCGGCGTTGAGGGCGGCCCATCCTGCAACGCAGAATGCTCCAAGTGAGGAATCTCTGATCGACAGAGAGAGCAGTGCCCGTCTACTACGGCGGCGCTTGGGATCTGGGAAGCGCATGCAGGGCATACAGAAACGCTCAGAGGATCGAATAGCCGCTTTGCTTCCTTGAGCATGGTCAGCTTCTTTAGATCATCCGAGTACTGGGCACGGAGTGGGGCAAGCCTCCTCAGTAGAGTCTCGCGTTCACGCGCCCAATTCTCACTCTCGCGTGCATCCTGAACCTTGTCCAGGTATTGACGTCTGGCATCCTCTGCAAAGGCCGTGCGCTCGCGCGCGATATCGTTAATTCGGTCAAGAGCCAGGGTTGCCTGCAGATAGGCATGGTTCGCGTCGGACTGTAGGGCCTCCAGTTCGACAGGATTATCGGGAACGCCTTGCTCGCGAATGAATCTCCATACCGCGTTCAGGCCACTCCGCTCGGACGAGAGTTCGGTCTGAAGCTCAGAGATCTGACCAGAGAGAATCGCCCCGTGCTCATCGAAGACATCAAACAGGAGATCAACGACCTGCTTCAGTTTGAGAGCCTTCATGGGCTGATGCTCGTATGCGAGGTTTTTGTTGTCCAGTCGCGTGTTACTCAGAAACCACAGTGGAGCAAGGTCTCGAAAGCTAAGCGAGTGAGTGGCAGAGTCAGGTTTGGTCGGCGCAACCTTGAGTCGAATTCCGTCGAGTCCGCAAAGTTGTAGGAGAAATTTCGACAGGCTGTCTTCGTGCGACGAATCAGCGGAGACCAGACGCGGTGCGACAGAGTCGAACGAATCAAGATCTCCGGTGAAGATGAGGACGTCGCGAGTTGATCCCTCAACACCGCGTTGAATTACGTATCGTTGGCGCGAGTACCCGAGTCTAGCCGAATCCGGCCCCGTGCTTTCGTTTGCCGGTACATTCTCGCTATGGACCGGGATGTCAACTTCAATAGAAAGCTGGGCGGCCTTCACGCTTTCTACGATCTCTGGATGCTGTGGGTGCGCTGAGTTGCCTAGGCAGAAGTCAATAAACTCCAGGACCGTAGTCTTGCCAGTGCTGATCTCCCCGGCGATTACGCTAAGCGGGCGATGCTGGCCTGATTGGTCAGAAAAGTCGACGGTGTAGTTTTTACGGTACCCAACGAGGCGAAGGCCGAGAATTCGGAGCGATGGCCCGTGAGACGTAGGCGGCATTACTATCCTCGCTAGAGATCGTAGAGGTCCATCATGGCTGGATCAGCTTTAAGCCAATCCCGACACTTCTCTTGCAATTTAGTGTCAGGAACCTTCTCGATCCGCCTCGACACTACCTTTGCGCTTTCTCTGTAGGCGTCCGCGTATACACTCGTTAGCTGCTCAGAGATTTCCCTGCCAGTGTCCGTGATGGTGTATACGCGATGACCGTTTGCGGCTCCTGGTTTGGCGAGGCCATAAGCTACCAGCATGGCCAAATCGTTCTGGAGCCGGCTTCGTCTGGTGATGAAGAGATGGCCAGGCGAGGCGTATGTGAGGGGTTTCACGGAAAACCCTGCCAGCACCAATTGGCGGAAATCCGCTTCCGCTTCCCCGATCACTAGAAACGGGTTGGCCGAAAAGAAGTCGAGTGCTCCAATTCGATCGATGCTGGAGGTCATCCGACTCGAGCTCGTGATCTCCAGAAGTATGATGAGCTGAGCCAGCCTGAACTCCGTCTCATCTTCCGGCCGGAAGTATGATCCATGCGGCGTTTTCTCCCGCTGGGAAGAAGCGTGTTCTGCTGACATCTCAGACACCTCCGTCTTCCAGTGGCGAGCTCGCTGGGTCCTCAGTTGGTTCTGCTACCGAAGTGGGCGGTGTGGGGGGAGAGGCCATAACTACCTGCGGGTCGTTTGTCGATCTTGAATGGGCGGCGGCCACGGCCTTGTAGTCACGTACCCAGCCGGCTCGGCCATCATTCACGCGCTGGTGCATTATGCCGAACGCATGCACCATCCCGCATCTGATTTCTGTCGGAATGTTCGGGTGATAGCTGCGGATCGCGTCCATCACTCCTACATAAAGGCCGATGAGCCTGCGGTCATCAGTCGCCTGAAGCGCCGAATTGAATCGCTGTGCCCAGATGGATGCAAGGGTCGTACGAACATCCGAAAGGGTCTGGAGCTCTTCCGGAACACCTTTATCGGTAACCTCGTGACTCAGGATTTCGGCGTTAAAGAACTCTTCCTTTGCCTCATCGCACTCGATCATGCCAGCTTCATGCATTTGGTGAACGAAGAGGGTTCCGTCGTACTTGCCGTAATCATCGAGTGGCACAGTCGGGCGAGTGGTGAGAGGCGGAATAGTCGCCGTTGCAGTGAAATAGTATTCGCGAATTTCACGCGCATCCTCCGACTGCAGAAGACGACGAAGCCTCATGGCGTTCCAAAGTACAATAGTTACGCCATCGTCCTTTTCCTTTTTCTTCTTCCAGCCGAGCCACCATTTTTCGGTTGGTCCATCGAGGTCAACCGGGATGCAGAGCGTCCAGCTCGTAAGTGTGTACCCCTCGCGCTTTGCGCACTTCAGGGCCTGATCGTATGCGTCCCGGACTTGGGCCTTCTGAGCATCGCCGAAGCCGTCAATGAAGTATTTAGACTGCCAAACGCTGGCCTCCCCCTCGAGGAGGGTGCCAATGTAGGCGTCGATTCCCCAGTCTCCAGGGTTAGCCTCCAGTGTAGAGCTGCCTGGAAACTTGACATCGACAACGTCCTGGATCATTTTTTCGAAAAGGTCGCGGCCCCCAGCGGTACTTCCTGTGCGGATTTTAAAGAACTCAAAATTGATGAGCCCTGTTCCCAAGATAGGAACACTTGTCATGCATTCCGCCCATCTCCCGCTGCTGCGCAGAGCAGTGACTTTCGCGGTGTACCGCCCGGATTTTTCATGCTCACCCAGGATTATGGTTGCAGTTGGCCATGTCGGCTGGTGTCGCAGAGCGATAGCTCACCCATGCCAATGTGCGGTCGGATCAGTCGATTCCGGGCGCTAGTAGCTCCGGGAAGCTCCGACTTCTCGAGACTCCGTACCTGGATCGACTGGGTTCCGACCCTGAATTAGTCGGTGCGAGGCGGGCCCCTGAAATGGTCGAGCTCGCGGACAGTTGAGACATCTCTCAGTCATCCTCGCCGAATCCGTACTGGATGTTCTCCTGGTTGCAGGACGGGCAGATGATGTAGGCGTGTGCGTTACTACCGTGTTCATAGGGGAGGTAGCTCGTTCCACCCGCAAGCGCCGATTGACACCACTGACAGGTGCGACCGCCGCCGCTCTTGCCACGGTTCGGCGGGTCAACAAGCACGCCGCCTTCATCGAAGTAGACCCGGTACCCGTAGCAACTGTCGTTGTGGCATTCGTACCGGCCGGCAAGCTCTTCCGAGTCGGCCCACAAGTCCTTCCCGCAGTCGGGGCATGGCCGTGTCCCGCTGTCAATCGACTTGTCGGAGATGCCCATGTTGCCCCCTGGCGGCTCTCGTGTGGCGGTTGTCGGCCGCGCGTAGCATCTTGCCAGTAGATACCCCGATGGGCTGGGTGTCTGGCCACATGGTCGACATCGCCCTTCCTACGTGATCGGCTTGCCTGGGTGAACGGTTCCGGTCCGCATGGATGCCCGGGCAGCGGTCGTCTTCACTGCACGGCCCTTAGGGGGCAGTCTGACTGCCAGTGGCCCGCATGCGACGGACGTTGTCTACTGCAGCAACCTGTTCCCGGAGGCGTTCGATTTCCCCGTGCTGGGCTGTGAGTCGGGAGACGGCAAGCGTCTTGAACGCGGTGAGCTCGGCCAGTGCCGCGTCCCGTGTCGCGACTCGTTCCTTGAGTTCGGCGACCTGGGCCTTGAGCCGTTCGATCTGCGACGCCCGGGGGTCAGGGGCCTCGCCCGCGTCGCGCTGAAGCTTCAGACGACGCTCGAACTCCTCGCCGAGGTGCTGGTAAGGGCCGGGGCGGGTGGTGCCGTCACGGTTCCTCTTCGGATAGAAGCCGGTCCGGGTCACCCCCGCTTCGGCGGCCAGGGTCTTCAGGTCGCACCTGCCGCCAGGCGGGAGTTCCCCCCGCAACAGCCGGTCAATCGCGGCGCGGATCGCCTCCTCGTTGCGGGTCCGGTCCGCGTCACTGATCCGTGGCATGTCACTGGCCTCTACTCGTTGTACCGGCCGCCGTCATGATCTCGTCCAACACCCGCTGGGCTCGCTCCACCTCGGGCTCGAGCCGCTTCTTTTCGCCCTTGGGGAAGCGCGGGTTGGCAAGGAAGACCTTGCCGGTGCCGACCTGACTCTGCCAAACAGGCAGGTGACAGGGGTGGTGGGTGGCCTGCGGGCAGCGGGCGGAGTCGCACATCCCGCCCAGCGGCTTCGTCGCGTCCGGGGTGCCCGCCAGCTTCAGGCACAGGGCTTTGTGCGGGTCGCGGAACCAGCAGTAGTTCGCGGTCTGCAGATGCAGGTGCTTGGACTGCTGCCGCAGCAGGTTCTCCAGCCGCCGCTCGGCCTCCATCACCGCCGCGGTGCCCGGCTCGTGGTCTTTGAGCGAGGCGTCGATGTGCTCGAATGCTCTGATCAGCTCGCGGGCCCCGGGGCCCGCCGGCATGCGGCCCGCGCGGTAGTCCTCGAAGGCCTCCTTCGTGAGCTTCAGGTGGTTCTTGTCCTGCTCCCGCTCCACCTCGGCTAGCAGGTTGCCTTGGGAGCCGCCGGGCCGCATCGCATAGCCCTCGGTGGTGACCACGGAGACGTGCTTGAGGTGGATCTTCGCGGCCAGGAGGCCGCCGGGGCGGTGGGCCAGCGACAGAGCGAGCGTTCGCCGCAGCATCCGTCCGTTCACTGGCCCGGCCGGGATCGGCGCCAGGCCGAGCCGCTGGCCGGCGGGGGTGTTGACCCAATCCCGCAGCCTCTTGTGCAGGAAGTCCATGGGTGAGCGGGCAAAGGCCCGCTCGCCCACCCGGGCCTGGTTGAGGCGGGCGGCGAGCTTTACCGCCCGCCAGGCTGGTTCCAGCACCACCCATTCTTCGGCGACGCCGCCGAACTCCTGCCCCTTGATCAGCTTGCTGCCTAGCTTGAAGCGTCGGGTGCCGCCGGAGACGCTGACCGGCGGCTGGGGGGAGTCGGCGGTCATCTCGTCCAGTTCCCCAGCTCGCATGCCGCTCAGGGCCGCGACCAGGACCCGGCAGGCTGCCAGCAGGACGATCTGCAAGCTCCGCAGCTCGTCCCCGGTCAGAGGCAGAGTCCACGGTGCCAGCTGCTGCGGATCGTCGGCGCGGGGCACCCGGGAGGCGTCCCGGCCGAACATGCCCGCCACCCCCACCTCGGCCACCACCGGCTCTAGGAACGGGCGGAGATCCTCAACCAGGTGGTCCGCGACCCTCGCGTATCTGGAGCCGGTCGCCTGGCCGAAGAACTCGCCAATATCGACGTTCAGCAGCGGATCGTCAGGCCGCCAGCCTCGTTTGACGCGTCGCGTGACCTGCCGGGCGTCGATCTCCAGCAGCGGCACCCGCTCGCGGACATGCCGGGTGGCGGCGGCAGCGACGCCTGCCTGGTGCTTCGCCGTGACGGCTCTCGGGTTCTGGCCGCCCTTGTTCGCTCGAAACTCCAGCATGCGCTCGAACTCCTCGGCTACCAACGGCCCGAGCGTCTCCACCAGATACAAAGCCGCGGCCACCGTGGGCTGAAACACCTTTTCCGCCACCGGCGGGGTGGAGGAGATGGCATAGGTTTCCCAGCCCGCGACCTCGCTGACCGTGTGCCCCTCCCACGGCGTGAAGTCAGGCCGGTAGGCGTCCACCGTGAACAGCTCGCGATAGGTGGCTAGGTCCACAACCGGCCGCAGGATCGTCAGCATGGTGCCCGGTGTGATCGGCCCGCTGCCCTGCTGGCGCTTGCGGGTGCGGTGCGAGCGGAACTCCCGGTACACCTCGCAGTGCTCCTGCATCACCTCACTCAGCGACGACATGCCCTGCTCGGCCACGAAGTTCATCCACCGCACCAGCTGCACGCAAAAGTTGAATGCTGACTCCGGCTTGTACGGCTCACGCCGGGCCTCCGGCAGAGCAAGGACATGCTCATGGTCCGGTACGACCAGCGCGAACACGTACTCCTTGGCGGTCAGCCGCAGGGCCGGGTTGGTGATACCGGTGAAGTCCAGGCGCTTGACGTTGCTCCGCACCCCCTTGGGGAACTTCACTGCCGACAGGTCCCAGAAGTCCTCCTCGAACGCGGGACGCGGACCGTCCGGCCACATGTCCCATCCGGCCGTGAGGCACACGTCCAGCCCCGCGAACGGGGACTTCAGGGCCCACTCCCGGGGGATGGGACCGGCAGGGCTCTCGACGACCAGGGCGGTATCGCGGGTCACTGGGTTCCTTCCTCGGGCCGAAGCGGCAGCTCGGAGTCGATGTCGTCCACCTCGCCAGCCGCCTTCTCGAGTAGGCGGGCGTCGAAGCGGGGCAGGATGTCGTGGTCGAGACGGTCGGCGTAGGGGCCGAACACCGCGAGGAACTGCTGCACGGTGAGCTGCCGCGACTGACGGGCGAAATAGGCCTTCAAACGCAGCAGGTTGGGCACATGCCGAGGCGTGAACACCGCCAGCGGGCACAGCAGGCACACCCACGGCCGGGCCGGACACGGCTTGCCCTTGGGACCGTGGAGTCCGGCGAGCTGGTTGGCGCACGCCGCAGTGAACACGTCCATCTCGCCGCCCAGCAGCTCGGCCATGGCCTTGGCATCCAGGCTTAGGCGGGCCGCCTGCTCGGGCTGCTCGGTGACGAACGTGGCGGCCTCCTCGTCGCTCAACACGATGGGCGGGCGACTGCGCCGCAGGATGTCGGCCTGGGCATCCTCGATGATGGCCTCCACCGACTCGGCCTGAGCCGGCGTCGTGGTAGAGACGTAGTGGCTGCCCTCCACCGCGGCCGTGTGATTCGGGTCGATCTTCGTACGGCCGGTCCAGCCCCGACGCGCCAGCACGTTGTGGTACGTCGTACGGATCCGTGCCGAGTGCAGCAGCAGCGGCTCTCCCGCATCCGTACGCAGATCAAGCTCCCTCGCCAGCTGACGCCGGGCCTTGTTCCCGCTCTTGGGGGCGATCCGGGTGGACAGCGCCGACAGCTTCGACTTCGCGCCGTCCGTGCTGCGGTACTCGGTGTCCATGAAGACGAACAAGTCGCCGGCTATCGACTCCGGAGCCAGTCGCCGCACAGGCTCCGACAGCTCCAGCCAGCGCTCCAGCAGCCGCACGGCCCGAGCAGGAAGGTTCACCGATTCCGGGCCGCGGCGTCCCTTGACGTAGTCCATCAGCACCGTGCGGCCACCGGTCCACGTGAAGTCCTCCAGCCCCAGATCCCGGATCCCGTCCGGAACAACGCCGCTGTAGACGCCGAACAGAAGCCGCATGGCGGTCGCCACCTGCACCGGCGGGTACATCGCACCGCGCACGTCCCGGTACTGACCGCCGACGCCGTCGCGGAAGTAGTCCACGCTCAGCCCCATCACCCTGGTGACGTCCGCGACCTTCAGCGGGCCGTGCTCGCGCAGCAGCCACGCGAAGTTCTGCCGGTTCCGGCCGAGGTCAGATCTGTCAGGACCCAGCGCGGCCAGCTCCAGGACCTCGCGCTGACGGGCCATGACCTGCTGCAGATAGTCCCGCAGCCCGGCCTCGATCTGCCCCCACTCACCCTCGGGGTACGGCTTCAGAGGCTTGCCTCGAGGGCGGCCTTTGACGGCCTTCCCCTCAAGGTAGGCCCGAATGCCAGCGTTCACGCGGTCCCCGCAGCCTGCCAGCAGGCGCCGAGTGTGGAAGACGCGCCTGCCTCCGACGGACATCCAGTACGACAGGACGTGGCTCGCGCGCAGATCCGCCAGGCTTCCGTTGAAGCCCAGTGCGGCCAGCTCCGCGACCATCCGCCGGATCGTCGACGTGTAGGTCACCGCGCTCTGACGTGCGGTGATGCGGCCCAGCGGGTGCACCATCTGGACCAGGCCATGGGCGAGGTCCTCCGCCAGCTTCTCGTTGGCTGTGGAACTCAAGTCGCCCGTCCAGGCTGGGTCGTTGGGGAACGTGAACTCGATGCGCAGAGGGTCGTGTTCGACACGGGTCACCATGTGGCATCCTCCTCGTCGTCGAACTCGGCGTCCGCCTCGGCGGCGAACTGGCCACTGTGCTTGCCCGCCTCGTCGTAAAGCTCGCGGTAGATCCGCTGCACGTCCAGGCGCTGGATGTAGATTTCCGTGGTGGTCACGCTGGAGTGCCCGAGCAAATCCCGCAGCACCATCAGAGGGTCCGCCTTCGTCAGATATAGCGACAGCGCAGCGTCCTCACCGGCGTCCGCCACCAGTGCAGCCGCCCGCTGGTAGTGGCCCTTGACTAGCCTCTCCAGCGTCGCCATCGCAAACGTGTGGCGCAGGACATGGGGGCCGACCGTCGGGAACCGCGGCTCGAAGTCCCGCCGGATGCGCTCCGAGGTCCGGCGGAAGACGGTCGCCCAGTCGGTGAACGGGGTTCCGTCCGACTGCACTGCGATGATCGCGGGCGTGCCCTCCGGCGTCACCAGCCGCAGCCGCTCGTTCAGAGTCAACTTGCGCCAGGAGACCCGACGGCCGTTGACCTTCCCGCCCTCCCAGTCCGGCTCAGTGATCGTCAACGGCTCGCCCAGGCGCGGGTCAGGCCGGTAACGGCGGCCCTCCGTCAGCATCACGCGGTCCAGCTCGATGTACTGGTGCACATCGGCCAGAACGTCGCAACTCGCCCACGTCTCCCGGGGCTTCTTGCCCTTCGTGATCTGCGCGGCCAGAGGGAAGCGGACCGGAACCGCGCTGCTACGGGCAGGCAGAGCAGGCAGCTCGTAAGTCAGCAGGTGCGTGAACTCCTGCGCCCTCAGACCGCTGGACGCCACGAGCGACCCCATGGCGGCGTTGCGCCCCAGGTGGCGGCCGCGGAACGAGTCCGGCTCCCCGTTCGGGCGCAGGCCGGCCAGCGCCCGCACGAACACCTCGAGGAAGTCGCTCTCCAGATACTTCACCGTGACATGCGGCTTGGCCCGCCGCACCGTAGCCGTGTTCCGCCGCGCCAGCTGCACACCGGCCTCGGTGTACCGCCGGACTATCTGGTACGTGAACGGCACAGCCGGGCACAGTCCCTCATCATCGGCCCACGCGTAGAAGCGCGCCACGGTGTTGATGTTCTGGTCCCACGTGCCCTCGTCCCAGCGAGCCTCCAGCGGCCCCGCGAACCGGTACTCCGAGAACGCGCTCAGAGCGTCCCGCAAGGGCTGCCGCTCTCCGAGCGGATCAACGCCCATTCTGGCCAGAAACTCCAGCCAACAGCGCAGAGCCTGCGCGTAGTTCTTCCAAGTCCTCTGAGATCGAGCTCCGTTGAGAGGAAGTTCGCGCAGCCAGCGGTTGGCCGCCACCGTGGGCCGGGGTGCGCCGCCGTCCTCGAAGGCCAAATCCTCGTCGATCAGGACCGGCATGCCTTCGGGGATCAGCGGCTGACGCCCAAGCCCCCAGTCCTCCCAACCCGTTCGGCTGTAGAAGATCAGATGCATGCTGCGACGGTACGAACGAGACTCATTGGAGTGCAAGAGACTTCTATTTCCCCTCTGGTCTCCGATCCCCGCAAAGAGACACGGGAACTAAGCAAGGACTACGTCCGAATACGCGGTGGGAACGATCGCGGCGTGTGCCTTCGCAGCAGTGCTCTACAAAGTGGTCAACAGCGGGCCGGTGTTGTCGGCGATGCAGTCCCTGGTCGAGGACGCGCTCGATGCGAAGTTCTGAAGGCGGGGACGAGCGCGGGCGGGCTGCCGGTGGCCGGTCGTCCGCCCGGGACCGGCGCGGTGTCCGGGTACGGCGGAAGGGGAGGCGGCGGCTCCTGGAACGGGTGCGGGACAGGCCACCGGTTTGCGGCCTGACCTGCTTCGGATGCCGGGACCGTGGGGCGGTGACGGCGGAGGCGGCCGTGGTGATCCCGGTGCTGGCGGCTTTCGCCATGGCACTGCTCTGGGCGCTGGTGGCGGCCTCGGACCAGATCCGGTGTGTTGACGCGGCCCGTGCGGGGGCGCGGGCCGCGGCGCGCTCGGAACCGGAGGCGGCGGTGCTGGCTGCCGCGCGGGACGCCGCACCCGGTGGTGCCCGGGTCCAGGTGGGGCGCGAGGGGGACCTCTTGCGCGTCCGGGTGGAGGCGCCGACCCCGGGGCCGGGTGCGCTGACCCTGACGTTGAGAGCTGAGGCGGCGGCCTTGGCCGAGGACACCGTAGGGGGTGCTGGTCCGTGAAGACGGTAGCTCCCGATGGGCGGGAGAAGGCGCGGGGAGGGGATCGAGGGGTGGCGACGGTCTGGGTGGCTGTCAGCACAGCGACCCTGTGCACGGTGTTCGCACTCGTGCTGGCGCTGGGGCAAGCCGTGGCAGCACGTCACCGGGCGGGTGGGGCAGCTGACTTGGCGGCTCTTGCGGCTGCGGATCGAGCGTTGGACGGGGCGGAAGCCGCGTGTGGTGCGGCCCGCAGGGTGGCGATGGCGCAGAACGCCGTGCTCGTCCGCTGCGCGGTGCACGGCGAGATCACTGATGTGGTCGCCCGGTCGAGCTTCGGACCCTACGAACCCGCCGTGCGGGCTCGTGCAGGGCCCCCGGCCGCTACCCACGGGGCGATGGGGTCGGCGGGGGAGACCTGACCCGTGGGGCTTCCCTGTGACGTCGCTCCTGCGCAGCCGTGGGTAGCGCAGCGGCGGCCGGCACGGCGATGACAGTCAGGGCTGCGGTCGCCAGAGGGGGAGTTGCTGAGAGCTTCTGCTGCGGCGGTATTTCCGTTCGCCGCGTTGATGCAGTGCTCGGCCTCCCCGCCGACGGCGGAAGACACCCCGGGGCTGGGCCGTTGACGGCCTTCGCACATGCCGACCCTGGTGGCGATGCCGGAGCTCAGCGGAGAACGCGTCAACGGTTCAGGGCGGTTGAGCCTCAGAAGACAGCGAAAGGGCCTGAGGGTCGTGGGAGTCGGCATCGACGTATCGGCCGAGGCGGTGCGGATCGGCGCGATCGGTGAGGCGGAGCTGAAGAGGCTGGTCACACCGCTTCTGATCTCCCGATCCGCCGCATCTGTTCCGGTCAGGTGTCAGGCTCCCCGGCTGGTCCGGTCGGTCACGTCGTCGGCTGGTCCTCCACGGCCGGTTCCGGGGGTGCCGCCCTGAGGAGTTCGGTGAGGAGGCGCACGGCTCCTCGCTTGTGCAGGGGGTCGTTGCCGTTGCCGCATTTGGGGGACTGGATGCAGGAGGGGCAACCCGCCTCGCACTCGCAGGAGGCGATGGCCTCGCGGGTCGCCGTCAGCCACGTTCGGGCGGTGTGGAAGGCCCGTTCGGCGAACCCGGCGCCGCCCGGGTGGCCGTCGTACACGAAGACCGTCGGCAGCAGGGTGTCCGGGTGCAGCGGTATCGAGACGCCGCCGATGTCCCATCGGTCGCAGGTGGCGAAGAGAGGGAGGAGGCCGATGGAGGCGTGTTCGGCGGCGTGGAGGGCGCCGCCGAGGATCTCCGGGTTGATCCGGGCGGCGTCGAGCTGGTCCTCGGTGACGGTCCACCAGACGGCACGGGTCCGCAGCGTGCGGGGTGGCAGGTCGAGCTTGGTCTCGCCGAGGACTTCCCCGGTGATCAGTTTGCGGCGGAGGAAGGAGACGACCTGGTTGGTCACCTCGACGGAGCCGTAGCAGAGCCGCCCCTGGCCCCAGGGGATTTCGGTGTCGGTCTCCAGGACGGTGATGGCGGTGGTGTCGCGGGCGACCGTCGAGTACGGGGGTTCGGCCTGCTCGACCAGGGCGACGGAGTCCTCCAGGTCCAGTTTCCGGACCAGGTGGGTGCGGCCTTGGTGGAGGTGGACGGCGCCCTCGTGGACGGAGGTGTGGGCCGCGGCCGCGTCGACCGTGCCCAGCAGGCGGCCGGTGCCCTCCTCGACGATCTGGACCGGGCGGCCGCCCCCGCCCCGGATGTCCGCGAGGTCGGCGGCCCGTTCGCGGCGGGTCCAGTGCCAGCCCGACGGCCGCTCGCGGAGTAGCCTCGCCGCTTCCAGCTGGGGCAGGAGTTCCGGCACGGCGGGACCGAAGAGGGCTATGTCGGCCTTGGTCAGCGGAAGTTCGGCCGCTGCCGCGCACAGATGGGGAGCCAGGACATAGGGGTTGTCAGGGTCCAGCACCGTCGACTCCACCGGTTGCTGGAACAGCGCCTCGGGGTGGTGCACCAGGTACGTGTCCAGCGGGTCGTCCCGGGCTACGAGCACGGCGAGGGCGCCCTGGCCCGACCGGCCGGCGCGGCCGGCCTGCTGCCAGAGGGAGGCCCGGGTGCCGGGGTAGCCGGAGATGACGACCGCGTCGAGGCCGGAGACATCGATGCCGAGTTCGAGAGCGGTGGTGGCCGCCAGGCCGAGCAGGTCGCCGGAGTGCAGGGCCCGCTCCAGGGCGCGGCGTTCCTCCGGGAGGTAGCCGCCGCGGTAGGCGGCGATCCGCGGGGGCAGGGAGCGGTCCACGTCGGCGAGGCGCTCCTTGGCGATCACCGAGATCAGTTCCGCGCCGCGCCGGGAGCGTACGAAGGCGACCGAGCGGACGCCTTGGACCGTCAGGTCGGTGAGCAGGTCCGCGGTCTCGGCCGTGGCGGTACGGCGTACGGGGGCGCCCTTCTCGCCGTGGAGGTCGGTCAGCGGCGGCTCCCAGAGGGCGAAGACCAGTTCACCGCGCGGGGACGCGTCGTCGGAGACCTCGCGGACCGGTAGACCCGTGAGACGTCCGGCGGCGACCGCGGGGTCGGCCGCGGTGGCGGAGGCGAGCAGGAAGACCGGATCGGACCCGTAGCGGGCACACAGACGGCGCAGACGGCGCAGGACCTGGGCGACATGAGAGCCGAAGACGCCCCGGTAGGTGTGGCACTCGTCGATGACGACGTATCGCAGGGCGCGCAGGAACGACGACCAGCGGGGGTGGGAGGGGAGCATGCCGCGGTGCAGCATGTCGGGGTTGGTCAGGACGTAGTTCGCGTACTGCCGCACCCACTCGCGCTCCTCGACCGGGGTGTCCCCGTCGTAGACCGCGGGCCGGACAGCGTTCCCGAGGGGCGCCGCCAGGGCCTTCACCGAGCGCCGCTGATCGGCGGCCAGGGCCTTGGTGGGGGCCAGGTACAGGGCGGTGGCCCCGCGGCCGTTCGGAGCCTCGGAGCCGTCCAGGAGGGTGCTGAGGACGGGGGCGAGGTACGCCAGGGACTTCCCGGAGGCCGTGCCGGTGGCGATGACGACGGACTCGCCGTCCAGCGCGTGCTCGGCGGCGGCCGCCTGGTGGGCCCACGGATGGTCGATTCCGGCTCCCACGATCGCCGAGATCACTTCTGGCCGGATGCGATCCGGCCAGATGGCATGGGTTCCCGATCGTGGGGGCAGGTGCTCCGTATGAGTGATGCGCGCGGCCCGGCCCGCCCCTGTGGCGAGCCGGTCGAGGATCATGGCGGGAGAGGGGCGCATGTCCCCACTCTCGGGTGGTCGTCCGGGACGGTGATTCTTGGCCATCGGCACCGAGTGTGTCACTGGCGTGACGGACAATGGTCCCAAGCGTCGTGCATGGCTGCTGCTAAGTGATTGAATGCCATCGCGGCTGGCGATCCGTCCCCTGGCCTCCGTCGGGGAGACTGAGGGGCGACCGCTCGATAGCAAGGTGCTGGAGGATCCGTGGACCTGTCCCTGTCGACTCGCAATGTGTCCGGCCCTGGTGGCGACCGTACGGTCGTCGAGGTCGGTGGCGAGATTGATGTGTATACCGCGCCCAAGCTGCGCGAGCAGTTGGTTGAGTTGGTGAATGACGGCAGTTACCACCTGGTGGTCGACATGGAAGGCGTCGACTTCCTCGACTCCACCGGCCTCGGCGTGCTCGTGGGCGGCTTGAAGCGTGTCCGGGCCCATGAGGGCTCGTTGCGCCTGGTCTGTAACCAGGAGCGCATTCTCAAGATCTTCCGGATCACGGGTCTGACCAAGGTGTTCCCGATTCACACCACGGTGGACGAGGCTGTCGCCGCGACCGACTGAGGTCGGAGCGGACCGGACCGGCCTGCGGGCCGGCCCCCGGACAGTGACGAGGCCGACAGCGGCAGCAGGCGGGCCGTGGCGGGCAGGTGGTCGACCCTTGGTCGGCCGCCCGCTTCGTCGGCTTCCGGAAGAGGTGAGCAGGGGTGCCGGGCCAAGGCCCGGGGTCCCTGGTGCGTACGCTCGAACGTTTCGAGGGGGATGGCATGGCCACCGTTGAACTCCGCTTCAGCGCCCAGCCTGAACATGTCAGGACGGCCCGCTTGGTGGCGGCCGCCGTGGCGCGCCGGGCCGGCGTTGACGAGGCGGTGCTCGACGAGGTGAGGCTCGCCGTCGGCGAGGCGTGCAGTCGTGCCGTCGGGCTGCACCGCAGTCACGGCATCATCGACCCGGTCAGCGTCGCGTTGACCGAGGAGGAGAAGGCGTTCTCCATCGAGGTCGGTGACAGCGTTCCCGGCCCCGGTGGCAACGGCGCGGGATCCGGAGCGCGTAGCGTCATCGGAGGGGCCGGAGGGCTCGACGAGCCAGATCCCGAGCCCGACAGTGAGGCCGAGGACGAGATGGGGCTCGCGGTCATCAGCGGTCTCGTCGACGATGTCGAGGTCCGCTCCGGTGCCAACGGCGGAGTGATCCGCATGAGCTGGCCGACGGCCGACGCCGTTATTCGGCCCTGAACCCCGAAGGCTGTCCCGCAGTCCTGCGCGGAAGCTCGTCAAGCCTCGTCCGTCACCCGCTTGCGCCCTTGCACCCGCTTGTGCCCTTGTACCCGTTTGTACATTTGTCCCGGAGAGGCTCGCCATCCGAGTCCCGCTCGTGAAGCCTGCCCGCGAGTGGGGGGTGACGAGCGAATGAGCGCTGCCGACGGAGTCCTGTTCGCGAGTCCTGCCCGAAGTTTGCCCAGGAGGCCTGCGCTCGCGCCTTCGATCCGGCCGCTGAGGCCGAGGCGTATGGCTGGGCTGTCTGCCTGAGTCCTGCGGTCGATCTCCCCGCCTGAATACCCGCCGTACGGGCTGAGTACCCGCGTACGGGCGGAGCCCGCGCTTGAGACCTGCGCCCTGCGCCCTCGGATCGTGTGGCCGAGCCCTGCGTGCGGCCCCTCCGCCGGGCTCGTCCCCTCCCTCTGAGCCCTTCTGCCGGTGTCTTCCCCCGCGGGCCGCCAGCCCGCGGCTGCCCGGCGCCATGCCCGCTCCGCACCTCCGTACCTCAATACCTTCACGGGTGATGTTTCATTGATCGTGACCCCGCTGAGCAGGTCCTTTACATACGCGATCTCGCACCGAAAGTCTGCCGAAGCCCCTGGGTAATCCTTCTGGCGCATTACTGCATTCGGGCAGAATCCCACCATTGATCTTTTGGCGTTGGGGGGAGCGCGATCATTTATCTTCCCGCCCACTGTTTTGATCAGGTTCCGCTCCCTACAATCCGTCAACGTCTTGAGCGCTGAGCGTCAAGGAGGACGTATGGCGGAGTTCCTCACCACCCCAATGGCAGCACTGACGCAAGAATCCGTATTTTCCGACCGACCCGCCTCCCTCGCGGCGGCGGTACTCACTGGCGACAACCGGCTGATCGTCATCGTGGTGGCGATCGTCGCCATCGCCGCGCTGGTCGTCGCCCAGCTGCTCGTACGCCAGGTACTGGCAGCCGGTGAGGGCACCGAACGGATGAAGGAGATCGCGGCGGCGGTCCAGGAGGGCGCGAACGCCTACCTGGCCCGGCAGCTGCGCACGGTCGGCGTCTTTTCCGTCGTCGTGTTCTTCCTGCTGTTCTTGTTGCCGGCCGACAACTGGTCGCAGCGTGCGGGGCGTTCCCTGTTCTTCCTGGTGGGCGCGCTTTTCTCGGCGGCGACCGGATACATCGGCATGCGACTCGCCGTGCGGAGCAATGTGCGCGTGGCCGCCGCCGCAAGGGAAGCGACCCCGGCGCAGGGCGAACCGGAAAAGGATCTCACCGCTGTCTCGCACAAAGCGATGAAGATCGCTTTCCGTACCGGTGGTGTGGTCGGAATGATCACGGTGGGGCTCGGGCTGCTCGGGGCCTCCTGCGTGGTGCTCGTATACGCCGCCGACGCGCCCAAGGTGCTGGAGGGATTCGGCCTCGGCGCGGCGCTGATCGCCATGTTCATGAGGGTCGGGGGCGGGATCTTCACGAAGGCCGCCGACGTGGGCGCCGACCTCGTCGGCAAGGTGGAACAGGGCATCCCCGAGGACGACCCGCGCAACGCCGCCACCATCGCGGACAACGTGGGCGACAACGTCGGTGACTGCGCGGGCATGGCCGCCGACCTCTTCGAGTCGTACGCCGTGACGCTCGTGGCCGCGCTCATCCTCGGGACCGCCGCCTTCGGCGACTTCGGTCTGGCCTTCCCCCTGATGGTCCCGGCGATCGGTGTCGTCACCGCCATGATCGGGATCTTCGCGGTCGCCCCGCGCCGCGCCGACCGCAGCGGGATGACCGCGATCAACCGCGGCTTCTTCATCTCCGCGGTGATCTCGCTCGCGCTGGTGGCCGTCGCGGCCTTCGTCTACCTGCCGTCCTCGTACGCCGAACTGGACGGGGTCACGGACGAGGCGATCACCGGGCACGGGGGCGACCCGAGGATCTTCGCGCTGGTCGCGGTCGCCATCGGCATCGTCCTGGCCGCGCTGATCCAGCAGCTCACCGGCTACTTCACCGAGACCAACCGCCGTCCCGTGCAGGACATCGGGAAGTCCTCGCTGACCGGCCCGGCCACCGTGGTGCTCGCGGGCATCTCCATCGGCCTGGAGTCCGCCGTCTACACCGCGCTGCTGATCGGCCTGGGTGTCTACGGGGCGTTCCTGCTGGGCGGTACGTCCATCATGCTGGCGCTCTTCGCGGTGGCGCTCGCCGGGACAGGGCTCCTCACCACCGTCGGCGTCATCGTCGCCATGGACACCTTCGGCCCGGTCTCCGACAACGCCCAGGGCATCGCCGAGATGTCCGGGGACGTCACCGGGGCCGGGGCGCAGGTGCTCACCGACCTGGACGCGGTGGGCAACACCACCAAGGCCATCACCAAGGGCATCGCCATCGCCACCGCGGTCCTGGCGGCGGCCGCGCTCTTCGGCTCGTACCGCGACGCCATCGCCACCGCCGTCGCGGACGTCGGGGCGGGGGCGGGGGAACTGGGGCTCAGCCTGGACATCTCGCAGCCCAACAACCTCGTCGGGCTGGTTCTGGGCGCCGCGGTCGTCTTCCTGTTCTCCGGGCTCGCGATCAACGCCGTCTCCCGGTCCGCCGGAGCCGTGGTCTACGAGGTCCGGCGGCAGTTCCGGGAGCGCCCCGGGATCATGGACTACTCGGAGAAGCCGGAGTACGGGCGCGTCGTCGACATCTGCACCCGGGACGCCCTGCGTGAGCTGGCCACGCCGGGGCTGCTCGCGGTGCTGGCCCCGATCGCGGTCGGGTTCAGCCTCGGCGTCGGCGCGCTCGGCTCGTATCTCGCGGGCGCGATCGGCACCGGGACCCTGATGGCGGTGTTCCTCGCCAACTCCGGAGGCGCCTGGGACAACGCGAAGAAGCTCGTCGAGGACGGCCACCACGGCGGCAAGGGCAGCGAGGCCCATGCCGCGACGGTCATCGGCGACACGGTCGGCGACCCGTTCAAGGACACGGCGGGCCCGGCGATCAACCCGCTCCTCAAGGTGATGAACCTGGTCGCCCTGCTCATCGCACCGGCCGTCGTGCAGTTCAGCTACGGCGCGGACACGAACCCCTGGGTGCGGGCGCTGGTGGCCGTCGTCGCCATCGTGATCATCGTCGGGGCCGTCTACGTCTCCAAGCGGCGCGGCATCGCCGTGGGCGACGACGAGCCGGGCGGCGGCGGCAGGCCCTCGCTTCCGGCCTCGGCCCCGGATCCCGCGGCGACACCGTGAGCCGTACGGGCGACAGAGCTGGCCGCACCCGCAGGTGATGTGCGGTCAGGGCCGGGGCAGGCGACGTGGCCTGACGCGTCGCCCGCACCGGCTCGTCCCGTCGCGCCCCGCCACGCCCCGGGGCGTATGCGGTACGCGCTGTTCTCGTTCGGTACCGGGCCCGTCGGCACGCGGCGCGGCGCGGTCGGGCCGGGATGTGTGTGGGACAGGTGGGGTCGGCCGGAGCGGAGGGGGTGGCTGACCGGGAGGCGGCCGCGCGAGGAGGTGACCGTTCGTGCGCGCGCATCGTCGGCCGAGTGGCGTCTCCCTCATTCTCCTTGGTGCAAATGGCTTCAAAAGCATGCACACCGGATGCCCGGCACCCGGCTGTCGTCTCCTCGCCGTGTAAGTTCCGGGGCCGAGAGCCTTGGAAGGGACCAATCCGGTGAACAAGAAGCTTGCAGCCGCACTGTCCGGCGGTGCGGTACTCGTACTGACGCTGTCGGGTTGCAGCGACGACAGCGACAACAAGGTGAACGACTGGGCCAAGAAGGTCTGCGACCAGGTCCAGCCCCAGCTGCAGAAGATCGCCAACGCGAACGCGTCCATCCAGCAGCAGACCGCGGACAACAGCAAGCCCGCCGATGTCCAGAAGACCGACTCGGCCGCCTTCCAGCAGATCTCGCAGGCGTACAAGTCGCTGGGTTCGGCCGTGGACTCCGCGGGCGCGCCGCCGGTCGACGACGGCGAGGCCACGCAGAAGGAGGCCGTGAAGGAGCTCAACGACTCCTCCAAGGCCTACGCGGGCCTCAAGACCAAGGTCGACGCCCTCGACACCAAGGACCAGGCGAAGTTCGCCGACGGTCTGAAGGGCGTCGCCGACGAGCTGAACAAGATCAGCTCCGGCGGGGACCAGGCGCTGAAGAAGCTCCAGTCCGGTGAGGTCGGCGCCGCGATGTCGAAGCAGAAGGGTTGCCAGAAGCCCTCGGCCTCGACCGGAGCCTCGGGTTCCGGAGCCCCCGACGCGGGTGCGGGCGCGGACGCGTCCCCGGAGGCCTCGACGCCCTCGGACAAGGAGTCGAAGAAGCCGTCCGACAAGGAGTCCTCCGACAAGGAGTCCTCCGAGTAGGAGTCGCCGAGCAAGGCGTCTCCTCACCTCGCAGAACGACGTCAGCAACGGCGGCGACGCGGCGTCAGCAAGGGCGTCGACAGCGGCTTCGGCAGCGGCCCGGACACTCGATGGGAGTGCCGGGCCGCTGCCGTTGTCAGTGGGACCGGACACAATGGGTGACGTGAGTAAGACCACCCTTCCCGTAGCCGACCATGCCGCCGTCCTCCGCGAAGCCCTGCTCGCCGCGGACTTCACCGCCGACGGGCTCCTCGACCGGCTCGGCGCGCCCGCCTATGCCGCGCTCGCCCGCAGCGAGACGGTCCCCGCCCTGCGGGCCACCCGGGGCGGCACGCCGCTCGACACGCTGGTGCGGCTGTTCCTGCTCCAGCGCTCCATCCCCGGGGAGCAGGCCCGTGTTGCCCTCCCCCTGGAGGAGTGCGTCGCGGACGGCTGGGTGACCCGTGAGGGCGGTGCGCTCGGTGAGGTCCGCGCGAGCGTCGACGTACGGCCGTACGGAGGGCCGGACGGCGAGGACTGGTTCATCGTGTCCGACCTCGGGTGCGCGGTCGGCGGGGCGGGCGGCATCGGTTCGCGCGAGGAGGGCGTCGTCCTCGGCGTCGGCGGTGCCTCCACCACCCTCGCCGGGATCACCGTACGTACGCCGGTCGCCGCCGCCCTCGACCTCGGTACGGGCTCCGGCATCCAGGCGCTGCACGCCGCCCAGCACGCGACCCGGGTCACCGCGACGGACCTCAACCCCCGCGCCCTGCAGTTCACCCGGCTCACCCTCGCCCTGTCCGGCGCTGCCCCCGCCGACCTGCGCGAGGGCTCCCTCTTCGAGCCGGTCGGCTCCGACACCTTCGACCTGATCGTCTCCAACCCGCCCTTCGTCATCTCACCCGGCGCCCGCCTCACCTACCGGGACGGCGGCATGGGCGGTGACGACCTCTGCCGCACCCTGGTGCAGCAGGCGGGCGCCCATCTGAACGAAGGGGGCTACGCACAGTTCCTGGCCAACTGGCAGCACGTGGAGGGCGAGGAGTGGCAGGACCGGCTGCGCTCCTGGGTGCCGTCCGGCTGCGACGCCTGGATCGTCCAGCGAGAGTCCCAGGACGTCACGCAGTACGCCGAGCTGTGGCTGCGCGACAGCGGCGACCACCGCAGCGATCCCGCCGAGTACGCCGAGCGCTACGAGGCGTGGCTCGACGAGTTCGAGGCGCGCGGCACCAAGGCCGTCGGCTTCGGCTGGATCACCCTGCGCAAGTCCGCCGCGGCCGCCGCCGGGAATCCCTCTGTCGTCGTCGAGGAGTGGCCGCACGCGGTGCGGCAGCCGCTCGGGCAGGCCGTCCAGGAGCACTTCGCCCGGCAGGACTATCTCCGCGACCAGGACGACGCGGCGCTGCTCGCCGGACACTTCAGCCTGGCCGAGGAGGTCGTCCAGGAGCAGGTCGGGCTGCCCGGCGCCGAGGACCCCGAGCATGTGGTGCTGCGCCAGCACCACGGCATGATGCGGGCGACCAAGGTGGACGCGGTGGCCGCCGGGTTCGCGGGCGTGTGCGACGGCTCGCTGCCCGCCGGCCGGATCCTGGACGCCATCGCCCAGCTCATGTCCGAGGACCCGGTGCTCCTGCGCGACCGCACCCCGCAGGCGATCCGGCTGCTGGTCGAGGAGGGCTTCTTGGAGCCGGTGACCGGGCCCGGCGCGGGGACGGCGGCGGGCAGCGGAATCGGTGGCGGGGCGGATGGCGGGGCCGGAGGGGGCGTATGAGGGTGGCGTGATCCGGACCGGGCCGTGTCGGGGGTGTCGGGGGCCGGAAGACGCCCCGCTCGCCGCTCGTGGCCGCTGTGGGAGGCGCGCTGCGGCGTACAGCCCGCGCTGCCGCGCCAGTGGGCGATACCTCGCGTTGCCGCGCTGGCCGCGTGTACCTCACGGTGTCGTGCCAGCGGTGTCTGCCTGGCGTTGCCGCGTCGCGCTCTCGTGGCCGTACGAGCACCGGGTGGGCCATCCACCGGTCACCCGGTGAACCGGAAACCGGGTGATAGGGGGTGCTGAGCGCACCCGCCCGCTGTTGTTCCTGACCCCGCTGTGGCTCCTGGTCCCGCTGTGGTTCCTGAACCCGCCGTGGTTCCTGACCCCATCGGGGTTTCCGATCCCGTCGTGGTCCCTGAAACCGTCGTGGTTCCCGACCCCGCTATGGCTCCTGACACCTTCGTTCCGTGCTGGACCGTGCTTCGGCCCTCTGCCGTTCTCCGCGGGCGTCAGCTCCAGGTGGCCGACGACCACTTTCTCTTACCAGGGCGACGCGGTAGTCGCCGTCCCCGTCCTCTGTGTCTACGGCGGCACGACGGCGATCTCCTCCGAACGCCGGTACGGAACCTCGGGAGCCGTACCGCTCAGCCTCCGGTACCGGCTTCGACCGTGGATCGGCCGCGCGCTTCCCTTGGTTCGCAACGGGGCTCCTCATCAGCGTCTTCGCCCTCTCCATCGCCTCGCTCCGGCTGGTTCCTGCTCAGGACCGCTCCGGTCTGTTTGGGCTGCGGCTTCCGGTCGAGGCGTTGCCAAGATCGGGTACGACGCTCGCGGCGGCGGTTGGCGGGCGCGCCTCGTCCGGGCTCTTCCCGGACGCGTTCGGGCTGCGCTTCGGAGGCGTTCTCCCGGTCTCCGAGGTGGCCGGATCCGTACTGTTCCGGCCCCCTCCCGACTGTGCTCGCACGCCGACGGGCCACGGCCGCCGGTCGGCCGTCCGGGCGAGGGCAGCGGCGTGCCGCGCGGCGGGGGAGTGCTGTTCACCCGGGGTTCGTGTGGGCGATGCCACGGGGTGGCAGCCTCCCCGGTGCTGGTCACGACGGCCCAGGGCGCGGACGGTGGCCGCTCACGACGGCCCAGGGGGCACGGACGGTGCCGGTCACGACGGCCCAGGGGCACGGATGAGGGGTACGACATGGAGAGCGTCTCAGCAGTCTTCGCCGGAACGGCCCTCACGCTGTTCGGTGCCGCTCTCCTCGTCTGGACAGGGGCGCGTGTTCTGCACCGCGCGCCGGTGGCGCACGGTGTGAGCCCTGTCGCCTCCATGGCACTCACGACGCTCTTCGGCGTAGTTTTCCTCGCCCTCGGCGTGTGGTGCTTCACGCTCGTCTGATCCCCGCTCCCCGGATCGGTCTCACCCGGAACGGCGGGCTGCCCGGCGGCTGTCCGGCGCTCTTCGGACGCCCACCCGGCAGGCACCGCGACCACCTCCGGAAATCCGTGTTCCAGGGCTTCACGCGGCGCGTACCCGACGGTCCGGGCGGCAGGAATGGCGGAAGTCGGGTTACCGTTCGAGTGGCCGTTGCGGGCTTTCGCCGTTTGACACGGGGGCGGGTTGTACCGTCACACTCCGCAGCGACAGCACCGCGGGAAGCGTTCCGACGCCGCCCGGATGCCCACCGAGTGTCGACCGGAGAGAAGAGCGAAGTTGTCCCCGACCAGCGAGACCGCACAGGGCGGCCGCCGACTCGTCATCGTCGAGTCGCCTGCCAAGGCGAAGACGATCAAGGGCTACCTCGGCCCCGGATACGTCGTCGAGGCGAGCGTCGGGCACATCCGCGACCTCCCGAACGGCGCGGCCGAGGTCCCGGACGAGTACACCGGCGAGGTCCGCCGCCTCGGCGTGGATGTCGAGCACGACTTCCAGCCCATCTACGTCGTCAACGCGGACAAGAAGGCCCAGGTCAGGAAGCTGAAGCAGCTGCTGGCCGAGTCCGACGAACTCTTCCTCGCCACCGATGAGGACCGCGAGGGCGAAGCCATCGCGTGGCACCTCCAGGAAGTCCTGCGCCCCAAGGTCCCGGTCCACCGGATGGTGTTCCACGAGATCACCAAGGACGCGATCCGCGCTGCCGTCGCCAACCCGCGCGAGCTCAACCAGCGCATGGTCGACGCCCAGGAGACCCGCCGCATCCTCGACCGCCTCTACGGCTACGAGGTCTCGCCGGTCCTGTGGAAGAAGGTCATGCCGAAGCTCTCGGCGGGCCGCGTCCAGTCCGTCGCCACCCGCCTCGTCGTCGAGCGGGAGCGCGAGCGCATCGCTTTCCGCTCCGCCGAGTACTGGGACCTCACCGGAAAGTTCGCCACCGGCCGCACCGGTGACGCCTCCGACCCCTCGACGCTCACCGCCCGCCTCAGCGCGGTCGACGGCCGCCGGATCGCCCAGGGCCGCGACTTCGGCCCCGACGGGCAGCTGAAGGCGGGCTCCGGCCAGACCCTGCACCTGGACGAGGAGAACGCCCGCGCGCTCGCCGCGGCGCTCGCCGACTCCTCCTTCGCGGTCCGGTCCGTCGAGTCGAAGCCGTACCGCCGCTCCCCGTACGCCCCCTTCCGGACCACCACCCTCCAGCAGGAGGCGAGCCGCAAGCTGGGCTTCGGGGCCAAGGCGACCATGCAGGTGGCGCAGAAGCTGTACGAGAACGGCTTCATCACCTATATGCGTACGGACTCCACGACGCTCTCGGACACCGCGGTCGCCGCGGCCCGCGCGCAGGTCACGCAGCTGTACGGCTCGGGCTACCTCCCCGACAAGCCGCGTACGTACGCCGGGAAGGTCAAGAACGCGCAGGAGGCGCACGAGGCGATCCGCCCCTCCGGTGACCGCTTCCGCACCCCCGCCGAGACCGGGCTCACCGGCGACCAGTTCCGTCTCTACGAGCTGATCTGGAAGCGGACCGTCGCCTCCCAGATGAAGGACGCCACCGGCAACTCGGTCACCGTCAAGATCGGCGGCCGGGCGAGTGACGGCCGGGACGCCGAGTTCTCGGCGTCCGGCAAGACGATCACCTTCCACGGCTTCATGAAGGCGTACGTCGAGGGCGCCGACGACCCGAACGCCGAGTTGGACGACCGCGAGCGCCGGCTGCCGCAGGTCGCCGAGGGCGACGCGCTGACCGCCGACGAGATCACGGTCGACGGCCACGCCACCAAGCCCCCGGCCCGCTACACCGAGGCCTCGCTGGTCAAGGAGCTGGAAGAGCGCGAGATCGGCCGCCCCTCGACGTACGCCTCGATCATCGGGACGATCCTCGATCGCGGTTACGTCTTCAAGAAGGGCACCGCGCTCGTCCCCTCGTTCCTGTCCTTCGCCGTGGTCAACCTGCTGGAGAAGCACTTCGGCCGGCTCGTTGACTACGACTTCACCGCCCGCATGGAGGACGACCTCGACCGCATCGCCCGCGGCGAGGCCCAGTCCGTGCCGTGGCTGAAGCGCTTCTACTTCGGAACGACCGGTTCCGGCGACGACCCGGCCGGTGCGGGCGCCGCGTCCGACGCGGGCAACGGCGACGGCGACCACCTCGGCGGCCTGAAGGAACTGGTCACCGACCTCGGCGCGATCGACGCCCGGGAGATCTCCTCCTTCCCGGTCGGCAACGACATCAAGCTCCGCGTCGGCCGCTACGGCCCGTACATCGAGCGGGGCGAGAAGGACGCCGAGGGCCACCAGCGCGCCGACGTGCCCGAGGACCTGGCGCCCGACGAGCTGACGGTCGAGCTGGCGGAGGAGCTGCTGGCCAAGCCCAGCGGTGACTTCGAGCTGGGTGCGGACCCGGAGAGCGGCAACCAGATCGTCGCCAAGGACGGCCGCTACGGCCCGTACGTCACCGAGGTGCTGCCCGAGGGGACCCCGAAGACCGGCAAGAACGCGGTGAAGCCGCGGACCGCTTCGCTCTTCAAGTCCATGTCCCTGGACACGGTGACGCTGGCGGACGCCCTCAAGCTGATGTCGCTGCCGCGCGTCGTCGGCACCGACCCCGAGGGCGTGGAGATCACCGCGCAGAACGGCCGTTACGGCCCGTACCTCAAGAAGGGCACCGACTCCCGGTCGCTGACCTCCGAGGACCAGCTCTTCGACATCACTCTCGACGAGGCCCTCGCGATCTACGCCCAGCCCAAGCAGCGCGGCCGGGCCGCGGCCAAGCCGCCGCTGAAGGAGCTGGGCACCGACCCGGTCAGCGAGCGGCCGGTGGTGGTCAAGGACGGCCGCTTCGGCCCGTACGTCACCGACGGCGAGACCAACGCGACCCTGCGGACCGGCGACAGCGTCGAGGAGATCACGCCGGAGCGCGGCTACGAACTGCTCGCCGAGAAGCGCGCCAAGGGACCGGCCAAGAAGAAGACGGCCAAGAAGGCCCCGGCGAAGAAGACGACGGCCAAGAAGGCCACGGCGTCGGCCACGACGTCGGCGGCGAAGAAGACCGCCGCGAAGAAGACCGCGGCCAAGAAGACGACGGCCACCAAGAGCGCCGCCGCGAAGAAGACCACGGCGAAGAAGACGACCGCCAAGAAGGCCACGGCGGCCAGTAGCTCCGCCTCCGCCTCGGCCTCTGCTTCCACGGCCATGGACGACTGACGGCGTACGACTGACGACAGACGGCGGGGGACGAACGACGGGGACGGACGGTTGAGGGCTGACGGCTGACGGCTGAGGACGGATGACCGACGGCTGGCTGGCTGCTAACGGCTGGCGGGTTGAGAGTCGGTCCGGCTAGCGCCACACGATAGGTACCGTCCCCGCCGCCCGTTCCCCGGCGCCTGTATTAGGTGCCGGGGAACGGCGCGTCCGGAGGCGTTCGTCCGGGGCGTCCGGGGCTCGGCGGCCTCCCCATGCCCTGGCCAGAAGTGATCTACGACCATATGTTCGGACGGGCCGACAGTCACCGTACGGCGCCCGATAGGCTGGGCGGATGACGCGAGCCGAGCAGCCAACGGTCGTGAGTCCCGTCTCCGACACTCTTGCCGCAGACTCACGCGAGCGCGCCGTACGAGCCCTGTTGCGTGTTCCCCCGCTGAAGCGGTTGTGGAGCGCCCAGCTCGTCGGCGGTATCGGCGATGCACTCGCCCTCCTCGTGCTGGTGCTGCTGTCGCTGCAAGCGGCGGTCCTCGAGGGCTCATTCGGCGCCGGATACCGCGGGGCGGCCTTCGCCGTCGCCGCCGTGTTCGGCGTACGGATTCTTTCCACCCTGCTCTTCGGAGCCGTACTCCTGGGGCCCCTGACCTCGCTCACCGCGCCCGGTGGCAAGATCGACCGGCGCTGGCTGATGATCGGGGTCGACGGGCTGCGCCTGGTGCTCCTGGTCATCGCCCCGCTGTGGATCGACTGGACGCCCGACCAGGCGCTCATGATGGTCCTCATCACCGTCTTCGTGACCGGCGCGGCCGAGCGACTGTGGGCGGTGGCCAAGGAGAGCGCGGCCCCGGCGCTGCTGCCCGCCCCGCCGCCCGAAGGCGCGGCCGTACGCCCGTTGCCCGACCACCTCGACGCCCTGCGCCGTCTGTCCCTCCGTACGAACTTCCTCGCCGTGCCCGCCGCCGCGGTGGTCCTGCTGGCCGCCACACTGATCGGCAACCTCCTCGGCTCGGGCCTGGAGTGGTTCTCCTTCCACCAGGCGGCCCTCGGTTCGTACGTCGCGGCCGGGCTCTTCTCCGCTTCCATCTCCACCCTGTACTTCCTCCAGTTCCCGGCCGACGCCCGGACGCCCCGGCCGCGTTCCCCGCTGGAGGGGCTGCGCCGCCCCGCCTCCGGCAGCGGCCTGGACAAGGGCCGCACCGGGGCCGTCCCGCTGCTGGTGGCCGCCTGCGCCGCCGTGGCCGGAGCCGTCGCGGCGGCCGGTGCCGCGTCCGTCCTGCATGCGTACGACCTCGGCGGCGGGCCCGTCACGTTCGCGCTGCTGATCCTCGGACTGACCGGCGGCACGGCCCTCGGCATCCGTACCGCCCGTCACGTCCTGCCGACCCTGTCGCGCCGCCGCCTGCTGGCGCTGGCCATCGCCGTCACCGGCCTCGCACTCCTCGCGCTCGGCCTGGTGCCGGACACCGCGACCGGGATCGCCATCGCGCTGCTCGCCGCTTATGCCGCCGGGGTCGCCGCGAACACCGGGCACACCCTGATCGACCAGGAGACCGAGGCGTTCCGGCAGGCCCGGAGCACCGAGCACCTCCAGGCCGTGGTCCGGGTCCTCGTCGCGCTCGGCGCGGTCGCGGGCCCGCTGCTGGCCGCCGCGATCGGGCGGCACCGACTGGTCGCGGGCAGCTTCGTCTTCGCCCACAGCGGGGCCGCCTTCACCCTGATGCTGCTCGGCGCGCTGCTGCTGCCCGTCGCCGCCTTCGTCCTCGCCAGGACGGACGACCGGTCGGGCGTGCCGCTGCGCCGGGACCTGCGCGAGGCGCTCCGCGGCGACGAACCGTCCGTCGCACCCGCCGCCACCGGCTTCTTCCTCGCCCTGGAGGGCGGCGACGGCGCGGGCAAGTCCACCCAGGTCGAAGCGCTCGCCGAATGGATCCGCGCCAAGGGCCACGAGGTCGTCGTCACCCGCGAACCCGGGGCCACCCCGATCGGCAAGCGGCTGCGCTCCATCCTGCTGGACGTGTCCTCCGCCGGTCTCTCCAACCGCGCCGAGGCCCTGCTGTACGCCGCCGACCGCGCCGAGCACGTCGACTCCGTCGTCCGCCCCGCCCTGGAGCGCGGCGCGATCGTCATCTCCGACCGCTACATCGACTCCTCCGTCGCCTACCAGGGCGCCGGCCGGGACCTGGCCCCCACCGAGATCGCCCGGATCTCGCGGTGGGCGACCAGCGGCCTCGTACCGCATCTGACGGTGCTGCTCGACGTGGACCCGGGGACCGCGCGTGAGCGGTTCACGGAGGCGCCGGACCGGCTGGAGTCGGAGCCCGCCGAGTTCCACGAGCGCGTGCGGTCCGGGTTCCTGACCCTCGCCGCGGCCGACCCGACCCGCTACCTGGTGGTGGACGCCGCGCAGGAGCCGGAGTCGGTCACCACGGTCGTGCGACACCGGCTCGACCAGCTCCTCCCGCTCTCCGAGGCCGAGATCGAGGCCATCGAGGAGGCGCGTCGCAAGGCCGAGGAGGAGGCGCGGCGCAAGGCGGAGGAAGAGGCCGCCCGCAAGGCCGAGGAGGAGCGCCTGGAGAAGGAGCGCCAGGAACAGCTCGCCCGGCTGCGCGCCGAGGAGGAGGAACGCAAGCAGCGCGAGCTGGAGGAGGCGCGGCAGCGCGAGGCCGAACGCCAGGCGGAGGAGGCGCGGCAGCGCGCCGAGGAGGCCCGGCGCCGCGCCGAGGAGGACCGGCTCCGGCTGGAGGCCGAGGAGCGGGTCCGCGCGGCCGAGCAGGAACGGCTCCGCCAGAAGGCCGAGGAGGAGGCGCGGCAGCGCGCGGAGGCCGAGGCCCAGCGGCTGGCGAAGCAGCGCAGGGCGGAGGAGGCCCTGCTGCGCGCCGAGGAGGCCCGCCGCCGCGCCGAGGAGGAGGCGGCCGCGCGCACGGAGGCGGCACGCGCCGAGGCCGAACGGGCGGAAGCGGAGAGGGCTCGGGCCGAGCGGGACGCCGCCGCTCGGGCGGAGGCTGCTTCGCGTTCGGCGGAGTCGGATGCTCGGGCGGAGGCGGCTTCGCGTGCGGAGGGTGGTCCGGGGTCGTCGGATTCGGGTCCGGGGTCGGATACGGGATCGCGGCCAGGGTCGGCTTCGGGTACGGGGCCGGGATCGGGTACGGGTTCGGATCCGCGTTCAAGGGAACGGGGGGCGAGCGTCCCGGAGAACGAGATCACGGTGCCCACGCCGATCGTGAACCCCAACGACATCACGCAGCAGGTCCCGACTGCGGACCGGCCGCGCCCGGAGTCCGGCGCGCAGTCCGATCGCCGTTCCCCGGCCGGGGATGACGAGACGGCGATGCTGCCGCGCATCACGGACACGGACCGGCGTCCGGACACGGACCGGCGTCCGGACACTGACCGGCGTCCGGACACTGACCGGCGTCCGGACACAGACCGGCGTCCGGACACTGACCGGCGTCCCGCCGCGGGGGCGCGGGATGCGGACGAGACGGCTGTACTGCCGCCGGTACGGGGCGGTCAGCCCTCCGACCGGGTGCCCCAGGGCTTCTTCCGGGACGAGAACCCGGCGCCCTCGCCCGCGGAGAGCGAGAACGAGCGCACCCGGGAGCTGCCACAGATCGAGGACCCGAACGCCGCTCCGGCGTCCGACCGGCAGCAGAAGGGCCGCCGCAAGCGCCCTCGTCCGGACTGGGCCGAGGAGACTCCGCTGGACGACCTGCCGACGCTGGCGGACGAACTGCTCGGCGGCCACGACGACGAGGGGGACGGGCGCCGCGGCCGCGGCCGCCGCTGACCCGGGCTCGATCCGGTGGTCCTGCTCGCCCTCTGGCCCGTCCGCCCCTCGGGGTGGGCGGGCCGGACTGTCAGTGGGGTCGTTCACAATGGAATCCGACGGTGAGCGGCGTTCGGAGAACACGGCGGTACGACACCCCGCTCACCGCCCTCGCCCCCACCGCCACGGACCGGGCAACCGCCGTCACCTCGACCACCACTGCAACCGCCACCGCAACCATCAGCGCTGCTGCTGCTGCTGCTGCCGCCGCCGCCGCGACTGTGACCGCGACCGGCACAGGCCTCGCAGCACCCGCAGGCTTTCGCACGACACCACCGGAAGGGCGGTGACCCATGGCCGTATGGGACGACCTGGTCGGACAGGACCGAGTGCAGGAGCAGCTCGCCGCTGCCGCCCGGGACGCCGACGCGCTGGTCACGGCGGTCTCCGAAGGAAAGCCGGGGGTGTTCGAGGCACAGGGCTCGAAGATGACGCACGCCTGGCTGTTCACCGGACCACCCGGCTCCGGCCGGTCCACCGCCGCCAGGGCCTTCGCCGCGGCTCTCCAGTGCACGAGCCCCGACCGGGCACTGGGCGGAGCCCCCGGCTGCGGCTTCTGCGACGGCTGCCACACCAGCCTGATCGGCACGCACGCCGACGTCGAGGTCATCCGTACGGACCTGCTCTCCATCGGTGTGAAGGAGACCCGCGACCTGGTGCGGCGCGCCCAGCTCTCCCCGGCCGTCGGCCGCTGGCAGGTCATCGTCATGGAGGACGCCGACCGCCTCACCGAGGGCGCGGGCAACGTCCTGCTGAAGGCCGTGGAGGAGCCCGCACCCCGCACGGTCTGGCTGCTGTGCGCGCCCTCGCTCGAAGACGTTCTGCCCACCATCCGTTCCCGCTGCCGTCACCTGAGCCTGAGCACCCCGCCGGTGGAGGCCGTGGCGGACATCCTGATCCGCCGCGACGGCGTCGACCCCGAGCGGGCGCACGCCGCGGCCCGCGCCACCCAGGGGCACATCGGCCGGGCCCGCCGTCTGGCCACGGACGAGCGGGCGCGGGCGCGGCGGGCCGCGGTGCTCAAGGTTCCGCTGCGGATCGCCGACGTGGGCGGCGGCCTCAAGGCGGCCCAGGAGCTGATCGACACGGCGACCGACGACGCCAAGCAGATGGCGGAGGAGGTCGACGCCAAGGAGACCGAGGACCTGAAGGCGGCACTCGGCGCGGTGGCCGGGGGACGGATGCCGCGCGGTACGGCGGGAGCGATGAAGGAGCTGGAGGACAAGCAGAAGCGCCGCAAGACGCGTACGCAGCGCGACAGCCTGGATCTGGCGCTGACCGAGCTCACCGGGTTCTACCGGGATGTGCTGGCGATCCAGTTCGGTTCGAAGCTGGCGATCGCCAACGCGGACGTGTGGGACTCCCTGGAGCGGGTCGCGGAGTCCTCGACGCCCGCGCAGACGCTGCGAAGGATCGAGGCGGTGACGGCCTGCCGGGAGGCCATGGACCGCAATGTGGCGCCGCTGCTCGCGGTGGAGGCGATGACGATGTCGCTGAGAGCGGGCTGACGGGCAGGGCAGCCTCAACGAACAAGGCAGGCTGAACGAACAAGGCAGGACGGGGCAGGCTGAGCGGGCCGAGCAGTCGGTCGGGCTGAGCGGGCCGAACGGTTCGAGCGCCGGGACGAGGATGCGCTACGAGGCCTGTTCACCCGAATGAGCAGCGAATCGGACGAGTCGTCACCTGCCGGATACGCTCCCAGAATGGAAACCAGGCGCCTGCTCCGCACTTTCGCCATCGGGATCGGCACGGCCGGTCTTCTCCTCTCCGGCTGTAGTGGCGGAGGCTCGTCGCCGAGCGCCTCGGCCACCGGCTCCGCGGCCCCGGACGGGCTGACGTCGTACTACGCGCAGAAGCTCAGCTGGCGCGACTGCGGGGTGGAGGGCTTCGAGTGCACGACGATGAAGGCGCCCAGGAACTACGACAAGCCGGACGACGGCGACATCGACCTCGCGGTCTCCCGTAAGAAGGCCACCGGACCCGGCAAGCGGATCGGCTCGCTCCTGGTGAACCCGGGCGGTCCCGGCGGCTCCGCGATCGGCTATCTCCAGGGGTATGCGGCGCTCGGCTACCCGGAGCCGGTGCGCGCCCGCTACGACATGGTGGCGATCGACCCGCGAGGGGTGGCCCGCAGCGAACCGGTCGAATGCCTCACGGGCAAGGAGATGGACGCCTACACCCAGGTCGACCAGACACCGGACGACGAGGCGGAGGTCGACAAGCTTTCGCAGGCCTTCGAGAAGTTCGCGGCGGGTTGCGAGAAGCGGAGCGGCGAGATCCTGCCGTACGTCTCCACCGACGACACGGCCCGCGACATGGACGTCCTGCGGGCCCTGCTCGGCGACGAGAAGCTGCACTACGTCGGCGCCTCATACGGTACGTTCCTGGGCGCCGCGTACGCCGACCTCTTCCCGGACCGGGCCGGTCGCCTCGTCCTGGACGGGGGGATGGACCCGTCCCTCAAGGCGATCGACATGAACCGCGACCAGACGGCGGGCTTCGAGGGCGCCTTCCAGTCCTTCGCCGCCGACTGCGTCAAGCAGCAGGACTGCCCGCTGGGCACCACGACCACCGCCGACGCGGCGGCGGCCCTCAAGAAGCTCTTCCAGGACCTGGACGCCGAGCCGATCCCCACGGGCGACGACCGCAAGCTCGGCGAGTCCCTGGCCACCACCGGCGTGATCGCAGCGATGTACGACGAGGCGGCCTGGCCGCAGCTCCGGGAGGCACTGGACGGCGCGCAGCGCAGCGACGGCTCCGGCCTCCTCTCCCTGGCCGACAGCTACTACGAGCGCGAGCCGAACGGGAAGTACGCGAACCTGATGTTCGCCAACGCGGCCGTGAACTGCCTCGACCTCCCGCCCGCCTTCGACGGCCCCGACGCCGTGGAGAAGGCCCTCCCCGACTTCGAGAAGGCCTCCCCGGTCTTCGGCCGCGGCTTCGCCTGGGCCTCCCTGAACTGCGCCTACTGGCCCACCAAGGCCACCGGCACCGCTCACCGCACCGAGGCGAAGGGCGCCGACCCGATCGTCGTCGTCGGCACGACCCGCGACCCGGCCACCCCCTACAAGTGGTCCGAGTCCCTCGCCGCCCAGCTCTCCTCCGGCACCCTGCTCACGTACGACGGCGACGGCCACACCGCCTACGGCCGGGGCAGCGACTGCATCGACACCGCGATCAACACGTACCTGCTGGAGGGCACCCCGCCCACCGACGGCAAGAAGTGCACCTGACCACCCACCCCACGCCTCTGACCAGCACAAACACCGCCGAGACCACCTGGTACGGAGCACCCCCGGAAACTGTGTAGACTTGGCCCCGCCGCTGATCGCACCCTAGTGCGCCGGGGCACGCCGCCTTAGCTCAGTTGGCCAGAGCAACGCACTCGTAATGCGTAGGTCTCGGGTTCGAATCCCGAAGGCGGCTCAGAAGAACCCCAGGTCACATAGCCCGTGACCTGGGGTTTTCTGTTGCTCGGGGCATGGCGGGTCACACGGCCTGGTTGCCGTGACGTTGCCTGCGTGAGCGGTGCGTGAGCGGAGCCGCTCGGGTACCTACTTCGTGGGCTTGCGGCGTGTGGCCTTCTTGGCTGCCTTGGCCTGGGCTTTCGCCTTGTACCTCTTCGGCTTGCCGCCGCCCTTGTTGCCCTTGCCGGCGTCGGCCGCCTTGGCCGCAGCCTTCCTGGCCTTCTCCTTCTTCGCGGCCTTGCGCGCGGCCTTCTCGGCCTCGGCCTTTCGCTGGAGGGGGACGAGCTTCGCGGTGGCCTCGGCGGCGCTCTTGCCGACGTGGGGGAGGACGCTCTGGTAGATGTCCCGCGTGATGCGGGTGTCGCTGTGCCCGAGGGTGTCCGACACGATCTTGATGTCGATGTCGGCGGCGAGCATGAGGGTGGCCGCGCCGTGGCGCAGATCGTGCAGGCGGATCGGCGGGAGACCGGAGGCGGCGACGAGGCGCTCGAAGAGGTCGGTCACCTTGCCGGGGTGGAGCCAGGAGCCGTCTTCCTGGGTGAAGACGTGGCCGGTCTCGACCCAGGCTGTGCCCCACTCTTCGCGGGCCGTTTCCTGCCGTTCGCGGTGGTGCTTCAGGACCTCGACGGTGTCGTCGTCGAGGGCGACCACGCGGGAGCCGCTGTCGGTCTTGGGGTCGGACGCTTCCACCTCCCGGCCGTCCTGGACGAGTTGAGAGGAGACGGTGAGGAAGTGGGTGTCGAGGTTCGTCTCCGACCACGGCTGGCCGCACGCCTCGCCTCGGTGCAGGCCGCGGAACGCGATCAGGTGCCACATCGCGTACAGCCGGTCCTCGGCGACGAAGTCGAGGAAGGTACCGGTCTGTTCCGGCGTCCAGACCATCACGGGCGACGGCTTCTCGCCCGTCTGCTCCCACTTGGCGACCCGCTCGTCCGTCCACGCGAGCGCCTTCGGCTTGCGCACGGGTCGATCTCGACATGGGCGGCCGGGTTGAGCGTAATGATCTGCTGCCCGATCGCGTCGTTCAGGGCGGCCTAGAGGGTGGCTTTGACGTGCCGAGCACTTCGGCTGGGAGCAGACCAGCCGCAACCCCGCACCCAACCGCCGCGCCGTGGCGGCACGGCGGAAGACGACCACCTGGACACCGGCAACGGGCGTCGGCACATCGCTCACGCAGTCGCCCAATCCCGTGTCCGAACCAGGACAGCATCGCCGACTCGGGCGGTGACAGGCTGGGGCCGACAGCGGTGTGCCGCGCGGTCCGGCACGCCGCTCAAGGTGATAGACCGCGACTACGAGAGGCGGTGCGAAAGGGACCATTACGGCGTATCCCACGCTGCTACCGTCGCCCTATGACGCTCTCGACTTCCACCGGTCAGGCTGTCGATCTGCGAGTGCAGCCGGTCGACACGATTCTTGATCAGGTCGAGCGATCACTCCAGACACGTCTCGACCGGGACACAGTGGTCCGCAAGCGTCGTTCCGTGGGTGCACGAACTGATCGTGACACCTGGGTCCGGATCGAGCGGCGCCTCGTGGACAAGATTGGCGATCAGGGGTGGAACGGCACTGAGCGCGCCGCTCGCCTGAAGGGCGTCGCCCAGCCCGAATGGCAGGCGTGCGTCGTGTGGCGGGACGCAGATGAGCCCGTCATGTGGCGGGCTGACGAGACGGAGCTCCTGCCCGGAGACCCCATCGGTACCGCCGTGCTGAGCGAAGACCCCAAACTCCCGGACGAATGGTGGCGTGCGTTCAGCTCCTCGCTGGACGCCCTCGCCGCACAGCGGACGAGCCGCGTGGCCTCACCGGACACCGAGACGATCACCCAGGCCCTCGTCACCGGGACCATCCGCGCCACGTTTCCCAACTCCTTCGACACCACCGTTGAGCAGTGGGTGCCGGCCCATGCGGACCTGAACTGGGCCAACATGAGCGCGCCGACGTTCTCTCTCTTCGACTGGGAGGACTGGGGTAACGCGCCGCGTGGGTTGGATTCCGCATCGCTGTGGGCTAGTTCGCTCGCCGTCCCGGCTTTGGCAGACCGCGTGCTGCGGGAGCGGCGCGCAGACTTCGCGAGCCGGGAAGGCAAGCTGATGACGCTTTTCGTGTGCTCGAAGATCCTTGGCCCGGACGCTCACCCGCAGGACCCCCGGCTGGAGCCTGCGCGGCACATGGCGGAACAGATCGTCCAAGACCTTCAGACGGACTGAGTGCGCGGGCGGTTACGGAGCAGCGTGCGGTACTCGGTGACTGCCTGCTCGTCGGGGGTGGCGGCCAGGGCGCCGACGAGTTCTCCGAGGTGCGCGGGTTCGTCCGTCCCGACGGCTACGGCGCTGACGTTCGGCAGCCGGTAGGCCATCCGGAAGGCCGCTTGTGCACGGGAGTACCCGCTGCCGTCGCGGAGGAAGACGCGGGCGTCTGCCCGAGCCCACACCGGTGCCTTGGTGCTGCCGCCGAAAGGACTCATCCCCCACATCGCGCCCGTGCCCAGGCCCCACGCTTCCATCAGGGCCTCGGCGGCATCGAGTGTTCCGGCGCCCACCAGCAGGCCGGCCCGCACCATGAGCGTGGAGGGGGTCGGCGCGGATGCGTCGACCAGAGGTGGCAGCGGCGTAGGGTTCCAGGTCGCGATGCCCCACGCGCCACACAGCCCGCGTGATGTCGCACTGGCGAGGGCTGTGCACGCCTCGGCCAGGGCCTCGCGCGACGGGTCAGTGCCCGGCGTGAGCGAGTGTTCCGGGTTGTGCAGGAACACCAGGTCCGGCTCCCGCTCGAGGTCACGGGCCGCTTCCTCCACCGCGCTGTGCAGTCGTTCGGGTGCGAGGGAGTGTTCGGCCCCGCTGATGCCCGGGAAGTAGCCCACCTTGGTGGAGAGGTGGAACTTCGGCAGCAGGTCGCCGGCGACCCGTACCAGAACCTCGTGCGAACGGAAGCGGAGGTAGTTGGTGCTGGTGTCTAGCGCGGTTACGCCGAGGTCCAACGCGCCGATCAAGAGACGACGTTCATGACGAGACCGGTGTAGCCCGAGGACAACTCGGGGGTCAGTGTCGCGCACAGTTCCTCCTTCACCAGGATCTCCGCCACTTCCGCCACGTTGGCCCCGACGAGGGCCGCCGCGCGCTCCAGGGAGACGGGTTGGCCGCTGAGCAGCATGCGCAGCGCGGGCACGGCCTTGGCCGCGAGGGTGAGCCGCTTGCCCGAAGCCACGACAGTGACGGTCTCCCCGCTCTCGTGGATCTGGGGTGGGAAGTGGGTGGTGCACACCACGGTGTCGAGCGGGGCCAGGATGTCGAGGTACGGGACGTGTCGGGGGAGCGTCGTCGCCTGCTCGTACGCGGCCAGGTAGTCGGCCGGGGAGCGCTCGCCGATCAGTCGGGTGGCGGCTTCGACCAGGGCTTGGCCGCCGACCGGGTCTCGGCGGTCCAGGTCGTGCCGGAAGATCTCCTGCTCGCGGCACCAGTCACCCAGCCACGCCAGCCAGCTCGCTCCGGTGCGCTTGGTGATGCCGAACGTCACGTGGAGGCTCTTTCCCGAGCCGCTACCGGTCCGGGTCGCCTGATGCCAGTGGCCCCGCGGGATGTGCATGACGTCGCCGGTACTCATCACGCCGGACCAGAAGATCTCGTCGGTCGGCGTGCTGTTGGGATCGGCGTCCCGGTACATCGGCGCCGGGCGAGAGGTGCCTCGCACCTCCCACTCCTTCTCGCCCGCGAGCTGGACGATCACCACGTCGTGATCGTCCCAGTGCAGAGGGAAGCCCGCCGCATCGTTCGTCGTCAGGTAGGCGTTGACCTGAACCCGCTCGTGTGACCACCACTGCAACGCCCGGCAGGCGACCTCCATCGTCGGGTCGAAGACGTTGGCCTGGTCGAGGATGAGCGTCGCACCTTCGTCCAGCAGCCGGCCCAGACTGCGCATGTTGACCATGGGGATGCTCTGGCCGCGGGGACTGACGCTGTCGGTGTAGTAGACGGCCTCGACTTCTTCATCGGGCTGTCGGCGGGTGAACGCGAACGGGTCAGCCATATGGTGCACAGCAAGCCTGCGGTGGACCTCACGACTGTGGCTCCGGAGCTTGTCCCCGAGGAACTCCGTGATCAGGTCGCCGCCTGGAGCGACCCGGACTCGTTCAGCAACAGGGCGTACATGGTGACCGACCCTGCCGCGATCGACTTCAACTCACCCGAGGTGCAGGCTGCGGAACTCCCAGCTTCCAATGGCATCTGCGCCGCGCGTGGGCTGGCCCGTATGTACGCGGCCTTGATCGGCGAGGTGGACGGCACCCGTCTGCTCACCCCCGAAACCCTCACTCTGGCGACCAAGGAGCAGGCAGCCGGAATGGACCAGGTGCTGGTGGCGCCAAGCCGGTTCAGCTACGGATACCAACTGCCCACCGAGGACAACCCCATGTCAGGGCCGAACGCCTTCGGCCACAACGGCCGAGGCGGCTCGCTGGGCTTCGCCGACCCGGAGATTGGCATAGCCTTTGGCTACGCCATGAATCACATCGTCAGCGGCTCCGAGGATGTGCGTGCGGTGTCGCTCGTTGAAGCGGTTCTTGAGTCACTGACGTGGGAACCCACGCTCGACAGGATCGCTCGTTAATAGTTCTGGAACCGAGCCGGCGGTGCCTGGCCTCATCCTCGACGGCTGGATCGAATGATCAACCACCTTTAGGCGGCATGGCAGACGATCCTGAGTGTCCTGTCTCGCCGAAGGTTGAGCGATCTCATCGAAGTTTGAGCGTGTGCCATCACCTTGCGAGGCCGGACGTCCGAAGGAAGACCCGGGCGGTCCGGAACCGGACGGCGAGCGTCAGTTCAGTGAGCGCGTGCGACGGAGGTGGCGACGCACGGCCGCGAGCCCGGCGGGCCGCCCGTCGAGCCGCAGCGGATACGCCGCCCGGTCGGGACCGATGAAGGCGGCGCGGAGTCGGTCGTCAGGTGAATGCCGTCGTGATGGGGGTTCGCTCCGCTCCGGAGCGAGGCGCACGAGCCGCTTCGGCGGCGTCGGCGCTATCGGTCGAACTGCTCGTTCAGAGCTGGGGCCGGGAGGGGTCGGCGCTGTCGTCCTGGTAGGCATAGCGCCGTCCAGTCCAGACGTCCCCGATGTGGTGGTAGCCGCGTTCTTCCCAGAACCCCGGCCGGTCGAGGGTGAGGTACTCGATGCCCCGCAGCCACTTCGGGCTCTTGTAGCCGTAGAGGTGAGGCACTACCAGCCGCAGGGGAAAGCCGTGTTCGACGGTGAGCGGTTCTCCTCCCCGGTGGGTGGCCAGCAAGGTGGTGGAGGCGGTGAAGTCCGCCAGCCGCAGGTTGGCGCTGTAGCCGTATTCCGCCCAGGCCATGACATGCGTGACCCCTTCGGCGGGCGGGACGAGATCAAGAATCGTCGCGGCGGGGACACCGAACCATTCGTGGTTCAGCGACGTCGTTCCCTGCGCGCAGTGAAGGTCGGCGACGACGGTGACCCGGGGCAGGGCGGTGACGTCGTCCCAGGACCAGCTCCGCGTCGCCGCCCCGCGTGTCGCGCCGAAGACTTTGAAGTCCCACCGCTCGGGGCGGAACCGGGGCACGGGCCCGTAGTGGGAGACCGGCCACCCGGCCACCGGCCGCTGTCCGGGCGGCAGCACACCGTGACCCGGCTGGGACGGGAGTACGGGCGGGCGGTCTTCCGGCACGGGCACCTCCTCGGGAGCGAGCGACGACGCCACTCGCACACGCATTCTCCCCCTACCCCCGGTCATCCGTAGGGACGGGAGCCTTTGCGCCCGGTCGCGCGTGCCGCACCCGGCCGCGCCGTCGACCGCCTCCGCATGACCCCTTTGCCCTCGCGACAGCCCTCGACCTCGGTACCGGCAGCGCATGCCGTCTGGCACTCCGTGCGATCAGCACCAAGCCACCCGTGTGCGACCAGGCCCGGGGTCACTTCTGCAAGACGGAAGCCCCTTCGAAGGTGGCTGAAGAGAGGTGATGAGTGCCTTTCACCTCGCTTTCGCCAATCCGGGGCCGTCGTCGGCACGAATAGGTGGTGAGGAGTTCGCGGGGCAGCCGCGCTCCGGATGAAAGGGCGGCAGCATGCTCACGTTGGCCTTGATCGGGTTGCTGGGAGGGCTGATCACTGCGGTATCTCCGTGCATCCTGCCCGTCCTGCCCGTGGTGTTCCTCGCGGGCGGCACCGGCGGAGAGGGGACGGGCCGCGCCAGGCCCGAGGGAGCAGCGGAGCGACGGCGGGCGGAGGACCGTCCGACGCCGGCCGGGGACGGCGCGTCGGCCGTTTTGACCGCACCCGCCTCGGAGGCGCCCGTACGCACGCCACGCAACCGCCGTCCGTACGCCGTCGTGGCGGGCCTTGTCGTGAGCTTCGCGTTCTTCACCCTGCTCGGCGTGACGGTCATCTCCGCGCTGGGCCTGCCGCAGGACATCCTGCGGTACATCGGGCTCGGCCTCCTTGTCCTCATCGGTCTCGGGCTGATCTTCCCGCCCGTCGAACGGATCCTGGAGAAGCCCTTCGCCCGTATCCCGCAGCGCCAGGTCAACAAGGAAGGCAGCGCCTTCGCCCTCGGTCTCGGACTCGGACTGCTGTACGTGCCCTGCGCCGGTCCCGTGCTCGCCGCGATCACCGTTGCCGGGGCCCGGGGCGAGATCAGCGCCGACATCGTCGTACTAACACTGTCCTTCGCCCTCGGCACCGCCGTGCCACTGCTGGTGTTCGCCCTGGCCGGACGCCGGGTCGCCGAACGGGTCGCAGCCTTCCGCAAGCGGGCCCGCGGGCTGCGCATCATCGCCGGGTCACTGATGATCGTCCTCGCGCTCGGGCTCGCCTTCGACGTCACCGCGGCCATCCAGCGCTCGCTGCCGGACTACACCTCCGGCGTACAGAAGAAGATCGAGGACAGCGACACCGCCCGGCAACAGCTCTCGGGCCTCTACGACGACTCCAACAAGGAACTCTCCCGCTGCCAGGACGGCGCCGACGAACTCCGCTCGTGCGGACAGGCCCCGCCGCTCGAAGGCATCGATTCCTGGTTCAACACCCCGGGCGACAAGCCTGTCGACCTCAAGAGCCTGCGCGGCAAGGTCACCCTGATCGACTTCTGGACCTATTCCTGCATCAACTGCCAGCGCGCCGTCCCCCATCTTCAGGACTGGGAACGCGCCTACAAGGACGCCGGACTGCGCATCATCGGCGTGCACTCCCCGGAGTTCGCCTTCGAGAAGAAACCCTCCAACGTCATCTCCGGGGCGGAGAAGCTCGGTGTGACCTGGCCCGTCGCGCTCGACAACGACCTCACCACCTGGGACAACTACCGCAACCGCTTCTGGCCCGCCAAGTACCTCATCGACGCCCAGGGCACCGTCCGCTACTTCAAGTTCGGCGAGGGCGAGTACGACAAGACCGAGAAGATGATCCGTGAACTGCTCCGGCAGGCCGACCCCACCGTGGCGCTCCCCAAGCCGACCGGCCGCGCCATGGACGACCTGACCGCCGACCGCACACCGGAGACCTACCTCAGCAACCTACGTATCCGCGGCTACGTAGGAACCCCCCTGACGGACGGCAAGCCCGCTGTGTACCGCTTCCCCAAGGAACCGTTGCCGGTGAACAAGCTCTCCCTGGACGGCACCTGGACAGCGGGGTACGAGCACTTCACCGCCGGCCCTGACGCGCGCCTCGCCTTCACCTACCGGGCCAAGAACGCCAACCTCGTCCTCGCCGGCACCGGGAAGGTCACCGTCCTGGTGGACGGGAAGGTGACAAAGACGATCAACGTGTCCGGATCGCCCACCCTGCACCGGCTCACCGACGACGACGAAGCACGCACCGCGCGCCTCGAACTCCGTCTCGACCAGGGCCTCGAGGCATACGCCTTCACCTTCGGATAGAGCAAGGGCCGCGCCGGCGAAAGGCTCGCGAACCAGTCTTCGGTCAGGGGAGGACGGGGCGGCGGGTCCGAAGGTCCCGAAAAGACGGGGCTTCGGACCCGCTCCGATCTGCGAGGGCACATGCCCCGTCGGCCTGGTGGATGCGATAGCCGCACAACGAGCCATTCCGGGACGTAATAGATTCGAACGAGACAGCGGAGCGCCACCGCGTTCCGCCGCCCGATACCACCGAATCTGCGAGGCGCCACCCCATGACCCTGAGCATCCGCAACCAGATCCCCGGCACCGTCACCTCCCTCACCGCCGGTGAGGCGATGGCCGCGGTCAAGGTGCGCCTGACCGGCGGGCAGGACGTCACGGCAGCGATCACCACCGAGTCCGTCGACGATCTCGGTCTGGCCGAAGGCTCCGAGGTCAAAACCCTGGTGAAGTCGACCGAGGTCTCCCTGGCAACCGGCCCGCTCCAGGGCATCTCCATCCGCAACCAGATCGCGGGCACGGTCACCGGCATCTCCACCGGCAAGGCGATGGCCTCAGTCAAGATCGACGTCGAAGGCGGTGCCCTCACCGCGGCGATCACCAAGGACGCCGTCGACGAACTCGGCCTGGCTGTCGGATCCGAGGTCGTCGCACTGATCAAGTCGACCGAGGTCTCCCTCGCCACTGCCTGACCCCTCGCCCTTCGCGGCACGGACGCGAAGGGCGGAGAGGGCACGCGGAGAACGAACGGCTTCGGCCTGATGGCAGGCGCGGGGCGGCGCATAGGTCATACCGTCGGCCCCGCGCCGAGCCGCCCGTCGCTCCCCGCCCGCCCTGTCGGCGCGGATCTCCAGGGACCGGGCGCGCACCCTGACTCCCGGGAACCTCAGACACGAAGCGACAGTTCACCCTGCGGCTTGTACGCGGAGCCGCTCAGCAGCGGCAGATTGAGGTAGCCGCTGCCCTGCTCACGGACGTAGTCCAGGAACTCGCGATCCCTGTTCTCGTTGTAGACCAGGGCACCGGAGCGTAGCTTCGGTTCGATGACCTTCAGGACATCGAGGGAGACAGCGGGCGCCCACCCGTCGATGAGAGCGAAGTCGACCCCCTGAGGGACAGAAGCGAGTTCCTTCCGCGCGTCCCCCTCGTGGAAGGTCACGTACTCGCCCAGGCCGGCCCGGGCGACGTTCTCCCGTGCCTGCTGAACCTTCTCCGGCACAATCTCCGCCGTGTGCACCATCCCCCGCCCGCTGTCCTTCAGGGCCGCCGCGAGGAAGATCGTCGAGAAGCCCAGAGACGTAGCGAACTCGACCACCGTGCGCGCCTGCCCGTACCGGACCAGCAGATAGAGCTGATCGCCCTGCTCGGGACTGAGCGAGAACCCGGTACCCGCGTGATGGTGCGGATCGGGGTGGTGGGAATAGGTCTCCCAGTCGATGTGCCGCTCCCGCTCGTACATCTCGCCCAGGACATCGAGGACACGCTGATCCTTGATGAGTTGGCTGTGAAACGGGGGCCGGGACTTCCGCATCGAGTCCGGACGTCGATCAGCGGGGGGCTGGTTGTCCTCAGGCACAGGAACCTCTCACACTCTCGGGTTAGGTCACCCTAACCCGAGGGAATCAGGCGGTCTTGACTCCGATGTGACGTCAACCACCACGCGCCCCCTTCACCTCAGGCTTGGCTCCAGACCGAAGGTCGGATCGGATCCGGGCATCGGCATCTGCGAGCTCCCTCCACCATGCCTCGCCGGTCCAGCCGCGTCCGCCACTCAGACTTCAGCGAGACGAACCTGCCAGTCACCAAGGTTCAGTGAGAACACTCAACTTTCCGTGCGACGGGACACTGAGCCCCTCCCGGAGGGGGTGAGCAAGCAGTGCGCGACAGAGTCGAACGTGTGTTCATCCCGTTTGCGTCCGAGACGGGAGTCGAGCGCCCGATGCTCACATTCCTCCGCCTCTCCTCCGGTCGTACAGGCGGTTTGACACGGCCATGGGGATTCTTCATCTGGATCGGCGCGGTGAAGGTGACGCGGGAAGCGGGGGGCAGAGCGGAGGGTTGGAGCAGAGCGCGCAGAGTGGAGACAATCGTGTCGGCGATCGGCTTGAGGTGCGGCCCTGCGGTGAGCGAACCGACCCGGAGCACGGTGTGCCGGGCACCGGGCCCGCACGTGACCGGCGAGCCACTCGGCTACCTTGTCGGCGGCGCCCCAGCCGTACGCCTGGGTGGCGGCCATGATCGATCGTTGCCGACGACGGTCAGGAGCCGGAGGGCGGGCGCGGAGCGATGACCGCCTGGGTCTGCGTGGTCTGCACGACGCGGCGCCCGCGGTCGTCCCGCACGTCGGTCTGCACGACGATGAGGGTGCCGCCGACATGGAGCGGCTTCGCCTCGGCGTGGACCGTGCCACTGGCGACGCCACGGAAGAAGTTGGTCTTCGACTCGATGGTGGCGGTGCCCGCGCCTTCCGGCAGGTTGAGGTAACCGCAGACCGCGCCTACCGCGTCGGCGAGCGTCATCAGTGCCCCGCCGTGCAGAATGCCGCCGGCCGTGCAGCGCTCGGCGGACCAGTCGAGCCGGCCCCGCACGGTTTCCGGCCGGACCTCGGACAGTTCCACCCCACTGGCGACGGCGAACGGCATCTGAGCCAGCAGTTCGGCGGCGGCGGGGGAGGGCTCATCGGTGCTAGCGATGTTCTGATCGGACATCAGGAATACCTCTTTCGCGATCGTGCCGGCGCGGTGGGCCGCGCCACTCTACTCCCGGGGCGGGTGGCTGCCGGGGGGAGGCACACGCGCGGGACCCGGCCACTCTCCGTTCTCTGAACGCCCCGCCAGGCCGCGCCCAAGGGCTGTGGGGCGAGATCACCGGTCGTCAGGCCGACTTGGACGACGACGGTGTGGTGGTGGTCGTGCTGGGCGTGCGGCGTCTGTCCTCGGCCGGGGAAGCGGTGCGTTCGGTGCGGCCGGGCGGCGCGGTGACGCCTGTGGTGGCGACGGACGGTCCCACAGAGGTGGGCCGCCTGGCCCGGCTCCGGATCGCCGATCTCGTCGGCTGCCTGCGACGGATGTTCGCGGAGGGGGAACTACCGCTGCCGCGCGTCGTGTTCGACGACATGGGCACGGTGTGCGCGGCCATCGGCCGGGAGCCGGCCGACGACCACACCGAGGTCGCGATCCGGGTACGCGGCGGGCTCATCGTGGCCCGCGCGGACGGACGCGGCGCCGGTCACGCCGTAGCCGACCGCGACGCATCCGGAGGCCGCGCCCACGAAGGCCGTGGGCAGCGTGACAGCGCGGACGCCGGGAGACTCACGGACGAGGCGTAGCCCGGCGCGGCCGATGAGCTGGTGGGTGGTGATGGTCCGGTTCCGGCAGGGAGGCCGGAGACCGCCTCGCCGGCCATGGATCTTCGGGCCGGATCAGCCGGGGCCGAGGAGCGTGACCCGGCCCGTGCCGCCGTTCACCTCGACCGTCGCGCCGTCGCGCAGGACCCTTGTCGCGTCCGGGACCCCCATGACGGCCGGGAGACCCTGTTCGCGTGCCACGATCGCGGCGCGGGAGAGCAGGCCGCCGGTCTCGGTGACGACCGCGGAGATGACGCCGAACAGCGGGGTCCACGCCGGGTCCGTGGTCCTGCATACGAGGACGTCGCCGGGCCGCACGCGGGCGAAGTCGCCGGGGCCGTGCACCACGCGGGCCGGTCCGGTGGCGGAACCGGAGCTTCCGGGCGTGCCGGTGTGGCCGTCGCTCTCCGCGGCGGGTTCCGGTGACGCCGTCGTCGGTCCGGTGGGGAGGGCGCTGGTCACCGGGCGGGCCTGGAGGATCCAGATCCGGGAGCCGGTGACCGCCCATTCGATGTCCTGCGGCCCGCCCAGCAGGTCGGCCGTCCTCCGGCCGAGGTCCGCGAGCCGGGTGACGTCCTCGTCGGTCAGGCAGAAACGTTCCCGGTCCGCGGGCTCCACCTCGCGGAGGACGACCCCGGTCTGGTCCCGGTCGATCCGTGTCGTCTTCGTGCCGAGCGCCCGGCGGGTGACCGCACCGCCGGACACCGTCCAGGAGTCCGGCGTGACCTGACCGCTGACGACGCTCTCGCCGAGCCCCCAGGACGCCTCCAGGCGCATGTCGTCGCCGGTGAACATCACCCCGGCGACGTCGGCGTCCACCAGGCGCTGCACCAGCACCGCCATCCTCGGCCTCGCCGCGTCCGCCTGGCGGCGCCGGTACGCCACGGCGCGCTCGGACCACAGCGAGGCCCAGCACCGGCGTACCGCGTCGGCGACCCGGTCGGCGCCGCTGACGCCCAGAAAGGTGTCGTGCTGTCCTGCGGCGGTGGCGGCGGCGGTGTCCTCGCTGGTCGCCGACGAGCGCACGGCGACGGGTCCGTCCCCGGTGATCCGCGTGAGTGCTCGGGCGATCTCGTCGGCCAACGCCGGTGGGAGCGCCGCCAGATGGTGTGCGGCCCCGGCGTCGGCGAGGTCGAGTCCGCAGGCCGCCTGCTCGTACGCGGCGGTCGGCACCACGAAGCCCGGGGGTACGGGCAGTCCTGCCGCGAGGAGCCGGGCGAGCGTCGCGGCTTTTCCTCCCGACGTACCGCGTTCGGCATCGGCCAGGTCGATCAGCAAGGCTTCTCCCCACAGCTCGGATTCCGCGCACCCTACAGGCCGTGGGCGACCGCGTTGACGTGACGGAGCACGAGCCTGGATGCTCGCTGGCATGACGCACGCTTCCGCACCGGATCTGCTGGTCCTGCACGCCGTACGGGTGACCGGAGTCGCCGGTGACGCGGCGGTTTCCCGGCGTACGGGCATCGACCAGGCGACGGTCTCCGAACTGCTGCCGGACTTCGAAGCCCAAGGGTGGGTGACGCACGTCGCGTTCGGGGCCACCGACGGCTGGACCCTCACCGAGCGCGGCCGTGACGAGGACGGCCGGAAGCTGGCGGGGGAGCTGGAGGAATCCGGTACCCGCACCGCCGTCGAGCGGGCGCACCGGACGTTCGAAGGCCTGAACGGGCGGCTGGTGCGGGCCTGCACCGACTGGCAGTTGCGGCCCACCGGGAGCGACCGGCTGGCGGCCAACGACCACAGCGACCCGGCATGGGACGCCCGGGTGCTGGACGAACTCATCATGATTGACGATGAGTTGGCTGTGCTGGTGCGTGGACTGGCCGACGCGCTCGCCCGGTTCGGGGACTACGGCGAGCGGTTCTCCGCCGCCCTGGTCCGTGCGCGTGCGGGAGAGGGGCAGTGGGTGGCCGGGGTCGGCATCCCCTCGTGCCACGCGGTCTGGATGGAGCTCCACGAGGATCTGCTGTCGACGCTCGGTATTCCCCGGGGTGCGTAACCCCGTAGGTTCGGTCCGTGGCTACTCGACATCTCTATCTCGCGCGACACGGCTCGGCGGACGCTTTCGGCGAGCTCACCGACACGGGGTACGAACAGGCGGACCTGCTCGGCGAGCGACTCGCGCGGTTGCCCGTCGACGTGGTGTGGCACTCGGCGTTGCCCCGCGCCGCCGACAGCGCGCGGCACCTCGCCCGGCATCTGCCGCAGGTGCCCGTGGCCGAGGCCGCCGAGCTGATCGACCACGTGCCCTACGTACCGGGCACGGCGGAAATGCCCCGGGCCTGGGCCGGGTTCTTCGACGGGTTCGATCAGGCCGAGGCCGCCTCGGGCGAGCGGACCGCCGAAGCCCTGGTGGCGCGGTTCACCAAGGCCCCCGAGCGCGGCGAGCCCGACTCCCACGAGGTGCTGGTGACGCACGCGTACCCGATCGCCTGGCTGGTGCGGGAGGCGCTGGAGGCCCCGCCGACCCGGTGGCTCGGCCTGGACAGCGCGAACACCGGGCTCACGGTGATCGAGTACGGGGCCGGCCTGTCGCCCACCCTGGTGATGTTCAACGACATGAGTCATCTGCCGGGCGACCTGCGCTGGACCGGATTCCGGGCGGCCGCCCGGCCGTAGGGGAGCCCGGCGCTAGGGGAGTCGGGGTGGCGGCGGTCCCGCTCGCGCCCGGCGCCTGACACCGGCTCCGTGCCGAACCGGCATCGGCCCGGTGCCGGAGCTCCGGGCCGGCCGGCTCCGTCGTCCCGCGTCAGCGTCCGGCGGGCTCCGGAAGGTGGTCGGCCAGTTCGCCCGGTGCCTCGCCCGTGACCCCGGCCCGGCACCAGAACAGCAGGGCGATGCCGAGGGCGCCCGGATCCGGGGAGCCGACGGCGCGTTCACCGACGTAGGAGGCGCGGCCCCGCCGGGCCCGGAGCGCGGCGGTGGCGTGCGCGCCCGCCAGCGCGGCCTCGGCCACGCCCCTGGGAGTGGCACCGGCTTCCAGGGCGTCGCGGGCGGGGGCGAGGGCGTCCACCAGGGTCCGGTCGCCGGGCTCCGCCTCGCCGACGCGCTGGATCGCGGCCAGCCCCTCACGTATCCCGGTCCGCCAGGCGTTCTGCCCGTCGTCGGGGTGGGCGGCGTGGGCACGGGCGAGTTCCTGGAAGAGCAGGCCCAGCAAAGGGCCGCTGGTGCCTCCCACCTCGTCCAGGAAGACGGCCGCGGCCACGGCGAACGGGGGCTCGTCCGGCCGGGCGGCCAGGGCGGCGGTCACCCGGTCGAGGCCGTCCGTGAGGTTGTCGCCGAAGTCCCCGTCGCCGGAGATCTGGTCGAGGGCGGTCAGGGCGGGGTGGGCGGTGCGGGCCGTCCGCGCGAACGCGCTCAGCACGGCACGGGCTTCGGTGCTCATCGGGGGAACTCCGTCAGGGGGAGGGCCGTCGAGGGAAAGGCCGGGGTGCGGGCGGGGGCGTGCCGCCCGCTCGCGCTAGGACGCGCGTGCGTCGTGGCTCTCGCGATGGGTGAGGACGGCGTCCATGTTGCTCTGGGCCCACTGCCTGAGCCCCTGCGTCAGGTGGTGCAGGGAGAGGCCGAGGCCGGTCAGCTCGTAGGTGACGGTGACGGGGACCGTGGGCGTCACGGTGCGGGTGAGCAAGCCGTCGCGTTCGAGGGCCCGCAGGGTCTGGGTCAGCATCTTCTGGCTGACGCCGACCAGGACCCGGGCCAGTTCGGAGTAGCGCATCGCCCGGGGTGCGGACGGTGCGCCGGGCGGACCGGACGCGTCACCCCCCAGGGCGCACAGGATCAGGACGACCCACTTGTCCGATATCCGGTCGAGGAGCTGACGGCTGGGGCACACCGCCAGAAACGCGTTGTACTCCGCCTGCGCCCGCGCCTTCTTGTCGGCGTCCATAGCCACTGAACTGGCCTCTCTCCACTCAACGGGTTACGCACTTCGAGGTGCCTGCTTCCTATCGGGAAGTCCACCTCCCATGCTGGGGCCCAGGGGCCGGAGACACCACCCCTGGTACGAAGCGAAAGGCACCGCGATGGACACGCCCTCCCCACACCTCCCCGGCGGAACCTGGACGCTGGGCGACCTCGTCGTCACCCGGTTCGGCTACGGCGCGATGCAGCTCGCCGGACCGGGGGTCATGGGCCCGCCCGCCGACCACGACGGCGCGCTGGCCGTGCTGCGCGAGGCGGTCGGCCTCGGGATCACCCATATCGACACCAGCGACGCCTACGGGCCGCGGGTCACCAACCAGCTCATCCGCGAGGCACTGCACCCCTACCCGGAGCGGTTGTCCGTCGCCACCAAGGTGGGTGCGACCCGCGACGCCCAGGGCGGCTGGCCCACGGCCCGGCGCCCGGAGGACCTGCGCGAGCAGGTGCACGGGAACCTCGCGTCCCTCGGCGTCGAGACCCTCGACCTGGTCAACCTGCGCATGGGCGACGCCCAGAGCCCCCGGCCCGGTTCGCTCACCGAGGCGTTCGGGACGCTCGTCGACCTCCAGCGCGAGGGCCTGATCCGCCACCTCGGCCTCAGCAACGTCACCGCGGAGCAGGTCGCCGAGGCCCGGGGCATCGCCCCGGTCGTGTGCGTGCAGAACATGTACAACCTCGCCCACCGCCACGACGACGACCTCGTGGACCACCTCGCCGACGACGGCATCGCCTACGTCCCCTTCTTCCCGCTGGGAGGTTTCACCCCGCTCCAGTCCGAGGCGCTTTCCCGGGTGGCGAACCGGCGGGGGGCGACGCCCATGGCGGTCGCCCTGGCATGGCTGTTGCGGCGCTCGCCGAACATCCTGCTCATCCCCGGTACCTCGTCCACCGCCCACCTCCACGAGAACGTCACCGGCGCCGGCCTCCCCCTCTCCGACGCGGACCTGGCCGAACTGAACAGCATCGGCCGCTGAGTGATCCCGGCGGTCGGCGGTCGGCGGTCGGCTGTCTCCTGTGGGCAGTCGGCGGCGGTCGGGGCGGGACCGCCGGGGTGGAAGGTCGCTTCGTCGAAGCCCGGCTCGGGGTGTTCCGAGCCGGGCTTCGACGGTGGGCGGGCGGTGTCGTGGTCAGCTTCTGCGTACGCCCTCCCTCAGCTCGGTGGCGAGGGTGTGGAGGGTGTGGAGTGCGGTGGGCTGGTCGGGGGCGTCGAGGATGGCCTTGACGAACGCGGAGCCGACGATGACGC
>NZ_JBIWOX010000016.1:0-189288 GCF_044767975.1 Streptomyces sp. NPDC101181 | reverse complement strand
GGGGGGGGGGGGGGGGGGGGGGGGGGGGGGGGGGGGGGGGGGGGGGGGGGGGGGGTGGGGGGGGGGCGGGGGGGGGGGGGGGGGGGGGGGCCGGCGGGGGGGGGGGGGGGGCCCCCCCGCTCCGGACCTCTTCCTGCCCCGGGACTAGGCGGGCACGCTCGCCACGCCCTGCTCCAGGAACGGCTTGCCGTTCACCCGCTGGGAGACGCCCTCGCGGTCCAGGTACGGCGTGATGCCGCCCAGGTGGAAGGGCCAGCCCGCGCCGGTGATCAGGCACAGGTCGATGTCCTGCGCCTCGGCGACGACGCCCTCGTCCAGCATCAGGCCGATCTCCTGCGCCACCGCGTCGAGCACCCGGTCGCGGACCTGCTCCTCGGTGAGGACGGTGTCGCCCTGCTGGAGGAGGGCGGCGACCTCGGGGTCGAGGACCGGCGTACCGGAATCGTGGACGTAGAAACCGCGCTTGCCCGCCTTGACGACCGCCGCGAGGTTCTGGGAGACCGTGAAGCGCTCGGGGAAGGCGCGGTTCAGGGTCTCCGAGACGTGCAGGCCGATGGCCGGGCCGACCAGCTCCAGAAGCACCAGCGGGGACATCGGCAGGCCGAGCGGCTCGACGGCCCTCTCCGCGACCTCGACCGGGGTGCCCTCGTCGATGACGTTCTGGATCTCGCCCATGAAGCGGGTGAGGATGCGGTTGACGACGAACGCCGGGGCGTCCTTCACCAGGACCGCGGTCTTCTTCAGCTTGCGGGCCACCCCGAACGCGGTGGCCAGCGAGGCGTCGTCGGTCTGCTCGCCGCGCACGATCTCCAGCAGCGGCAGGATCGCGACCGGGTTGAAGAAGTGGAAGCCGACGACCCGCTCGGGGTTCTTCAGCTTCGACGCCATCTCGGTCACCGACAGCGAGGAGGTGTTGGTGGCGAGGATCGCGTGCGCCGGGGCGACCGCCTCGACCTCCGCGAACACCTGCTGCTTGACGCCGATCTCCTCGAAGACGGCCTCGATGACGAAGTCCGCGTCAGCGAACCCCTCGGCCTTGTCGAGCACACCGGAGACCAGGCCCTTGAGGCGGTTGGCCTTGTCCTGGTTGATGCGGCCCTTGCCGAGCAGCTTCTCGATCTCGGCGTGGACGTAGCCCACGCCCTTGGTCACGCGCTCCTGGTCGATGTCCGTGAGGACGACCGGGACCTCCAGGCGGCGCAGGAAGAGCAGCGCCAGCTGGCTGGCCATCAGACCCGCGCCCACGACGCCGACCTTGGTGACCGGGCGGGCCAGGTTCTTGTCCGGGGCGCCGGCCGGGCGCTTGGCCCGCTTCTGGACCAGGTTGAAGGCGTAGATGCCGCTGCGCAGCTCGCCACCCATGATCAGGTCCGCGAGCGCCTGGTCCTCGGCGTCGAAGCCGGCGGACAGGTCGCCGTCCTTGGCCGCCGCGATGATGTCCAGCGCGCGGTAGGCGGCCGGGGCCGCACCGTGCACCTTGGAGTCGGCGATCGCCCGGCCGCGGGCGACCGCCGCGTCCCAGCCCTCCCCGCGGTCGATCTCGGGCCGCTCGACGGCGAGCTCGCCCTTGAGGACGGCCGCGGTCCAGATCAGCGACTGCTCCAGGAAGTCCGCGCCCTCGAAGATCGCGTCCGCGATCCCCAGCTCGTGGACCTGCGCGCCCTTGAGCTGGCGGTTCTGGTTGAGCGAGTTCTCGATGATCACCGAGACCGCGCGGTCCGCGCCGATCAGGTTCGGCAGCAGCGCGCAGCCGCCCCAGCCGGGCACCAGGCCGAGGAAGACCTCGGGCAGCGAGAACGCCGGGATGGCGGTGGAGACGGTGCGGTAGGAGCAGTGCAGACCGACCTCGACACCGCCGCCCATCGCCGCGCCGTTGTAGTACGCGAACGTCGGGACCGCGAGAGAGGCCAGGCGGCGGAAGACGTCGTGGCCGCCCTTGCCGATGGCCAGCGCGTCCTCGTGACGGCCCAGCAGCTCCACGCCCTTGAGGTCGGCGCCGACCGCGAAGATGAACGGCTTGCCGGTGATGCCCACGCCGACGACCGCGCCGTCGGCGGCCTTCTTCTCGACCTGGTCGATCGCGGCGTTCAGGTTCGCCAGCGACTGCGGTCCGAAGGTGGTCGGCTTGGTGTGGTCCAGGCCGTTGTCCAGCGTGATGAGCGCGAACCGCCCGGCGCCGGAGGGCAGGTCCAGGTGGCGTACGTGCGCCTGCGTGACGACCTCGCCGGGGAACAGCTCGGCCGCCCCCTTCAGAAGCTCGGCGGTGGAGCTCACTTGTTGCCTCCGTCGGCGTTGAAGTGCGGGTTCTCCCAGACGACCGTGGCGCCCATGCCGAAGCCGACGCACATCGTCGTCAGGCCGTAGCGGACCTCGGGGTGGTCCTCGAACTGCCGGGCCAGCTGCGTCATGAGCCGGACACCGGAGGAGGCCAGCGGGTGGCCGTAGGCGATCGCGCCGCCGTACTGGTTGACGCGGGCGTCGTCGTCGGCGATGCCGTAGTGCTCCAGGAAGGCGAGCACCTGCACGGCGAACGCCTCGTTGATCTCGAAGAGGCCGATGTCGTCGATGGTCAGACCGGCCTGGGCCAGAGCCTTCTCCGTCGCCGGGATCGGGCCGTAACCCATCACCTCCGGCTCGACACCCGCGAAGGCGTAGGACACCAGGCGCATCTTCACCGGCAGGCCCAGCTCGCGGGCGACGTCCTCGGCGGCGATCAGCGAGGCGGTGGCGCCGTCGTTGAGTCCCGCGGCGTTACCGGCCGTGACCCGGCCGTGCGCGCGGAAGGGGGTCTTCAGGTTCGCCAGCGACTCCATGGTGGTGCCCGGACGCATCGGCTCGTCGGCGGTGACCAGTCCCCAGCCCGTCTCACCGGCCTCGGCGTTGGTGCGGCGCACGGAGACCGGCACGAGGTCCTGCTGGATCTTGCCGTCGGCGTACGCCTTGGCGGCCTTCTCCTGCGAGCGCACCGCGTACTCGTCGGCGCGCCGCTTGGTGATCGTGGGGTAGCGGTCGTGCAGGTTCTCCGCCGTCATGCCCATGAACAGGGCGGACTCGTCGACCAGCTTCTCCGACACGAAGCGCGGGTTGGGGTCGACGCCCTCGCCCATCGGGTGACGGCCCATGTGCTCGACGCCGCCGGCCACGACGACGTCGTACGCGCCGAAGGCGATGGAACCGGCCGTGGAGGTGACGGCGGTCAACGCGCCCGCGCACATGCGGTCGATCGAGTAGCCGGGGACGGACTGCGGCAGACCGGCCAGGATTCCGGCGGTACGCCCCAGCGTCAGGCCCTGGTCGCCGATCTGGGTGGTCGCGGCGATGGCGACCTCGTCGATCTTCTTCGGATCCAGGTCCGGGTTGCGGCGCAGCAGCTCCCGGATGGCCTTCACGACGAGATCGTCGGCGCGGGTCTCGTGGTAGATGCCCTTCGGGCCCGCTTTGCCGAACGGGGTGCGGACGCCGTCGACGAAGACGACGTCCCGGATGGTACGAGGCACGGTGGCTCTCCTCCAGGGTGCGGGATGGCACTGCTGCGGGGCGCGCCCGTGGGGTGCGCCGCCTGCCCATCATGCTACTTGCGGGTAACCAGACTGCCCACCCCTCACGGCCGGAGCGTTGAAGGTCACACCCCTGGCGCGGCCCCACGACTGCCCGGCCGCCCGGCGTACGGGGGCGGTCCGCCGTCGGCCGACGGCGGAAGCGCCGACAACCTGGCGTGATTTCGCTCCTCCTCGACGAGCGTCCGCGCCTCCAGTGCGTACGCGGCGTCACCGAACGGCTCCGCTGTGGTGATCACGCAGGACGCCGTCGCCGTACAGAAGGGCTCGGTGTCCCGCGTACCCCGGGTCAGACGCTGACGCTCAGCGCCCTGACCAGCAGCGGGGCGACCAGCCGGATCTGCCAGTTCCGCGCCCCGTATCCGGCGAGGGTGTCCTCGACGGCGCTGGGGGCGGGGTCGGCCGGGGGCTCCCAGCAGATCCGGCGCACGGTGTCCGGGGTGATCAGGTTCTCCTGCGGCATGTGGAGGCGTTCGGCCAGCTCGGAGACGGCGGTGCGGGCGGCCGAGAGCCGGGCGGCGGCGGCCGGGTCCTTGTCGGCCCAGGAGCGCGGCGGGGGCGGTCCGGCGGGCTGCTGGCCGGGCTGCGGGAGCTCCACGTCCGGCAGCGCCCTGGCCCGGTCCACGGCGGCCTGCCACTGCTCCAGCTGGCGGCGCCCCATGCGGTGGCCGAATCCCGGAAGGGCGCTCAGCGCCTGCGCGTTGGGCGGCAGGGCGAGCGCGGCCTCGACGATCGCGGCGTCGCCGAGCACCTTGCCCGGCGAGACGTCGCGCCGCTGGGCGACCTGGTCGCGGGCGGTCCACAGCTCGCGGACGACAGCCATCTGACGGCGGCGGCGCACCTTGTGCATGCCCGAGGTCCGGCGCCAGGGGTCCTTGCGGGGCGGGGCGGGCGGCGCCGAGGCGATGGCGTCGAACTCCTCCCGCGCCCACTCCAGCTTGCCCTGCCGCTCCAGCTCCTCCTCCAGCGCGTCGCGCAGGTCGATCAGCAGCTCCACGTCCAGCGCGGCGTAGCGCAGCCAGGGCTCGGGCAGCGGGCGGGTGGACCAGTCGACCGCGGAGTGGCCCTTCTCCAGGGCGTACCCGAGGACGTTCTCCACCATCGCGCCGAGGCCGACCCGGGGGAAGCCCGCGAGCCGTCCGGCCAGCTCGGTGTCGAACAGCGAGGTGGGGCTCATGCCTATGTCGCGCAGGCACGGCAGGTCCTGCGTGGCGGCGTGCAGGATCCATTCGGTGCCGGAGAGGGCCTCCCCGAGCCCGGAGAGATCGGGGCAGCCGACCGGGTCCACCAGGGCGCTGCCCGCGCCCTCACGGCGCAGCTGTACGAGATAGGCGCGCTGGCCGTAGCGGTAGCCCGAGGCGCGCTCGGCGTCGACGGCCACCGGGCCGGTGCCCGCGGCGAAGGCGGCGATGACCTCGGCGAGGGCGTCGTCGGAGGCCACCACCGGGGGAATGCCCTCGCGCGGTTCCAGCAAGGGGATCGGCGCCGGGGCGACGTCGTCCGGGGGAGCGCCCCCGGTGGTTCGCAGTGAAGTGTCTGCTGCGGTCTCTTGGGCGTCGGTCACGCCTCAAGGGTATAGGTGGATACGCGCCACCCGTCGACGGAACGTTCCGTCGACGGGTGGCCATGCGCATATTCCGGCCGGAGGCGCATCGGTGCACGTCCCGGCGGGGGTGGTCAGTGGATGATGCCCGTGCGCAGGGCCACGGCGACCATGCCCGCGCGGTCCCCGGTGCCCAGCTTTCGGGCGATCCGGGCGAGGTGGGACTTGACGGTCAGGGCGGAGAGGCCCATCGAGACGCCGATGGCCTTGTTGGACTGGCCCTCGGCGACCAGGCGGAGCACCTCCACCTCGCGGCCGGACAGTTCGCGGTAGCCGCCCGGGTGGCTCGGGGAGCCGGGGGGCCTGCGGTGCATCCGGGCCGCGTTGGCGCCGATGGGGGCGACGCCGGGACGGCCCGGGTGGCCGATGTTGGTGCGGGTGCCGGTGACGACGTAGCCCTTCACCCCGCCCGCGAGGGCGTTGCGAACGGCGCCGATGTCGTCGGCGGCGGAGAGCGCGAGGCCGTTCGGCCAGCCTGCGGCTCTGGTCTCGGACAGCAGGGTCAGCCCGGAACCGTCGGGCAGGTGGACGTCGGCAACGCAGATGTCGCGCGGGTTGCCGACGCGGGGGCGGGCCTCCGCGATGGACGACGCCTCGATGACGTCACGTACTCCGAGGGCCCACAGATGGCGGGTGACGGTGGAACGGACGCGCGGGTCGGCCACGACGACCATGGCCGTCGGCTTGTTCGGGCGGTAGGCGACCAGGCTTGCGGGCTGCTCAAGGAGAACGGACACCAGGCCTCCTGGGGGGAGTGGCGGGACGGACCGGCTCTGGGGGATGGAGCCGGCGAAGAGCCGTGCTTGAACGGTCATTGACCTCTTCGGCAGCGGGCCCGTCCTCCTTTAGGGGAAGATCACGATTTGGTGAGTAACAATTCGGGCAAATAGGACGGGCGATCGATTGTACGAAAAGAGCGCCGGTGCTGTGCGATACGGGTGACAGAACGTGACGAACACCGGAGCGACGCGGACCACCGGCCGCGGCCAAGCGCTACGGGACCTGCGGCCCGCGCCGCTGCGGCAGCGTCACCACCGCCGCGTCCGCCGGGTCGGACGGCGGCAGCCCCGCGATCTGACACAGCAGTTCACCCCAGGCCATCAGATGTGACGCCGCGTCCGGCGCCCCGCCGCGCCCCTCGCGCGGCGTCCACGACGCCCGGATCTCGATCTGCGTCGCGGGACGGCGCGTGGCCAGCGCACCGAAGTAGTGCGATCCGGCGCGTGTCACCGTCCCGCCCGCCTCCCCGTACGACAGCCCCCGCGCGTCCAGCGCACCCGTCAGCCAGGACCAGCACACCTCCGGCAGCAGCGGATCCGCCGCCATCTCCGGCTCCAGTTCGGCCCGGACGAGCGTCACCAGCCGGAAGGTCCCCTGCCAGGTGTCGTGCCCCGACGGATCGTGCAGCAGCACCAGCCGGCCGTCGGCGAGGTCGTCCTCCCCGTCCACCACCGCCGCCTCCAGGGCGTACGCGTGCGGCGCGAGGCGCTGGGGCGGCCTGGTCGGCTCCACCTCCAGCTCCGGACGCAGCCGGGCGGAGCGCAGCGCCTCGACCGCCGAGCGGAACGCGTGCGGCACAGGAGGATCCTCCGCGCTCCCCTCGCCACCGGTGCCGTCGGAATGATCGGAAAATTGTCCCTGAGCCCGAGCCATGCCGGGAAGAGTAAAGGGAAGGCGGGCCGCGCGCGGGGAGAGACACCCGTGCGGGGCCGGGCTCCTTCGCCGTGCGTGCGAAGATTCTGTGCGTGAGTGCCAACGACAGCCCCTCGGGCCAGCAGACGACGACCTCCGCCAGCCACGACGCGGCCCGCGCGGCCACCCACGACTCCGCGTTCCTCAAGGCCTGCCGCCGTGAACCGGTGCCCCACACGCCGGTCTGGTTCATGCGCCAGGCGGGACGCTCGCTGCCCGAGTACCTGAAGGTCCGCGAGGGCATCGCGATGCTCGACTCCTGCATGATGCCGGAGCTGGTCACCGAGATCACCCTGCAGCCCGTACGCCGCCACAAGGTCGACGCCGCGATCTACTTCAGCGACATCGTCGTCCCCCTCAAGGCCATCGGCATCGACCTCGACATCAAGCCCGGCGTCGGCCCCGTCATCGCCGAACCGGTCCGCACCCGCGACGACCTGGCCCGGCTGCGCGACCTCACGCCCGAGGACGTCCCCTACGTCACCGAGGCCATCGGGATGCTCACCGCCGAGCTGGGCGCCACCCCGCTCATCGGCTTCGCCGGGGCCCCCTTCACCCTCGCCAGCTACCTCGTCGAGGGCGGCCCCTCCCGCAGCCACGAGCGCACCAAGGCCATGATGTACGGCGACCCGCGGCTGTGGGCCGACCTGGTGGACCGGCTCGCGGAGATCACCGGCGCCTTCCTCAAGGTCCAGATCGAGGCCGGGGCCTCGGCCGTCCAGCTCTTCGACTCCTGGGTCGGCGCGCTGGCCCCCGCCGACTACCGGGCCTCGGTGCTCCCCGCCTCCGCGAAGGTCTTCGACACCGTCGCCCCCTACGGCGTCCCCCGCATCCACTTCGGCGTCGGCACCGGCGAACTCCTCGGGCTGATGGGCGAGGCCGGGGCGGACGTCGTCGGCGTCGACTGGCGAGTCCCGCTCGACGAGGCCGCCCGCCGCGTCGGCCCCGGCAAGGCGCTCCAGGGCAACCTCGACCCGGCGGTGCTCTTCGCGCCCACCCCCGCGGTCGAGGCCAAGACCCGCGAGCTGCTGGACCAGGCCGCTGGGCTCGAGGGCCACATCTTCAACCTGGGCCACGGCGTGATGCCGTCGATGGACCCCGACGCGCTCACCCGCCTCGTCGCTCACGTCCACGAGCAGACCGCGCGCTGAAGCCCCCGCGCCGGGGGCCGGTCCGGGAAGACCGGCCCCCGTCCGCTCAGCCTCCCGCGCCCCGCACCGCCGTCACCGCCTTGCGGGCCGCCACCAGCACCGGGTCCCACACCGGTGAGAACGGCGGGGCGTAGCCCAGGTCCAGCGCCGTCATCTGCTCCACCGTCATCCCCGCGGTGAGCGCCACCGCCGCCACGTCCACCCGCTTCGCCGCCCCGTCGCGGCCGACGATCTGCACCCCGAGCAGCCGCCCCGTCCGCAGCTCCGCGAGCATCTTCACCGTCATCGGCCGCGCCCCCGGGTAATAACCCGCCCGCTGCGTCGACTCGATGGTCGCGGTGACAAAGCGCAGCCCGGCCGCGCGGGCGTCCTTCTCCCGCAGCCCGGTCCGGGCGATCTCCAGGTCGCAGACCTTGCTCACCGCCGTACCGACCACCCCCGGGAACGTGCCGTACCCGCCGCCGACGTTCGACCCGATCACCTGGCCGTGCTTGTTGGCGTGGGTGCCCAGCGCGACATGGCGGGTGCGGCCCGCCACCAGGTCCAGCACCTCCACGCAATCGCCGCCCGCCCAGATGTTCTCGTGGCCCACGACCCGCATCGCCAGGTCCGTCAGCAGCCCGCCCTGCGGACCCACCGGCAGCCCCGCCGCGCGGGCGAGCGCCGTCTCCGGCTCGACGCCGATCCCGAGGACCACCACGTCCGCCGGATACTCCGCCGCGTCCGTCACCACCGCGCTCACCCGGCCGCCGGGCCCCGTCAGGATCCCGGTGACGGCCGCCCCGTTGACCGTGGTGATGCCGAGCCCGTCCATCGCCTCGTGGACGAGCCGCCCCATGTCCGCGTCGAGCGTCGACATCGGCTGCTCACCCCGGTTGAGGACGGTCACCTCGAAACCGTGCTTGAGCATCGCCTCGGCCATCTCCACCCCGATGTACCCCGCGCCCACCACGACCGCCCGCCGGGGCCCCTCGGAGCCCAGCGCGTCCAGCGAGTCCAGCAGCGCCTGACCGTCGTCCAGGGTCTGCACCCCGTGCACCCCGGCCGCGTCCATACCGGGCAGCTCCGGGCGGACCGGCCGGGCCCCGGTCGCGATCACCAGCTTGTCGTACCCCGTCCAGTACGCCGTCCCGCTCTCCCGGTCCAGCGCCCGCACCCGGCGCCCCGCCACGTCCAGCTCCGTCACCTCGGTCCGCATCCGCAGATCGATGTCCCGCTCCCGGTGCTCCTCGGGGGTACGGGCGATCAGCTCGTCGCGCGCCGCGACGTCGCCGCTCACCCAGTACGGGATGCCGCACGCGGAGTACGAGGTGAAGTGGCCGCGCTCGAAGGCGACGATCTCCAGCTCGCCGGGCCCCTTCAGCCTGCGGGCCTGGGACGCGGCGGACATGCCCGCCGCGTCCCCGCCGATGACCACCAGTCGCTCCGCCGCCATGTTCCGGGTCCCTTCCGCCGTACCGCCGTCGGGAAGCAACGCTACGGCGCTCGGCGGCCGGGAACGCTCCCGGCCTCCCGCCGGACGCCGGGGGCCGGTCTCCGGCGCGCGGGGGTGAAGTGGCCGCGGCCGGGTCCCGGCAGGCGTTTGAGAGAGTGGACCCATGCAGCGTTCCCCACAGCGTGCGGAGACCCACCCGGGCCACGTCGTCGTCATCGGCGGCGGCATCGCCGGCCTGACCGCCGCCCACCGCCTCCTCTCCACCTGCCTGCGGGTCACCCTCCTGGAGGCGACGGACCGGCTCGGCGGCAAGCTCATGACCGGCGAGATCGCGGGTGTCCAGGTCGACCTGGGAGCCGAGTCGATGCTCGCCCGCCGCCCCGAGGCGGTCGCCCTGGCCGAGGCGGTGGGCCTGGGCGAACGGCTCCAGCCGCCCGCCACCGCCGCCGCCTCGCTGTGGACGCGCGACGCGCTGCGGCCGATGCCCGGGGGCCACGTCATGGGCGTCCCCGCCGACCCCGCGGTCCTCGCCGACGTCCTGTCCCCCGAGGGCCTGGCCCGGGTCGCCGCGGACCGCGACCTCCCCCCGACCCCCGTCGGCGACGACGTCGCGGTCGGCGCGTACGTGGCCCGGCGGCTCGGCCCCGAGGTGGTCGACCGGCTGGTGGAACCCCTCCTCGGCGGGGTCTACGCGGGCGACGCCTACCGCATCTCGATGCGCGCCGCCGTACCCCAGCTGTTCGAAGCGGTGAAGGAGGGCGGCCCGCTGCTCGACGGCGTCCGCCGCGTCCAGGACCGGGCCGCCGCCCGGCAGCGGACCGGGCCCGTCTTCCAGGGGCTCGTGGGCGGCGTCGGCACCCTCCCGCACGCCGTCGCCGCCGCCGTACGCGACGGAGGCGGCGAGATCCGCACCGAGACCCCCGTCCTCGGCCTGACCCGCACGGCGGCGGGCTGGGCCGTCCGCACCGACACCGGGGTGCTCACCGCCGACGGCGTCGTCCTGGCGACCCCCGCCTGGTCCGCCGGGGCGCTGCTGGCCGCCGAGTCCCCGGCCGCCTCCGCCGAGCTGGCCGCCGTCGAGTACGCCTCGATGGCGCTGGTCACCCTCGCCTTCCGGCGCGCCGACATCGAGGGCTGCCAGGCGCTGCGCGGCCGCTCCGGTTTCCTCGTGCCGCCGGTCGACGGACACACCATCAAGGCGTCCACGTTCTCCAGCAACAAATGGCAGTGGGTCGCGGACGCCGCCCCCGACCTGTTCGTGCTGCGCACCTCCGTCGGCCGCTACGGCGAGGAGGACCAGATCCACCGCGAGGACGGCGAACTGGTCGCGGTCTCCCTGCGCGACCTCGCCGGGGCCACCGGGCTCACCGCCCGCCCCGTCGACACCGAGGTCACCCGCTGGATCGGCGGCCTGCCGCAGTACCCGGTCGGCCACCTCACCCGGATCGCCCGCATCCGCGACGCGGTCGCCGAACTGCCCGCCCTGCGGGTCTGCGGCGCGGTCTACGACGGGGTCGGCATCCCCGCCTGCGTCGCGAGCGCGCACCGCGCGGCCGACGAGATCGCCACCGCGGTCCTCGCCACGCCGACCCTGGTTCGGGCCACGAGGAACGAGGCGGGACAATAGCCCTATGAGTGCTCCCGAGACTGTGACATCACCCAAGAGTCCGAACGCCGGCAAGAAGGCCAAGGACCTCAACGAGGTCATCCGCTACACCCTGTGGTCGGTCTTCAAACTGCGCGACGTGCTGCCGCTGGACCGCGCCGGGTACGCCGACGAGGTCCAGGAGCTGTTCGAGCAGCTCGCGGCCAAGGACGTCACCGTCCGGGGCACCTACGACCTGTCCGGGCTGCGCGCCGACGCGGATGTCATGATCTGGTGGCACGCGGAGACCTCGGACCAGCTCCAGGACGCCTACAGCCTCTTCCGGCGCACCCGGCTCGGCCGCGCCCTCGACCCGGTCTGGTCGAACATGGCGCTGCACCGCCCCGCCGAGTTCAACAAGTCGCACATCCCGGCGTTCCTCGCCGACGAGACGCCGCGCGACTACATCAGCGTCTACCCCTTCGTCCGCTCCTACGAGTGGTACCTGCTGCCCGACGAGGACCGCCGCCGTATGCTCGCGGACCACGGCAAGATGGCCCGGGGCTACCCGGACGTCCGCGCCAACACCGTCGCCTCGTTCTCGCTCGGCGACTACGAGTGGATCCTCGCCTTCGAGGCGGACGAACTGCACCGCATCGTCGACCTGATGCGCCACCTGCGCGCCTCGGAGGCACGGCTCCACGTGCGCGAGGAGGTCCCGTTCTACACGGGCCGCAGGAAGAGCGTCGCCGACCTGGTGGCCGGGCTCGCATAACCAGCGAGACCCGCACCACCCCAACCCGGAAGATCAGAGGGACGGGCACCGGCACCACCGTGCCCACCGCCCCTCCAGCGACACCGGGTTCGGCTTCGGGGGCCGTCACACCGTCACGGTGCGGCGGCCCCCGCTCCGTACACCCCGGACGTCAGTCCAGCGACACCGCGTTGGGCTCCGGGCGCGCGGCGCAGTCCGCGCCCCGCCCCGGCACCCGACCGGTCAGCAGATACCGGCGCAGATGGTCGTCGACACAGGGGTTCCCGGCCCCGCCGACACCGTGCGTGCCCGCGTCCCGCTCGGTCACCAGCGACGACCCGGGCAGCCGCTTCCGCAGCTCCAACGCCCCCTGGTAGGGGGACGCCGCGTCCCGCTCCGCCGCCAGGATCAGTACCGGCGGCAGCTCGCCCCACCCCACCCGCACGTCCAGCGGCCGCTGCCGCGGCGCGGGCCAGAAGGCACACGGCAGGTTGGTGAAGGCGTTGTCCCAGGTCTCGAAGGGCGCCAGGCGCGCCAGATCCGTGTGGTCGCGGTCCCACACCGCGAAGTCCTCGGGCCAGGAGGCGTCGTTGCACTCGACGGCCGTGTACACCGCCTGCGCGTTCTCGCTGTCCTTGGCCGCCACGGCGCGCGGGGCGGCCTGCGCCACCAGCGGCTCCGGATTGCCCCGGACGTACTCCGACAGCGCCGTCGCCCGCATCGCCCAGTAGTCGTCGTAGTAACCGGCCCCCAGGAACGCCGCGTGCAACTGCCCCGGCCCGACCTTCCCGCCCGCGGGTTTCACGGCCAGCTCGGCCCGCACCTCGTCGTAGTGCCGCTGCACCGACTCCGGTGTGGTCCCCAGGCGGTAGACGTCGTCATGCTTGGCCACCCAGCGGCGGAAGTCCTCCCAGCGCGTCTCGAAGGCCAGCGACTGGTCCATGTTGGAGCGGTACCAGATCTTCTCCGGGTCCGGGTCGACCACCGAGTCGAAGACCATGCGCCGCACGTGCGAGGGGAACAACGTCGCGTACAGGGCCCCGAAGTACGTCCCGTACGACGCCCCCATGAACGTCAGCCGCTCCTCGCCGAGCGCGGCCCGCAGCACGTCCAGGTCGCGGGCGTTGTTCAGCGAGGTGTAGTGCCGCAGCGTCTCGCCCGCGTGCTCGGCGCACCCGCGCGCGTACGCCTTCGCGCGGGCGACGCGGGCCTCCTTGTACTCCGCCGTCGGGTGCGTCGGCGCGTCCGTCGGACCTTTGGTGAACGCGGCCGGGTCCTGGCAGGTCAGCGGCGCCGAGGACCCGTTGACGCCACGCGGGGCGTAACCGACCAGGTCGTACGCCCCGGCGATCTCCTTCCACTCCGGCAGCTCCCCGGCCATCGGGAAGGTGACGCTGGAGGCGCCGGGACCGCCCGGGTTGTAGACGAGCGCGCCCTGCCGCTCCCGCGCGGGACCGGTGGCCGGGGTGCGGCTGACGGTCAGTTCGAGCTGCCGCCCGTCCGGCTCCGCGTAGTCGAGGGGGACCTTCACCGTGCCGCACTTCAGGGAGTCCGGCAGCATCTCCTTCTCCGGGCACGGGCCGAAACCGATCCCGGCGGCACCGGCCCGCGCGGCGGCGATCGCGGTCCCCCGGGTCTCGGCGTCGGCGGGGCGTTCCCAGGCGGCGGCGGGGGCGACGGCCAGGGCGGACAGGACCAGGGAACCGACCGATGTGTACAGCGCAGCTGTTCTCACGCGCGGGGCCTCTCTGCGGATGCGGAGGGGCATGATCGGGCGGTCGGGCCTCGATGTACAGCAACGGGCGGGAGTGTCGCGGGGGATGACCCTGATGGACGCCACCGGGTGCCGATGGCAGCTGACGGTCACTCAGAACGCGGGCGCGGAGGGCGTGTCGGGGGCTCGGGGCGGTGGTTCGGAGCGCTCGCATGGCGGGCGAGCCTCATCGTCCGCGGGCGGGCGGTCCGGAACGCCTCGGCGGCGCCGCGGCCCGCCCTGGTGATCCGCCACGGTGAGCAGTAAGAGGGGCGTGTCCACGGGTCGTTCACCTCCGTGCCAGGGCGGCACGCGCCGCTCTGGCCAGCAGGGTGGCGCGGCCCGGCGGCCGGGAGCCGATCCGGTCCTGCCACCAGTACGTCAGCTCCCGCCGCGCCACGGGGTCGGCGGGCTCGTCCCGGACCAGCAGGTGTTCGGCGAAGTCCAGGGCGTCGCGCCGGTAACCGCCGGACATCGGGCGGCGCTTGGCGTACGCGAGGAACGCGGGGCGGAAACCGTCGCCGAGGATCTCCGGCAGCTCCGGCGCCACCTTGGCGACGACACCGGCGCGCTTGACCGCCAGCGCGCGGCTCTGCACCCGCAGCCGCCGGTGGTCGAAGCCCTCGGGCGCGGGCGTTCCGGCCACCAGGGCGGAGAGCAGCGCGGTCTGCGAGACGGCGAGGCGGTCGCGGGCGCCGGGGAGGGGAGCGGGGGAGGGCGGCGCGGTCCCGGCGGAGTGGGGCCCGGCGGCCCCGGCCGGTGACCGCGATCCGTGGCCACCGCCGTCGGAGTCGCCGTAGCCGTCGGAAGCGGGGGAAGGGGCGGAAGCGGGGGAGGCGGCTGAGGCGGGGAGTGTGGGTCCCGCCTCCAGCGTCGCCCGGATCGCGTCCAGTTCGCCCGCCAGCTCCGCCCCCGGCGGGAAGTCGTCGTCGCGCTCCAGCAGGACCCCCGGCGGGTCGACCCGGGAACGCAGCTCGGCCAGGACGTCCAGGACGGGGGCGGTCACCGGGTGGGCGTGCGTGTCGTGCCAGACGCCGTCCTTCTCGACGCCGCCCGCCACGTGCACGTACGCGATGGCCTCCACCGGCAGCTCGTCCAGCGCCCTCGCCGGGTCCAGGCCCAGGTTGACGTGGTTGGTGTGCAGGTTGGCCACGTCGATCAGGAGCCGCACCCCGGTCCGCTCCACCAGTTCGGCCAGGAACTGGCCCTCGGTCAGCTCCTCGTCGGGCCAGGTGATCAGCGCCGCGATGTTCTCCAGGGCCAGCGGCACCGGCAGCGAGTCCTGCGCGACGCGCACGTTCTCGCAGAGCACCTCCAGCGCGTCCCAGGTGCGCGGCACCGGCAGCAGGTGACCCGCCTCCAGCCCCGGCGACGCGGTGAGCGGCCCCCCGGCCCGTACGAACGCGATGTGCTCGGTCACCAGCGGCGCCCCCAGCAGCTCGGCGCGCGCGGCGAGGGCGGCCAGCCGTCCGGGGTCGGGGCGGTCGGCCCCGCCGAGGCCCAGCGCCACACCGTGCGGCACGATCCGCACCCCGCGCCGCCGGAGCCGTACCAGGGAGTCGGGGAGGTGGTCGGCGCAGAGGTTCTCCGCGACCGCCTCGACCCAGTCGATCCCTTCCAGCGCCTCCACCTCGGCGGCGATCTCCGGCCGCCAGCCGATACCGATGCCCAGCTTCATACTGCCCCCCGTCGTGCCGCACTCCTGTCCTGCCCGGCTCTGTCCCCAGGGTGATGGCCCCGTGGGGCGGTGCCGAACCTGAAAGGGGGACGTTCAGAGGTCGATTTGAGGTTCCGGGCCGTCGTCTCCGTTATGGCATCGGCATCATCGTGGGCGGTTCGGGGCGGTGGTCTTCAGCCGCGGGCGGCCCTGGGCGGCCGGGTCTCGGAGGCGGGCGTCGGACGTGCGTGGCCTGTGCTGGTCCGAAGACGCGTCGGCCGGTTCAGCGGTGAGTCCGCACGGCAGGCAGCGGGCAGAAACGCCGCCCGCCCTCCACCGCGACCGTGGGCCCGGGGGCGATCTCGGTGAAACCGGCGTCCCGCACCACCGGCACCCCGCTCACCAGCAGCGCCCGCCAGTGCTCCGGGCTCGCGGTGGCCACGGAGAGCGGGAACCCCGCCTCGCGCCATGCCGTGCGTTCGGCGCCGTCCAGCTCCCACCAGGCGAGCTGGGCGCCGTGGCCGACCTGCGCCATCGTCTTGCCCGCCGACATCTCCAGCTCCGGGTTGAGCCACAGCACCGGACCCGCCGGGCCGGGGGCCGGGGGCGGCCCGGGGTCGTCCAGTTCGGTGCCCGACACCTGGAGCTTGGCCAGCTCCTTGGGCCAGCCGTCGAGCGGGACCGGCGGATACACCCGTACCTCCGCGCTCCCCTCCGTCACCGTGATCCCGGGCAGGGCGGCCGCCCTGCGCCACTCCGCGCCGCGGGCCCGGCGCACCACCTTGCGGATACGGGCGTCCTCCCAGTCCCGCATCGCCGGTGCCCACGTGCCCTCACCGGTCGACCGCTCGTCGGAGAGGATCGTCAGCACCGCGCGGGCGGCGGCGCGCAACGCCTCCGTACGGGCGGGCGGGTCCGTCTTCTCCAGGTGCAGCACCAGCGGCAGCACGAACTGCCGCGCCTCGTCGAGCTCGGTCGGACCGCTGCGGAAAGGGCTCCGAGGCTCGCTCGGGGGCGGGGTGCTGGGCTCGCTCGGGGGCGGGGTGCGGGGCCGACTCGGGGGCGGGTCGTGGGGGTGGCTCGGGGAGGTGTTGTCGCTGCTCACCGTCCCAGTCTGCCAGGCGGTCCGGGTCAGCTTCTTGGCGTGACCGGCCGGCCCGGGTGAGGATGCTCCGCATGAAGAGCGATCTCTTTTCCAGCGAACATCTGGCCGAGCAGGCCACCGCCCCCGGGATGACCCTCCAGAACACCAAGTCGATCAAATACGCCGTCAACGGAGAGATGCACGCCCGGCAGGGGGCGATGATCGCCTTCCGCGGCGACCTCCAGTTCGAGCGGAAGGGGCAGGGCATCGGCGGCCTGCTCAAGCGTGCCGTCACCGGCGAGGGCCTCGCGCTCATGGCCGTCCGCGGGCAGGGCGAGGCCTGGTTCGCGCACGAGGCGGCCAACTGTTTCATCGTGGAGATGGACCAGGGCGACTCGCTCACCATCAACGGCCGCAACGTCCTGTGCTTCGACTCCACCCTCTCCTACGAGATCAGGACGGTGAAGGGTGCGGGCATGGCCGGCGGCGGCCTCTTCAACAGCGTCTTCACGGGCCACGGCAAGATCGGTCTGATGTGTGAGGGCACGCCCATCGTGATCCCCGTGACGGCCGCCCAGCCGGTCTACGTCGACACGGACGCGGTCGTCGGGTGGAGCCAGCAGCTCACGACCACCCTGCACCGCTCCCAGAGCGTCGGGTCGATGGTGCGCGGCGGCTCCGGCGAGGCCGTCCAGCTGATGCTCCAGGGCGAGGGCTTCGTCATCGTCCGGCCGAGCGAGGCCAGGCCCGACCGGCCGTCCAACTGAACCCGTCCCGATCCGGGCGAGGACCTTCGCCCGGGGGCGACGCGTACCGAGGCGGCCCGGACCCCCGGCCCGCGTCCGCCACATGAACACGCGCACCGCGCGCACCGCAGGGACCGCACGCATCACGCGAACCGCGCGCACCACATAGATCGCGCGCAATGCGCGCACCGCGCGAAACACGCACACCGCGCGCACCACAAGGATCACGCGAACCACGCTGAGCACCGGAGCGGGGAGAGGTACACACCTCTCCCCGCTCCGTTTCTTTAGGTAGCGCCACGCATTGATAGGCGCCACCTGAGCGCCGCAAACTCTGGGTGGCCGGAAGACGGCGAGCGGCCTTCCCGCGCGGTACGTCCGTCCCGTCGCAGGTCGTCCCACGGCCGTCCGACCCGACCTCCGGTCACCCTGCCTCTCCCGCGGCGCTCCCCGCCGAGCGGCCCACCCCCACCAGGCCCGGCCGGGCCTGTGACGCATCATGAGGAGAAACTGTGGATCGTCCCGTTCGCACCCTGCGGAGACTGCTCGCGGCCGGTGCCAGTGCCGCCCTGCTCGTCGGCGCCGCCTCGGCCGCCGGGGCCACGGCCGCGCCCGTACCGCCGGGCGGTGGTGAGGGCCGCATCGTCGGCGCGGACCGCCCCGGCGCGGTCGAAGGCTCCTACATCGTCACGCTCAAGGACTCCGTGGCCCGCACGGAGATACCCTCCGTCGCGAAGTCCCTCTCCCAGCGCCACGCGGGCGAGGTCAGGAGCACCTACACCACCGCCCTGCGCGGCTTCTCGGTGAAGATGAGCGAGGAGAAGGCGAAGCGCCTGGCCGCCGACCCCTCGGTGGCCCGGGTCGAGGCCGATGGAGCCGCCTACGCCACCGGCACCCAGCCCAACCCGCCCTCGTACGGCCTGGACCGCATCGACCAGCGCGGCCTGCCGCTGGACCGGAGCTTCACCTACCCCAACGACGCCTCGAACGTCACCGTCTACGTCGTCGACTCCGGAGTCCGCCTGAGCCACGGCGACTTCGGCGGCCGGGCCACCAGTGGCTACGACTTCATCGACAACGACTCCAACGCATCAGACTGTCATGGGCATGGCACCCACGTCGCGGGAACGGCCGCGGGCAGCTCCTACGGGGTCGCGAAGCGCGCCAAGATCGTCAGCGTCCGGGTGCTGAACTGCCAGGGGACCTCCGGCACCACCTGGGACCCGGTGCTGCGCGGCATCGACTGGGTCACCAAGAACGCGAAGAAGCCCGCGGTGGTCAACATGAGCGTCGGCGGCGGCAAGACCCAGTCCATCAACGACGCGATCAGCAACTCCATCGCCTCCGGCATCACCTGGGTCGTCGCGGCGGGCAACAACAACGCCGACTCCTGCCAGTACTCGCCCTCGTCCACCCCGGCGGCGGTCACGGTCGGCGCCACGAACAGCGCGGACGCCCGTGCCACCGGCTGGAGCAACGGCCAGGCCTCCAACTACGGCACCTGCCTCGACATCTTCGCGCCCGGCGACAAGATCGTCTCCACGTCCAACGCGGGCGACAGCGCCAACCAGTCCATGAGCGGCACCTCCATGGCATCCCCGCACACCGCCGGCGCCGCCGCACTGCTCCTGGCCGGCTCCCCGTCCCTCACCCCGGCCCAGGTCCGCGACAAGCTGGTCGCCGACGCCACTCCGGACAAGATCAGCGACGCCCGCACCGGTTCCCCCAACCGCCTGCTCTTCACGGGCACCGGCGGCGGTGAGGACCCCACCGATCCGCCCGGAAAGAAGTTCGAGAGCACCGGCCAGGTCCAGATCCGCGACAACGCCACCGTCGAGTCGCCCATCACGGTGACCGGCATCCCCGGGAACGCGCCCGCCACCCTGTCGGTCACCGTCGACATCCGCCACACCTTCCGCGGTGACCTCAAGGTCGAACTGCTCAGCCCGGGTGGCGGCACCTCCCTCTTGAAGAACTTCAACTCCAACGACAGCGCCGACCACGTCCAGGGCACGTTCACGGTCGACGCCTCCGCCGGGCCCGCCAACGGCGTCTGGAAGCTCCGCGTCACGGACAACTGGGTCAACGACACCGGCTACATCAACGCCTGGTCGCTCCAGTTCTGACCCACGCCCCTCCACTGAACCGGCCGGTACCGCTCCGCTGAACCGGCCGCCACCACTCCACCGGACCGGCCGGTACCCCCGGCCCGCGAGCCGCCGGTGATCCACGTCCCGAACCACGGTGGGTCCCGGCACACCCGGCCGGCGAGCCTCTCCGCGAACTCGCCGGCCGGAGGGGGGACGGCTGCGACGCCCGCACCTGCGTCGCAGCCGTCCCCCCTTTCGGCACTCTCGACACCCCACTCCTGCTTCTTCCCGCGCAGCGCTGTCGGCGTTCCCTCTTTCCAGCGCCGTCGCCGCGGGCCATCATGAGGCCGTCCCGCCGACGCGACCGGTGCCCTCGGTGCCGTCTGCCGCCCGGGTCGCCTGCCGCCCCTCCGCTCGTCGTGCGCCCGTCGTACGCCTCCTGCTCCACCGTCAGCCCGATGCCCTCGCTCGACCGCCCGCTACACGCCGAAGCCGACCAGGGGTGCGGAGGGAAGCCGTGAACGCCGATCCGCCGCCGCCCGACACTCGCGTCCTGACGGGCGACTCCCGTGTCCTGATCGGACGGTCGGCCCTTCTGGACGAGGTCTGCCCGGAGTTCGATCGCAGCCCCGCCGTCCTGGTGATCACGGGGGAGCCTGGGGTGGGGAAGACCCGCTTCGTGCAGGAACTCCTCCGGCGGACCACCTCGCCGGGCGCCGTCACCCTGATGGCCCGCTGCCCGGGACCGGGCGCGCGGCCCTTCCCGTTCGCACCGGTCATCGAGGCTTTCAGCCCCTCCGGCACCCGGCCGGAAGCCCCGCCCGCGGACCTCAAGGCAGCCGCCCTCCCCACGGGACTCCCGGCTGTCCTCCCCGCCGGCCTGCCCGCGGTGACCGGCGCGTTGCGCGGGCTGCTGCCCGGTCTCGCGGAGCACCTGCCGCCCGCGCCGTCGCCGCTGGGAGATCCGGACGCCGAACACCACCGGACCGTACGCGCCCTGCACGCGCTGACCGCATGCCTCGGGGACGCCGTGCTCGCCGTGGAGGACGTCCAGTGGGCCGACCCGTCGACCCGCGCCTTCTTACGTACGGTCGTCTCCGACCCGCCACCGCGCCTGAGGCTCGTGCTCACCGCCCGCAGCCATACCGCCCCCCACACCGACATGGAGGGCGGCGGCGGGCTCCCGTTCCCGCTGTGCGTGCCGTCCCACGTACCGGTGGTCGAGCGGCATCTCGCACCGCTGACGGTGTCGGAGACCGGTGCATTGGCCGCCGGGCTGCTCGACGGGCGGGCGGTGCCGGAAGGGTTCGCCGACCGCCTGCACCGCGGGACGGGCGGACTGCCCTACGTGGTCGAGGAGGTGCTGCGCGGTCACGACGCGCCCACGGGGGAGAGGTGGGAGCAAGAGGAGCTGCCGCTGCCCGCGTCCGTCCGCCGGAGCGTGGTGGAAGGGCTGCGGCGTCTCCCGCCACCGGCGCGCCGGGTGGTCGCCGCGGCGGCGGTCCTCCACACCCCCGCGCCCGGGGAACTGCTGGGGGCGGTCGCGGCTCTGGACGAGCCGGAGACGCGCCGGGCGCTCGCCGCCGCGCTGCGGAAAGGGGTCCTCCGGGCGGCGGGCGGCTCCTACGCCTTCCCCTACGAGCTGGCCCGCCGGGCCGCGTACGAGGCGATCGCCGAACCGGAGCGGCCCGTACTGCACCTGCGTGCGGCCCGCGCCCTGGCCCGGTGCACGAGCCCCCTCCCGCTGGCGGGGATGGCCGGGCACTACCGGCGCGCCGGGCGCGGCGCGGAGGCGGCGCGGTGTCTGGAGGCCGCCGCGGACCGGGCGGTCAAGGGCGGCGACGCGGGTATGGGCGCGGCCCACTGTCTCGACGCCCTGCGCTGCGGCCCCTCGCCCGCCGCCCGCGACCGGATCGCGCTGAAACTGGCCCGCGTCGCCCCGAACGCCCGGCCCGGTCCGGAGGTGCCCGCAGCCCTGCGGCAGGTGCTCGACCAGCACTCGCTCGGCCCCGGACCGAGCGGGGAGATCCGGCTGCTCCTGGGCCTGCTGCTGCGCAACCAGTCCGGCTCCGGGCTGGAGGCGCTGGAGGAGATGGCGCGCGCGGTTCCCGACCTCCTCAGCGTCTCCACCGGACAGGCCGCCCGCGCGCTGGCGATCACCGCGATCCCCTCGCTCAAGGGCTGGCCGGTGGCCGAGCACCGGCGTCTGCTGGCCGAGGCCGAGCGGCTGCTGCCGCAGGTCGAGGAGGAGGACCTGCGCTCGGCCGTGCTGGCCAACCGCGCCACCGCGCTGGCCCTGATGGGCGACCCCTCGGCGTGGGAGGCGGTGGCCGACCTGCCCGCTGCCCTCACCGGTGAGGAGGCGGCCCGGGTGCACGCCAACCTCGCGGGCGCCGCCGTCTCCCTCGGCCACCGCGACCGTGCCCGCGCCTTCCAGGCCCGCGCCTGGCAGGCCGTGCGGACCCACCACGCCCCGTACCTCGAAGCGTTCGTCGAGACCACGGACGTCGTCGCCGCGTTCACGGGGGGCCGGTGGAAGGGGCTCCTGGAGCGGGCCGAGCAGGCCGAGGCGCAGTACCGGAACGTGCCCGACTTCCACGCGGAGGCCCTGCTCGTCTGCGGGCTGCTGCGCCTGCACACCAAAGGGCAGACGGATGTGGCGCGCCGCCTCCTGGAGCAGGCCGTCCACACCACCGCCCTGGACACCGGCGTCGTGCTGACCTCCGCCGCGGCGGCCATGGCCCGGGTCCACCTGGCGGCCGACCGGCCCGCGCAGGCCGTCCAAGCGGTGACGGGGGCGCTGCACCACGTCCGCCGTACCGGCGCGTGGGTCTGGGCCACCGCCCTCGCGCCCCCGGCCGTCGACGCCCTGATCCGGGACGGCCGCCCCGGCGAGGCGCACCGCCTCGTCGCGGAGCTGGCCGAGGGCATCGCCGACCGGGACGCCCCGGCCGCCCGCGCCGCCCTGCTCACCTCCCGGGCCCTGCTCGCCGCGCCGGACGGCCCGCCGGCCGAGGACGGAACCCCCGGCGCGCTGTACGCGGCCGCCGTGGCCGCCTGGACGCGGCTGGAGCGGCCCCACGAAGCGGCGTACGTACGTGAGGCGTGGGGGCTGCGCCTGCTGACCGCCGGGGAGGCGGGCGGGCGCACGGTGGTGCACGAGGCGATCGCGGCCTACCAGGACCTCGGCGCCGTATGGGATGTGCTGCGGTGCCAGCGCGGGCTGCGGGAGCACGGCCAGGTCACCGTCCGCAGGCCCGGCGCACTGGGGTACGGCGACCACCTCTCGCCCCGGGAGAGGGCGGTGGCCCGGCTGGCCTCGCGGGGCCTGTCGAACCGCGAGATCGCGCGCGAACTGGTCCTCTCGCACCGGACGGTCGAGCACCACGTGGCCCGTGCCCTGCGGAAACTGGGCGTGTCCTCCCGTACGGAGATCGGCGCGCTGCTCGAACGCTGATCCCGACGGTGACGCGCCCCCCCGGACGGCCCCCCCCGGGACGCCCCCCCCGGACGCCCCCCCGGACGCCTCCTCTGGACGTCATCTCCGGGGGAATCAGCCCTTCATCAGCTCCGACACCTTCACGAAGCGGTAGCCGCGCTCCCGCAGCTCCGGCACGATCCGCCGTACCGCCGCCTCCGTGGCCGGGGCCGCGCTGCGGGTGCAGTGCATCACCACGAGCGAGCCCGGACGCACCCCGGCCAGGACCTGTTCGGCCACCGCGTCCGCGTCCGTGGCGAAGGCGTCGCCGCTCACCACGTCCCACTGCACCGCCGTCACCCCGGCCGGGGCCAGCGCGCGCAGCGCGGCGTTGTCGTAACAGCCGCCGGGGAAGCGGAAGTACGGCACCACGTTCCGGACCCCCGCCTTCCGGAACGCCGCGAACGCGCGCTCCACATCGCGGGTCATCGCGGCCTTCTCCACCACCGGCAGCCCGTAGCAGGGGGCGCTGAAGGCATGGTGGCTGTAGGAGTGGTTGGCGGTCTCGAAGAGCCGGTCCGTACCGATGGCCTTCGCCTGGGCCGGATACTCCTCGGCCCAGCGCCCGGTCATGAAGACGGTCGAGGGCACCTTCAGCTGCCGTAGCAGGGCGACCAGTCCCGGGTTGTCGAAGCGTTCGCCCGCCGCCGCCCGGGGGCCCTGATCGGCCGTCATGTCCGCGTCGAAGGTGAGCGCCACGACCTTCTCCGTCGACCCCCCGCCCGCCCCGCCCCCGGTCGGCCGCCGCTCGAAGACCGGCGTGCGGCCCGCCGGGCCCGGGGCCATGGTGGGCGGCTTCTCCGGCGCGGCGGCCGGGGTGGACGGCGCGGACGGGATGGAGGAGATCGACGGTGTGGCCGCAGCCGGGGGAGAGGCGGCGGGAAGTGTCCGTGACTCCGAGGAACCCCCGCACCCGGCCAGGGCCACGCCCCCGAGGAGAGCGCCCGCCACCCCCAGCGCGGCTACTTTCTGTGATGATCTGATCATTCACGGAACATAGCGGACACACCGAACGCGGGTGCCGTCGGCACGTCTGCCGTGCCCCCGAAGGCGTGGAAGAGCGGCCGGGTGCCGTAGCGAGGGACCATGGGAGGACAGCGGAGCCCCCGGACCCCGGAGGAAAGCATCATGTCTGCCGACGAACCCCGCCCCACCCCGTCGACCGGCCCGAGCCCGGCCATGGCGGTCGTCGCCGCCGACGGCCGGGCGGCCGCACTGGTCCTCGCCGGGGACATCGGGGCCGGGGCCCTGCGAGACCTGGAGGAGTTCCTCGACGACCCGCGACTGGGCCGGGCCGCCGCCTGGGACCTGGACCTGAGCGGGGTCACCCGCCTCGACCTCGCCTGCGGTTACGCCCTGCTGCGGGCCGTCACCCTGCGGCCGGAGCCGGTCGCCCTCACGGTCCACGGCGCCCGGCGCTCCGTGCAGCGCACGCTGCGCAGCGCCGGGCTCGACGCGGTAGCCGACATCGGCGGCCGCTGACGCTCGGCCGCTGACGCCCGGCCGAGCGTCAGCGGCCGCCGTACGGTGACGCGCGACGAGCCGCCGTCATCCCCGCCGGACCGCGCGCCCCGGACCGCCCTCCCCGGATCTCCCGCCGGGGCCACGGCTCACGTCAGCACCACGGCCCCGTCACCGCGAACGTCGTCCCCGGCGTGTAGCAGTTCACGTACATCGTCGAACCGTCCGGCGAGAAGGTGACCCCCGCGAACTCGCCCCACTCCGGCTCCTCCGGTGTCCCGGTGTTCTGCCGTCCGCGCGCCATCGGGTACACCTCGCCCCGCCGGGTCACCCCCAGCACGTGCTGCGCGCCGCCGCCGTCCTCGCAGACCATCAGCCCGCCGTCGGCGGCCAGGCAGATGTTGTCGGGGGACTCGCCGGGCAGCTGGATGTCGGTGTCCGGGCCGAAGACCACGACCAGGGTCAGCCGCCGCTTCCCCGGTTCGTAGCGCCAGACCTGCCCGTAGTGGTCGGCCGCCGAACCCTCGTCGCGGTGGGCGAAGCTGGAGACGAAGTAGACCGACGAGCCACCCCAGTAACAGCCCTCCAGCTTCTGCGCGTGCGTGATCCCCTTCGGCCCGAAGTCCTGGAGGCGGACCGGTGTCTCCTTCGCCAGCGGATCGGGGACCGGCACCCACTCCACCCGGTCGAAACGGGCCCCCGTCTCCTGGACGACCGACAGGTCCGGCACGCCCGGCACCCGCATCGCCTCCAGCGCACCGCCGGCCCGCAGCGAACCGGTGCCGCCGAGCGGCTTCTCGGGGAGGAAGCGGTAGAAGAGCCCGAACGGCTTGTCGAAGGCGTCCTCCGTCTCGTAGACGATCCCCGACTTCGGGTCCACCGCGATCGCCTCGTGCTGGAAGCGGCCCATCGCGGTCAGCGGGACGGCCCCGGTGCGGCGCGGATCGGCGCCGTCCACCTCGAAGATGAAGCCGTGGTCCTTGGTGTAGCCGTTGGTCCCGGCCTTGTCCTCGGTCTCCTCGCAGGTCAGCCAGGTACGCCACGGAGTTGGGCCGCCCGCGCAGTTCACCGCCGTACCGGCGATGGCGACGCGCTCGCCGAGCACCTTGTTGCGGCCGTCCAGCTCGATGGCCGTACAGCCGCCCTTGCCCTCCGGGTCGTACGTCAGCCCCGGGACCGGCGGTACGGGGATCGCGGCAGCGGGCCGGTTCTCGTGATTGCGGACGAGGTGGACCCGGCCGTTCCGGCCCCGGAACGCGGCCATCCCGTCGTGGTTGCTGGGGACCCGTCCCTCTCCGGAGCGCAGCGGATCGCCCTCCCGGGACAGCACCCGGTAGCGGAATCCTTTCGGCAGATCGAGCAGGCCGTCCGGATCCGGGACGAGGGGGCCGTAGCCGCTGTGCCCGCGGGCGGCGGCGCTGCCCGCGAAGAGTTCACCGAAGGCTCCGGTGAAGGCGACCGCGGCGGCCGCGCCGGTGCCGGCCAGGACGTGTCGTCGGGTGGCGAGGGGGCGGGATGCGGAGGACATGAGGCAACTCCCTGTTGGCGGACAGGTGAAGTGACCCGCACGTGTGTAGCACGCACGGAGGCGCGGGGGAACCATGCGCGCCCCCGCGCCTCACGATGCTGCTGGGACGGCCCAGGACGGACCTGGCCGCCGGGGCCGACCGGACCACCGAACGACGAAGGACCATCCGTGCGGGCGTGCGGTATCCAAGCGTCCCGGTATCCGGGCGTCCCGGCATCCAAGCGTCCCGGTGTCCGGGCGGTCCGTGGCCGGTCAGGCCAGCTTGGCGTCCAGCGTGATCTTCGTCCCCGTCAGCGCCTGGCTGACCGGGCAGTTCGCCTTGGCGTCCTCGGCGGCCTTCACGAAGTCCGCCTCGCTCAGCCCGGGGACCACGCCCTCGACGGTGAGGTGGATGCCGGTGATGCCGGTACCGGGCTGGAAGGTGACCTCGGCCCGCGTCTCCAGCTTGGTGGACGGGGTGCCCGCACCGGCGAGACCGTGCGAGAGCGCCATCGAGAAGCAGCTGGAGTGCGCGGCCGCGATCAGCTCCTCCGGGCTTGTTTTGCCGTTCGCCGCCTCGGAGCGGGCCGGCCAGGAGACGGGGTATTCACCGATGCCGGAGGAGTCGAGCGAGACGACCCCCTCGCCCTCGATCAGGTTGCCTTCCCAGACCGTGTGCGCCTGACGCGTGGTGGCCATGCTGGATCCCTTCGAACGGTGTGCGCGGTTGTACGGGCCTGCGCGGGGTGCGCCCGTCGTGCGCGCCGCCCCGCGGTGTCACGCCCCCGAACCTACTGCGCCACCAGCCCCTTCGCGTCCCGCGCCAGTGCCGTGAGCCGGGAGATCGCCCGGAAGTACTTCTTCCGGTACCCGCCGTTCAGCATCTCTTCGCTGAAGAGCCGGTCGAAGGGCAGCCCCGAGGCGAGCACCGGCACCTCCCGGTCGTACAGCCGGTCCGCCAGCACCACCAGGCGCAGCGCGGTCGACTGGTCGGGCACCGCGCTCACCCCGGTCAGGCAGACCGCGCGGACGTCGTCGGTCAGTGCCCCGTACCGGCTCGGGTGCACCTTCGCCAGGTGGGCCAGCAGCCCGGGGAAGTCGTCGAGCGACGCGCCCGGCGTGGCGTACGCGGCCCGGGTGACCTGCTCGTCGGTGTACGGCGGCGGGGCGTCGGGCAGCCCGCGGTGCCGGTAGTCCTCGCCGTCGATGCGCAGCGGGCGGAAGTGCGCGGAGAGCCCCTGGATCTCGCGCAGGAAGTCGGCGGCGGCGAACCGGCCCTCGCCGAGCTTGCCGGGCAGCGTGTTGGAGGTCGCGGCCAGCGCCACGCCGTGTTCCACCAGGCGGCTGAGCAGCGAGGACACCAGCACGGTGTCGCCCGGGTCGTCCAGCTCGAACTCGTCGATGCACAGCAGCCGGTGGCCGCTCAGCGTCTGGACCGTCTGCTGGAAGCCCAGCGCGCCGACCAGGTTCGTCAGCTCCACGAACGTCCCGAACGCCTTCAGCGACGGCTCGGCGGGCGTGGCGTGCCAGAGGGAGGCCAGCAGATGGGTCTTGCCGACGCCGTAGCCGCCGTCCAGGTAGACCCCGCGCGGTCCGGCGGGGGCCGCGGGCTTCCTGCTCCCGAACCACTTGCGGCGTCCGGAGCCGGTGGTGTGCGCCCCGCCGAGCCCCGCGGCGAAGCCGGAGAGCACCCGTACGGCCTCGCTCTGACTGGGCTGGTTCCGGTCGGGGACGTACGTGTCGAAGCGCACCGAGTCGAAGCGCGGCGGCGGCACCATCTCGGCGACCAGCCGGTCGGCGGGGACGTGCGGCTCGCGGGCGCACAGGGACAGCGGGGCCGCTTCGGCGGGGGGGCTCTGCCCCGGAACTGCGGTGGATGACGACACAACGCTCCACCCTAAGGCCCGTGCCAGACTGCGACCCATGCGAAGCCTGTTCCCTGTGACGGACCTGACAACGACGGCCGCCGCCGCCCCCGGCGAGCAGACCGCCCCCGGCCACGAGCAGACCGCCCCCGACAGCCGCGGGGGGACCGCCCCGGACCGAGAGGGGGCCGCCTGTGGTCGGGAGTGGAGTCTCGACGAGCTGGCGGAGGCGTACGCCTACCCCTCCGGCCTCCCCGCCGGGACCCCCTGGCTGCGCGCCAACATGGTCTCCACGCTCGACGGTGCCGCCCAGCACGACGGCCGCTCGCAGCCCATCTCCTGTGAAGCCGACATGCGGATCTTCGGCACCCTGCGGGCCCTGGCCGACGTGGTGGTCGCCGGGGCCGAGACCGTACGGCAGGAGGGATACCGTCCGGCGCGCGCCCGGAAGGAGTTCGCGGCGCGGCGGGCGGCGGCCGGACAGGGGCCCGCGCCCGTCGTCGCGGTGGTCACCGGCTCGATGGATCTGGACTTCTCGCTGCCGCTGTTCACCGAGCCGCTGGTCCCGACGCTGGTGCTGACCGGCACGGGGGCGCCCGCGGACCGGATCGCGGCCGCCCGGACGGCGGGCGCCGAGGTGGTGGTCGCGGGGGACGGGACCCGGGTGGACCCGGCCCGGGTGGTGCGCGAGCTGGCCGCCCGGGGGCTGACCCGCCAGCTGACCGAGGGCGGGCCCCGGCTGCTGGGGCAGTTCGTGGCGGGCGGCGTACTGGACGAGCTGTGCCTGACGATCTCCCCGATGCTCACGGCGGGTGATGCTCAGCGGATCGCCGGGGGTCCCGGGGTCGCGGTGCCGGAACGTTTTTTCCTGACATCGCTGCTGGAAGAGGCCGGGTTCCTCTTCACTCGGTACCGTCGGACCGACAGTTAACGGAATTTACCGTTCCGCTTAGCTCGGGCTGGGCACACTTACCCCTGCACCCCCGTGGAGGCACGGGGAAGGATGGTTTCAGCAAACGACCGTCGACGGTCGAGCCGGCGGTCGACGAGACGAAGAAGCGGAAAGGCGCCTGTCGTGTTCACAAGCGTTTTGATGATCGAGAAGCCGCTCACTCCGGAGGACGTGGACTTCGTCACCACCCTCCACGGTGAGGAGCGGATCTCGTTCGTCGTTCTGTTGCAGCCGCGCGGCGACCAGGCCGATGTCCTGCTGCGCGCGATCGACGACGTGGCGATGGGGGACCTGAAGGAAGCCGTCCGCGAGGGCGAGGAGCCGGAGGGCAGGGAGGCCCGCGAACCGGCCGAGATCGGACTGGAGTACTCGCTGCGCGCCCTGCGGCAGGCGGGCGCCGAGGCGGTGGGGGAGGTGGTCGAGGACCACCCCCTGGACAAGCTCACGGCCGTGGTCGAGGAGGCGGGCGCCGACGAGGTCATCGTCCTGACCGCCCCGCACTACGTGGAGGAGTTCTTCCACCGCGACTGGGCCTCCCGCGCACGCCACAAGGTCGGCGTCCCGGTGCTCAAGCTCTTCGCGCACAGCGAATAGGCTGAGGGCCGCGCGGTCCGGGCTGGCCCTCGGCCGCTCTCCACTCGAAACCCGAACCGCGACCGCAGGAGCACAGATGGCACCCGGCATTCCCGCCGCCATGGAACGACCGCACTTCATCGGCATCGGCGGCGCCGGAATGTCGGGCATCGCGAAGATCCTCGCCCAGCGGGGCGCGAAGGTGGCGGGCAGCGACGCCAAGGAGTCCGCCACCGCCGAGTCGCTGCGCGCGCTGGGGGCGACCGTACACATCGGGCACGAGGCCCGGCACCTGGCCGAGGACGCGTCCTGCGTGGTCGTCTCCAGCGCCATCCGCGCCGACAACCCGGAGCTGCTCCGGGCGGGCGAGCTGGCGATCCCCGTGGTCCACCGCTCGGACGCCCTGGCCTCCCTGATGAACGGCCTGCGGGCCATCGCGGTGGCGGGCACCCACGGCAAGACCACCACCACCTCGATGCTGGCCGTCGCCCTCTCCTCGCTGAGACTGGCCCCCTCGTACGCCATCGGCGGCGACCTGGAGGGCCCCGGCACCAACGCCACGCACGGCGAAGGGGACATCTTCGTCGCGGAGGCGGACGAGAGCGACCGCAGCTTCCAGAAGTACGACCCCGAGGTCGCGATCGTCCTCAACGTCGAACTGGACCACCACGCGAACTACGCCTCGATGGACGAGATCTACGACTCCTTCGAGACCTTCGTCGGCAAGATCGTCCCCGGCGGCACCCTGGTGATCTCCGCCGACCAGCCCGGGGCGGTCGAGCTGACCCGCCGGGTCCGGGACCTGTCCGACCTCAAGGTCGTCACCTACGGCTCCGCCGAGGACGCCGACGTCCGGGTCCACAAGGTCACCCCGCGCGGCCTGACCAGCGAGGTCACGGTCCTGCTCAACGGGAAGTTCCTCACCTTCACCGTCTCCGTCCCCGGCAGCCACTACGCCCACAACGCGGTCGCCGCCCTCGCCGCCGGGGTCGCCCTCGGCATCCCGGCGCACAACCTGGCCTCGGCCCTCGGCAGCTACACCGGGGTCAAGCGCCGCCTCCAGCTCAAGGGCGAGGCGGGGGGCGTGCAGGTCATCGACTCGTACGCGCACCACCCCACCGAGATGACCGCCGACCTGGAGGCCATGCGCGGCGCGGCGGCCGACGCCCGCATCCTGGTCGTCTTCCAGCCGCACCTCTTCTCCCGCACCCAGGAGCTGGGCACCGAGATGGGCCAGGCCCTCGCCCTCGCGGACGCCTCCGTGGTGCTGGACATCTACCCGGCCCGCGAGGACCCGATCCCGGGCATCACCAGCGCCCTGATCATCGACGCGGCGAAGGCGGCGGGCGCCGACGTCACCGCCGTCCACGACCAGGCCGCGGTCCCGGCCGCCGTCGAGGGGATCGCGAAGCCCGGCGACCTCGTCCTCACCATGGGAGCGGGCGACGTCACCGACCTCGGCCCGCGCATCCTGGACCACCTGTCGAGCGAGCGGTAGCCGGGGCAGGCCCCGGTCCGGGGCCTGCCGGGGCCCGCCCTCCGCGCGGCGGGCGTCGGCCGACCGGGGCTCCGGGGTGGTGCTACCCGGGGATGACCTCGATCGCGTCCGCCCGCACGGTGGCCGCGCCACTCCGGTGGCCGGTGTCGCGGAGCGCTGCGAGGACGTCCTCCCGCGCCTTGAGCTTGGCCTCCCCGTCGTCGGGGGTCTCGACGATGATGGCGAAGGTGATGTCTCCGGCCTCGTTGTGCCGCATGGAGATCCTGCCCCTCTTCCCGCGGGGGTCGTAGGCGGCGAGCGCGTCGTTGAAGTCGCTCAGTTCGCGTTCGCTGGGCTCGTCGGAGAAGTGGACGGGTACGACGGCGAGGTAGTAGGCCATGCGGAAAACGTACTCCCGCCACGAGATGTTTCCCTTCCCGAGGATGGGCGCGTAAGACGGGGGCACGAGGAGGACAAGAGTCCAGTCGCGCACGCGGTGCGCATCTCGGGAGGTGCGGGCGATGAAGCAGAAGACGGTCGTCAAGGCGTTCCCTGCGGGAGCCCCTCGTGGTTCGTGGCCGGCCGAGGAGTTCGCGGCCCGCTTGCGCGCGCAGGGCAAGAGCGTCGAAGTTGTCATGGACCTGAATAGTGATGCGTATCTGGTGGTCGACGCCGACGAGCTGGCCACCTCCTGACCGCACCACATGGCCGCCGAAGACGGATGAGCGGCGCTAACCTCGGGAGAGCCCACCGGTCATGATCCGCGCCGGTCCGGGCACGAGGTGGAGCGTCACTCGTCCGTCAGTGCAAGGAGCGCCATGTTCGAGGCAGAGAATATTCGGGACTGGCGGGGCCACGACGTGGTGGACGCCGGAGGCGACAAGATCGGCTCGCTGGAGTCCGTCTATGTCGACACCACCACCGACCAGCCCGCCTTCGCCGCCGTGACCGTCGGGCTGCTGTCCCGCAAGCGGCTCACGTTCGTCCCCCTGTACAAGGCTGTCGTGGCGCCGTCCTACCTCAAGGTGGCCTACCCGAAGCAGCTGGTGAAGGACGCCCCCTCCATCGGCACCGACGGCGAACTCCTGGCCGAGGAGGAACAGGGCCTGTTCGCCCACTACGACCTGGAGTACGTTCCCGGCCCCGCCCGGCGCCTCGCCAGGCGCTGAGAAGGTCCGGTAAGGCCCCGGCACCCGGTAAAGCCCCGGCACCGAAAAGGCGCCCACGCGTGCCGGGGGCCCATCGCAGGGGAGCCCGGTCCCGGTGGGGGACCGGACTCCCACGGCTGGTCGGGTCGCCCTGCCGGTGCCGGTGTGCCTGCCGCCCTACGGAACACGCGGGGCGGCAGGCACACCAGCACCGGCAGGGGCGGACCGGCTACGAGGCGGCCTGCGGCGGCTTGGGCTCCCCGGGATTGACCACCGCGATCCCGTCTCCCTCCAGCTTCAGCTGAACGGCCTCGCCACTGCCGCCCTTGAACATCGAGCCGACGCTCTGCGAACGGTGCAGGGACGTCCGCAACTGCGGGCTCCACGCGACCGCCGCGTCCGTGTCGATGTACACCGGCGCGTCGGGCGTCACCGGCAGCACGAGCGGGACGCCCGCCGCGGTGAGCGCGAGGCGGCCGGTCCCGCCGAAGGTGCAGTTGAACAGGCCGCCCCCGGCCATCCCGGCACCCTCCACCGTGGTGATGTCGTAGCTCAGCGAGGCGTCGAAACACAGGACGTTCTTGCCGTTGACGGTGAGGCCGTGGTTCTCGTCCACGTCCACGAGGAAACAGTGCGCCGCGTCGGAGGCGAACCACGCCTCGCCCTCGCCGCTGACGGTCATCAGGGCCAGCCCCTCGCCGGTGACCGCGCGCTTGAGGAAGTTGCCCACGCCCTGGCCCTTCCGCTCGAACGACAGCGCTCCGCGCCAGGCCACCATCGTGCCCTGGCGGGCGTACGCCTCGCCCTTCACGGCGTAGCGCACCGCCATGGGGTTCTCCTGCGTCAGACCGGGGGCCTGAGCGGGCTGGATGAAACTCTCGGGGTCGAACAGGTTTCGGCTCATGCGGCACCGCTTACCCCGGGCGTGCGGCATCAGCCCCGGAGCGGCGCACTCCGCTCCCTTGATCGCGCGCTTCCCCCGGACCCACCGCCCGGCACTGGACCCACCGGCTTTTCCCGGGACCCACCGGGCCCACCGGCCGCCACTGGATCCACCGGCTGCCACCGGACCCACCGCTGCGACAGGGCCCACCGGCTGCCACCGGACCCACCGGCCGCCACCGGGCCCACCGGCTGCCACTGGACCTACTGGCCGCCACCGGGCCTATTGGACCGACCGGCCGCCGCCGTCGTCATCGGCGGGCGGGGCCCCTCCACCGGCCCCGACCGCGCGAGCCGCCCGGGTTCAGGTGCTGGTGACGCCGTCCCCGGTGCCGTGGGCGCGACGCCCGGTGGCGTGGCGGTACAGGGCACCGAGCGCGAAGGCCTGGACGACAGCGCCGACCGGGATCGCTATCAGCCCGGCCGGGCCGACGAAGGGGAGCAGCATCGAGGTCGGGGCGGTCAGCAGGATGGCCCAGACCCCGGCGAAGCTGGCGTCTCCGGAGGAGGAGGCGCGCACGGCGTCCACGGCGACCCACAGGCACACCGCGAGCACGACGCCCAGGTATCCCAGAGCCAGCGGGTTCACCAGGTAGTGCCGGAGGGTCTGCGGCAGCGAACGCGGGGTCTTGGTCATGTCGGATCTCCTGGAACGTCGATGTGCCCGGTGCGGGGACGGTTCTGCTGTCGGCCTGAACACTGCCGCCCGCCGGACTCCGCCACATGAGTCGTCGTACTCACGTTCCTATCCGTGCGCCGACCTTGCGCCCCGCACCGTTGCGTCCCCGTGGCCCGGCTGTTGTCGCGGGAATGGGAAACCCCCGTGATCTCGTTCTGGTGAGGGGGAGTGGGCCGGGCTATCCGCCTGGCCCGCGCACCCTGGACCACCTGTCGTGCGACCGGCAGCCGAACGGCGGCCGGTGGGACGACCATCTGTCGAGCTGAGGGAGCAAGCCGTGCCGTACGACGTCGAGAAGCCGGACGAGCAGTGGCGGGCGGAGCTGACCCCCGCCGAGTACGCGGTGCTGCGCCAGGCCGGCACCGAGCCCGCTTTCCGCGGTGAGTACACCGACACCGAGACGGCGGGCGTCTACTCCTGCCGGGCCTGCGGGGCGGAGCTGTTCCGCTCCGACACCAAGTTCGCCTCGCACTGCGGCTGGCCGTCCTTCTACGACCCGAAGGACACCGACGCGGTGGAGCTGATCGAGGACCGCAGCCACGGCATGGTCCGTACCGAGGTCCGCTGCTCCCGCTGCGGCTCGCACCTGGGCCATGTGTTCGCGGGCGAGGGCTACCCGACCCCGACGGACCAGCGCTACTGCATCAACTCGATCTCGCTGACCCTGGCGCCGGACGAGAGCTGACCACACCACCCCGCAGTGCCCCGCCCCGGACGGATCTCCGCCGGGCCGGGGCACCGCGCTGTCACCGCCGTCGCGGCCACGACGGCGGTGACAGCCCACGGTTCCCATGGCCTTCGCGAGCCGTCACCGGCCACCGTGAGCGTCACGAACACGGCGGGCGTCCCCGGGCCTCATCCGGCCTGCCCGGCTCGGCCGGTCGCGCTGCTGGGGCCGGACTCAGCCTTCCGCGATGGAGAAGCCGACCACCACACCGGCCGCGACCGTGATCCTGCCGGGAGTGAGGTCGCCCTCGCCGTCACCCGCGGCGCTCCGGCCGTGCGAGCGGTAGTTGTTCTGCACCTGCTCGGAGTCGACATCCTGGATGTGGACGACCGGACCGAGCCGTACGCCCGCGGCGTCCGCGTACAGCTCCGCCTTCTCGCGGGCGGCGGCCACGGCGGCCCGGCGCGCCTCGGCCCGTAGCTCCTTCTTCGCCCGTACGTCGAACTCCACGCCGTTGACCTCGTTGGCCCCGGCCTCCACCACGTCGACCAGCACCGCCTCCAGTGTGTCCAGGGCGCGCAGCTCGATCACGAACGAGGCGGTGCACTTGTAGCCGACGAACTTGTGCTCGTTGCCCCGGTAGGCGTAGGCCGACTCCAGGTTCAGCCGGGACGCGGACACATGGCGGTCCGCCACGCCGTGGCCGCGCACGACCTCCCGGACCTGGTTGACGTCGCGCCGGGTGACCTCGAAGGCCTCGGCGGCGCTCTGCCGGGTCTGCTGGATGGCCACGCGCAGACGGGCCACATCGGGGGCGGCGTCGACACTCGCCGCGCCGAAGACGGATATGCCCCAGGGGCTCTCGATGGACTGGTCTGTGTTCATGAGGGTCATCCAAGCAGGCGACCCACCCGGCCGGGGGCCGGTTTCTACAGCACCCGCCTCACCCCGAACTGCCAGCCTCCGGCCGCAGCAGCGGGTGGATGACCCCGGGGAACACGGTCGCCTGCACGACCTCCTCGCCGGACCCGCCCCGGACGACGGTCCCGGCGACGCCCCAGGGCCGCCCGGCCAGGTGGACGGTGAGGGTGTACGCGGAGGAGCAGCCGGTGCACTCGTAGCGGTCGGCCCAGGTCTCGACCTCGGTGGTGGAGCCCGGGTAGCGCTTCACGTGCCGGTGGCGGGCGTGGCAGTGGCCGCAGCTCTCGCCCGGCTCGCAGGTCCCGCCGCAGGGACAGGGCACGTCGAGGGAGTCGGCGGGCGTCCAGCGCTGCACGAGGACGGCGTCGCGGGTGGCGGCGGTGTCCTTCATGGCCTTGAGATTGCGGGCGGCGACGTTGTACGACTCGCCGGTCGCGGCCATCCGGTCGCGGATGACGTCCTTGCGTCCGCGGTTGGTCGTCACGGTGGTGCTCCTCCTGGATTCACGCAGCCCGCCAGGAGGCTCACGAGTCGTACGGGTACCTCCTCCTTACGGTACCGGCCCGCCCAGCACGCCCCCGCCTCCCCCGTGCGGCCGAGGCGATGACGGTGTTTACCAGCCACTGGACCCCGACCGGCTGACCGTCCCGGCCCTGGACAGCCACACCGGCAAGGCACCGGATCTCGGCGCTGCGGTGCCGGTGGACCACTGGGTGCTGTTCTCCACCGACGAGGGCCCCGCCGACTGGGGCGCGCCCGTCACGTACTCCAGGGGCATGCGCCACAGCCTGCGCGAATTCCTCCCCGCGGCGGTCATCGGTCGGCACTACGGGGACGGGCAGGCCCTGCCGAACGGGGACTTCACCATCAGCCTCGGTGACCTGCTCGACGTCGACCCCAACCGCATCGAGCGCTTGCGGCCGACCCGGCGGTGACTGCTGCTCAGCTCTGGACGGCGTACGAAAGGAAGCGGGTCCAGGAGGCGGGGGCGAGGGCGAGCTGCGGGCTCTCGTCGAGCTTGGAGTCGCGGACGTGGACGGTGGAGGGGCAGGTCGCGACCTCGACGCAGTCGTCACCGGAGCCGCCGCTGTAACTCGACTTGTGCCACTCCAGGGCGACCTCCACGCAGGAGTCGCCGGATCCGCCGCTGTGGCTGCTCTTGAACCAGGCCAGGTCTGTGGTGCTCATCTCGCTCCTCGCATCTGCCGCATCAGGCTCTGGGAGTCGTCCAACGAGAGAGCCTGTGAACGCATACTGGCACACCGCATCTGGAGCGCGCTGATCACTTTGAGGTCGGAGACGAACTGTCCGTGCTCCTGCCCTTCCAGATAGCCGAACCACTGGTGGTCCGGCGTCTCCAGCAACCGCATCGGCCCGTCCAGCCCCGCGTGGTGATGACGCACCAACGGCATGATCTGGACGTCCACATTGCGCAGCTCGGACAGGTCGAGGATGTGGTCGAGCAGCTCCCGGGTGACCTCCTCGCCGCCCAAGTTCCGGAGGAAAAGATGTTCTTCGAGGATGAAGCTGAAGGAGGTGTTCGGCCGCTCGCGCAGCAGTTGCTGACGTTCCAACCGAGCGGCGAGCTGCGCCTCGATCTGCTCGTCGCCGAGCGGCGGCAACTGGTCGGTGAACAACGTCCGCGCGTACGCGGCCGTCTGCAACAGCCCCGGAATCAAGCGGCACTCGTACGTGTACAGGCTCAGCGCCGACAGCTCCAGCTCCGCCCACTGCCGGAACCAGCTCGCCAGCCCCTTCCGCCGCGTCAGATGCTTTGCCGCCGCCAGGATCACCCCGAACGCGTCCAGGATGCTGTCGGCGCGCTCCGCGAAGTCCGGCGGCGGGAGGCGGCGGCCCTGCTCGATGGAGGCGACGGTCTCGGGGGAGTACCCGACGAGCGGGGCGAACTGTTCCTGCGTCAGCCGCGCCCGTTTGCGGAAGGTCTTGACGACCTCCCCGAACATCTTGAGGCTGTAATGCGGTTCGGGCTCGGGGCTGCGCCCGCTGCCGCTGCCGAAGGTCCCGTAGGCCGGGCTGTCCATGCTGTCCGAGCCGTGCGTCATGTACGGCCACCTCCCCGTGCGCCTGTCCTGGTTCGCGACCCGACCATGCTCACGGAACGTGACTCGTACCGTCTACCCTTCGCGCCCGTACGCTGACGTAGCGTACGGGTTGCTGACCTGGTGGAGTGGGTCCGTGCCCCGGAATCTGGGAGCATGGAAGCACCTACGACGCCCCAACCCCCCGTAACCGTACGTGTGTTCAACCGGCAATTCGTGTCGGAACCACGCGGCGCCCGGCTCGCTCGCCGCGTCGGCCTGCACAAGCTGCACATCTGGGGCATCCCGTACCTCAGTGACGCCTCGGAGTCGGCGGCCCTGATCATCGGAGAGCTGACGGCCAACGCGGTGACCCACGGCCGCGTCGTCGGCCGCAACTTCGAGCTGCGCCTGTCGCACCTGCCAGGCGACCCGGAGGTGCCGGGCCTGCTGCGGATCGAGGTCTCCGACACCCGGGGCGAACGCCGCCCGCCGCGCCCCGGCGAGATCGCGGCTCCCGGGGACGGCAGCGACAGCGGGCGCGGACTGCTGATCGTGGAGGCCCTGGCGGACCGCTGGACGGTGCTCGACCGCAGCCCGGGCAAGACGGTCCGGGCGGAGCTGGACCTGTTGTACTGAGGGTTCCCGACCTGCCTCAAGGGTTCCCGGCTCCGCTACGGGGCGCGCGACTTCGCCGCCTCGCAGGCGTTCTACGAGCAATACCTCGGCCTCGTCCGCTCGCCGCCCGGACGTTCACCTTCGCGGACCCGGACGGCTACCACGTGACGCTGCACGATCGTGCGTCAGAGACCAGTTCTGTACGGCTTCAGCTTCGGGGTGCCCTGTGGATGCGTCGCCGAATTCCCGTTGACGCACCCACAGGGCAATCCTTCTACGACGGGTCGCCCCCGTAGAGGGAGGTCCGAATGCGGTGGTACTGGGCGTACATGGAGGTGAGCGCCCAAGGGTCGTCGCGCACTTCCAGGAATTCAAGGACCAGCGAGAACAGGTGGTCCACGGCCCGTTGTTCCTGCTCCGGCTCCAGGTGCAGATCGTCGAACCCTTGGAATTCGAGCTCCGGCAGCGCTTGGGTGAGTACCCTCCCCACCCAGTGCTGGCTGGACAGCTCCCCCTTACGTACGGCCAACCACTCATGGAACCCGCGAAGCAAGCCGCCGACGCGCGCTTGATTGAATCCCATGATGAACATGGCCGTTGAGTGGTAGGTGCCGTTCAGTCCGTATGCGCTCTGGTTTTCTCGGACGCGTTCAATTATTTCCTTATCGGTCATAGATCCTCTCTAGAACCCGAAGTCGATAGTTTCACCCTTGGTCCACCGGGCCTTGTACACGGCAACGGGTTCTCCTCCGGTGGGCGTCCAGGCATCGTAAACCCTGTTATCGAGTACCACGACGACGTGATAGAACCAACCCGCGTCTATGCCGTGATACTTCGGGAGGATGGCGTCAGTCGCGTCCGGGCCGGGCTTGATCGTTATAATATCGCCCTCTCCGAGACTGGCACGGATCTGCCTTGCGCATGCCTCGCATCCGTAGGAATTGCGGATTTTTTCTACGTCCTTGGGTAGACCTGGGACGTCGTGATCAAAGCACGGTAGGCCAGACGATGCTGCCAGTGCAGTTCGCGTCAGACCCGTGGACTTGCCAGCTCTTTTGCAGCCACGCTTCAACAATTTGAGGCTGTCATACGCCTTTTTCAGCGCCTTGACTTTGGCGCCGACCAAGACTTCCCCGGCAAGGACGGCGCAGCTGGCGAAGTCCTTGTTCTTCAGGCACGCCTCCAGCTGGCCAAGACCGGCGAGTTCCTTCGTGATCTCCATCGACTTGTCCAGCGCGGCACCGATTTCCCTGCCGTTTTCCAGGATCTGGCAGTTGACCGGTGATTGCATGCACCAGCGGGTGTACTCGTACGGATCGCAGGGGATGATTCCCTGCCCGCAGCGGTACAGCTCTCTGGCCCGGCGGCCGTCCTCGTTCTTCTCCTTTTCCTCGACAGCAGCCTTGCGCCGTGCTTCCTCCTCCTGTCGCTTCTTCGTGACCGCGATGGCGAACGCTTCGGTGGACGCCTTCAACGCTTCCGTCGCGTCCTTGCCCGCGGCGATCGCCGACTGCCGGGCCTGATCGGCGGAGTGCCAGGCGCTGGATGCGTGAACCTGGGCCATCTCGGAGGAAAGCGTGGCGTCGGCTGCCGAACTCGCGGCATCGGTCGCGGCGATGTCGGCGCTCTTCGCGGCATTGGCGGCGGTCCTGGCGGATGCGGCCGCCCTGGCCGCGGAGGCTTCAGCGTCCTTGGCGTGCTGCGCCGCCTCGTCCGCGTAACCCTTGGCCTTGTCCGCCGAGGCTTTGGCCTTCTCCGCCCACTCGTTGGCTTCGGTGGCCGCCTTGCGGGCGGTCGCGGCGACCTTCTGCGCTGTCTGCGCGTTCTTCTGTGCGGTGGCAGCGATCTTCGCCGCGTCGGCGATCAGCTTTTGAACCTGCGCCGTGTGGGTGGCGTTGAGGAGGTCCTGACGCTGTTTCTTGTACTGCCCGGTCGCGATGAAGGCGTGGAGGGTCTGCGGGGAGCCCGCCAGAGCGATGCGGGCTGCGGACTGCACTTCCGGTCCGCCGGAGGAGAGCAGTTGTGCTGCTCGTACCCGCTCATCCTGGGTTCGTGCGGTGTGCTGCGTGTTGGTCAGGAAGGCGCTGTACTTCTTCGGGTCGTTCGTCGCGAGAGCCGTCCGGCCGGCTTCGGCCAGGATCGGTCCCGCACCGTCGATGGTCTGGACGATGGCAACGCGCATGTCCGCGGCGCCGGCTTGATACTGACCGTTCTCGATGAACTCGGTCATGGCAGCGGCGTCGCCGTCCAGCGCGGTCTCGGCCGCGTCCCGCACCGCCTTGGTCACGCTTTCCTCGGCGAGGCGCTCCACGTAGGAGCGGTCGTCCTGCTGCTCGGCCGTTCTCCAGCCGTTGCGCAGGTAGTCGATGACCACCTCGTCAGGACCGGCGAGGGCCGCCTCGGCGGCAGCCCTGCCCCACGCCGTGCCGTTCTTCATCACCAGTACGGCCAGCTCACGCCCCTGTGAGGCGACAGCCGCCAGGTCGGCCCCCGGTTCGGCTGCCACGGCGACCAGCCGGTCACGCTCGGCCTCCCGATCCTTCGCCGCCTGCTCGAAGGCGGCGCTCGCGGCGAGCCGGGCCTCTTCGGCGGCCTTGTGGTCGGCTGCCCGCTCGAGGCCCGCGTTGGTCCGGCCGAGGAGTTCCTCCGTCTCCACCTCACGCGCGAGCGTGTATATCTCCTGGGCCTTCACCACCGCACTGCTCGCCGCGTTCGCGGCCACGGTGGCCGCGTTGGCGTGCGTAGTGGATCGCGCGGCTGCCTGCGCCGCGTCGTGCGCCTGGTCGGCTGCCTCGTCAGCGGCCGCTGCCGCGTTGTTCGCGTGGGCAGCGGCTGACCTGGCCGCCACACCTGCCTCGCGCGCTGCCTTCGCCGCCTTGCGGGCCAGATCCCTCGCGGCGGCCGCGGCCCGGTTGGCCTCGGCGGCATGGCGTCTGGCAGCAGCGGCCGCTGCGCGGGCCTCGGCGCCGGCGGCGCTGGCCTGGCCTGCCAGGTTGCCTGCCGTGGTCGCCGCATTGGCCGCGATGTCCGCGTTCGCTCCCGCGCTGATGGCGGAGTCGGCGGCATCAGCGGCCGCTTCCGCCGCGATCACGGCCTGGTCGGAGGCGTCAGCGGCCAGGGCGGCGCCCTTGCCCGCATCACGGGCCTTCTCCGCCGCGGTACGCGCCGCGGCGGCATTGTTCTTGTCGACTGCCGCGTCAGCGGCCGCGTTCCGCGCATTCGACGCCGCCTGCGCGGCGCCGGCCGCAGCGGCCGCAGCCTGAGATGCCGCACGTGCAGCCACGCGCGCCGAATTGTTGGCCGCGTGCGATGCGTTGATCGCAGTCTGTGCCGCACTCGCTGCCTGAGAGGCCGCCTTTGCCGCGCGCCCGGCCGCTCGGGCCGCCGCCGCCGTGTCGTCCTTGGCGGCCTCCGCTTCCCTCGCCGCTGTCAACGCAGCTTGTTTGGCCAGCTCAGCGGCCTTCACCGCCTTGTCCGACTCGGACTTCGCCGCCACCGTTTCCTTCGCGGCCTGCCGCCCCGCTTCCTGTGCCAGCGCGGCCAGTTGAGCGACCGTGGCATGCTCCTGGTCCTTGGCCCGCGCGACGAACTGCCCGACCTCCAGGAACTCCCGGATGTCCTCAGCGGTGCCGTTCAGCGCCAGACGACCGGCGGCCCGTACATTCGTGCCACCCACGCTGAGCACCTGAACGAGCTGCACCCGTTCGTCCTGCTTCCGCTGGGCGAACTGCCCCTCCTTCAGGAACGCGGCGACGTCGTCCGCGGAACCAGCCAGCGCAGCACGACCCGCATCCTGAACAGCGGGCCCTCCGGCACTGATGACCTGCGCGACCTGAACGCGTTCGTCCTGCCTCATCGGTGCTTCCCAGCCCCAGCTGAGGAAGATCTCAAGTTGCTCCCGGGTTCCCGCGAGGGCGGTGCGGGCGGCTGTCAGCAGTTCCGTACCGCCGACACTGGCGATCTGGGCGGCGGATACCCGTTGGTCCTGAAGTTCGATGTCGTCGGCTGCCGTCAGGAACGCCCGCAGTTCGGCGTCGGTACCGGTCAAGGCTGCCTCTGCGGCCGCCTTGACACCGGGGCCGCCCTCGACCCAGTAGTCGACCGCACGGCCACGATCGCTCGGGGTGGCCTCGGCCAGAGCCGCAATCCGCTCAGTGGTCCGCTCAGGCTCCGCAGCCGAGACAGGTGCTGCGCCCAGAAGACCACAGGCGAGGGCCAGGGGCAGGAGGCTCAGTATCAGGGTCCGTAGCGCGCAGAGTATTCGTCTTCGGCGGCCAGGTCTGTTGAATCTTCGGTTCATTATTTCTCCCGATCGTGGCGATATTTGTTTCTGATTTACCGATGCCGGCCCGGTGATCATACGACCCACCGTGCCGACTGCGCTCCGACTATCTAATTTGAGAAGCATGGGGGCAGATTGAGTCTTCTGCTGACCCTTGACCTCGGCTCTCCGGGCGTCCCTGTGGGTGAAATCTTCACAGCTAGGGGCCAGTTATGGACTTTTTTGATGTGGACGCAAAAGGTAATATTTAGTTTCATAATGGTCAATTCGCGCCCGGAATGTCTTGCTGATGTCATCTCTAGATGTGCTAAAAGGTGCATATAAATCATTTGACTCAACGTAAACGAACAGCTACGTTGCACATGATTTTTCACTCTTCCTTCACACTTCTAGGCGGGGGCCTCCGGAAGCGCAGGCGTCATGCCTGAAAGGATTTTCTCGGTGGCTTCTCACATACGTGCATCGTTTATTTCCGGAGCGATAGGCGCATTGGCGGTGGTGGTCGGAGTGCCACTCGCTTTCGCTTCCGAGGCTTCCGTGACCTCCGCGCCGACCGCGGGGGCCGACGTCCCGCCGTCCATGGTCGAGGACTTCGCCTATCCCGGTGCCGCCGACATCCTGGCGACCAAGGGCATCAAGTTGAAGAAGGGCGACGGTCGTATTCTTCTCGTCGACTGCGTGCCGGACGCCGACCAGATCGTGGTCAGAACCGTCGGCGACGCGGAGGTTGGTCGTGCCGACAACTACTGCTTCCGTGCCACTGCCAAGACCGGCTACCTCACCCTTGAGCTGCCCCGAGTCTTCATGATCGAACTGCTGGCCTCGGAACACCCCATCAGTGCTGACCTCACCGCCAACAACCAGACCACGACGGTGGATGTCGAGGCAGGCGGCTTCGCGAGTGTCGGAGAAGGCCAGGTCGGTGGCCCCCGCTCGGTCCTGGTCGAGATCCGTGTAACCGGCTGATCTCCGTACTTCGCGCTCGCCCTCCTACCCCCCCCGGGCGCGGAGCGCCGCCGGGGTGACCCCGCGCCGGACTTACCGCGCCCGCGCCCTCACCCCCGCCGCACCCGGCCCGCGATGCGGCGGCCCAGGCGGCCCAGGGTGCTGGAGCGGTTCCAGTCGCGGAAGGCGTTCGCGCGGCCGGTGCTGCCGGTGCGGCCGACCGTCTCCGCCACCTCGGCCACGGCCTCGGGCGTCATGCCGCGTACGGCCGGGCGCAGCACCTCGTCGAGCAGGGCGTTCGCCGTGGTCGTCCAGGCGCGGCCCGCGTGCGGGTAGGCCGTCCAGACGGTGAAGCAGTCCGCCGCGTAGGCGGGTTGGGTACGCAGGCGGGTGGCTACCGGGGCGGTCCGGGCGGCATGGGCGTAGGCGGCGATCAGGTCGGCGTCGTCGCCGTGGACGAAGGCGTACAGCTCGGCGCCGGGGCGGTCCGGGGCCAGCAGGCGTTCGACCAGGGCGGTGAACGCCCGCTCCCGGAGCGCCGGTTCGATGGGTTCGGCCCGGGTGCACAGGGCGCTGACCTGCTCCGCCCAGCCGGGGTCGGGGCCGCCGGTGCGCAGGTCGCGGCAGAGTTCCAGGAGTTGGAGGGCGGCCCGCTCCCGGTCGCCCGTCCGGTCCGGGAACGCCCGCAGCAGGTCATGGGCGAGCGCCGTGGCCTCATCCACGTCCGCCGGGGCGGCGAGAGCCGCGTCGACCAGCCGCGACCAGGTGCCCGCCGTGCGGTGCGCGTCCGACGTGGCCGCCTCCAGCAGCAGCCGGGCCTCCTCCACCGTCGGGGCCCGGTCCTCCCAGACCAGGCCCACCGCCGTACGCAGCACCAGGGGCTCGGCGAAGGGGGAGAGACCGGCCGCCCGCAGCACCCGGTGCCACACCGCGGCCCGGTCGCCGCCCAGCGTCGCCATCGCCCCCGGCACCTCGGCGCACATCCGCAGATGCGGCAGCGTCTGCGTCCCCGTGAACGGCAGCGCGACCCGCTCCAGGAACCGGGCCACCGCCCCGGGGGACTCCGGCGCGATCCGGTCCAGCGCGCCGAGCAGCGCCGTCCGTACGTCGAACTGCTCGTCCAGCAGCTCCAGGAGAGCCGGGGCGAAGCCGGGAGTCCCCGCGCCGGGCCGCTCCCTGCCATCCCTCCCGGCACCCTCCGCACGGTGCCCCTCCGCTCTCGCGCCGGACCTCTCCGGCCCCGCACCGGGCTCCTCCAGCCTCGCACCGGGCCGCGTCGCCTCGGCTCCAGGGTCCGCCGCCTCCGTCAGCAGCGTCCGGGCCAGGCGGTCCACGGTGTCCGGGACCAGGTCCGCGATCTCCACCCCCAACAGCTTCGCCACCCGCAGCAGTTGCAGGGTCCGGCCCACCGGGACGGGCCCACCCGCGCCGCTCCCCAGCTCCCCGAGGATTTCCGGCGCCAGCGTCTGCGTGAGTGCCTGCCCGTCCGGGCCGGTGAACGCCTCCCGGCGCGGCAGCTCCAGCGAACCGTTCCCGCCCCGCGCCGCCTCCGTCACCAGCATCGCGGCCAGCGGCGCGGTGACCGGCGCGGGGCACCGCCCGTCCAGCGCACCGAACAGCCGCCCCACCGCGTCGAACTCGGAGCCCGTACGGTCATCGACCCCGGGTCCGGTCAGCGCCTCCACCAGCTGGGCGGTCCGCTTCGCGTCCAGCGCGTAGGGCCGCTCCGCCGTCCACCGGGCCGCCGCCGCCCGCTCCTCGGGGCCGAGCGCGACCCCGGCGCACAGCGCCGTCACGGCCAGCGGACCGGCGGCGAACGGGCCCCCGGGCAGCTCCCGGGCCTCCTCGAACAGGCCCGGCACCCGGCTCCGCCACACCCGCGCCGCCGTCCGGGCCCAGGCGTCCGGGACCTCGTCCACCGGCGGCCGGTCCGCGCACACGTGGACGCGCAGTCCCGCCTCCCTGGCCGCCGCCGCATCCTCGGGCAGCACCCCCACCACCCGCAGCGCCGACCCCGCCGGCCGCCGCGTGTACGTGGTGAACGTCAGCCGCTCCACGTTCTCCCTCGGCAGCGCCACCGCCGCCAGCCCCAGCCAGCGCGCCACATCCGCACCGCGCTTCTCCACCAGCACCACCGGCCCGCCGTCCGGCTCCTCCTCGCCCGCCCGGCGCAGGTCGGCCAGGACCGCCGCCAGCCACGGGCCGCGCGAGACCGCGAAGTCGTCGAGCCCCTCCCGTACCGGTGCGGGACCCGGTGGCAGCGCGGAGACCGGGTCGGACAGCGCACCGCCCGCCGGGGTCGCCGTGGCCCAGTGCGGCGACCGCCACGCCTCCACCGGCAGCCGGTCACCGGGCAGCGGTACGCCGACGGGTATGTGGACCGCGTGCGCGTGGAGCCGCACGGCGGCCCTGCCCTCGCCGCGCGCCGGGGCCGTACGGCCGACCAGGCGGCTGCCGTCGGAGAGGACGGCGTACGTGAACGCCTGCGGCAGCGCGTGGAGTTCGGCGGGGCTGTGCGACGCCCCCTCGGGCAGCTCGTAGCCGACCAGCGGTTCGATCTCCGCCAGCAGCGCCGCCGACACCCCGGGGCCGACCGCCGTGAACCGGCCCGCCGCCCCCTCGTCCCCCGGCGCGTCCAAGGTGTGGTGTATCTGTGCAAGGCTCATCTGTCGGCCCTCTTCGTCCTGCCGCGCCCGGTCCCCGTCCGCCCACCCGTACGACCGGGTCGGGGGGAGAAGCCCACGGTCGCGGGGGCGACGTTATCAAGGACCGCGCGAGGGTCTGATTCCTGCCATCGGTGCACCGTCCGCCGCCCACCGGGCCTGCCGCCGAACCCGGCTGACGGAGCGTCCGCCGCACCCCGGCATCGGCGTCACGAGCGGCACCACGCCGTCAGGGCCAGTTCGACCGGCACGCGGCGACCCAGGTCCGACGGGCGCCCCGTCACCGAGGCCGGGCCGGGGCCGCACGTCCCGGGCCTGGTCGGCGCGGGGCATCTCAGGCGCGGCACCGGACCCCCGCCAGCCCGGCATGATCAGCGAGACACCCCCTAAGGGCTGTCCCGTCATCCCCGGCGGGCGCGCGACGACAGCTACGGCACCTCGCCGCGTTGTCGGAACGCCCGAATACATCCAGTATTCGGACGTCCCTCCGCCTTGCGATGCACCGCATCTGAGGCCGCACGCTGATCCACCAGGGATTATGGGACAGCCCTTAGGATCGATACGGCGTCGAACAGAGACGGGGGAGCACGCTGTGAACGGTCGGGTGCCTTCTAGAAGAGTCCGCCTCGGCCTTCCCCTGGTGGCCCTGACCCTTCTGCTCACCGCGTGCACGGGGGCCACAGGCGACGCGGAGAGCGATGGCGCCTCCGGGACGGAGAACCGCGACGCCCCACAGGGGTCCGGCCCCAGCAGCGGCGCCGACTCCGGGAACGCCCCGTCCGCCGATGCCCCGAACAGGATCGACCCCGACCCCGCCCGGCTCCCGAAAACCCGGGCGGCGGCCCTCGACCTCATCGGACGCGTCATCGCCGGACCCGACAGCTTCGGCCCCGGAGTGGTCGCACGGACCCCGTACGAGAGCGGCCCGGCGACCTGGCCCGTGCTCGGGGCGGACTGCGTCTGGCGGCAGCAACCGCCCGGCGGCCAGGTCCTCGCCACGGTCACCCGCTCCTTCGAAGTGCCCGCCGAGGCGGGCAAGGGACCGCTGCGGCTCGCCGCCGTCGTCACCGTCCACCGCACCCGCCAGGACGCGGCCCGGGAGATGGCCGAGTCGATCGAGGAGTCCATGCGCTGCCCCACCCAGCAGCTCCGCGAGGGGGAGCGGATCGGCTCCCTCGTCGCGGGGGCGCTCCTCGGCGGAGAGGCCAACCAGACCAACTCCGAGGACCTGCTCAGTGAGACGGGGGAGTACCGCAGCGCCGAACTGGGCGGGCCGCACCCCTACGCCTGGCAGCAGGCGCAGATCCTCCAGGCCACCGTCGCCGTGACCGGCAAGGGGGCGAAGGGCCGCACCGCGCGCGAGGTCGACGCCCTGATCACCGAGGCGCAGGCCGCCATGCTGGTCCGCCTCGAAGACGCCGTCGAGAAGCAGAGCTGAGGCCGCGCGATGGATGAACTGCGACCCGGTGACCCCGCCCGGATCGGCGGCCACCGGCTCCTGGGCCGCCTCGGCGCGGGCGGCATGGGCGTCGTCTACCTCGCCCGCACCGACGCCGGAGCACTCGCCGCCCTCAAGGTCATCCTCCCCGAGTACGCCGGGGACGAGGATTTCCGCACCCGCTTCCGCCGCGAGACCGAGGCCGCCCGACGGGTGGACAGCCCCTGGGCGGTGTCCGTCACCGGGGCGGACACCGAGGCCGAACAGCCCTGGCTGGCAACGGAGTTCGTGCCCGGACCGGCACTCTCCGAGCTGATCGCCCTGCGCGGTCCGCTGCCTGTGCGCAGCGTGCTGGTCCTCGGACGGCTGCTCGCCCGCGCGCTGGCGGCCGTGCACGCCGCCGGACTCGTCCACCGCGACGTGAAACCGGGCAACGTCCTCCTGACGGCCGACGGGCCCCGGCTGATCGACTTCGGGATCGCCCGCGCCGCCGACGCCACCGCCCTCACCACCACCGGACTCGTCGTCGGCACCCCCGGCTTCCTCCCGCCCGAGCAGGCGTCCGGCGACGGCACCGGACCCGCCGGCGACGTCTTCTCGCTCGGCTGTCTCCTCGCCTACGCGGCCACCGGACGGCCGCCCTTCGGCAGCGGTGCGGTCGACGCGCTCCTCTACCGCACCGTGCACGACGCCCCCGACCTGGACGGCATCGACGACGCCGCACTGCGCGGCCTGCTGGAGAGGTGCCTCGCCAAGGACCCGGCGACGCGCCCCACCGCCACCGCACTCGACGCGCTGATCGCGACGAAGGCCCCGACCGGGGCGGGTGAGGCCGCGTCCGCCGGTGCCGGTGAACGAGTGCCTGCCGGGGCGGGTGAGGCCACGTCTGCCAGGGCCGGTGAGCGGGTGTCTGCCGGAGCGGGCGCGGCGTGGTTGCCCGAGGATGTCGTCCGGATCATCGCGGACCGCTCCGCCGCCCTGCTCGCCCTGCCCGGCATCGACGCCACCGTCGCCGACACCCCCGCCCCGCCGCCGCCGCCCGCCCCCGGCCGACGCAGATTCCTGCTGTACGCGGCGGGCGGCGCGGCCCTCCTCGGAGCGGGCGCCTTCGCCGCCGTACGGCTCACCGGGGACCGCGCCGAGGACCGCGGAGGGACCGACGGCGCACCCGGCGGACACCGCTGGATCATCGGTGTGCACGCCGATCTGACCGGACCTCAGGAGGTGGCCGGAAGGGCCCAGGAGCGCGGGGTGCGGCTCGCCGTCGACCGCGTCAACTCCCTTGCGGACCAGCCCTTCCGGCTCGCCGTCAAGGTCCTCGACGACCAGGGGGACACCGAGCGGTCCGCCCGGGTGGCCGAGGAGTTCGCCCGCGACCCGGAGGTCCTCGCGGTGATCGGCCCCACCGGCGACGCGACCACCGGGGCGGCGCTCGCCGCGTACGACGAGGCGGTGCTGCCCGTCCTGACGGTCTCCGCCCTCCAGATCGCCTTCCCCGCCCGGACCAACGGCTCCTTCTTCCAGGCCGCCCCCTCCTACGCGGCCCTCTCCCTCCCCGTGGTCCAGCGCCTGCTGCGCCCCGGCGTCGAGCGGCTGGGAGTCCTGATCGACCGGGCCGGCGGGCAGTCCGCCTATCAGGCGGGCTACACCGCGAACCTGATGGCCTCCAGCATCGCCACCGGCGCCACCCACCCGCGCGTGGTGCCCGCCGGGACGACCGAACTCGCCCCGGTCGTGGCCGACTTCCTCGACCAGCGGTGCGACGCGCTCTTCTACGCCGGGGACCCGGCCGGGGCGGCCCGTACCGCCCGTGCGCTGGCCGCCGCCGACTTCACGGGCCCGCGCCTGGCCCAGCACACCGCCATGACGGCCGAGTTCCTGGCGGAGGCCGGTCCGGCCGCCGAAGGGTGGGAGTTCATCGCCCCGTTCACCGCCGCGAGCGCTCCGGCCGCCGCCGCGTTCGTGGCCGCCCACCGCAAGCGCTTCAACAGCCAGCCCGCACCCTGGGCCGCCGAGGCGTACGACGTGACCGGGCTCGTCGCCCGCGAACTGGCCGCTCTGGCCGACACGGCCACCGAAGCGGCCTCCGGGACGCCGGGTCCGTCGCCCTCCGGGGACGGCCGCCCCACCCGCTCCGCGCTCACCGCCGCGCTCGCCGCGGCCCGCTACGACGGTGTCTCCCGCCCCTACGCGTTCGACGGGGAGCGGCAGCAACTGGCCGGCCGGGACGCCCATCTGTACCAGGTGGAGGACGGCCGGTACCGCTACCTCGGCCCGGTCCCGAAGCCGCAGAGCTGACATGGGGCCCCTCACCTCCGACGACCCGCGCACCGTCGGCCCCTACCGGACGCTGGCCCGGCTCGGCGCGGGCGGCATGGGCGTGGTCCACCTGGCGCGTTCGGTGGGCGGGGCGCTCGTCGCCGTCAAGGTGATCCGCGCCGGGTACGCCGCCGACCCCGCCTTCCGGGCCCGTTTCCGCCGCGAGGCCGAGGCCGCCGCCCGGGTCACCGGACCCTGGACCGTGCCGGTGCTCGGCGCGGACACCGAGGCCCGCGAACCGTGGCTGGCGACCGCCTACGTCCCCGGCCCCGCGCTGGGCGAGACGGTCGCCGACGGCGGGCCGCTGCCGCCCGGCACCGTGGCGGCCCTGGGCCGCCGACTGGCCGAGGCGCTCGCCGCGGTGCACTCCGCCGGGCTGATCCACCGCGACGTGAAACCCGCCAACGTGCTCCTCGCCCTCGACGGCCCCCGCCTCATCGACTTCGGCATCGCCCGCCCCGAGGGCGCGAGCGCGCTGACCGCCACCGGTGCGGTGCTCGGCACCCCCGGCTACCTCGCCCCCGAACAGGCGTCGGCGGGACCCGTCGGACCGGCGTGCGACGTGTTCTCGCTCGGCTGCGTCCTGGTGTACGCGGCGACGGGCCGCCGCCCGTTCGGCGAGGGCGGCGGGGCGGGCGCCCTGTTCCGCACGCTCCACGAGGACCCGGATCTGACCGGCGTACCGCCCGCCCTGCTCCCCACGATCACCGCCTGCCTGGCCAAGGCCCCGTCCGCCCGGCCCTCCGCGCGCCAGGTCGCGCGGGCGCTGGGAGCGGCGGGCCGCGGCGGTGCGCCGGGGGAGCGGGCACCCCGCGACCCGCGCGAGGCGTGGGGGCCGTTCGGAGCCCCGGACCAGGCGCCGCACCCGGACGTGGACTCCGCGCCGGGCCCAGCCCGGGTGCTGGACCCGGACCGGGACTCCGTGTCGGACCAGGCGCCGGATCCGGACGTGGACTCCGTGTCGGACCCGGCCCAGGTGCTGGACCCGGACCTGGACCACGCGCCGGATCCGGACCTGGACTCCGTGTCGGACCCGGGCCCAGACCACGCGCCGTCTCCGACGACTCCGGACTCGGCCCCGGCGACTCCGTGGGACCCGCCGCCGGGGCTCGCCGCGCTGATCGCCGAGCGGTCCGCCGCCGCCCTCGCCTGGCCCGACCCCGACCCCGGCCCTGACCTGGACCCCGGCCCCGGCTCTGCCCCTGGCCTCCCGCCGCCGACCGCCGTGTCCGCTTCGGCCGGGGGCCGGGCCGCCGCGACCGGGCCCACCCGGCGCGGGCTGCTGGGCGCCGGGGCGGCCGGGGCCGTGCTCCTGGTCGGCGGGTCCACCGCCGCGTGGCTCGCGGGGCGGCGGGATCGGGCGGGTGGCGGGACCGCCACGGGGTCCGGCGAGCCGCCCACGTACACGGTCGGACTCCACGCCGACCTGAGCGGGCCCGGCCGGACCGCGGGCCTGGCCCACCGGCGCGGTGCCGAACTCGCCGTCGCCGACCACAACGCCCGCGACGACCCGCCGTTCCGGCTCGCCCTGCGCGCCGAGGACGACGAGGGGGACCCACGCCGGGCGCTCGCGACGGCGGACCGGCTGGGGGCGGACCCCGGGCTCGTCGCGGTCCTCGGGCCGACCGGTGACGTCCTGCGGGAGGACGTCGTCACCCGGTACGGCCGGGCGCGGCTCGCCGTGGTCGTCGTCGCCGCGGGGTCCGTCACGGTGGAGACCGGCACGGGCCTCCACCTGTGCGTCACCCGACCTCTCGACCGCGTGCTCGCCACCGGCCTGCTCGGCTACCTCGCCCGCTCCCGCCCCGCCGAACGCCTCCTCCTCGTCCAGGACGCCGCCGACCCGGTGTTCGGCGCCGAGGTCGGCGGCACCTTCCGCGACGCCACCCCGAGCGGTGCCACCCTCCTGGAGCACCCGCTGCCCGAGGGCGACACGGGTTACGGCGAGGCAGCCCGCGAGGCCCTGACCGCGCGGGCCGACGCCGTCGTGTTCGCGGGCGGCGACGCCTCCCGGGCCGCCGGGCTTGCCATCGCCCTGACGGAGGCGGGGTTCACCGGCAGCCGCGTCGCCGCCGGACCCGCCCTCGGGCCCGCCTTCCTCACCGGGGCGGGCCCGGCCGCCGAGGGGTGGGTCTTCGCGGAGGCGTACACCGACCCCACAGCCCTCTCCTCCGCCCGCGCGTTCACCGCCGCCCACCGCGAACGCTACGGCGCCCCGCCCGCCACCTGGGCCGCCGAGGCGTACGACGCGGTCGGGCTCATCGCCCGCGCCGCCGCGGCCACCAGCGCCTCCGGCGAGGTGCGCAGCGGCATGGCCCACCGGCTCGTCCGGACCGGGCACCGGGGGGTCGCCCGCTCCCTCGCCTTCGACTCCTCGACCCGCCGGGTGCGGTACGAGAGCGGGATCTTCCTCTACCGGATCGAGGACGGCCGCCCCCGCTTCCTGGGGCCCTACGGGGAGGTCCGGGGAGAAGACGCCTGACCGCGACCCGGGGCCCGGGACGGAGCCCGGGTCGGAGCCGGGGAAGGAGCCGGGGCGGCAGCGGTCGGTGATGCCAGGGCCAGGCCTGAAGATCTTCTGCGGGCGCGCTTAAGAAATCCTCGATGGACCCGGGCCCCGTCGTGCGGCAGATTTCTCCGTGACGGCCGAGGATGGCGCGTGGCGCCGTACGCGTGAAGCCGTGCCACGGACGCCGTACACCGTCACCCGCCTCGCCGTATCCCACCGCACGCCCGCTCACGGGCATCCCGGAAGACCACCCCGCCGAGACCACCTCGGGCCCGGGGCATCCATCACCCGCTCACCACGTCAGGGAGCCACAGCCGTGAAGGCACTCGTCAAGCAGAAGGCCGAGCCGGGACTGTGGCTGATGGACGTGCCGGAGCCGGAGTACGGCCCCACCGACGTCCTGATCAAGGTCCTGCGCACCGGCATCTGCGGCACCGACCTGCACATCCGCGCCTACGACGGCTGGGCCCAGCAGGCGGTCACCACCCCGCTGATCCTCGGCCACGAGTTCGTCGGTGAGGTCGCCGCGACCGGCTCCGACGTCGCGGACGTCGCGGTCGGCGACCTGGTCAGCGGCGAGGGCCACCTCGTCTGCGGCAAGTGCCGCAACTGTCTCGCGGGCCGCCGCCACCTGTGCCGCTCCACGATCGGCCTGGGCGTCGGCAGGGACGGGGCGTTCGCGGAGTACGTGGTCCTGCCCGCCTCCAACGTGTGGGTGCACCGGGTCCCCGTCGACCTCGACATCGCCGCGATCTTCGACCCGTTCGGCAACGCCGTGCACACCGCGCTGTCCTTCCCGCTGGTCGGTGAGGACGTGCTGATCACCGGCGCGGGCCCGATCGGCATCATGGCCGCCGCCGTCGCCAAGCACGCGGGCGCCCGCAACGTCGTCATCACCGACGTCAGCGAGGCCCGGCTCGCGCTCGCCCGCGAGGTCGGCGTCAGCCTCGCCCTCAACGTCGCCGAGGGCACCATCGCCGACGGGCAGCAGAAGCTCGGCCTGCGCGAGGGCTTCGACATCGGCCTGGAGATGTCCGGCCGCCCCGAGGCGATGCGCGAGATGGTCGCGAACATGACGCACGGCGGCCGGATCGCGATGCTCGGCCTGCCCGCCGAGGAGTTCGCCGTCGACTGGGCCCGGATCGTCACCTCGATGATCACGATCAAGGGGATCTACGGCCGCGAGATGTTCGAGACCTGGTACGCCATGTCCGTCCTGCTGGAGGGCGGACTCGACCTCGCCCCCGTGATCACCGGCCGGTACGGCTTCCGCGACTTCGAGGCCGCCTTCGACGACGCCGCGAGCGGCCTCGGCGGCAAGGTCATCCTCGACTGGACCGCCTGAGCACCGCCCGCCCGACCGCATCCCCTTAAGGAACCCGCATGTTCGACTCCGTACGCGACGATCTGCGCACCACCCTCGACGAGATCCGCGCCGCCGGGCTGTACAAGCCCGAGCGCGTGATCGGCACCCCGCAGTCCGCGACCGTCGAGGTCACCTCCGGCGGCCGCCCCGGCGAGGTCCTCAACTTCTGCGCCAACAACTACCTCGGTCTCGCCGACCACCCCGAGATCGTCGCCGCCGCCCACCAGGCGCTGGACCGCTGGGGCTACGGCATGGCCTCGGTCCGCTTCATCTGCGGCACCCAGGAGGTCCACAAGGAGCTGGAGCAGCGGCTGTCGGCCTTCCTCGGCCAGGAGGACACGATCCTCTACTCCTCCTGCTTCGACGCCAACGGCGGTGTCTTCGAGACCCTGCTCGGCCCCGAGGACGCGGTGATCTCCGACGCCCTCAACCACGCCTCCATCATCGACGGCATCCGCCTCTCCAAGGCGCGGCGCCTCCGCTACGCCAACCGCGACCTCGCCGACCTGGAGAAGCAGCTCAAGGAGGCGTCCGGCGCCCGCCGCCGTCTCGTCGTCACCGACGGCGTCTTCTCGATGGACGGCTACGTCGCCCCGCTCAGGGAGATCTGCGACCTGGCCGACCGCTACGACGCGATGGTCATGGTCGACGACTCGCACGCCGTCGGCTTCGTCGGCCCCGGCGGCCGCGGCACTCCCGAGCTGCACGGCGTCATGGACCGGGTCGACATCATCACCGGCACCCTCGGCAAGGCGCTCGGCGGCGCCTCCGGCGGCTACGTCGCCGCCCGCGCCGAGATCGTCGCGCTGCTGCGCCAGCGCTCGCGCCCGTACCTCTTCTCCAACACCCTCGCCCCGGTCATCGCCGCCGCCTCCCTCAAGGTCATCGACCTGCTGGAGTCGGCCGGGGAGCTGCGCGACCGGCTCAACGCCAACACCGAGCTGTTCCGCACCCGGATGACCGCGGAGGGCTTCGACGTCCTGCCCGGTGACCACGCCATCGCCCCCGTCATGATCGGGGACGCGGCGAAGGCGGGCCGGTTGGCGGAGCTGCTCCTGGAGCGCGGTGTGTACGTGATCGGCTTCTCGTACCCCGTCGTCCCGCAGGGCGCGGCCCGCATCCGGGTCCAGCTCTCGGCCGCCCACTCCACCGCCGACGTCAACCGCGCGGTGGACGCTTTCGTCGACGCGCGGGCCGCCCTGGAGGCGGAGGCGGCCTGACCGCTCACCGGGTCGGTGGCTCCGCCACCGCCTGGGACAATGGGCACATGATCGATGCGCGGCGGCTGCGAATCCTCCGTGCGGTGGCCGACCACCGCACCGTGACCGCGGCCGCCGCCGCCCTGTACCTGACGCCCTCCGCCGTCTCCCAGCAGCTCGCCGCCCTGGAGCAGGAGACCGGCCACCGCCTCGTCGAGCGCGGCGCGCGCGGCGCCCGGCTCACCGCCGCCGGGGAGATCCTGCTCACCCACGCCAACGTGGTCCTGGCCCAGCTGGAGCGGGCCGAGGCGGAGCTGGCGGACTACGGCGCGGGAGTCGCCGGTACGGTCACGGTCGCCGCGTTCGCCACCGGCATCGGCCTCGTCCTCGCCCCCGCCCTCACCGAGCTGGCCCGCACCGCGCCCGGTATCCGCGTCAAGGTCCAGGACGCGGAGGGCGACGCGAGCGTGCCGATGGTGCTGGACCGGCAGGTCGACGTGGCGGTGGCCGTCGAGTACCGGGGTGCGCCCGCCGAGGACGACCGCCGCCTCACCCGCGTCCCGCTCTACTCGGAGCCGTTCGACGCCGTGCTGCCGGTCGGCCACCGCCTCGCCGACCGGCCCCAGGTGGCCGTCGCCGACCTGGCGAAGGACCCGTGGATCGGGCCGTACCCGGGCAACCCCTGCCATGAGGTGGTGGTCCTGGCCTGCGAGTCCGCCGGGTTCGAACCCCGCCTGGAGCACTCGTCGGACGACTTCCGGGCGGTGGTGGCTCTGGCCGGGGCGGACGCCGGGGTGGCCCTGGTGCCCCGGTCCGCGCTGCGCGGGACGGAGCGGACGGGGGTGGTCGTCCGCCCGGTGGAGGGCAGCGCCCCCACCCGCCGCGTCTTCGCGGCCGTACGCCAGGGAGCCGAGGGCCACCCGCTGATCCGGCCGGTGCTGGACGCGATGGAGGCGGTGGCCGGACGCGAGGCGAAGCGCACGCGGACCTGAGGGGCCTCGGCCGGGACCCCCGGCCGGGTGCGCGGCAGCTCAGGCGGCGGGCCGGTGGGCCGGGGTCAGGCGACCGGCTCGGCTGTGACCGACAGGCGGCGGGCCGGTGGGCGCGGCAGCTCAGGCGGCGGGCTGGAGCAGGTCCCACCGGTTGCCGTACAGGTCCTCGAAGACCGCGACCGAGCCGTACGTCTCGTGCCGGGGCTCCTCCAGGAAGCGCACCCCGGCCGCGAGCATCCGGGCGTGGTCGGCCGCGAAGTCCTCGGTGTGCAGGAAGAAGCCGACCCGGCCGCCCGTCTGCGCCCCGACCGCCGCCGCCTGAGCCGCGTCCTTCGCGCGGGCCAGCAGCAGCCCCGTACCCTCCGCCGCGCCGCGCGGGCGCACCACCACCCAGCGGGTGCCGTCGCCCCGGTCGGTGTCCTCCGCCAGGGTGAAGCCGAGCGCGTCGCGGTAGAAGGCGACGGCCTCGTCGTAGTCGCGGACGACCAGGGTGACCAGGGCGATGTGGGACATGGCGGGGAGCCTCCCGGGAGGACGACGGAGTACGGCACGGATGGTTGCGGTTATACGTAACACTAACGCTCCTGGCCTCCGGCCCCGCACAATGCCCCGCATGGACCTCGTGGACGCGACGAACCCCGGTGGCCTCGCCGCCCTGACCGACCGGGCCCGCGCCCTCGCGGAGAGCGGACAGCGGCGCGTCCTCGGGATCGCGGGGCCGCCCGGAGCGGGCAAGTCCACCCTGGCCGGACGGCTCGTCGCCGCGCTGCACGGGTGCGCCGCCCTCGTCCCGATGGACGGCTTCCACCTGGCCGCCGCCGAACTCGACCGGCTCGGCCGCGCCGAGCGCAAGGGCGCGCCCGACACCTTCGACGCGGCCGGGTACGCGGCCCTGCTGCGGCGGCTGCGCGATCCGGACCCGGTGCACCCGGTCTACGCACCCGCCTTCGACCGGACCCTGGAGGAGCCGGTCGCCGGGTCCCTGCCCGTCCCGCCGGACATCCCGCTGGTCGTCACCGAGGGCAACTACCTGCTGCTCGACGACGGGCCCTGGGCGCCGGTGCGCGGGCTGCTGGACGAGGCGTGGTTCCTGGACCTCTCTCCGGAGGTCCGTGTGCACCGGCTCGTCGAGCGCCATGTCCGGTTCGGCAAGCCCCGGCCGTACGCCCGCGCGTGGGTCGCGCGCTCCGACGAGGCGAACGCCCGGCTGGTGGAGCGGGACCGCGAGCGGGCCGACCTCGTCGTGCGGATGCCGGCGAGAACGGTGCCGGACCCGGGCTGACGGCTTCCGCGGGAAGCCGGTCGCGTGCCGCCCGTCGGGCGGGCAGGATGCTGTGTGCCCGTTCGGCGCGGTCCGGAGCGGGTCCGGGGCACCCCGGACCCTCCCGGACCGCGTGCTCTGCGTGTCGTGTCGCCAGGAGGTCCAGATGTCCAGCCCGAGCCCGTCCACGCGGCGGTCCGCCCCGCCCGCGCCCTTCACCGCCGAGGACTACCGGGCCCGGATGGCGCGGGCCGCCGAGTCCGCCGCCGGGGCCGGGCTGGCCGGGGTGATCGTCGCGCCCGGACCCGACCTCGTCCACCTCACCGGCTACCGGCCCGTGAGCACCGAACGCCTCACGCTCCTCGTCCTGCGGGCCGGGCAGGAGCCGGTGCTGGTGGTGCCGACGCTGGAGGCGCCCGACGCGGCGGCGGCCACCGGGGCGTCCGCTCTCACGCTGCGGGACTGGACCGACGGCACGGACCCGTACGGGGTGACCGCCCCGCTGCTGGCGGCCGAGGGCCGCTTCGGGGTGAGCGACAACACCTGGGCCATGCATCTCCTGGGCCTCCAGAAGGAGTTGCCCGGCACCTCCTACACCGCGCTCACCGAGGCCCTTCCGATGCTCCGCGCGGTGAAGGACGCGGCCGAGCTGGAACGGCTCGCCGCCGCCGGGGCCGCCGCCGACGCCACGTACGAGGAGATCCTCAAGACGCGGTTCTCCGGGCGCCGGGAGATCGACGTGGCCACCGATCTCGCCGCACTGCTCACGGAGTTCGGGCACTCCCAGGTCGACTTCACCGTCGTCGGGTCCGGTCCCAACGGGGCCAACCCGCACCACGAGGCGGGGGCGCGGACCATCGAGCGCGGGGACATGGTCGTCCTCGACTTCGGCGGGCTCCAGCACGGCTACGGCTCCGACACCTCCCGCACGGTCCATGTCGGCGAACCCACCGCCGAGGAGCAGCGGGTCCACGACATCGTCCGCGAGGCCCAGCGGGCGGGCTGCGCCGCCGTCCGGCCCGGGGTCGCCTGCCAGGAGATCGACCGGGCCGCCCGCGCGGTGATCACCGAGTCCGGCTACGGCGACCGGTTCATCCACCGCACCGGCCACGGCATCGGCGTCACCACCCACGAGCCGCCGTACATGATCGAGGGCGAGGGGCAGCCGCTCGTCCCCGGCATGTGCTTCTCCGTGGAGCCCGGCATCTACCTGCCCGGCCGGTTCGGCGTCCGCATCGAGGACATCGTGGCCGTCACCGAGGACGGCGGGCGGCGGCTGAACACCACCGCCCGCGAGCTCGCCGTCGTGGAGTAGCGGCGCGCGTACGGGAGTTCACCGGAGAACGCATCCCCGGACGGTCGACTCCCGTACCGGCGTTCAGTCGTCGGCCAGCACCACGCACGACTCCGGCGGCAGGTGCAGCACCCCGTCCGAACCCGGCGCCTCCACCGGCTCCCAGGCCGCCAGCACCCGCCCGCCGGAGCGGCGGTGCCGTCCGAGACCGAGGGGGATCTCCGCCGGCCGGTCCGCCAGGTTGACCACGATCCGCAGGTCGCCCCTGCGGTAGGCGAACCAGCGGGCGTCCTCGTCGAAGGCCACCTTCACCGAGGCCAGGTCGGGGTCGTGCAGGTCGGGCAACGTCCGCCGCAGCGCGATCAGTTCGCGGTACCAGGCGAGCAGCCGCGCGTGCGGTTCGCGCTCCGGCTCCGCCCAGTCCAGACAGGAGCGGTCCCGGGTCGCCGGGTCCTGCGGGTCGGGGATCTCCTCCTCCGCCCAGCCGTGCGCGCCGAACTCCCGCCGCCTGCCGTTGCGCACCGCCTCCGCCAGCTCCGGATCCGTGTGGTCGGTGAAGAACTGCCAGGGGGTGCCCGCCCCCCACTCCTCGCCCATGAACAGCATCGGGGTGAACGGCCCGGTCAGCACCAGGGCCGCCGCGCACGCCTGGAGGCCGGGGGAGAGGGCCGCGGCGAGCCGGTCGCCCAGGGCCCGGTTGCCGATCTGGTCGTGCGTCTGCGCGTAGCCCACGAAGCGGTGCGCCGGGGTGCGGGAGACGTCGACCGGGCGGCCGTGGGTGCGCTCCCGGAAGCTGGACCACGTCCCGTCGTGGAAGAACGCCGAGGTCACCGTCTTCGCGAGGGCGCCGAGCGGGGCGTGGGCGAAGTCGGCGTAGTAGCCCTGGGACTCACCGGTGAGCGCGGTGTGCAGGGCGTGGTGGAAGTCGTCGTTCCACTGGGCGTGCAGCCCGAGGCCGCCCGCCGGGCGCGGGGTGGTGGTGCGCGGGTCGCACAGGTCGGACTCGGCGATCAGCCCGAGCGGCCGTCCCAGCTCGGCCGCCAGCGCGTCGACCGCCGCCGACAGCTCCTCCAGGAACGTCAGCGCCCGGGTGTCGGCCAGCGCGTGCACCGCGTCCAGCCGCAGCCCGTCCAGCCGGTAGTCCCGCAGCCAGGCCAGCGCGCTGCCCAGCAGGTACGCCCGCACCTCGTCCGAGCCCGGGGCGTCCAGGTTGACCGCCGAGCCCCACGGGGTGTGGTGGGTGTCGGTGAAGTACGGGCCGAAGGCGGGCAGGTAGTTGCCGGAGGGGCCCAGGTGGTTGTGGACGACGTCCAGGACCACCCCGAGACCCAGCTCGTGCGCCGAGTCGACAAAGCGCTTCATCCCCTCCGGGCCGCCGTACGGCTCGTGCACCGCCCACAGCGAGACGCCCTCGTACCCCCAGCCGTTGACGCCGGGGAACGGGCAGACCGGCATCAGCGACACATGGGTGACACCCAGCTCCGCCAGATGGCCCAGCCGGGCCGCCGCCGCGTCGAACGTGCCCTCCGGGGTGTACGTCCCCACGTGCAGCTCGTAGAGGACCGCCCGGGTCAGCTGCCGCCCCGCCCAGCCGTCGCGCCAGGCGTACGCCTCCTGGTCGACGACCGCGCTCGGGCCGTCGGGCCCGTCCGGCTGCCGCCGCGAACGCGGGTCGGGCAGCAGCGGCCCGTCGTCCAGCCGGAAGCCGTACCGCGCCCCGTCCGCCGCCTCCGCCTCGGCGCCCCACCACCCCGCCCGGCGCGGATCGCGCTCCATCGGGGTCCTGACGTCCGCCGCCTCCAGCACGACCGAGTCCGCCTCGGGGGCCCACACCTCGAACTGCATCCACCACTCCTCGTCCCGGGTCGGCTCTCGTGACTCCGGCCCTCTGGAACGAGCCCGGCACCGGCCGTATGGTCTGGTCCTGATCATTGCCCGCCGGGCGGGACGCTCATACAGATCCGGCGCATACGTACGTACGAGTTCCGCTTCCGGGACCCGCCCCGGGCCCCGTCGGCGGGGCCCGCACCGAAGGCCCGCTCCCACGGACGGCTGCTGGAGGCCGAGATGACCGTACCGCTGTTCCCGCCCGGTTTCCTGTGGGGCGCGTCCGCCTCCGCCTTCCAGACCGAGGGGGCGGTGGACGCGGACGGCAAGGGACCCTCCGGTTGGGACGCCTTCGCCGCCCTCCCCGGCCGGATCAAGGACGGCACCGACACCACCCGGGGCACCGGCTTCCACGCCCGCTACCGCGAGGACGTCGCCCTGCTCGCCGGACTCGGCGCCGACGCCTTCCGGTTCTCCGTCAGCTGGCCCCGGGTGGTCCCCGGCGGCAGCGGAGCCGTCAACGCAGCCGGGCTCGACTTCTACGACCGGCTCGTCGACGAACTGTGCGCGCACGGCGTCGCCCCCGCCCCGACCCTCTACCACTGGGACACCCCGCTGGCCCTGGAGGAGGCGGGCGGCTGGCTGGAGCGGGACACCGCCCACCGCTTCGCCGAGTACGCGGGCGTCGTCGCAGAACGCCTCGCCGACCGGGTCCCGCTGTGGCTCACCGTCAACGAACCCGCCGAGGTGACGATGCTCGGCTACGCCCTCGGCGAGCACGCCCCCGGCCGCACGCTCCTCTTCGACGCGCTGCCCGCCGCCCACCACCAGCTCCTTGCCCACGGCCTCGCCGTCCGCGCCCTGCGCGCGGCGGGAGCGGAGACCATCGGCGCGGCTCTCTCCCACGCCCCGGTGTGGACGGCCGGGGACACCGACGAGGACCGCTTCGGCGCGGAGCTGTACGACACGCTCACCAACTGGCTGTTCGCCGACCCGGTCCTCACCGGGCGCTACCCGGACGACAACCTCGCCGACCTGATGCCGGGACCGGTCGCCGAGGACCTGAAGGTCATCTCCACCCCGCTCGACCGGTACGGCGTCAACTACTACAGCCCCACGCTCGTCGGAGCACCAGGCCCGGACGCCCCGCGCGGCTTCTCCGGCTTCGCGATACCCGCCGGACTCCCCTTCGGCATCAGGGAGATCGAGGGTTACGAGAAGACCGGCTTCGGCTGGCCCGTGGTCCCCGAGGGACTGACCGACATCCTCACCCGGCTGCACAGCCGCTACGGCGACAGGCTGCCCCCAATCCTCATCACCGAGAACGGCTGCTCACTGGCCGAGCCGCACGCCGACGACCGCCGCATCGCCTACCTGGAAAGCCATCTCACCGCCCTGCGCGCGGCGATGGCCGCCGGGGCCGACGTCCGCGGCTACTTCACCTGGTCGCTCACCGACAACATCGAGTGGACGGAGGGAGCCTCGCAGCGGTTCGGCCTGGTCCACATCGACTACGAGACGCTGACCCGGACGCCCAAACGGTCCTACGCCTGGTACCGCGACCTGATCCGCGCGCAGAAGCGGCAGCCGCCGCGGCGGCAGGGGCGGCCGAACCGGAATCCGGCCGTCGAAGGGGCTTACGCGACGCCCCCGGAGTGATCAATACTCCCGGCATGGTCGCTTCATGGTGGTCCCAGGCACAGCTGGGGATCTTCGTTCACTGGACACCCGCCTCGGTCCCCGGCTGGGCCCCGCCCCACGTCCCCGCCGCCGAACTCCCGGCCGCCGGACGGCGCGCGCCGCTCGGCTGGACCTCCTACGCCGAGTGGTACGAGAACGCGCTGCGCTTCCCCGGCTCCCCGGTCGCCGCCCACCACCGCGCCACCTACGGCACGCGCCCCTACACCGGCTTCGCCCGCGACTTCGAGGACGGGCTCGCCACCTGGGACCCGGCCGCCTGGGCCCGCGCCTTCCGCAGGGCGGGCGCCGGATACGCGGTCCTGGTCACCAAGCACCACGACGGGTTCTGCCTCTGGCCCTCCGAGACCCGCAACCCGCACCGCGCGGGCTGGCACACCACCCGCGACGTGGTCGGCGAATTCGCCGAAGCCGTACGGGCCGAGGGCCTGCGCTTCGGCGTCTACTACTCCGGCGGGCTCGACTGGACCTTCGACGACCGGCCCATCGGCACCGCCGCCGACATGTTCTCCGCCGTCCCGCGCGGTGACTACCCCCGCTACGCCGACGCGCAGCTGCGGGAGCTGATCCGCCGCTACCACCCCGACATCCTCTGGAACGACATCGCCTGGCCCGCCTCCGCCGCCGAGATCCGGTCCCTGGTCGACTTCTACCGCTTCACCGTCCCGCACGGCGTCGTCAACGACCGCCTGCTCCCCTACGCCCCGTACTGGCGGGGGCTCGCCCTGCCCGGCGCGAAAACGCTGTTCAACTGGTGGGACCGCCGGACCGTCGCCCAGGGGGCGGGCTTCGTCCCGCGCACCCCGCCCGTCTTCGACTTCCGCACCCCGGAGTACGCCCGCTACGAGGGCTTTGACCCGTACGAGATCACCCGGGGCGTCGACCACAGCTTCGGCTACAACCGCGCCTCCGGCCCGGACGCCTTCATCGACCGGCCTACCCTGACCTCGCTGGTCCGCGACACGGCCGCCGACGGCGGGAACGTCCTGCTCAACGTGGGACCGCGCGGCGAGGACGCGACGATCCCCGCCGAGCAGCTGCTGCGGCTGGACTGGCTGGCCGAGGACACCGACGCGCTCGCTGCGGACGGCGGCGCGCCCCGGTGAGACCCGGGCCCCCGCACCCGTCACGGGGGTGCGGCGCCCCGGGGCCAACGGGCGGGAACCAGGCGGCTTCTGGACACCCCGGGGCCCCGCGGCTGACAATCGTCCCGTGACCTTCTCCTTCGAGCCCCACACGCATACCGCACGGCTCTCGGACGCCCAGCGCGACCGTGCCGTCAGCGTGCTCCGCGAGGGTGCCGCACAGGGCAAGCTGTCGCACGACACGTTCATGCGGCGCATGGAACTGGCCCTGGTCGCCCGCCGCCCCGAGGAGCTGGCCGCCCTCACCGGCGACCTGGAGTCCGGCACCAGCCGCTGGTCCCAGGGGCTCGTCCGCGCGGTGGGCGGGATCTCCGCCTTCCCCGGCAGGCTGCGCCGCGCCTGGCAGACCGAGCGGCTGCCCAGGCTGCTGCTGCCGGCCCCGGGCCCCCACCCGCTGCTCGTCGGCCGCGACCCGGCCAACGGGCTGCGCCTCAACCACGAGACCGTGTCCCGGCTGCACGCCGAGCTGACCGCGCGGAACGGCCGCTGGGTGCTGCGCGACCTCGGCTCGACCAACGGCACCTGGGTCAACGGCCAGCGGCTCGTCGGCTCCCTCCCGGTCCGCGACGGCGACCAGGTCAGCTTCGGCCGGATGAGCTTCCGCCTCACCGACCCGGCCCTGAGCCCGCCGGCCTGACCGCCCGCCCCTGCCGCCCGGGGCCCTCACCCGAACGGGCGCCCGCCGACTGCGGGGCGCCGCCGCCGGTGGTCCGCTGGAGACACGCGCGCCGGACGTCGGCGCACCGAGCTCCAGGGGGCGTGGGATGCCGGCCGACCGCTCCGAGGCCCTGCCCGCCGCCCGTCGCCCGCACCGGCGCACGGGCGGCCGTCCCGGTCTGCTGACGCCGGGGGCCTCCACCGACCCGCACCGGCTGCGCCTGTACCGCGCGCTGCGCACCGACCACCCGCTGGGCTACGACCCGGGCCTGGCGGCCTGGGTGCTGAGCCGGTACACGGACGTGGCCGCGGCCCTCACCGACCCCCGGTTCACCGGCTACCCGCACGACGCGTCCCCGCGCGGCCGGGGCCCCGCACCGCTCGGGGTCTGCCGGGGCACCGCGGGCTGCGCCCCGCCGTCCGACGGCGGCGGCACCCCGGACCCGGGCACCGCCGCGGCCGTCGAGCGCGCCGCGTACGTCCTGGCCCGCCGGATAGCCGGGCGCGACGGGGCGGACCTGGTCGCCGAGTTCTGCCGGTGGCTGCCCGCGGGAGCGGCGGCGGTGGCGGTCCGCCGGTCGCACCCGGCCCCGGGCGCCCTCTCCCGGCACCGGCGGCCCGCCGAGGCGGCCGGGGAGTGCGCCGGGCACACCGCGCTCCGGGAGAAGGCGCTCGCCTCGTTCCTCGCGAACATGCTGGACGACCCCGACCTGCTGGCCGCCGCACGCGACGGGGCCCGGGAACTGCTGGTACGGGCCTGGGCCGAGACGCTGCGCCGCGACCCGCCCGTTCAGATCGTGCTGCGCCGCACCCGCACCGAGGTGAGCCTCAGCGGCGGCACGCTGCCCGCCGGGGCGCCCGTCGCCTGCTTGATCGGCGCGGCGGGACGCGACCCGGCCCGGTTCGCCGCCCCGGACCGGTTCGACCCGCTGCGCGCCGACGCCGACCCGCTGCTCACCGGCCCGGTGGGCTGCCCCGCCGCCGTGCTGGGCCGCCTGGAGGCCGCGTACGGGCTGCGCGCCCTGCTCACGGCGATGCCGGACATCCGCTGGGCCGACGGCTTCCGCCCGGTGGCGGGCGGACTCCTCACCAGAGGCCCGCGCGCCCTGCTCGTCCGCGCCCGCTGACCGCTCCCGCCCGGCCGCCCCGGCGCGGGATCCGGTGCGCGGTGTCCGGTGCGCCGCCCCGCACCGGACACCGTCTCCGGTCCTGCCGCGGCCCGCCGCTACCCGTCGCGCCCCACCCGGCGCAGCAGCGCCACCGGCCGCTCCGCGAACAGTTCGCCCGCCGCCACCGGCCCGCCCGCGAACTCCCGGCCCGGGGAGGCCGACAGCACGTCCCGCCAGGGGCCCCCGTCCGGCAGCTCCACCACCGTGTCCCGCCAGCCGCCCGCGTCCGCCAGCCGCAGGGACAGCCGGGTCACCGCCGTGACCACCTCGCCCGAGCGGCAGAACGCCACCGCGTGCTCCGCCGCCGCGCCCCGGGCGGCCAGCGGCGTGTACGTCCCCGACTCGCCGAACGCCTCGGGCGCCTCGCGTCGCAGCTTCAGCGCCGCCACCGTCAGCGCCTGCTTCTCGTCCCCGGCCTCCGGCCGCCGGAACGGGCTCCGGTTGTCCGGGTCTACCAGCGCCAGATACTCGCCCTCCGTGCCCTGGTACAGGTCTGGCACCCCGGGCATCGTCAGCTGCACCAGCGCCGCCCCCAGCACCTGGGCCCGGATGTGCGGGGCGAGCGCGTCGGCGAACTCCCGTACCAGCAGCCGCGCCGGGCCCGAAGCGCCGCCGGGACCGGCGGTGACGAACTCCGACACCGCCCGCTCGTACGCCGGGTCCGGCTCCGTCCAGCTGGTGAACAGACCCGCCTCGCGCACCGCCTTCAGCAGCGCCGGTTCCAGCCGCCCGGCCAGTTCCCCGGCGGGCAGCTCCGCGCAGCCGAACGCCGTCTGCCAGGCCGCCCACGCCAGCTGCGGGTCCGGGGCGGCGGGGGTGGTGGCCGCCGTCAGCTCCGCCATCAGGGCCGCCCACCGGCCGGGGCACTGGGACAGCACCGCGATCCGGGCGCGGACGTCCGCGCTGCGCTTGGTGTCATGGGTGGTCAGGACCGTGCCGGTGGCGGGCCAGTCGCGGGCGATCCGGGCGGCGAATGCGTGGAACTCCTGCGGCGGTACGGCGGGCCGCCCCGGTTCCCCGCCCACCTCGGTGGCCGAGAGCAGGGACACGTACCGGTAGAACGCGGTGTCCTCCTCCGACTTGGCGTGCAGCGCGGACGCCGTCTGCGCGAACCGGGCGCTGAACGCCGCCTGTTCCTCCCCGCCGCCGAGCCGCCCGAGCGCCAGGTCCCGCACCACGTCGACGGCCGCGGCCTCCTCCGGAACGGAGAACACCGCCTTCGCCTCCCGTACCGCCTCGTCGGTCAGGGTGTCCTCGGCGATCCGGGTCGGCGGCTCGCCCGCCGTGACGTACGGGCGGTAGACCGGAATCCGTACCAGCAGCTCCCGGACGGCCGTCCCCAGCGCCCACGGGGCGTGGTCGCGCAGGGCGGGGTCCTGGGCACAGACGGCCGTCGCCAGCCGGGTCAGCCAGGCCGTCTCGGCGGCCAGTTCGTGGCTCGCCACCCGGTACGCGGCGCGGCGGACCGTCGCCGCCCAGTCGCCGCCCCGGTCGCCGGGCGGGCCCGCGAACTCCCGGTAGCGATCCAGCAGCTCCGCCGTCCCGGCCGGGTCGGTGAACAGCCCGTCGATCCGGTGCAGCGCGTCGTAGCCGGTGGTGCCCGCCACCGCCCAGTCGGCGGGCAGGCGCTCGTCGCCGGTCAGGATCTTCTCCACCACCGTCCAGCGCCCCCCGGTCGCCTCGTCGAGGCGCTTCAGATAGGCGGCGGGGGCGGCGAGGCCGTCCGGGTGGTCGATGCGCAGCCCGTCCAGCACCCCGTCGCTGAGCAGCTCCAGGACCTTGGCGTGGGTGGCGTCGAAGACCTCGGGGTGCTCCACCCGGACCCCGATCAGCTCGGAGACGGTGAAGAAGCGGCGGTAGTTCAGCTCGGTGCGGGCCAGCCGCCACCAGCCGAGCCGGTAGTGCTGGGCGTCCAGCAGCTCCGGCAGCGGCAGGTCCGCGGTGCCGGCCCGCAGCGGGAACTCCAGGTCGTGGTAGCGCAGCACCTCGCCGTCGACCGCGAGGTGCTCCAGCTCCTCGCCGAGCGGCCCGGCCAGCACCGGCAGCAGCACCTTCGCACCGCCCGCCGCCCAGTCGATGTCGAACCAGCGGGCGAAGGGGGAGGAGGGCCCCTCGCGCAGCACCTCCCACAGCTGGCGGTTGTGGCGGGGCGCGGCGGCCATGTGGTTGGGCACGATGTCCAGGACCAGGCCCAGACCGTGCTCCCGGGCCGCCGAGGCGAGCGACCGCAGCCCCTCCTCGCCGCCCAGTTCGGCCCGGACCCGGCTGTGGTCGACCACGTCGTAGCCGTGCGGGGAGCCGGGGACCGCCTCCAGGACGGGCGAGAGATGGAGATGGGAGACACCGAGCGCGGCCAGGTACGGCACGGCCTTCTCGGCGGCGGCGAACGGGAACTCGGGCTGGATCTGAAGCCGGTACGTGGCGGAGGGCGTCATGGACTCCTACGTACCCCGCCCGGGGCGATGTGTGTCACCCCGGGCGGTACGCTCACCCCGCCGCCCTCAGGCGGGGCGCTTCAGCACGGTCAGACTGCGTCCGATCAGGGTCACCTGTTCGCCCTCGGCCACCTTCGGCCCGGTGCCGGGCGGCACCCCGTCCGGGCGCGCGGTGTCCACGACGACCTGCCACTGCTCCCCGTGGTCCACGGGGACGGCGAACTCCAGGGTCTCGGCGCTCGCGTTGAACATCAGCAGGAACGAGTCGTCGGAGATCCGCTCCCCGCGCGGCCCCGGCTCGGAGATCGCGTGGCCGTTGAGGAACACGGTCAGCGCCTTGGCGTGGGCCGCCTGCCAGTCCTGCTGGGTCATCTCCTCCCCGTCGGGCGTGAACCACGCGATGTCCGACAGCTCGTCGTGGGTGCCCTCCACCGGCCGCCCGTGGAAGAACCGGCGACGCCGGAACACCGGGTGGTCGCGGCGCAGCCACACCATGGCCCGGGTGAACTCCAGCAGGGTGGACGCCGGGGCGTCGGCCGGTTCCTTCGGATCGGGCCAGTGCACCCAGGCCAGCTCGTTGTCCTGGCAGTAGGCGTTGTTGTTGCCCTTCTGCGTACGGGCGAACTCGTCGCCGTGGCTCAGCATCGGCACGCCCTGCGACAGCATCAGCGTGGCGACGAAGTTGCGCATCTGGCGGGCCCGCAGCTCCAGCACCTCGGGGTCGTCGGTCTCGCCCTCCACCCCGCAGTTCCAGGAGCGGTTGTGGCTCTCGCCGTCCCGGTTCTCCTCCCCGTTGGCCTCGTTGCGCTTCTCGTTGTACGAGACCATGTCGTGCAGCGTGAAGCCGTCGTGGCAGGTGGTGAAGTTGATCGAGGCGAGCGGGCGGCGGCCGTCGTCCTGGTAGAGGTCGGAGGAGCCGGTGAGCCGCCCGGCGAACTCCGCCAGGGTGCGCGGCTCGCCCCGCCACAGGTCGCGGACCGTGTCGCGGTACTTGCCGTTCCACTCGGTCCACAGCGGCGGGAAGTTGCCCACCTGGTAGCCGCCCTCGCCGACGTCCCAGGGCTCGGCGATCAGCTTCACCTGGCTGACCACCGGGTCCTGCTGGACCAGGTCGAAGAACGAGGACAGCCGGTCCACCTCGTGGAACTGGCGCGCCAGGGTGGCGGCCAGGTCGAAGCGGAAGCCGTCCACGTGCATCTCGGTCACCCAGTACCGCAGCGAGTCCATGATCATCTGGAGGACGTGCGGGGACCGCATGAGCAGGGAGTTCCCGGTGCCCGTGGTGTCCATGTAGTAGCGCTGGTCGTCGGTCAGGCGGTAGTAGGAGGCGTTGTCGAGCCCGCGGAAGGAGAGCGTGGGGCCCAGGTGGTTGCCCTCGGCGGTGTGGTTGTAGACGACGTCGAGGATGACCTCGATGCCCGCCTCGTGGAGGGCCTTCACCGCCTGCTTGAACTCCAGCACCTGCTCGCCGCGCTCGCCCCAGGAGGCGTAGGCGTTGTGCGGGGCGAAGAAGCCGATGGTGTTGTAGCCCCAGTAGTTGGCGAGCCCCATGTCGGCCAGCCGGTGGTCCTGGACGAACTGGTGGACGGGCATCAGCTCGATCGCGGTGACGCCCAGCTCGGTGAGGTGGGCGATCACCTCGGGATGCGCGAGCCCCGCGTAGGTGCCGCGCAGCTCGGGCGGCAGCCCCGGGTGCAGCATCGTCAGGCCCTTCACATGGGCCTCGTAGATGACGGTGCGGTGGTAGTCCGTCCGCGGCAGGCGGTCGTCGCCCCAGTCGAAGTACGGGTTGACCACCACCGAGCTCATGGTGTGCGGGGCCGAGTCGAGGTCGTTGCGGGCGTCCGGCTTGCCGAACGGGTAGCCGTACACCTCCTGGCCCCACTCGATCTTTCCGGCCACCGCGCGGGCGTAGGGGTCCATCAGCAGCTTCGCGGAGTTGGTGCGCTGCCCGTTCTGCGGTTCGTAGGGTCCGTGCGCCCTGAAGCCGTACCGCTGCCCCGGCATGATCCCGGGGAGGTAGGCGTGACGCACGAAGGCGTCGGTCTCACGGAGTTCCACCGCCGTTTCTGAACCGTCGTCGTGCAACAGGCACAACTCGATCCGGTGGGCGGCCTCCGAGAAGACCGCGAAGTTGGTTCCGGCGCCGTCGTATGTGGCGCCGAGGGGATAAGCGTGTCCCGGCCAGACCTGCATGATGAGAACTCTTCCATTTCTGATCCGGGTTCGGCGGCTTTCCGCGGTCCTTCACTCCCCGCATATTCCCCGAAAACGCGGAGCTCACCTAGGACGTCACGCGGCACGCCCGGTCCGGCCGCCCGCGCGGGCCGCCGCGGTCAACTTCGGACACCCCGGTCGCGCCCCGGACGCGCTTACGGACACCCGGCCCGCCGGGCGTCCGGTCCCCGGGCCGGGGCGGGGTCCTAATCGCTATGAATCAGCTCACTCCACCCGATCTCGCCGCCGGGAACGGGCCTCTCCTGTGCGGGAGTTGGGAAAGTGGACCCCCATCGGGCTGCATCGGATCACGCTCCCGGAGTACCCTTCCTTGATCGTCGGGTGGGGAGTGGAAGGCGGTATGAGGGTGAGCTCGGGAGGGTTCGAGCTGCCCCCGGGTGACGCAGGTCACGAGGGGGAGGCGACCGATGCCCCGCCCGGGGCGGTGTCCCTCGCGCAGCCTCTGGAGATAGGCGCCGAGCTGGAGTGGGGTCCGCAGGCCTGGGCCGAGGTGCGCACCCGCGCCCAGCGGGCCGGGCGGGCCTACATCTGGCTCAATCTGGTCGAGCAGCGGCTGCGGGCCGTGGTCGCCGCGGTCCTCCGGCCGATCTACGAGCCGGTGCACGGCGAGGACTGGGTGGTCGCCGCCGCCGGACCCGCCGGACAGGAGTGGGTGCAGCGCGCCGTCGCCGTACGGGAGGTCTCCCGCCGTAAGGGCTATCTGCTGGACCCGGCCGACGACAACGTCCTCAGCTTCCTCACGCTGCCGCAGCTGCGCGAGCTGATGGTCCAGCACTGGCCCTGCTTCGAGCCGTACTTCGACGACCGGCGCGATGTCGAGCTGGCCCTGGACGAGCTGGAGGTCGCGCGCAACGTCGTCTCCCGCAACCGCGCCCTGAACGAGGCGGTCCTCGCCCAGGCGGAGCGCGCCTCCGCCCGCCTGCTGGACATCCTCGGCAGCGGGGCGGCCGTGCCGTCGGCCGACCGGCTGCCGGTGGACGCGGTGGAGGAGCTGGTCGGCGACCGGTACGCGGATGTGGTCTCCGTCCACCCCGACCGGGTCCGCCTCCAGCGCCAGCTGCCCGCCGAGGACCTGTTCGGCGGGGCCCGGCGGCTGGACGCCATCGGGATAGGGCTCAACCTGCTCGTGCAGAACTTCTCCGGCCGCCGGCTCGTCCGGCTCGCCGAGTCCGGCTGCCGGGTCCGGCTGCTGTTCATCAACCCGGCCAGCAGCGCGGTCCGCCGCCGGGAGCGGGAACTGGGCCTGAAGAAGGGCGAGCTGAGCCGGTCGGTGGAGATGAACATCCTCCACATGCGCCGGGTCCGCTCCCGGCTCCGCGACCCCGGCGCCTTCGAGATCCAGGTCTTCGACGAGACCCCCCGCTTCACCGCGTACCTGGTGGACGGGGACGGGCCGGACGCGCTCGGCGTCGTCCAGCCCTACCTGCGCCGCGCCCGGGGCATGGAGGCGCCCGTCCTGGTGCTGCGCGGCGGCGGCCGGCGCACGGTGGTACGGGCCGGGCAGGACACCGAGCACGGTCTCTTCCAGACCTACCGCGAGGAGTTCGAGTCGGTCTGGACCGATTCGCGCCCGGTCTCCTGACGGACTGTGAGGCGCGGGCTCCCCCGGGGCGGTGTCAGTGGCCCGTGGGAAGGTGGTCGTTCACCGGGGGAGCGCACCACGAAGGAGGTATCCGGATGAGCTGGCACCGGGGAACACTGGTCGGATTCGACCTGGAGACGACGGGGACCGACGTCGAGACCGACCGGATCGTCACCGCCGCCCTCGTCCGGCTGGAGCCGGACGGCACGGTCGCCGGGCAGCGGACCTGGCTGCTCGACCCGGGCGTGGTGATACCGGAGCAGGCGTCCGCGATCCACGGCATCGGCACCGACCACGCCCGCAGGCACGGCACCCGGGCGGCGTCGGCCGTCGAGGAGATCGCCCGCGCGGTCGCCGACGTGCTGCGCTCCGACGTCCCGCTGGTGGTGATGAACGCCCGCTACGACCTCTCGCTGCTGGACCGCGAATGCCGCCGCTACGGACTGCCGTCGGTGGAGGACCGCACCGGCGGGGGTCCGGCGCCGGTCATCGATCCCCTGGTGATCGACAAGCACGTCGACAAGTACCGCAAGGGCAAGCGGGCCCTCCAGGCGCTCTGCGACCACTACGGGGTGACGCTGGACGGAGCCCACGACGCGACGGCGGACGCCGTGGCCGCCGTGCGCGTGGTGCGGCGGATGGGGGAGCGGTACGGCCCGGTCGGCGCCCTGCCCCCGGCCGAGCTGCACGCCCTCCAGGTCCGGGCGGCCGCCGAGCAGTCCGCCTCGCTCCAGGCCTATCTCCGCCGCACCGCCGACCCGGCGGCCGTGGTCGAGGCGTCCTGGCCGGTGATACCCCGCGGGCGGTGAGGCGGGGCCTGTGGACGGCGCGGGACGGCGCCCCACCGGCAACGGACCACGTCCGGAACGGGAGGGACACGTCTGGAGCGGAGGCCCATGTCTAGAAGGGATACCACCGCACCCCCGGATCGCCGTCCCGCAGTGACGCGACCCGGCTGCGGAACTCGGCCAGAGCCTTCGGGCTGCCCGGGGCGTGCTGGGCGACCCAGGCGCAGCTGGCCGTCTCGCGGGCGCCCCGCAGCACCGCGCATCCGTCCCACTCCCGGACGTCCCAGCCGTAGGCGGCGGTGAAGGCGTCGTACGCCGCGGGGTCCAGGCCGTAGCGGTCGCGGGACAGGGCGAGGACGACCAGGTCGTGTTCGCGCAGATCGGCGGAGAACGTTTCCAGGTCGATCAGGACCGGACCGTCGGGCCCGACGTGCACGTTGCGCGGGAGCGCGTCGCCGTGGACCGGGCCGGGCGGCAGGTGGGGGACCAGTGCGGCGGACGCCGCCGCGAAGCCGTCGCGGCGCTCGCGGAGGTAGTCGGCGTCGGCCGGGTCGATGGTGTCGCCCGCCAGGGTGAGCCAGCGTTCCACGCCGCCGAGCAGTTCGCGGCGCGGGAGCGTGAAGTCCTCCGGGGCGGGCAGCGCGTGCACCAAGGTCAGCAGCGGGGCGAGATCGCGGGGCTCGGTGGGGCGTACGGGCGCGGGCAGCCGGTGCCACAGCGTCACCGGGTGGCCCCCGGCCAGGCGCGGGGCGCGCTCGGCGGCGCGGACCGCCGGTACACCGGACGCGGCGAGCCAGTCGGCGAGGGCCACCTCCCGTTCGGCCCGCTCCCACAGCTCGGGGTGGCCGGTGGCGTCCCGCCCGACCTTGATCACCAGGTCGCCGTCGGCGAACACCGCGTTCTCCCCGAGCGCCAGCAGGTCCGCCGTGCCGGGGAGACCGGCGGCGGTGAGCACCTCGCGCGCAAGCTTCTCGTCCATGGGTGCGATTTTCGCATCCCCGCAGGCCACCTTGACGAACCGACGGCCCGTCAGCACGATGGCGGAGGCCTCCGGCCGGTGGTGAGGCGGGAGGGCGGCCGTCCCGGCGCCCCAGTGACAGCAGAGACAGAGAGGTCTCCTCCGTGACATCGGTGACCGCGGCGAAGGAGCCGGGGCGCCCGGGACACCCGGAACGGCGGGCGTTCGGCGACCGGGCCGCCTGGTTCCTGGTGCTGCCCGCCCTCCTGCCCATCCTGGTCCTCAGCGTGGGGCCGCTCCTCTACGGCATCGCGCTCGCCTTCACCGACGCGCAGTCCGGCCGCACCCGCTCCACCCAGTGGGTCGGGGCGCTGAACTTCCAGGACCTGCTGCACGACACCCTGTTCTGGGACTCCTTCCGGATCGGCCTGGTCTGGGCGGTCGGCGTCACCGTCCCGCAGTTCTTCCTGGCCCTCGGCCTCGCGCTGCTGCTCAACCAGGACCTCCGGCTGCGCTGGCTGGCCCGCGCGCTGGCGATCGTCCCCTGGGCGATGCCCGAGGTGGTCGTCGGCATCATGTGGCGGCTCGTCTACAACCCCGACGCGGGCATCCTCAACGAGACCCTGCGCGACCTCGGCCTCGGTGATGGACGCGACTGGCTGACCGGCCTGGCGACCGCCCTGCCCGCGGTGATCCTCGTCGGCGTCTGGGCGGGCATGCCGCAGACCACGGTGGCCCTGCTCGCCGGACTCCAGAACACCCCGCGCGAGCTCCACGAGGCGGCGGCCCTGGACGGGGCGGGCGCCTGGCGCCGGTTCCGTACGGTCACCTGGCCCGCGATCAAGCCCATCGCCCTGGCCATCAGCGCCCTCAACCTGATCTGGAACCTCAACTCCTTCGCCCTGGTCTACGTCCTGACCAGCGGCGGGCCCGGCGGCCGGACCCGGCTGCCCATGCTCTTCGCGTACGAGGAGGCCTTCCGCTACGGGCAGTTCGGCTACGCCGCCGCGATGGGGTGTGTGCTGGTCGCGGTGGTCTCCGTGCTCCTCGCCCTCTATCTCGTCGGCCGGATCAACGGAGGTGGCCGGGAGCGATGAGTCTTCCCACCAGCAGGGCCGCGCGCACCGGCCAGTACCTCGCGCTCCTGGCGTATCTGGTCTTCCTCGCCTTCCCCTTCCTCTGGCTGCTCTCCACCGCCTTCAAGCCCGCCCGGGAGCTGGGCTCCCTGCACCCCACCTGGGTGCCCGAGCGGCCCACCCTGGACAACTTCCGGCAGGCCTTCGACGAGCAGCCGCTGCTGGAGGCGGCCGCCAACTCGCTGATCGTCGCCGTCTCCGCCGCGCTGATCGCGGTGGTCATCGCGACGCCGATGGCCTACGTGATGGCCCGCCACCGGGGCAGACTCGCCACCGCCGCGACCGGCTGGGTCGTCGTCAGCCAGGCGTTCCCGTTCGTCCTGGTGATCATCCCGCTCTTCCTGATCCTGAAGAACCTGCATCTGATCAACACCCTGTGGGGGCTGATCCTGGTCTACGTCGTCTGGTCGCTGCCCTTCGCCCTGTGGATGCTCGCCGGGTACGTGCGCGCCGTCCCCACCGAACTGGAGGAGGCCGCCGCCGTGGACGGCGCGGGCCGGGTCCGTACGCTCGTCTCGGTGGTCGCCCCGCTCCTCGCTCCGGGCATCGTCGCCACCTCGCTGTTCGCGTTCATCACCGCGTGGAACGAGTTCTTCTTCGCGCTCGTCCTGCTCAAGACCCCGGAGAAGCAGACCTTGCCGGTCGTCCTCACCCACTTCCTCGGCGCGGAGGGCGTGGCCGACCTCGGCCCCCTCGCGGCCGCCGCGTTCCTCGCCACGCTGCCCTCCCTCGTCCTCTTCGCCGTCATCCAGCGGCGGATCACCGGCGGGATGACGGCCGGGGCGGTGAGGGGCTGATGCCCGCCCCGTCCCGCCGGGCCGCCGCGGTCGCCGCCGTCCTCGCCCTGCTGCTCACCGGCTGCTCCGGCGGGCGGGACGACGGCCGGGACGCGGACGGCACGATCCGGCTCAGGTTCCAGTCGCTGGCCTGGCAGAAGGAGTCCGTCGACGCCAACCGGCAGCTGGTGAAGGAGTGGAACGCGGCCCACCCCGGCGTCCAGGTCGAGTACGTCCAGGGCAGCTGGGACAGCGTCCACGACCAGCTGCTCACCTCCTTCGAGGGCGGCGAGGCGCCCGACATCATCCACGACGCCTCCGACGACCTGGCGGACTTCGCGTACGGCGGCTACCTCACCGACCTGCGCCCGCTGCTCACCGACCGGCTCACGGCGGACATCCCCGAACGGTCCTGGCGCACCACCACCTTCGGGGACGGCGTCTACGGGGTGCCGTTCCTCCAGGAGCCCCGGGTCCTGATCGCCAACACGAAGCTGCTGAAGGCCTCCGGCGTCCGCATCCCGACCCCGGAGAGCCCCTGGAGCTGGGCGGAGTTCCGCCGGGTCGCGAAGGAGCTGACCGGCGAGGACCGCTACGGGGTCGCCTGGCCGCTCAAGGAGCCGGTCTCCGTCACCCTCAACCTGGGCCTGTCCGGCGGCGGCCGGCTCTTCCACCGGGACGGCGAGGGCAAGGCGGTCCTGCGCTTCGAGGCGGGCGACCGGGTGGTCCCCGGCACCATCCACGACCAGGTCAACACCGACGGCAGCGCCGCCCGCAGCGCCCTGGGCATGGGCGGGTCCGACGCCCTCCCCGGCTTCTTCGGCGGCAAGTACGCGATGGTCCCGCTCGGGTTCTCCTACCGCCAGCAGATCATCCAGCAGGCGCCCGAAGGCTTCGAGTGGACGGTCCTGCCGACCCCGCAGGGAGCGGGCGGCCCGGCCCAGGGGGTGAGCCCGCAGACGCTGTCGGTCGCCGAGGACAGCCCGCACAAGAAGGAGGCGGTCGCCTTCATCGACTTCTTCCTGCGGACGCCCAACCTGGTGCGGCTGGCCCGGGGGGACTGGATGCTGCCCACCGGAACCCAGGCGCTCGCCGACCCCGCGCTGCGCACCCGCGAGCACGGCTGGGACGTCGGCGCCGCGCTCGCCCGCGGGCTGCGCCCGGCCTCCGCCCAGACCGTACGCGGCTATCCCGAGTGGAAGGACAAGGTGGCCACCCCGGCGCTCCAGGAGTACTACAGCGGCGCGATCGGCCGCGACGAGCTGGGGAGGCGGCTGGTCGAGGACGGGAACCGGGTACTGGCCCGCTACCAGCGCTGAACCGGAAGCCCGTCCGCACCGGCGGCCGGGGATCCAACAGGTTGCACGAGACGTCTCGTCTCGTTTACGGTGACGGCATGACGGAAATCCCGCGTGCCCACATCGCCATGTTCTCCATCGCCGCGCACGGACACGTGAACCCGAGCCTCGACGTCATCCGCGAACTCGTCGACCGCGGGCACCGGGTCAGCTACGCGATCCCGGCCTCCTTCGCCGAGAAGGTCGCCGCCACCGGCGCCGAGCCCGTGATCTACCCCTCCACCCTGCCGACCGAGGAGGACCCCGAGGCCTGGGGCACCGAGCCGATCGACGCCTTCGAACCCTTCCTCGCCGACGCGATACAGGCGCTCCCGCGGCTGGCCGCGGCGTTCGCGGGCGACGAACCCGACCTCGTCCTGCACGACATCACCTCTTATCCCGCCCGGGTCCTCGCCCACCGCTGGGGCGTCCCCGCCGTCTCCCTCTGGCCCAACCTGGTGCCCTGGGAGGGGTACGAACAGGAGGTCGGCGAGCCGATGACCGCCGAGCTGAAGCGGACCGAGCGGGGCCGGGCGTACTACGCGCGCTTCGCGGGCTGGCTCGCCGAGAACGGCCTCGGCCATGTCTCCAGCGACGACTTCGTCGCCCGCCCGCGCCGCGGCCTCGTCCTGATCCCCGAGGCGCTCCAGCCCAACGCCGACCGGGTGAACCGCGAGATGTACACCTTCGTCGGGGCCTGCCAGGGCGACCGCGCCGACCAGGGGGAGTGGCGGCGGCCCGCCGGCGCGGAGAGGGTGCTGCTGGTGTCGCTGGGCTCCTCGTTCACCAAGCAGCCCGCCTTCTACCGGGAGTGCGTGACGGCCTTCGGGGGCCGGCCCGGCTGGCACGTGGTGCTCCAGACCGGCGCCCACGTCGACCCCGCCGAACTCGGCGACCCGCCCGGCAACGTCGAGGTGCACTCCTGGGTGCCGCAGCTGTCCGTGCTGCGCCAGGCGGACGCCTTCATCACCCACGCCGGTGCGGGCGGCAGCCAGGAGGGGCTCGCCACCGGCACCCCGATGGTCGCGGTCCCGCAGGCCGTCGACCAGTTCGGCAACGCCGACATGCTCCAGTCGCTCGGCGTGGCCCGGCACCTGCCGATGGCGGACGCCGACGCCGAGAGTCTCGCCGGAGCGGTGCTCGCCCTGGTGGACGATCCGGAGGTGGCCGCCCGCTGCGCGCACCTGCGCGAGCGGCTGGCGCGCGAAGGCGGCACCCCGCGCGCCGCCGACCTCGTCGAGGCCGAACTGCGCTTGTCACGCTGAGCGGTTCCGCCGTCCTGCCGTCGGCCACCCCCGCGTTCCGCCCCGCCCCGGCGCCCCGCCCGGCGGGGCGTTCTTGTTTCCGTTCCGTGAAGCCGCCGCCGTGCGCGGTCCGGTCGGCGCATCTGCACGCACGTCCTCACGCATTCACAGCCGGACGCCGGGTTTCACCTCCGCCGCACACACCTTCACGTACCTTCACGGGTCTTCACGCCGGGTCAGGCCCGCCTCGGGCGACTGTCGTTCGGCCGGTGAGGTGCGGTGCGTGACCCGTCACGACCACTCTGAGCAGGGATTTCCCGGAGACGAGGACGGGCGGCGTCGGGGCCCGGCCGGTCGGCCCGCCGGGCGTGTCGGCCCACCGGCCCCGTACCGGCCGACCGCGGGCCGATGTGTCGTCAGGAAGGCGGGCCGAGCGGGCCAAGCTACTGGCGGGTCTTGAACTGAGCCCGTCAATCGGTCAGGGTTTCGAGCCATCCCCCGGAGATCTTCCGGCCGGGGGCCAATCCCCCCACAAAGAGCGACGAGGAGAACCCTCTCCATGGCCAAGCACCAGCGCACCCGTCGTGTCAACGTCAAGCTGACCGCCGCTGTCACCGCCGTGGCGGCGGCGGCCGGAGTCACCCTGTTCGGAAGCTCGTTCGCCGGAGCCGCGCCCGTCCCCATGGGAACGGTCTACGGCACGGACGCGGCGACCGCCGTCTCCGGCAGCTACATCGTGATGCTGGACGAGAAGAAGACGGACAAGTCCGAGCTCGCCAAGGAGTACGGCGGCACGCTCAAGCGCGACTACTCCTCTAGCATCAACGGCTTCTCCGCCAGCGGCCTTTCGGAGACCGAGGCCAAGCGCCTCGCCGCCGACCCGGCCGTCGGCAAGGTGGTGCAGAACAAGAAGTTCAGCATCAACGCCACCCAGGAGAACCCCCCGTCCTGGGGTCTGGACCGCATCGACCAGACCGAAACCGCGGGCGACAAGGCGTACACCTACCCGGACTCCGCCGGTGAGGGCGTCACCGCGTACGTCATCGACACCGGGGTCCGCGTCACCCACGAGGACTTCGAGGGACGCGCCACCTCCGGCTTCGACGCCGTCGACAACGACGACGACGCCGACGACGGCAACGGGCACGGCACCCACGTGGCGGGCACCATAGCCGGGGCCGCCCACGGCGTCGCCAAGAAGGCCGACATCGTCGGCGTCCGGGTCCTGGACGACAACGGCTCGGGCACCACCGAGCAGGTCATCGCCGGGATCGACTGGGTCGCCGCCAACGCCAAGGGCCCGTCCGTCGCCAACATGAGCCTCGGCGGCGGGGCCGACCCGGCGCTCGACGAGGCGGTCCAGAAGGCCATCGCCGCGGGCATCACCTTCGGGGTGGCCGCGGGGAACGAGTCCAGCGACGCGAGCCAGAGCTCGCCCGCCCGGGTCCCCGAGGCGATCACCGTCGCCTCGTCCACGGAGGCCGACGAGCAGTCGGACTTCTCCAACTACGGGGAGATCGTCGACATCTACGCCCCGGGCTCGGACATCACGTCCACCTGGAACGACAGCGACACCGGCACCAACACCATCTCCGGCACGTCCATGGCCACCCCGCACGTGGTCGGCGCGGCCGCCGTCTACCTGGCGGGCAACCAGGACGCCACCCCCGAGCAGGTCGCCACGGCGCTCACCGGGGGAGCCACCCCGGACGCCATCAGCAACGCCACCGAGGGCACGCCGAACAAGCTCCTCAAGGTCGTCGAGTAGCCGTCCCACCCGGTTCCGGCCGGACGCCGGGCGACGGGGGCCCCACACCCCGCCGCCCGGCCACCGCACACAGCAGCCGCCGCGCTCTCCCCCACGGGGCGCGGCGGCTGCGGCCGTGCCCGGGGGTCGCTCCAGGGGGTGTCCTGCTGATCAGGCCGGGCTCGCGGGGTGGATGCCGCACCTCGCGGCGTTGTCGTCGCTCTCCGAGGCTCCGCGTCCCCTGCCTCCTTCGCCCGGCGATGCACGACACCAGACCCCGCTCCCTCATCCGGCCCGATCAGCAACACACCCCCTAGGGTGAGGAGCCATGACGACGACGTACGCGGCGCTCCTGCGCGGGATCAACGTGAGCGGCAGCCGGAAGGTCCCGATGCCCGAACTGCGCGACGTGCTCGGCGGACTGGGCCACACCGGTATCGCCACCTACCTCCAGAGCGGCAACGCCGTCTTCCGCAGCGACCAGGGCGACGAGGACAGTCTCGCCGCCCACCTCTCGGAGGCGCTGCGGGAACGGTTCGGCTTCTCCGTCGACTGCCTCGTCCGCGACGGCCGCTACCTCGCGGCCGTCGCCGAAGCCTGCCCCTTCCCGGCCGCCGAACTGGCGGGCAAACAGCTCCACATCACCTGCTTCGACCGTCCCGTGGACGCCGGGCGCTTCGCCGACCTGGAAGCGGAAACCTTCCTGCCGGAGGAGTTCCGTCTCGGCGACCGCTGTCTGTACCTGTACGCCCCGGACGGAGTGGGCCGCTCCAGACTGGCCGTCGAACTGGGTCGCCCCCGCCGGACGAAGGGCCTCATCGGCACCAGCCGCAACTGGAACACCGTGGTCCAGCTCGTGGAGATGACCCGTGGCTGAGCCCTCGCCCGCCGTGGCCGCCGCCATCGAAGGCGAACTGCGCCTGCTGGACCCGGTGGTCCGGGCCTCCGCCGGTCTGCTGGCCGAGCTGTTGCACCCCGGGTTCCGGGAGGTCGGCACCCGCGGTCACCTCTGGGACCGGGAGACCATCATCGCCTCGCTGACCGCGGACGACGGCCCGCGCCCCGGCCCGCTGACCGCGTCCCGGATGCGCGGGGCGGAGCTGGGCCCCGGACTGGTGCACCTCACCTTCGACACGGAGTCCAAGGGGGTCCACGCACACCGCAGCTCCCTGTGGCGGCTGACCGGGGAGGGCTGGCGGCTCTACTTCCACCAGGCGACGCCGTTCAGCGCCGAGGCTCCGGCCCCCGGGGCGTGAGGGCGGCCCTCATCCCCGGGGGCCGGAGCGGCACCGGTCTCAGCCCGCCGGGCAGAAGGCGTCCTTCTTCGGCATCTTCCCGTCCACCAGGTAACGCGTGGTGGTGTTCAGCGCACAGGGGTTGTCGCCGTACACGTAGACCCCGTGACCGCTGTCGTCCACGCTGACCAGCCGGGACCGGTCGCTGAACTTCTTCCGCAGCAGCTTCCCCCCGGCGTGCGGGGTCGGCACGTCCCGGAGGTTCTGGACGAGCAGGATGTTGCGCGGCCCGTCGTCGTTGATCTCCACCGGCTCCTCGGCCTGCTCGTACGGCCAGTAGGCGCACGGGAGGATGTTGGCGGAGGCGGCGCCGAACATCGGGTAGCGCGCGCGGTCCTCCCGCACGCCCTTGCGGTAGGTGTCCACGCTCGTGGGCCACTTGACGTCGTTGCAGGTCACGGCCAGGAAGACGGAGAGCTGGTTGTCCAGGGTCGGCGGGGTGTCCGCCGCGCCGTCCCGCTGCCCCGCCGGGCCGCCCGGCAGGTCCGCCAGGCCGTTCCGGCCGCCCAGGGCGCGCAGGGCCTTGGCGTCGCCGCTCTTCAACGACTGCCAGTACTGGGCCAGCTTGCCGTACTGCACCTCCTTGAAGAGGAAGGAGAAGGTGAGCTGGCGCAGCACGGTGCCGTCGAAGCCGTCGACCGGTTCCTCGTCCAGCTGCTGTGCGAGAGCGAAGTAGGTGGCGCGGACCTGGGCGGGGGTGCGGCCCAGCCCGTAGCTGTCGTGGCGGACGGACGCCCACCGGGCGAAGTCGGGGAACGTCTGCTCCACGCCGAGCGCGAAGCGGCGCATGCCGTCGCGGTCGAGGTGGGTGTCGCCGACGATGCTGTCCAGCACGATGCGGTCGGAACGCTCCGGGAACATCGACGCGTAGGCCGCCCCGAGCGCGGAGCCGTAGGAGTACCCCAGGAAGCTGGTCTTCTCCTCGCCCAGCGCCGCCCGGATACGGTCCAGGTCACGGGCGGTGTTGGCGGTGGTCAGATGGGGCAGCACACCGTCGCTGTCGCGTTCGGCGCACTGTCCGGGGATCTTCTCGACCACCTTGGCCCGCGCGGTGACTGCCGCGTCGTCGACCGCGTAGGGCGGGATGTTGCCGAAGTAGGGGCCCTCCGGGGTGAACCCGCAGGTCACCGGCGCCGAACGCCCGATGCCCCGGGTGTCCATGCCGATCACGTCGTAGGTGTCCAGCACGTCGGAGGGGATGCCCCGGTTGGCCAGGAAGGCCGGCTGGGACAGCCCGGAGCCGCCGGGCCCGCCGGGGTTCAGCATGAGTACGCCGCGCCGCTTCTCCGGGTTCGTGCTGGCCAGCCGCGAGATCATCAGCTCGATCCGGTCGCCGTCCGGGTCGGCGTAGTCCTTCGGTACGGGAACGGTGCCGCACTCCAGCACGAGAGGGGCGGCCTCCGCCGCCACGTCCTCGGGGCAGGCGCCCCACCCGACCTTCGACGTCGCCTGCTCCTCGGCTCCCGCCGGTCCCGCGACGAGCGACCCGCTCAGTCCGATTCCCAGGGCGACCCCCAGGGCCGCGCTCCGCCGGATACCGCGTCCTCGTGTCATATCCGCATCTCCCCATGCGCCGGTGATGGATCAGGAGCGCCCATCGCACTCCGTGCCCCAGGGGCACGGTCAAGCCCGCCACGCGGAAGACGGCCCCCGCGCGCCGGGGGTCGACCCGCCCGCCGGGGGGCAGGGGAGGGGCAGGGGACGCTCCCGCCGGGGCGGCCCCGCCGGGCGGCGCGCGCTCCCGGCGACCGACAACGGATGACGGACGACGGACCCCCGGAAAGGGACTGCCGTGGCATGGAGCACGCGTCAGCTGGCGGAACTCGCGGGCACGACGCTCAAGACGGTCCGGCACTATCACAAGCTGGGCCTGCTGGCGGAGCCCGAGCGCTCACCGAGCGGCTACAAGCGGTACAACGTGCGGCACCTGGTGCGCCTCATGGGCATCCGCCGGCTGTCCGACCTGGGGGTGCCGCTCTCCGACATCCCCACGGTGGCCGCCGCCGACGAGCGGTCCAAGGAGGTCCTGCGCGCCCTGGACGCCGAACTCGCGGCGAACATCGAGCGCCAGCAGCGCATGCGCCGCGAACTGGCCGCGGTCCTGGAGGACGGGGCCTCGCTCGACCTGCCCGCCGAGTTCGGGGCCGCCGCCGCCAGCCTGCCGCTGGCCCAGCAGAACCTCCTGGTGGCGTACTCCAGCATCCTCACACCGCAGGCGATGTCCGCCATACGGGAGCAGTACTCCCGCCCCCGGGACGAGATGGCCGAGGAGTTCGAGCACCTGCGGGACGACGCCCCCGAGGAGGTCCGCCGCAGACTGGCGGCCCACCTCGCGGCCGAGGTCCGCGCCCAGCGCGCGGACCCGTCCTCCGTCACGGACCTCGTCGCCGCCTCCCGCCACAGCGGCGCGCTCACCCAGTCCGTCGTCACCCAGGCCCTGGTGGCGTTCTACAACAAGGCCCAGCTCGACGTCCTGCGCCTCCTGCACGGCCTCCTCCAGGAAGAGGAGAAGAAGGAACAGGAGGAGAGCGGGAAGCGGGACAAGAAGGGCGGAAAGGCGAGGAAGGTCACCGAAGCGCCCACCACCCGCCCCGGACCGCCCCCGACATGACCGGTTAGCCTTGCCTCTGTTTGACCGGAGGCCGGTACCGGAAGTCGCCCCTCCGCTGTCCGGAACACGCTGAGGAGCAGATGAGTGGGGGCTGACAGGGCCGGGCGCGGCGTGATCCGCCGTGCCGTAGCGGGGCAGCGCCGCGACGTCGTCATCGGATCGGTGCTCGGCGCCGGTCACCAGATCGGCGAGGCGCTCGTCCCCGTCCTCATCGGGATGATCGTCGACCGCGCGGTGGTCCGCCCCGACGGGGGAGCGCTCGCCGGGTGGCTGGTGATCCTCGCCGTCGTCTACGCCATGCTCTCCTACGGCTTCCGCTTCGGCGCACGGGCCGGGGAGCGCGCCGCCGAACAGGCCGCGCACCAGTTGCGCCTGGACGTCGTACGCCGGGTGCTCGCCCCGCACGGGGGAGCGGAAGCGGGGCGTCCGCCCGGGGCCCTGGTGAACGTGGCCACCGAGGACGCCCGCCGCGTCGGCGCCGCCACCATGGCGCTGACCCTCGGCATCGCCGCCGTCGTGGGCGTCGTCGCGGGCGCGGTGCTCCTGCTCCGCGCCTCCCTGCCCCTCGGGCTCCTCGTCCTGGTCGGCGCCCCGGTCCTGATGGCGCTCGGCCACTTCCTGGCCCGCCCCCTGGAACACCGCAGCGAGGCCGAGCAGGAACAGGCCGCCCACGCCTCCGGGGTCGCCGCCGACCTGGTCGCCGGGGTCCGCGTGCTCAAGGGACTACGGGCCGAGCGCGCCGCCGTCGACCGCTACCGCGCCACCAGCCAGGCCTCCCGCGAGGCCAATGTGCGCGCCGCCCGCGCCGCCGCCCTCCAGACCGGCCTGATGCTCGCGCTGACCGGTGGGTTCATCGCGCTCGTCGCCCTCGTCGGCGGCCGCCTGGTCCTCAGCGACTCCATCGGCCTCGGCGCCCTCGTCTCCGCGGTGGGCCTCGCCCTCTTCCTCCCCGGGCCGATCAGCGTGCTGGCCTGGGTCGGCGCGGACCTGGCCAAGGCCCGCGCCTCCGCCGCCCGCCTCGCGGACGTGCTCGCCGCCCCCGGCGAGACCACCGGCGGCACCGCCGCCCCGGCCGCCCCCGCCCCGGGCGAGCTGCGTCTGCGCGGCCTCGGCCACGCCGGGCTCGACGCCCTCGACCTGACCGTGCGCCCCGGCGAACACCTCGGCATCGTCGTCACCGACCCGGCCGACGCCGCCACCCTGCTGCGCTGCCTGGCCCGCCGCTGCGACCCGGAGAACGGCAGCGTCGAACTCGACGGCGTCCCGCTCATCGACCTGGCCCCCGCCGCCCTGCGCTCGGCGCTGCTCGTCGCCGAGCACGACGCCCAGCTCTTCGAGGGCACCCTCCGGGAGAACGTCACCGCCGCCGCGCCCGCCGGGACCGACCCGCGCCCCGCGATGGAGGCCGCCGCCGTCGACGAGGTCGCCGCCACCCTGCCCGGCGGCGCCGACGGCCGGATCGGCGAGCGCGGCAGCTCGCTCTCCGGCGGCCAGCGCCAGCGCGTGGCCCTGGCCCGCGCGCTCGCCGCCGACCGCTCCGTCCTCGTCGTCCACGACCCGACGACCGCGGTCGACGCCGCCACCGAGGCCCGGATCGCCGCGGGCATCCGGCGCGCCCGCACCGGCCGCACCACCGTCCTGGTCACCAGCAGCCCGGCGCTGCTCGCCGCCGCCGACCGGGTCGTCCTCGTCGACGGCGGCACGATCACCGCCGAGGCCCCGCACGAGGACCTCGTACGCGACCATCCCGTCTACCGCTCGGCGGTGCTCACATGACCACGGCATCCGGCACACCGGGCTCGGCCCGCGACGACGGCAGGGAGCTGCTGCCCACCGCCACGCCCGCCCGCACCCGGGCCGCTTTGCGCGCGCTGATCCGGCCCGACCGGGGCCTCGCCCTCACCGGGATCGGCGTCCTGGTCGCGGCCACCGCCGTCGGCCTCCTGGTCCAGCCGCTGCTGGGCCGGATCGTGGACACCGTCGCCGACGGCCGCCCCGCCGGGGACCTGACCCTGCCCGTCGTCCTGCTCGTCGCGGTCGCCGCCGTGCAGGGCCTCACCACCACGGTCGGGCTGACCCGGATCGCCCGGCTCGGCGAGAGCGTCCTGGCCCGGCTGCGCGAGCGGTTCGTCGAGCGCGCCCTGAACCTCCCCGCCGACCGGCTGGAGCGGGCCGGGGCCGGAGACCTCACCGCCCGTGTCACCGGGGACGTCGCCCGGGTCGCGGAGGCCGTGCGCTCCGCGCTGCCCGAGATGGCCCGCTCGCTCCTCGCCATCGTCCTCACCCTCGGCGCGCTCGCCCTGCTGGACGTACGGTTCCTGCTCGCCGCGCTCCTCGCCGTCCCGGTCCAGCTGCTCACCGCGCGCTGGTACGTACGCCGCGCCCTGACCCTCTACGCGGACCAGCGGGTCGCCAACGGGGCCCAGCAGCAACAGCTCCTGGAGACCATCGGCGGAGCCGTGACCGTGCGCGGCCATCTGCTGGGCGAGCAGCACACCGAGCGGGCCGCGAGCCGCTCCCGCGCGGCCGTCGGGCTGACCATGCGCAGCGTCAACCTGGTGCTGGGCTTCTACGGCCGCCTCCACATCGCCGAGTACATCGGACTGGCCGCCGTCCTGGTCACCGGCTTCCTGCTGGTGCGCGACGGGGCGGTGTCGATCGGCACGGCCACCGCCGCGGCGCTCTACTTCCACAGCCTGTTCGGTCCGGTCAACGCCGCCCTGGTGCTGCTGGACGACGCCCAGTCCGCGGCCGCCGGACTCGCCCGCCTGGTCGGCGTCACCGACCTCCACGAAGCCGCCGACCCCCACGAGGCTGACGACCGCCACCAAGCCGCCGACCGCCACGAGGCCGCCGCGCCCGCCGCCGTACCGCACCAGCGCACCGGCCCCGGGGCGGGCGCCGTCACCGTCAGCGGGATCGGGCACGCCTACGGACCGGGGCGGCCCGTCCTGCACGACGTCTCCCTCACCCTGGAGCCCGGCGAACACGTGGCCCTGGTCGGCACCAGCGGGGCCGGGAAGTCCACGCTCGCCCGGATCGTCGCGGGCGTCCAGCGGCCCACCACCGGCGCGGTCACCGCACCCGCCGGAGCGTCGTCCGTCGTCCTGGTCACCCAGGAGGTCCACGTCTTCACCGGCACCCTCGCCGAGGACCTCCGGCTCGCCCGCCCCGATGCCACCGACGCCGACCTGCGCACGGCCCTGGCCACCGTGCACGCCCTGGACTGGGCCGAGGCGCTGCCCGAGGGACTGGCCACCGTCGTCGGCGAGGGCGGCCACCGCCTCGACCCCGCCCGCGCCCAGCAACTGGCCCTCGCCCGGCTCGTCCTGGCCGACCCCGCCCTCGCCGTCCTCGACGAGGCCACCGCGGAGGCGGGCAGCGCGGGCGCCCGGGTGCTGGAACGTTCCGCCGGGGCCGCCCTGTCCGGCCGTACCGCCCTGGTCGTCGCCCACCGCCTCACCCAGGCCGTCGCCGCCGACCGGATCGTCGTGCTGGAGGCGGGCCGGGTCGTCGAGAGCGGACCGCACGAGAAACTGCGGGACGCGGGCGGGCCCTACGCGGCGCTGTGGCGCGCCTGGTCCGGCAGCCGCACGGCCCCGCACGCCTGACCGGCCGCGGGCCGGGCGGGCTCACGCCGACAGCGACGCCCCCACCGGCGCCCGCGCCTCGTCGTACCGCCGCAACAGCAGCCGGGCCAGCTCCGGGGCGGGGCCCAGGACACCGGCCAGGACGTCCGCGCCCGCCGCCTCGGCGCCCGCCGCGATGCGGTCGGGCAGGCGGCCGGGGGCGATGACGTACGGGGCCACCGCGATCCGCTCGACACCCTCGGCGCGCAGGGCCCGTACCGCGTCCTCGGTCGAGGGGAAGCCGCCGGGACGTACGGCGGAGGCGACCGCGGGCCGCACGGCGCACCAACCGGTGTGCCGCAGCTCCCGCGCCATGTCAGCGATCACCGCGATCGCCTCCGGGTCCGTGGACCCCGCCGAGGCCAGCACCAGCCCCGTCCGGGGCAGGTCGCCGGAGCGCGCCCCGGCCTCGCGCAGCCGCCGCTCCAAGGTGGCGTCGAGCAGCGGGGACGGGCCGAGGACGTCGGCCTGGCGGATGTGCGGGCGGGGCAGCCGGGCGCGGGCCTCGCGCAGCACCGAGGGGATGTCCGTCTTGGCGTGGAACGCCCGGGTGAGCAGCAGCGGGAGGGCGACGACCTCGCCCACCCCCTCCGCGGCCAGCCGCTCCAGCACCCGCGGGACGGACGGGGCGTTGAACTCCAGGAACCCCGTCTCCACCCGGAGCCCCGGCCGTGCGGCCCGGACCCGCTCGGTGAGCGCGTGCACGGTCGCGGCATGGCGCGGGTCGCGGCTGCCGTGGGCGATGACGAGAAGGACGGGATGTGCCATGGGACAGCTCAGTTCTTGACGAGGAGACCGCGGCTGCGCAGCACCCACCGCTCCAGCGGACTGAAGATCAGCAGGTCGATCGCGATGCCGACGAACAGGATGAGCAGGATGGAGAGGAAGACCCCGGGCATGTCGAAGTTGCTGCGCCCGTTCTCCAGCAACTGGCCGAGCCCCAGACCCAGTTCGGGTGAGGAGGCGATGATCTCGGCGGCCATCAGCGAGCGCCAGGAGAACGCCCAGCCCTGCTTGAGGCCCGCCAGATAGCCGGGCAGCGCGGCCGGGAGGACGATGTGGACCGTCCCGCGTATCCCGGTCGCCCCCAGCGTGCGGCCCGCCCGCAGGAACAGCGGCGGCACCTGGTCGACGCCGGAGACCAGCCCGTTGGCGATCGAGGGTACCGCGCCCAGCAGGATCACCGCGTACATCATCTGGTCGTTCAGCCCGAGCCAGATCACCGCCGGGGCCACCCACGCCACGGAGGGCAGCGACTGGAGCCCGGCCAGGATCGGGCCGATCGCCGCCCGGACCAGCTTCACCCGGGCGACCAGCAGCCCCAGCGGCGTACCGATCGCCACCGCCAGGAGGAAGCCGAACAGGCCGCGCGAGACGCTGGTCCAGATGACCTCCAGGAGCGTCCCCCTCAGCCACATCTCCCGGGCGCTGTCCCACACCGCGGACGGCGGCGGCAGCTTGTAGACCTCGGTGACCTGTGCGCGGACCAGCAGCTCCCAGACGATCAGGACCAGGGCCACCGCCACCACCGGCGGGAGCACCTTGTTCCGCAGGACCTCGCCGACCGGGGTGCGGCGGACCTGCACCGCGTCCAGGGCGTCGAGCCCCGCCTCCAGGCCGGCCAGGTCGTCGGGCTTCGCGCCCGGGGCGCCGGCCGGGCCGTCCGGCCGCTTCCGGTCGGACGTGGTGTCAGTGCTGGCCATGGCGGCGGATCTCCCCACGCAGTTCTTCGGTGATCTCGACGGACAGCTCCGCCACCGCCGTGTCCTCGATCCGGCGCGGCTGCTCGATGTCGACCGTCCACTCACGGGCGATCCGTCCCGGCCGGGACGACAGCAGCACGACGCGCTGCGCGAGCCGTACCGCCTCGCGGACGTTGTGGGTGACGAAGAGGACCGAGGCGTTCGTCTCCCGCCAGATCCGGGTCAGCTCGTCGTGCAGCACATCACGGGTGATGGCGTCGAGCGCCGCGAACGGCTCGTCCATCAGCAGCAGTTGGCTGTCCTGGGCGAGCGCGCGGGCCATCGCCACCCGCTGGCGCATACCGCCGGAGAGTTCGTGCACCCGCTTGCCGTACGCGCCGCCGAGCCGGACGAGTTCGAGCAGCCGCTCCGCCTCGGGCCGGCGTTCGGACTTGGCCACCCCGCGCAGCCGCAGGGCCAGTTCGACGTTCTTCCCCGCGGTCAGCCACGGGAAGAGGGCGTGCTCCTGGAACATCAGGGCGGGCCGCCCGCCGGGGGTCTCGATCGACCCCGCGGACGGGCGGTCCAGTCCGGCCACCAGGTTGAGCAGCGTCGACTTGCCGCACCCGGAGGCTCCCAGGAGGGTGACGAACTCGCCCGGGGCGACATCGAGGGTGATGTCGTCCAGCACGAGCTGGGGCCCGGTGGGCCCGGCGAAGGACTTCGAGACGTGCGCGAGACGTGCGGCGTGCTCGACCGCCGTGCTGTCCTCGGCCTGGGTGAGCGTGGTGGTCGCCATGACCGTCACCTCCTGGGGATCCTTGGGTCCGTTACGGGTGGACTACTGGACGCCGAGACCGGCGTCGGCGACCTCGGGACGGCCCTCGGCCTTGAGGATCTTGTTCAGCGGCCCCAGGTCGTAGATGCCCTCCAGCTTCGGGTCCTCCAGCAGACCGGCCTTCACCGAGTAGCCCGCCTGCGTCCTGAGGGTCTCCGCCAGCGGGTCGTCGGTGATCTCGATGGACTCCCACGCCGGGTCGAGGATCTCCTGGGGCAGCGGCTTGCCGCTGAGCTTCTCCAGCGCCTTGTTGGCGGAGGCCTTCGCCTCCTCGGGGTTGTCCTTGATCCACTTGTTGGTGGACACCGACCCGCGGACCACCGCCTCGACGACGTCGGGGTGCGCGTCGAGGAACTTCTGCGACACGATGATGTGGGTGATCACGAACTTCTTGTCCGGCCACAGGTCCTTCTCGTCCAGGAGCACCTTCGCGCCCTCGGAGACCAGCTTGGAGGCGGTCGGCTCGGGGACCCACGCCCCGTCCAGCGAACCGGACTTGTAGGCGTCGGGTGTCACCTTGTTGTCCGAGCGGACCACGGAGACGTCGCCCTTGCCGCTCTGCGGGTCGACCTTCCAGCCCTTCTCGGAGATCCAGTTGAGGAAGGCCACGTCCTGGGTGTTGCCGATCTGCGGGGTCGCGATCTTCTTGCCCTTGAGGTCGTCCAGGGTCTTGATCTTCTCCGGGTTGACGACCAGCTTCACCCCGCCCGAGGCCGAACCCGCCACGATCCGCAGCCCCTTGCCCTGCGACTTGACGTAGGCGTTGATGGCGGGGGAGGGGCCGATGAAGCCGATGTCGATGGACCCGGCGTTCAGCGCCTCGATCTCGGAGGGACCCGCGTTGAAGGTCGTGGACCGGACCTTCGTGCCGCCCAGCTCCTTCTGGATGGTGCCTTCCTGGATGCCGACCAGGGCGGTGGCGTGCGTGAGGTTCGGGAAGTAGCCGATCTTCACGGTGTCCGTGGAGAGCTTCTTCCCTCCGGCGGAGACGTTCGCCTTCTTCCCGCCGTCGTCCGTGCTCTCGGAGCCGTAGCCGCAGGCGGTGGCGGTCAGGGCGAGCAGGGGCAGGGCGGCGACGGCGACGAGGCCGCGGCGGACGGTGGAACGGGGGGCAGGCACGGGAGGCTTTCCTCTCGTAGGCCCGGTGCGCACGTCCCGCTGTCTGTTCAGGGGGGCGTGGCCGGGAGGTCGGCAGGTCTTCGGCGGTACGGGTGCGGGGGGTCCAGGGCGCGCGAGCGGTGCGCGTACGTCATCGCGCACATCGCCCGACCCCGCCCTGGCCGCTCCCGAGGGCGCCGCTGCCGACCCGGCCGCCCTCCTTGGCGAAGGTCGAGTAGAAGTCGCCGCTCATCAGAAGTCCCACTCGGCGTCGTCGTCGCCCACGACCGGCTCCGGGGCGGCGGCGAACGCGGCGCCCGCCATCCCGGCGCTCAGCGTCGTCCCGTCCGCCGGATCGATCAGCAGGAACGATCCGGTGCGCCGGGAGTCGGCGTACGCGTCGAGCGCGAGCGGTTCGGCGGTCCGTACGACGACCCGCCCGATGTCGTTGGCGACCAGCTGCCCGGGGGCCGGGTGCTGGGAGAGGTCGTCCAGGGTCAGCCGGGACGGGATGTCCCTGACGATGGCCTTGACCGTGCGGGTGGTGTGCTTGAGCAGCACCCGCTGGCCCACCGAGAGCGGCTGGTCGGCCACATGGCAGACGGTCGCCTCGACGTCCTGGGTGGTGGCCGGGGCGTCGTCGGCGGGGGCGATGAGGTCGCCGCGCGAGATGTCGATGTCGTCGGCCAGCCGCAGCGTCACCGACTGCGGGGCCCAGGCGACGCCGACACTCTCCCCGAGCGCGTCGATGCCGGTGATCGTGGTCCCGCGCCCCGAGGGGAGCACGGAGACGGCGTCGCCGACCCGGAACACCCCGGCGGCGATCTGACCGGCGTACCCCCGGTAGTCGGGGTGCTCGGCGCTCTGCGGGCGGATCACGTACTGCACGGGGAAACGCGCGTGGCAGGCGGTGAGGTCGTGGCTGACCGGGACCGTCTCCAGGTGCTCCAGGACGGTCGGCCCGCCGTACCAGTCCATGTGCGCGGACGGCTCCACCACGTTGTCCCCGGCCAGGGCCGAGATCGGGACGGCGGTGATCTCCGGGACGCCCAGGGACGCGGCGTACGCGGTGAACTCCTCGGCGATGGCGGCGAACACGGGCTCCGCGTAGTCCACCAGGTCCATCTTGTTGACGGCCAGCACCACATGGGGCACCCGCAGCAGCGCGGCGACGGCGGCGTGCCGGCGGGTCTGCTCGACGACCCCGTTGCGCGCGTCGACCAGCACCACGGCCAGCTCGGCGGTGGAGGCCCCGGTCACCATGTTCCGGGTGTACTGCACGTGCCCCGGCGTGTCCGCGAGGATGAAGCGGCGCCGGGCGGTGGCGAAGTAGCGGTAGGCGACGTCGATGGTGATGCCCTGCTCGCGCTCGGCGCGCAGCCCGTCGGTGAGCAGCGCCAGGTCCGGTGCCTCCTGGCCACGGCTGAGGGACACCTGCTCGACGGCCTCCAGCTGGTCGGTGAGGACCGACTTGGAGTCGTGCAGCAGACGTCCCACGAGGGTGGACTTGCCGTCGTCGACGGACCCGGCGGTGGCGAAGCGCAGCAGGGTGGTGGCCGACAGCTGCTCGGCCGACAGGGCGGGTGTGGTCATGGGGGCCTCTCGTGTGGATCAGGCCGGATCAGGGAGCGGGGTCCGGTGCCGTGCATCGCAAGGCGGAGGGGGACTCATGGCGGAGCCGTGGTGAGTGACGACAACGCGGCGGAGGTGCGGCACCAGGGGACGCGAGCCCGGCCTGGTCCACACGAGAGGCCCTCAGAAGTACCCCTCGCGCTTGCGGTCCTCCATCGCGGCCTCGGACATCTTGTCGTCCGCGCGGGTCGCGCCCCGCTCGGTGAGCCGGGAGGCGGCGATCTCGGTGATCACGGCGTCCAGCGTGGTGGCGTCGGAGTCGACGGCGCCGGTGCAGGACATGTCACCGACCGTGCGGTAGCGCACCAGCCGGGTCTCGGTGGGCTCGTGCTCCTTGGGGCCGCCCCAGTGACCGGCCGTCAGCCACATGCCGTTGCGGTTGAACACCTCGCGCTCATGGGCGAAGTAGATCTCCGGCAGCTCGATCCCCTCACGCTCGATGTACTGCCAGACGTCCAGCTCGGTCCAGTTGGAGATCGGGAAGACCCGTACGTGCTCACCGGGTGCGTGCCGCCCGTTGTACAGCTGCCACAGCTCGGGCCGCTGGCGGCGCGGGTCCCACTGGGAGAACTCGTCGCGCAGCGAGAACACCCGCTCCTTGGCGCGCGCCTTCTCCTCGTCGCGCCGCCCCCCTCCGAAGACGGCGTCGAAGCGGTGTCGCTGGATGGCCTCGGTGAGCGGGACGGTCTGGAGCGGGTTGCGGGTGCCGTCGGGGCGCTCGCGGAGCTTCCCGGCGTCGATGTACTCCTGGACGGAGGCGACGTGCAGCCGCAGCCCGTGCCTGCCGACGGTGCGGTCGCGGTAGTCCAGGACCTCGGGGAAGTTGTGCCCGGTGTCCACGTGCAGCAGCGCGAACGGCACCGGCGCGGGCGCGAACGCCTTCAGCGCCAGGTGCAGCATCACGATGGAGTCCTTGCCGCCGGAGAACAGGATCACCGGCCGCTCGAACTCACCCGCCACCTCACGGAAGATGTGGACCGCCTCGGACTCCAGGGAGTCCAGGTGGCTGAGCGCGTACGGGTGCGCGGTGTCCTCGGACACGGTGGTGGTGACGGCACTCACGCCAGGCCCCTCTCGGTGAGCAGCGCGTGGAGCGCCGCCGCTGACTCCTGCACGGTCTGCTGGTGCGACTCGATGCGCAGATCGGGCGATTCGGGCGCCTCGTAGGGGTCGTCGACCCCGGTCAGCCCGCTGATCTCGCCCGCCGCCTGCCGGGCGTACAGCCCCTTCACATCGCGTACGGAGCACACCTCGACGGGCGTCGCGACGTGCACCTCCAGGTAGGTGGTGGACTCGGCGGCGTGCCGCTTGCGGACTGCCTCGCGGCTGTCGGCGAACGGGGCGATGACGGGGACCAGCACCTTCACGCCGTTGGCCGCGAGGAGTTCGGCGACGAAGCCGATGCGGGCCACGTTGGTGTGGCGGTCCTCGCGGGAGAAGCCGAGGCCCGCGGAGAGGAACTCGCGGATCTCGTCGCCGTCGAGCACCTCCACCCGGTGGCCCTCGGTCCGCAGCCGGCCCGCCAGCTCGTAGGCGATGGTGGTCTTGCCCGCGCTCGGCAGACCGGTCAGCCAGACCGTGGCTCCCGTCTCCGTCACGCTCATCGAGGTCTCCTGATCAGTCGTCATCAGCCGTGCAGCCCGCACTCGGTCTTGCCCCGCCCGGCCCAGCGGCCGGCCCGCGCGTCCTCGCCCTCCAGCACCCGGCGGGTGCACGGCGCGCAGCCCACGGAGGCGTAACCGTCCATCAGCAGCGGGTTGGTGAGGACCCCGTGCTCGGCGACGTAGGCGTCCACGTCGTCCTGGGTCCAGCGGGCGATGGGGGAGACCTTCACCTTGCGGCGCCTGGCGTCCCACCCGACGACCGGGGTGTCCGCCCGGGTGGGGGACTCGTCCCGGCGCAGCCCGGTCGCCCACGCGGCGTACGCGCGCAGGCCGTCCTCCAGCGGCTTGACCTTGCGCAGCGCGCAGCACAGGTCGGGGTCGCGGTCGTGCAGCTTCGCGCCGTACTCCGCGTCCTGCTCGGCCACACTCCGGCGCGGGGTGATCGTGATGACGTTGACGTCCATCACCGCGTCCACCGCGTCCCTGGTGCCGAGGGTCTCGGGGAAGTGGTAACCGGTGTCCAGGAAGACCACGTCGACGCCCGGCAGCACCCGCGAGGCCAGGTGCGCGACGACGGCGTCCTCCATCGAGGAGGTGACGCAGAAGCGAGGTCCGAAGGTCTGGGCCGCCCACGTCAGGATGTCCTGCGCGGAGGCGTCCTCCAGCTCCCGGCCCGCCCGCTCGGCGAGTTCCCGGAGCTCCTGGTCGTGCAGCTCACCGTTGATCAGAGTGTCCGTCATATCCGGTCCCCTCCACCGCTGTCGCGCTGAACGCTTCGGGTCAGCAGGCCCAGGAACTTCAGCTGGAAGGCGCGGTTGCAGGAGGCGCATTCCCAGGCGCCGTGACCGGTCTCGTTGGGGCGCAGGTCCTCGTCGCCGCAGTACGGGCAGTAGAACGGGGCGGCTCGCTCGCTCATGACAGGGACTCCGCACTGGCGCGCGCCGCCCAGGTCGCGAAGCGCTCGCCGTCCTCGCGCTCCTCCTGGAACCGGCCGAGCACCCGCTCGACGTAGTCCGGCAGTTCGGCCGATGTCACCTTCAGACCGCGGACCTTGCGGCCGAACCCGGCCTCCAGCCCGAGCGCACCCCCCAGGTGCACCTGGTAGCCCTCGACCTGCTCGCCGTTCTCGTCCAGCATCAACTGGCCCTTGAGACCGATGTCCGCGACCTGGATGCGGGCGCAGGCGTTGGGGCAGCCGTTGATGTTGATGGTGATCGGGTGGTCGAACTCCGGGATGCGGCGCTCCAGTTCGTCGATGAGGGAGGCGCCGCGCGCCTTGGTCTCGACGATCGCCAGCTTGCAGAACTCGATGCCGGTGCAGGCCATCGTGCCCCGCCGGAACGGAGAGGGCGTGACCCGCAGGTCGAGCGCCTCCAATCCGGCGACCAGCGACTCCACCTGCTCCTCGGCCACGTCCAGCACGATCATCTTCTGCTCGGCGGTGGTCCGCACCCGGCCCGAGCCGTGCTGGTCCGCGAGGTCGGCGATCTTGCTGAGCGTCGTCCCGTCGACCCGGCCCACCCGCGCGGCGAAGCCGACGTAGAAGCGGCCGTCCTTCTGCCGGTGGACTCCGAGGTGGTCGCGCCAGGTCTGGGCGGGCTGCTCGGGCACGGGGCCGTCGACCAGCGTGCGCTTCAGGTACTCGTCCTCCAGGACCTGGCGGAACTTCTCCGCGCCCCAGTCCGCGACCAGGAACTTCAGCCGGGCCCGGGTGCGCAGCCGCCGGTAGCCGTAGTCGCGGAAGATCCCGATGACCCCGCCGTAGACGTCGGCCACCTCGTCCAGCGGCACCCAGGCGCCGAGCCGCACCCCGAGCTTGGGGTTGGTGGAGAGACCGCCGCCGACCCAGAGGTCGAAGCCGGGGCCGTGCTCGGGGTGGTTCACGCCGACGAACGCGATGTCGTTGATCTCGTGCGCCACGTCCAGCTGCGGGGAGCCGGAGACGGCGGACTTGAACTTGCGGGGGAGGTTGGAGAAGTCGGGGTTGCCGATGAACCGGCGCTGGATCTCCTCGATCGCGGGGGTGCCGTCGATGATCTCGTTCTCGGCGATGCCCGCGACGGGGGAGCCGAGGATCACGCGGGGCGTGTCACCGCAGGCCTCGGTGGTGGAGAGGCCCACCCCTTCCAGCCGCCGCCAGATCTCCGGCACGTCCTCGATCCGGATCCAGTGGTACTGCACGTTCTGCCGGTCGGTGAGGTCGGCGGTGCCGCGCGCGAACTCCTGGGAGACCTCCCCGATCACCCGCAGCTGCTGGGTGGTCAGCCGGCCGCCGTCGATCCGGACGCGCAGCATGAAGTACTTGTCGTCCAGCTCCTCCGGCTCCAGTACGGCCGTCTTGCCGCCGTCGATGCCGGGCTTGCGCTGGGTGTACAGCCCCCACCAGCGCATACGGCCGCGCAGGTCGTTCGGGTCGATGGAGTCGAAGCCGCGCTTGGAGTAGATCGTCTCAATACGTGTCCGTACGTTGAGACCGTCGTCGTCCTTCTTGAACTGCTCGTTCCCGTTCAGCGGCGTGTGGTGGCCCACGGCCCACTGACCCTCGCCACGGTGTCGTCCGGCCTTGCGGCGGGGCGTGGCGGTCGCAGGCTGATGCGGGGTTGCGGCCATGGCGATACGTCCTTCGGGACTGCGGGAGGGCGGCTCTGAGCGGCGCACTCGCGCTGAGGCGCGGCGGTGCGCGGGGCGGTTCAGAGGAGAGGTGAACGCGGCGGTGCTGGTGCTGTCAGCCCGCCGGACAGATGGCGCTGGACATGCGGCCGAGGTCGACGTGACGTCGACTCACCAAGGCGATTCCAGTTCCGGACATGACGGAAGCGTGTCACGCGCACTTCGGGGCAGTCCACCACTATCCATTATGTGGACGCGTTGGTCTCGCATCGTGGGAAACTGTGGTTCCGGTCACAGAGCGCGCCCCGGGGGCCGGTTCCCCGGCGCCGCAGGACGCCATGGGAGCGGCTCAGGGGCCGTACGCCCCCGGCCACGGGCCCGGAGTCGCCAAGACCGGTTCCACCTCGGTCCTCGTGTCGAAGAGCCGGAAGCCGCGCCGCAGGTAGTTGTCCATCGCGTACGGCCCGTCCTTGGAACAGGTGTGCAGCCACACCCGCTCCGTCCGGGGCCGCTGCGGCCACCGCTCCGCCAGGTCCCAGGCGCGCGCCGTCCCGTACGACAGGAGGTGACCGCCGATCCGCCGCCCCCGGAAGGCCGGGACCAGACCGAAGTAGAGGATCTCGACCGCGCCCCCGTCTTGCGCCTCCAGCTCGACGTACCCGGCCGGCGTCCCGTTCACGTACGCCACCCAGGTCTCCGTCCCGGGCCGCTCCAGAAACTCCCGCCACTGCGCGTAGGTCATCCCCAGCCGGTCCGTCCACCGGATGTCACCGCCCACGGCCGCGTACAGGAAGCGGCTGAACTCCGGCAGCGGCACCTCGGACCGGACGATCCGCACATCGCCCTCCGGTACGGCCGCGGGCCGCAGATCGGTAGCGGAGGTCTGCTCCAGGGACCAGGTGGTCACCTCGGTGGTCGGCGCTGTGGCCTGCGGGACGTCGCTCATGACGGCCAGCGAACCACGCCTGCGCGCCCGTCCGCCCGGCGGCCCCCGCCTCAGCCGCTCCCCGGCCTCCCCCGCGCCCCCGTCACCACCGGCGCCGTGGAGTGCGGCAGCAGATCGCCCGGGTGCTCGGGACGGACCACCTCCACCCGCACACCGTCCCCGAAGCGGTACGGGCGGTGCGCCAGCACCTCCGCCAGATGCCGCCGCAGCCGGGATATCTCGGCCCGGACCGTCACCGTCCTGGTCGCGTCCCCGAAGATGTCCCGCGCCAGCTCGGACGCCGTCCGCCCCTCCCGGTGCACGAACAGCGCGTACAGCAGCTCGGCGTGGCGCGGCGATAGCCGCTGGGTGCTGCTGCCCAGCGGACCGGTCAGATGCACCGCCAGCGCCCGGGGCCTGCTCAGGTCCAGCACCACCCGGCGCGGCGGCCCCTCCGTCCCGCCGCTCTCGTCCACCTGTACGAGCCAGCCCCCCGGCAGCGGCTCCACCCGGCACATCCCGAGCGAGGGGAACCACACCCGGCCCGCCCGCAACGACTTCGGCAGCGGCAGCCGGTCCACCGGAGGCATCCCGGTCACCGCCGCCAGCCGCCCGTGGGTGTCCACCGCCAGCGCCCGCCCGCTGATCCGGCACAGGATCGGCGCGGCCACCGCCCGCAGCCGCTCGATCTCCACCAGGTGCCGGGTGCGCAGCTCGGCCTCGGCGAGCCGCGCCACCGAGTCGACCAGGGCCAGCGTCGCCGGGTGGAACGTGGCCGCCGGGCCGCTGATGTCCACGATCCCGATCAGCTGCCCGTCGCGCGGATCGCGGACCGGGGCCGCCGCGCAGGTCCAGCTGTGCAGCGCCCGGATGAAGTGCTCGGCCGCGTGCACCTGGACGGGGACCCGGGCCGCCAGCGCCGTCCCTATCGCGTTCGTCCCGGTCGCCGCCTCCGCCCAGGCGGCGCCCTCCTCCAGGCAGATGTCGTGCGCCCGGCGCAGCACCCCGGGGTTGCCCTGCCGCCACAGCACCCGGCCCTCGGTGTCGCTGACCACCATGATCTGCTGCGCGGCGTCCGCGATCGAGGCGAGCCCCGACCGCAGCAGCGGCATCAGCTCACCGAGCGCCGAACCGCGCCGCCGGTGCTCGATCTCGTCCGCCTCCAGCAGTCCGCTCCCCGGGGACTGCTCCGGATCGATGCCGCTACGCACCGCGCGGTCCCAGGAGGCTTCGATCTCCGCGCGGGGTGCGACGCCGCCGCGCTCACCCGAGAGCCGGGCCTCCCGGGCCCGGTGGAGCAGCCGTGCCGCCCCCCGGCCGGACCCCTCGCCGGACACCCGCACCACCCCGGCAGAACCTGTCTCGGTCATGGTCCCCCGTTCTCCCCGAACGCTTCCCACCCCGTCCACACAACGGCAGTTCACACAATGGTTGCAACCCTTTGCAACTCTGGTGTCGCGCCGCGCGACCGTACGAGAGTTGGGGGTACACCGTGGGCCGGGCCTGTTCCGGCCGGGCGGTGGTGCAGAAGCGTGGAGGGTGGTGCCGTGTCGGCGCGGCACCACCCTCTGTCGCCTCCGGCGGGAACCGCGCGGGTCAGCTGAGCATCCCGGCCCGCAGTTGCGCCAGGGTGTTCTTGAGGATGCGGGAGACGTGCATCTGCGAGACGCCGAGGTGCGCGCCGATCTCCGCCTGCGTCAGCTCCTGGCCGTAGCGCAGCCGCAGGACGGTGCGCTGGCGGTCGTCGAGCGCGGCCAGCAGAGGCGTCAGCGCGTGCAGGTTCTCCACGTGCTGCAATCTGCGGTCCTGGTCCCCGAGCATCTCGGCCCAGCTCAGCGTCGTCCCCCCGGTGCCGGAGCCGCTTCCGCCCAGGGGAGTGTCCAGGGAGCCCGCCGTGTGACCGTTCGCCGCGATCTGCGCCTCCGCCACCTCGTCCTCGGGCAGGCCGAGACGGAGGGCCAGTTCCGAACGGGTGGGGGCGCGGTCCAGGTACGCCTCCAGATCCTCGTGCGCCGCCCGGACCGAGGACCGCAACTCCTTGAGCCGCCTGGGCACTTGGACGGACCAGGTGGTGTCGCGGAAGAAGCGTTTGATCTCCCCGCTGATGTAGGGGAGGGCGAAGGCGGGGAAGTCCACCTCGCGGGAGAGCTCGAAGCGTTCGATGGCCTTGATGAGACCGATGGTGCCGACTTGCAGGATGTCCTCGAACTGCCCGTGGTGCTGTGCGCGATACCGCTTGGCCGCGAACCTCACCAGATTCATGTATGTCTCGACCAGCGTGTTACGGGCGTACTGGAATGCGGCTGTGCCCTCCTCCAGTTCGGCGAGCTGTTCGAAGAGCAGGCGGCTGATCTCCCGGGAGTCCTGCGGCGGGGAGGGAAGCCGTTCCTGGCCGGTTGGAAAATCATTTTCCGCTTGCGGAACTGCTGTCGAGGTCCCGATGAGAGCCTTCATGGCACTTCTCCGTACGGCGACGCGAATATCTTCCCGGTAAACCTACAGGGCTCGGAGGGAGAGCCGGTACGGCGCCCTTCGTGAAATAGGAAGGGCCTTTCCAGGGAAATATGAAAAGCGTTAATTAAACATTCACACAGATGGGATGTGGCCGCTCCGGAGACATTCCGGGGAAGCCCACCAGGAGCGTCTCCCGTCCACCGCATCGGTTCCCGTCCGACGTCAGCCCGGAAGCGGCCCCCGCCGCGCGCCGCGGGGGGCGGTCGCGTGCGCGCGACACCCGAGGGGGTCACCGGCCCGCGACCGCCCGGCGGGTTCGCCGTCGGCCCGCGCCCGCCTACCGGACGTTCCTGGACGCCAGGCCCGCCGCCGCGCACAGCGCTCCCCAGCCTCCCGCGACCGCGGCGGCCTTGCGGCGCGCGGCCGGATCGGGCAGCTGCGTACCGAAGAGCACCGCGTCGCCGAGGTCGGCCGCGACCCGGCACGCGGTCGCGGCCCGCAGCGCGGAGCCGTCCTTGGCGATCAGCATGGCGAGGCCGATCGCCGCGTCCCGGACGCCCAAGGCGCGGATCAGCAGCGCGGTCGGAACGGGTACGGACCCGTCCTCCTCGTCCAGGCCGCACGGACGGGCCATCAGCGCCGGGCGCACCAGAACCCCCACTCCGTAGGCGGCGGTCGCCGCACCCACCCAACGCACCGGACCAGCTCCCACAGCGTCCTCCTCATCTCTCCGCCGACGCCGCCGCCGGACGTCCCTTCCGAACGCCCCCGACGGCACGACGGATCACGAGTTCCCACGCTTCACCGGTCGACACCTGGGGGATGTCCTGTCGATCATGCCGGGCCCACGTGCCCCGGCACCGCACCTCGCCGTGTCGTCGCCCCTCGCCACAGCCCCGCCCCGGCCTTCCGCCTGACGACGCACGGCACCGGCCTCCGCCCCCGCGGGACCCGGCCCGACCGGCGGGGCACCCCCGGCACACACCGCCGATCGGCCGCCACACCCCCGGAGCATTCCGGTCCCCGGGGGGTGTGGCCCGTACCAGACGGGGCAACGGACCGGCATGGCTGTTCTGCGTAGAGTTGCCCGGCCCCTGCTGGCCGCCACCTTCATCCGTGACGGGCTCGCGGCGGTCCGCGAGCCCGCCCGCCCCGACGTCCCCGAGGATTCCGGGCGAGAACGGGAGGCGTCCGCACTCGCCTCGCGGGTCCCGTTCCTGCCGGAGGACCCCGCGCAGCTGGCCCGCCTCCAGGGCGCGGTCCAGCTCGGCGCCGGAGTCCTGCTCGCCCTGGGGCGTGCGCCCCGGCTCGCGTCCGCTGCCCTCGCGGTGACCCTGGTCTCCTCCACCCTGACGGCGTCCGGGGACCGGGCCGCCGGGAAGAGCTCCCACGAGGACGGGGCGGACGAGGAGGACAGGGCGCGGCGCGTGGAGATCCTCACCAAGGTGTCCCTGTTCGGCGGGCTGCTGATCGCCGCGGCCGACACCCACGGCAAGCCCTCGCTCGCGTACCGGACCCGCCGGACCGCGAGCCACGCGTCCGACGCGCTCAGCCACCGCGCCCACGCCGTCACCCACCAGGTGGGGAACGCAGCGGGCGCGACCGTGGACAGCGTCACGCACTCCGTCGAGGCGGCCCGCAAGCGCCTGAGCTGAGCACCGGGGAGCCGGCGTCCCGGCCGGTGTCGTCGTGGGTCCCTCCCGGAGCGCGGGAGGGACCCACCGCTCGTCCCGGTCCACCCGCCGCTCGTCCCGGTCTACGCGGCGACCGGCCGGGCCCGCGCCACCACCGAGGCCAGGTCCAGCGTGTGCGGCAACGTGCCGAACGTCGCCCCCCGGTCCCCGCCGAGCCGCGACGCGCAGAACGCGTCCGCCACCTCCGGCGGCGCCCAGCGCACCAGCAGCGAACCCTGGAGCACCAGCGCGACGCGCTCCACCACCCGCCGGGCCCGCGCCTCGATGCCCTCCAGGTCCCCCAGCTCCGTCAGCAGGTCCTTGACCGCCGCGTCCAGCCGGTGGTCGGCCCCGCGCCCCTTCCCGACCTCGCGCAGGAACGCTTCCACCGCGCCGGGCTCCCGCTGGAGCGCCCGCAGCACGTCCAGGGCCTGCACGTTGCCGGAGCCCTCCCAGATCGAGTTGAGCGGCGCCTCGCGCAGCAGCCGAGGCATCCCCGACTCCTCCACGTACCCGTTGCCGCCCAGGCACTCCAGCGCCTCGCCGACCACCGCGGTGCACCGCTTGGTGACCCAGTACTTCGCGGCGGGCACCGCGAGCCGCAGGAAGGCCCGCTCCTCCTCGGTGTCCGTGTCGCAGGCCGCCGCCAGCCGCATCGCCAGGACGGTGGCCGCCTCCGACTCCAGCGCCAGGTCGGCCAGCACGTTGCGCATCAGCGGCTTCTCGATCAGCGGCCCGCCGAACACCGAGCGGTAGGTGCTGTGGTGGACGGCCTGCGCCACCGCCTGCCGCATCAGCGCCGCCGAACCGATCACGCAGTCCAGCCGGGTGGCGGCGACCATCCCGATGATGGTCCGCACCCCCCGCCCCTCCTCGCCGACGAGGCGTGCCCACGTCCCGTCGAACTCGACCTCGCCGGAGGCGTTGGACCGGTTGCCCAGCTTGTCCTTCAGCCGCTGGATCGCGAACGGGTTGCGCGTTCCGTCGGGGAGCACCCGCGGCACCAGGAAACAGCTCAGCCCGCCCGGCGCCCGCGCCAGCACCAGGAACCCGTCCGACATCGGCGCCGAACAGAACCACTTGTGCCCGGTGAGCAGATACTCGCCCTCGCCCGGCAGCGGCTGTGCCCGCGTCGTGTTGGACCGCACGTCCGTGCCGCCCTGCTTCTCCGTCATGCCCATCCCGAGGAGCGCCCCGGCCTTCTCCTGGGCGGGCCGCAGCCCCTCCTCGTAGACGTACGAGGTCAGCAGCGGCTCCCAGACGGCGGCCAGCGCCGGATCGGTCCGCAGCGCGGGCACCGCGGCGTGCGTCATCGACAGCGGGCAGCCGTGCCCCGCCTCGGCCTGCGTCCACACCAGGAACCCCGCCGCGCGCCGCACATGACCGGCCGGGCGCCCCCAGGCGTCCGTCAGCCCGGCCGACACGGCGTGGCCCAGCAGCCGGTGCCAGGACGGATGGAACTCCACCTCGTCGATCCGGTTCCCGTACCGGTCGTGCGTGTGCAGAACCGGCGGATGCGCGTTCGCCCGCGCACCCCACTCCTGCGCCTGGGCGGACCCGGCGGACCGGCCCAGCTCGGCGAGTTCGCCCAGCGCCCCGGGCAGGACACCCGGGTCGACATGCCGCTCGACCGCCTCGGTGAGGACCCGGTCGGCGGCGAAGACGTCATAGCCGACCAGGGGCGGAACCTGGTTGGACACGGTGTGGGTGGTGGCTGCCATGCCGTTACGGTAAGGAGGTGCAGGCAGCAAAGGAAACACCCGAGCGGCCACCGGGCCGGCTCCACCGGGCGCGAGTGCTCTACCGCAACGTCTCCAAGCGCCGGATGGCGTGGCAGTTGCTCAAGGACACCGTCAACTCGTGCATCGAGTACCGCATCCTGGGCCTCGCGGCCGAGGCGGCGTTCTTCACCCTGCTCTCGCTGCCCCCGCTGCTGCTCGGCCTGATCGGACTGCTCGGCTACGTCGACGAGTGGACGACCACGGAGACGGTCGCCTCCATCGAGCGCAACATCCTCTCCGCGTCCCAGACGGTGCTCTCCGAACGCGGCGTCAACGACTTCGCCAAGCCGCTGCTCGCCGACGTCACCACCGGGGCCCGCCCCGACGTCATCTCCATCGGCTTCGCCATCGCCCTGTGGTCCGGCTCCCGCGCGGTGAACGTCTTCATCGACACCATCACCGTGATGTACGGCCTCGACGGCCACCGCGGCATCGTCAAGACCCGGCTGCTCGCCTTCCTGCTCTACGTCGTCGCCCTGCTGCTGGGCGCGGTCGTGCTGCCGCTGCTGGTGGTCGGCCCCGACCGGGTCGTGGAGTTCGTGCCCTGGGGCACCGAGGTCATAGCCGTGGCGTACTGGCCGCTCGTGATCCTGCTCAGCGTCGCGTTCCTCACGACGCTCTACCACGTGTCCGTCCCCGTGCGGTCGCCCTGGATCGAGGACGTGCCCGGGGCGCTGGTGGCGCTCGGCATGTGGGTGCTCGGCAGCTTCCTGCTGCGCATCTACCTCACCAACACGGTCGAAGGGCCGACGATCTACGGCTCGTTGGCGGCGCCCGTCGCCGTCCTGCTCTGGATCGGCATCTCCGCCTTCGCTGTCCTGGTCGGCGCCGCGGTCAACGCGGCCATCGACCGGGTGTGGCCCTCGCTCGCCACCGCCGCCGCCCGCGAGGTCACCGAGCGCGCCCGCGCCGCCCAGGCCGCCGAACTCCTCGCCCGCTCCCGGGCCTCCGCCTACGAGGCCGCCACCGACGACGACGAGGACGAGGGCCCCGCGTACATGCCCTCCGAGTTCCCCGAGCGCTGGTCCCGCTTCCTTCCGCCCGACGACGTGAAGTCCCGGCTGCACGCGACCCGCGAGAAGGAACCCAAGGGCCCCAGGGAACCGCAGGAGGCGAAGCCGCCCAAGGACACCGACCAGCCGCCACCCTCGGGCGCCTGGTAGACGGCCGCCCCGGCCCTCACCCCAGGCAGTCCTCCGGCGAGGTCCCCGGGTCGGTCACGGCCAAGCCCAGGGCGGCCCGCTCGGTGATCCAGCGCGTCGGCCGGTACCGCGGATCGCCGGTCGACGCGTGCAGCGCCCGCTGGAGCTCCAGCATCCGTACGGCCCCGACACGCTCGCCCCACGCCAGCGGCCCGGCCGGATAGCCGAGGCCCGTGGTCACCGCGAGATCGATGTCGGCGGGCGCGGCCAGCGAGCGTTCCGCGATCGAACAGCCGACCGCGACCACGGAGGACAGCAGCCGCTGCGCCACCGTCCCCGCCGTGTCCCGCACCACCGACACCGCGTACGGCTCCCCGGCCCCGCGCGCCAGCACCGCCCGCGCGTCCCGGGCGGCCTCCGGCGCGGTGGCGGGCGTCACCGCCAGGACCCGCCGCCGCCCCGCCGCGGGCAGCACCTCGACCCCGAACGTACGCTCCCGGGGCAGCCCGCCCGTCGCGATCGCCGCCGCCACCGTCGTCCCCCACACCGGCACCAGCACCACGGCCGCAGCCGACGGCCCCGCGCCCCGCTCGACGCGGACCCCCGCCGCCTCCAGCGAACCGCTCAGCGCCTCCTCGTACCCGGCGGTCTCCGCCCGCCCGGCCGAGGCCAGGAACACCGGGCGCTCCCCGTCCCCACCGACCGGGCTTTCCGGCGCGGGGCCGGACGCCCCGTCCCCGTACGCGTACCAGCCCCGGCCCGTCTTGCGGCCGTGCAGCCCCGCCACCACCCGGTTCGGGGTGAGGAAGGAGGGGCGCAGCCGGTCCTCGTGGCGGAAGCCCGTCCAGATCGCGTCGACGACCGCAGCCGTCACGTCCAGTCCGGTCAGGTCCATCAGCTCGAAGGGGCCCATCCGCAGCCCCAGGACGTCCCGGGCGATCCGGTCGATCTCCGCCGGAACGGCCACCGACTCCTCCAGCAGCGCCAGCGCCTCGGTCACCAGCCCCCGCCCGGCGTGGTTGACCAGGAAACCGGGGGTGTCGGCGACGGTCACCGCCCGGTGCCCGCAGCTCTCCACCCACGCGGTGAGCAGGGCCGGGATCTCCGGGCGGGTCGCCGCCCCCGGCACCACCTCCACGATCCGCATCAGCGGCACCGGGTTGAAGAAGTGCAGCCCGGCCAGGCGCGACGGGTCCTGGAGCGTCGCCGCGATCCGGGTGACCGACAGGGAGGAGGTGTTCGTCGCGAAGAGCACGGAGGCGGGCAGCGCCCGCTCCAGCTTCCCGAACACCTCCGCCTTGGTCCCCAGATCCTCCCGGACCGCCTCGATGACCAGTTCCACGTCCGGGCCCGCCGCCCACGGGTCGCCGAGCGGCACCAGCCGGGCCACCGCCGCGTCCCGGGCGGCCGCGGTCGTCCGGCCCTTGGCCACCGCCCGGTCCAGCATCGAGGCGACGAAGTCCAGGGCCGCCGACACCGCCTCGGGCCGTACGTCGGCGAGTTCCACGGTGTGCCCGGCGCTCGCCGCCCACTGGGCGATGCCACGGCCCATGGCCCCGGCTCCGACGATCCTGATACGCATGGCGGAAAGGCCCTTTCGACGGAGGAGAAGCGGTCGGACCGACATCGTCGCGCCCTCACCGTGTCAGGGCCCATTGATCGGTGTCCACTACCGGATTAGGGTCCCATCGAGACCCCCCGGCTCTGTCGGCCACACCTCCCCGCCCACGCCCCGACAACCCGTCGGCCGCCCTCCCCACCGAGCCGCCCGTCGCCCGGGACGCCCTGCCGACACCCGTACGCGCGGCGGACGGTGAGGCGACCGGGACGCCCGGACTCCCGGTGCCGGGCGCGTCCGCCCCGGAACCGCCCCGGTCGCCGGACGCGAAGCTCACCCCGTCGCCCGTCGCCCGTCGCCCGTCGCCCGTCGCCCCGCCCCGCCCGTAGCCCCGAAGGAAGGCCGCCCGTGCCGCTCGACGTCGTCATCTGCGAACCCCTGCGCACCCCCATCGGCCGGTTCGGCGGGGTGTTCGCCCAGCAGACCCCGGCCGCGCTGGCCGCGCGCGTCATCGCGGAGGTCGTCGCCCGCACCGGCGTCGACCCCGGCCGGGTCGACGAGGTGATCCTCGGCCACGCCTACCCGACCAGCGAGGCCCCCGCCGTCGGCCGCGTCGCGGCCCTGGACGCCGGACTCCCCGTCACGGTCACCGGCTCTCAGATCGACCGCCGCTGCGGCTCGGGACTCCAGGCGGTCCTGGACGCAGCGATGCAGATCCGCGCCGGGTTCAGCGACGTCGTCATCGCGGGCGGCATCGACGTCATGAGCGCCGCCCCCTACTACACCCACGACGGCCGCTGGGGCATCAAGGGCCCCGGCCTCCAGCTCCACGACGCCCTGGCCCGGGGCCGGGTCACGGCGGGCGGCGTCAACCACCCGGTGCCCGGCGGCATGATCGAGACGGCGGAGAACCTGCGTCGGGAGTACGGCATCAGCCGCGCCGACCAGGACGCCCTGGCCCTGCGCTCCCAGCAGCGCGCCGCCCACGCCGCCGCCGAGGGACGCTACGACGCGGAGACCGTCCCCGTGAGCGTACGCACCCGCAAGGGCGAGACGACCGTCACCGCCGACGAACATCCCCGCCCCGACACGACGGCCGGACAACTCGCCGCCCTCCGCCCGGTGATGGCCACGTCCGACCCGGACGCCACCGTCACCGCGGGCAACGCCAGCGGCCAGAACGACGCGGCGGCCGCCTGCCTGGTCACCAGCGCCGCGACCGCGGAGCGCCTGGGCCTCACCCCGCTGGTCCGCCTGGTCTCCTTCGCCCGCGCCGGGGTCCCCGCCGCCACCATGGGCATCGCCCCCGTCGCCGCGACCCGCACCGCCCTCGACCGGGCGGGCCTCACCCTCGCCGACCTGGACCTGATCGAGCTGAACGAGGCCTTCGCCGCCCAGGTCCTCGCCTGCACCAGGGAGCTGGGTCTCGGCGAGAAGGACCACGAACAGCGGATCAACGTCAACGGGTCGGGCATCTCGCTCGGCCACCCGGTCGGCGCCACCGGAGCCCGGATCCTCGCCACGCTCACCCGCGAACTGCACCGGCGCGAGGCCCGCTACGGCCTGGAGACCCTGTGCATCGGCGGCGGTCAGGGTCTCGCCGCGGTCTTCGAACGCGTCGCGGTCTGACGGTTGGCGGCCGCCCGCCCGGCGCAGGGCAGACGGAAAGGTCCGGCCGGACAGTCCCCGCTGTCCGGCCGGACCTCGTTCTCACGCAGGCGCGGTATCAGTCCCGCGCGCTACGGGTACGGCGCATCAGCACGGCCCCGCCGAGCATCAGCGCGGCGCTGGCACCGGCGGCCAGACCCAGCTCGGCGGCACCGGTGTCGGCCAGGTGCGCACCCGGGGTGTGGGAGCCGGGAGTGCCGGACCCGGGGGTGCCGCCACCCGGAGTGTCCGTACCGGGGGTGTCGGTCGGCGGCTCGTCGACCGGCGGCTGGTCCACGGGCGGCTGGTCCACCGGCGGTTCGTCGACCGGGGGCTGGTCCACGGGCGGTTCGTCCACCGGGGGCTCATCGACCGGCGGCTCGTCCACCGGCGGCTCGTCCGTCGGCGGTTCGTCCACGGGGGGCTCGTCCACCGGGGGCTTGTCCGTCGGCGGTTCGTCCACCGGCGGCTTGTCGACCGGGGGCTTGTCCGTCGGCGGGTGCGGGGGCTTCGGCGTGTCGGTGTTGACGCACTTGTTGCCGAAGGCCGGGTTCAGCAGGGCGATCACATTGACCGTGTTGCCGCACACGTTCACCGGAACGTGCACCGGCGCCTGAACGGTGTTGCCCGAACCGACCCCCGGCGAACCGATGGCGGCACCCTCGGCCGACGCGTCGGCGTGCGCGGTGCCGCCGACCGCGGCGAGGAGGCCGGAGGCGGCCGCCACGACGATGAAACTCTTGTTCAAGACCTGTCGCATTACTTGTTACTTGCCCTTCCCTGACACATGCGCGCTGGACGAATGCCATAACGACCGGGGGCTGTGGGGGAAACTTGGCGATGCGTGGAAATTTTGTAATCACCCGAACGGATGGCGTGTGCGTATCCCGCAACCTCCGTTCCCCAGGTAGGGAAAACGATTCCGCCGAACACGAACACGTGGTCGTGCGAACGGATTCGGGGCGACGCGTGCGCATCCGCACGGCAGCCGGAGCCCGCCACTCCACCGCGTGCCCGGCATTCGGGTGAATGGGCGGAACCAAACGCCCGGGACCGAGTTGGTCAGGGCGCTCCGCCAAGGGGCAACCAGTACGAGAAGGGTTAATCGTGATCAAGAAGGTTCTGGCTACGGGCGCTGTCGCCGCCTCCGTCCTCGGTCTCGGCGCGACGCAGGCCATGGCGATCGGCAACGACGGAGGCACGACCTCGGTCAACGGAAACGGCGCTTCGCAGTCCTACGGCAACGCCGAGACCCACGGTGACTGGAGCCCGCAGTTCGGCCTGGTCCAGGGCTCGCTGAACAAGCCCTGTGTCGGCCTCCCGCTCAAGGGCAACGTCGGTTCGCTCGTCGGTCTCGTGCCGGTCTCGGTCCAGGACATCAACGTCCTGTCCTCCCCGCAGAACCAGCAGTGCACCGAGAACTCCACCCAGGCGAAGGGCGACGAGGCCCTGTCGCACATCCTGGAGGACATCCCGATCCTCTCGGGCAACGGTGCGGGCAACAGCTGACACGGCTGACATACCCGGGTCCGGGCCCTCGGCGTTCCTCCCCCGAGCGGCCTGGGCCCGCCGCTTTCCGCGAGAACGCGCGGCGGCTCCGGTCGCCGCGTCCGCGCACCACCCGCCGAATCGACGTCGCGTCATTCAGGCGGTTCTCCGGGAATCCGCTCCCCGGGCAGTTTCGATTCCGGCCGTCCGTCGTCACGGAGGGCAGCGCCGGAGTCACGAGCGATCCATACAGGGCTCGGGGCGGCACGAACGTCGTGACCGCGCCGGACTCCGCCGAGGAAAGGGACACACAGTGAAGTACACCAAGGTTGCCGCCGTCGCCGCCGGAACGCTCATGGCGATGGGCGCCGCCGCTCCGGCCATGGCCGACTCGGGTGCCGAGGCCGTCGCCGCGCACTCCCCGGGCGTGCTGTCCGGCAACATCCTCCAGGTCCCGGTCAACATTCCGATCAACCTGTGCGGCAACACCGTCAACGTGATCGGCCTGCTGAACCCGGCCTTCGGCAACGCCTGCATCAACAAGTGAGTCACTGACCGGCCGGGCGTCCAGCCCGGGACCGGTCGGCCCCGGACGGCGATCGCCGTCCGGGGCCTTTTCGTTGAACGGCCGCCGACGCGACAGAAAAACGCCCCCGCGCAGTTTCCCGATTGCGGACTGATCGTTATTCAGAGGGAAAGCGGCAGAAGTCACAGGTAAAGAAAGCTTGTGTGCGGCACGGGAACGTGACCGAAGCAGACGCCGCGCAGAAGGGAACTCCGAAGTGAAGTACGCGAAGACCGCCGCGCTCGTCGCCGGTTCCGTGGCCGCCCTCGGCGCGGCCGCCCCCGCCTTCGCCGCCACTGACGTCACGGCCCCCAACTTCAGCCTCGACCGTGGCCTCAACCAGGTCATGGCCAGTGCCCCGCAGGTGGTGGACCCGCTGGTCGAGGCCGTCGGCGAGACCACCGAGACCGTCTCCAAGGACGGCACGGTCGGCAAGCTGGCCGGTGAAGCCACCGGCGTGGCCGAGGGCGCCGCCCCGCTGCTCGGCGGCGTCCCCCTCGGCAGCTGACCGTCCCGCGCCGGCGGCCCCCGGGTTTCGCCGGACGCCCTTTTTCTCCGGTCACCGCATTCCCGTCCGTTCCGGCATCGCCTTTCCGTGAACGCGCGGAGGAATAGCCACCGTTCGAGTGAACGGGCATAACCAGATCCCGCCGGAGCGAGTTGTTCAGAACGCTCCGGACAGGCGGGCACACGTTTCATCCCAGAAGGGCTTTTCATGATCAAGAAGATTATGGCCTCGGCGGCCGTCGCTGCCTCGGTCGTCGGTGTCTCCGCTGCGGCCGCCCCGTCCGCCATGGCCATCGCCAACGACAACGGCACCACGTCGGTCAACGGCAACGGCGCCTCGCAGGCCTACGGCAACTCCGCCACCCACGGTGACTGGAGCCCGCAGTTCGCCCTCATCCAGGGCTCGCTGAACAAGCCCTGCATCGCCCTGCCCGCGAAGGCGAACGTCGGCTCCCTCGTCGGCCTCGTGCCGGTCGCCGTCCAGGACATCAATGTCCTGTCCTCCCCGCAGAACCAGCAGTGCACCGAGAACTCCACCCAGGCTAAGGGTGACGAGGCCCTGTCGCACCTCCTCGGCGACATCCCGATCCTCTCGGGCAACGGCGCCGGCAACAACTGACGCCACGAAGAACCACCGGGGGCCAGTCCCTCCGTCCGGCGACCTCTCGCCGGACGGAACGGGCTGGCCCTTCGGCGTGCGGTGGCCCGTCCCGCGCCCTGCCGGAGGGCGGTCGGGCGCGAGCGGTGCGGCGATTGGGCCGGATGCCGTAGCCCCGGCAGACGATCCGGCCCCGCCCGGGTAGGGCCTCTTCATGGATCCGTACGGCAGTCAGCCCCCGCACCGCGGAGAGCAGCCCGCACCGAGCAGCACGCCGATCTACGACCGGCTCGTGGCCGAATGGCGAGCGGCAGGCCACGGCCCCGCCCCGCAGGAGACCCCGGAACCCGTCCCGCGGAGCGGCGGGTTCGTCCCCGCCGCCCGCACCCCGGACGAGACCGCCGGGAACTGAGGAGAAAGCGTCGACCTTGCGCCGGATCGAACCCATTTGGGTGGTACCGCGCAACCGATCGCGGTCCGCGTCGGTTGATCAGTACGTTCCACAACGGGACGCTCCGAAAGGTGAAGCTTGATGAAGAAGATGATGGCCGGCGCGGCAGTGGCAGTGTCCCTGCTCGGTCTGTCCGCAGCCGCGGCTCCCACGGCCATGGCGATCGGCAACGACGGTGGCACCACCACGGTCAACGGCAACGGTGCCGAGCAGGAGTTCGGCAACGCCGAGACCAAGGGTGACTGGAGCCCGCAGAACCAGCTGGTGCAGGGCACGCTGAACAAGCTCTGCGTCGGCCTGCCGGCCAAGGTCAACGTCGGTTCGCTCGTCGGCCTCGTGCCGGTCGCGGTCCAGGACGTCAACGTCCTGTCCAACCCGCAGAACCAGCAGTGCTCCGACAACTCCACCCAGGCCAAGGGCGACGAGCCGCTGTCGCACATCCTGGACGGCATCCCGGTTCTCTCGGGCAACGGCGTCGGCAACAGCTGACCCACCCGGCACGGGCGGTCCTGAGGTCATCCTCCGGGCCGCCCGTCCTCGTTCCCGCGCCGCCGCGGCGGTCGCACGACGAGGCCCACCACTCCACGGGGGGTGGTGGGCCTCGCTGTGTGTCCCGCCGTGTGCGACGCGGCGGCGGATCAGCCCAGGGTGCGGACCGGGAGCAGGCAGTGCGCGGCCGTGCGGACGACCTCCTCGTCGGCGGCGAAGGCGCGCAACTGGTCCTCGCTGACCGGCTGCCCGGGGACGGCCTCCGGCCACGGCGCGGTCGCGAACATGCCGTACACCTGGCCCTGCGCCTGGGCCGCCGCCAGCCACTCGGCCGGCGCCGGGTACTGCGCCTTGAGGTGGGGCAGCGTGAGGACGGCCTGGCCCGCCTGGACGAGCAGCTTGGCCTGGATGCTCGACGTCTGCGCCGCGTCCTGGATCGAGCCGCCGACCTTCAGCCCCGCCCGCTCCAGAGCGGTCCGCACGGCCTCGCGGCCGACCTCCGGACCGTCCTGCCCGTCACCCAGCGAATAGGCGAGCAGGAAGGCGGTGTCCTGGTCGGCGTCGGGCTGCCGGCCGCTCCAGCCGATCAGGATCTGGGTGCCCAACTGGGCCGGTGTGTAGGTGTTGGCGGAGGTCTGGGGTGTCGTCATGCTCGGCACCCTAACGGCCATGGACCCGCCCCTATGCACGCGTATCACCCGATCGGGGGAGAGGTGCTCGCAACTCCGGCGAACGGGTCCGTCGACCGGAAAACCCGTTGACGCCGCTCCCCGGCCCCGGTCTAGGGTGAGCGGGTCACCAGGTGCAGGAAACAGGAGGTGAGGACATTGACGACTGTCGTCGCGGTGGGCACGGCCCACAAGAGCATCGTCCTCATCCCCGTGGCCACCGGCTGACCACTTCTCATCACTCCGCGCCGAGCGCGCGTGCCGGGGCCACCCTGTGAAGGGTCTCCCTTGTCTTTCCCGCTTTCTCCGGCAGCTTCGTCCCACCCCTCCGCCGCGCACCCGCTGACTCCCTACGGCTGGGACGAGCACTGGGCGGCAGCCTTCTCCCCTCACACCCGGCAGGGGCTGGTCCCCGGGCGTGTGGTGCGGGTGGACCGCGGCCAGTGCGACGTCATCACCGCCGACGGCCTCGTCCGCGCCGACACCGCGTTCGTCGTGCCCCGGGACCCGATGCGGATCGTCTGCACCGGCGACTGGGCGGCGCTCGACGCGGACGGCGACCCGCGGTTCGTCCGTACGCTGCTGCCGCGCCGTACCGCCTTCGTCCGCTCGACCTCCTCGCAGCGGTCCGAGGGGCAGGTGCTGGCCACCAACATCGACCACATCGCCATCTGCGTCTCGCTCGCCGTCGAACTGGACCTCGGCCGGTTGGAACGCTTCCTCGCGCTCGCCCTGTCCAGCTCCGCCGGCGCCGCGCTGCTCGGCGACGGGCCGCGCACCGGGGCGGAGCACCACCCCCAGGTGATCGTGCTGCTCACCAAGGCCGATCTGGTGCCCGACGCCGTCACCGTGACCCACCTCGTCCAGGACGTCGAGGCGATCGCCCCCGGCGTCCAGGTGCTGCCCGTCAGCTCCACCACCGGCGAAGGGCTCGACGTCTTCGAGGCCGTCGTCTCCGGCGGTACGAGCGTGCTGCTCGGCATCTCCGGCGCGGGCAAGTCCACCCTCGCCAACACCCTGCTCGGCCAGGACGTGATGGAGGTGCGGGCCGCCCGAGCCGTCGACGGCAAGGGGCGGCACACCACCACCACCCGCAACCTCCTCGTCCTTCCGCACGGGGGCGTCCTCATCGACACCCCCGGTCTCCGCGGCGTCGGCCTGTTCGACGCCGAGGCCGGGGTGGGCGAGGTGTTCGCCGAGATCGAGGAACTGGCCGCGGGATGCCGGTTCCACGACTGCTCCCACACGGTCGAACCGGGGTGCGCCGTGCTCGGCGCGCTCGCGGACGGCACCCTGCCCGAACGCCGCCTCGACAGCTACCGCAAGCTGCTCCGCGAGAACCAGCGGATCGTCGCCAAGACCGACGCCCGGGTGCGCTCGGAGATCCTGAGGGAATGGAAGCGCAAGGGCGCCGAGGGGAGGGCGGCCATGCAGGCCAAGCGGGGCCGGGCGCGGTAACCGCAGGCGTACGGCTCGACGTCCGAAAACCGCGAGTGCGGCAGGGGTGGCTGCCGCACACTGGACGGTGTGATGGACGAGAGAACCAGCTACGAGGCGGTGAGCAGCCGCGACGCACGGTTCGACGGGGTGTTCTTCTTCGCCGTCGTCACCACCGGCGTCTACTGCCGGCCGAGCTGCCCGGCGATCACGCCCAAGCGCGCCAACGCGCGCTTCTACCCGACCGCGGCGGCCGCCCAGGCGGCGGGCTTCCGCGCCTGCCGCCGCTGCCGCCCCGACGCGGTGCCCGGCTCCGCCGAGTGGAACGTCCGCGCCGACGTCGTCGGCCGGGCCGTGCGGCTGATCGCCGACGGGGTGGTGGACCGCGAAGGGGTGCCCGGACTCGCCGGGCGGCTCGGCTACAGCGCCCGGCAGGTCCAGCGCCAGCTCACCGCCGAGCTGGGCGCGGGGCCCGTCGCGCTCGCCCGCGCCCAGCGCTCCCACACCGCCCGGGTACTGCTCCAGACCACTGGGCTGCCCGTCACCGAGATCGCCTTCGCCGCCGGGTTCGCCAGCGTCCGGCAGTTCAACGACACCATCCGGCGGATCTACGCCCGTACCCCCAGCGCCCTGCGCGCCGAGGCCGGGACGGGGCTCGGCGGCCGGGTCCGGGACGGGGCGCGGTCCGGGATACCGCTGCGGCTCGCCCACCGGGGCCCGTACGCCACCGCCGCCATGTTCGACCTGCTGGCCGCCGACGCGGTCGCCGGGGTCGAGGAGATGACGGGGGAGCCCGGGGGCCGCACCTACCGGCGGACCCTGCGGCTGCCCTACGGCTCCGGGATCGCCGCCGTCGACGAGGCCTCGCCCGGCCCCTGGCTGGAGGCCCGGGTCCACCTCACCGACCCGCGCGACCTGACCACCGCCGTCCAGCGGCTGCGCAGGCTGCTGGACCTGGACGCCGACCCGTACGCCGTGGACGAGGCCCTCGCCGCCGATCCCCGCCTCGCCCCGCTGGTCGCCGCCCGCCCCGGGCTGCGCTCGCCGGGCGCGGCGGACCCGGAGGAGGCCGCCGTACGGGTGCTGGTCGGGCGGGAGCGGGCCGGGGAGCTGGTCGAGCGGTACGGGAAGCGGCTCGACGCGCCGTACGGCGGGCTCACCCGGGTCTTCCCCGAGCCGGGCGCGCTCGCCGGTGCCGTCGAGGACCCGGCGCTCGCGGCCCTGGCCGCCGCGCTCGCCGACGGGCGGGTACGGCTGGACGCCGGAGCCGACCGGGACGAGGCGGAGCGGGCGCTGCTGGCCCTGCCCGGCGTCGACCGGCCGACGGCCGCGCTGATCCGCATCCGGGCCCTCGGTGATCCCGACGTCGATCCGTGGGGCACGCCCGGCTCGGCGGCGTGGCGGCCCTGGCGCTCGTACGCCGTACGCCACCTGGACACCGCCGCCGGTCAGCTCCAGAGCACCGCGCCCAGCCAGGCCCCCGCCACCAGCAGGCACGCGAACAGCTCCACCAGCACCGCATAGCCCGTCGCCCGCATCACCGAGCGCACCGACGCCCAGGCCGCGCCCCGGCTGCCCAGCCGAAGCCGCTCCGCGCCGAAGATCGCCCCCACGTATCCGAGGACCGCGCCCGCCACGGGCACCACGAAGAATCCCGCGATCGCCGCGAGGCCGCCCGTCACCAGCGTCCGGCGGGGCGCCCCGGACTCGCCGGGGCGGCGCGGCGGCAGCAGCGGTTTCAGCGCCTGGTTCAGCAGCATCAGGGCCGTCGCGCCGATCAGAACGGCCCAGGCGGCCGTCGTCATGTCGGTCAGCGCCCACCACAGGACCGCAGCCCACACGATCGCCTGTCCGGGCACCCCCGGCAGCAGCACCCCGACCAGGCCCAGCAGCATGACCAGGCCGACGGCGACGAGCTGCCACACACTCATCCGACCAGCGTGCCGGAGAGCACGCGGCTCCGCCCGCCGAGGCGATCAGGCCGATCCCCGCCATCTGCGCCGATGACGTCCCGGGAGGGTCAGGGGGGTGGCGTACGGGAGACCCAGCCGCGTTCGTAGGCGTGCCAGCCCAGCTGGAGGCGGGTGGAGACCCCGGTCAGCTCCATCAGCCCCTTCACCCGCCGCTGCACGGTCCGCAGACCCAGATCGAGCTGCTTGGCCACGCTGGCGTCCGTCAGCCCGGCCAGCAGAAGCGACAGGATCTCCAGGTCGGTCGGATCGGGTCCCACCCTCTCCTCGCGCACCCCGCCACCCTCGCCGAGCCGCAGCGGCATCGCCTCCCGCCACACCGCCTCGAACAGGCCCGTCAGCGACTCCAGCAGACCGCTGGCGTGCACGACCAGCGCGGCGGGCTCCTCGCCGCGCCCGGTCAGCGGGACCATCGCCAGGCTGCCGTCGGCGACGACCAGCTTCGTCGGCACCCGGTCCACCACCCGGCACCGCTCGTCGCGGCTCAGCGCCGCCGAGAGCTCCAGGATGCCGTAGGGCATCGACAGGACCTCGCGCTCGACCACCACCCGGTAGCTCACCCCCCGTGCGGCGGCCCGCTCCTCGGACTCGTTCTCCATGCCGGTCACCGCGATCGGCTTGCCCGTCACCAGGGCGCACACCTCGGAGACAGCCCCCAGCTGCAACTGGTGGAAGCGCTGGGCGACGGCGCTCGCCCCCGTCACCACCTCCACCAGATCGTGGACCGCGGGCTCGCCCGCCTCCGCCCGGTACTCCTCGGCCAGCAGCGCCGAGGCCAGCTCCGCCTGCTCCAGTTCGTGCCGCTGCTGGATCAGCAGCGCGCCCAGGGCCACTCCCGGAGGGGCCGCCACCCAGCGGCCCGGCCGGGACGACGACTGCGCGGCCAGCCCCTGCTGTTCCAGCCGTCGCAGCGCCCGCTCGGTGTCCGCCTCGGGAAGGGCCAGCCGGTGCGCGAGATCGGTGAGCTCGGCGGCCCCCGCCGCGACGAGCGCGCGGTACGCGGCTTCCTGTCTCTCGTCGAGACCTATCGCCCCCAGCATGCTCCGGACCTCCCCGGGTGTGGTGATCGCGCGTCGCGACGCCCTGGACGGCGGGCGTCGAGTGGCGGGAAGAGGCCACGGCGTAAACCCGCCGCTCACATCATCTCCTGTCCCTCCGGCCCCTCTGCCACTGTTGCGTCACCGCAGCACCGACGACCTCCGGAACGCGGCCGTCCCTCGGGACCCCGCTGAGCCGGTGATCGGCTGATCCTACGAATGGCTGAAAAGCCGATGAGCCGATCATCATGACCGGTCTGCCGGGTGTCCTTCCCGTGGGGGGTGGGGTCGCCCGGCAGGCCTCGTCGTTGGCCCGCGATCGCAGGCCACATTTTCCGGATGCCCCGTTTTCGGGCGCCCTTCGCGGTGGAAAATAGGGGCATGAGTCAGCAGGGGGAGAAGCCCACCGCCCATGAGGACGACTGGTGGCGGAAGCTGTACGACGACGCCGTCCCGGACACCGGTCCCAGCAGCGCGCCCGACAGCCTCGACGACCGCTTCGACTCCGTGTCGGACACGGTGAGCGCACCGGCCCCGGCGCGGCCGCCCGGACCGGTGACCGTGCCGGAGCCACGCGACGCCGCCCCGCCCGGTCCGCCGCCCGCTCCGGCGGCCCCGCCCGCCGTATCGCCTCGGCCGGCCGCCCCGCCCGACCCGCCGCCGGCGCCGACACCGGCGGGCTCCGCCCCGCCACCGCCGCCGGCCGATCCCGTACCGCCGCCGTCCCCTCCGACGACGGCACCACCGCGTGCCGAGCCCGCTCCGGCGCCCTCCGCGCCTGCCGCCCCACCGGTTCCGCCGCCGCCGGCCGTCCCTCCCTCCGCGCCCTCCGCCCAGCCCCGCACCACCGTCTTTCCGGCCCCCTGGGAGCCGCCCGCCGGGCAGTCCGGTCCGCGGACGTTCGCCGCGCCCCGGCCGCCCGGACCTCCGGCGCCGCCCGAGCCGGACGGCGCGGACGCCCCCGGCGCCGTGGGCGAACCGCCGCCGGACCCAGCGGCCCAGGGATCCGGCGCCCGGCCCGACGTCGGGCATCTGGGGGACCGGCCGCCCACGTACGACGCCGAGCCCGCCGCCCTGCCCTCCGCCACCTCGGAGAACCTGGACGGACTGGTGCCCGACACCGTGCTGGACGGTGCGCGGTACGGGACGTACACCCTGCGCGCCGTCTCCGTCCGCGGCGACTCCGCCCGGTTCCGGGGGGAGCCCCGGCGTGACGGGCTGCTCACCGCCCGGTTCGGCAGCGGTGAGGGGGCGCTCGTGCTCGTCGCCGTCGCCGGGGGCGCACGGGCCAGTGAGACGGGGCACCTCGCCGCGGCCGACGCCTGCCGCTGGATCGGCGGGGCCGTGGCCCGCAGCCACCTCCGGCTCTCCGAGGACATAAGGGCGGGCCGCCGGGGCGACCTGAAGTCGGGGCTGCACCGGCTCACCGACCGCACGTACGGCAAGCTGCGCGCCCGTGCCGCCGAACTCGGCGTCGAGCCCGCCGCGTACACCGCGAACCTGCGCTGTCTGCTGCTGCCGGCCGACCCCGACTGCCGTACCCGGGTCTTCTTCGGGATCGGCGGCGGGGGACTGTTCCGGCTCCGCGACGGGCTGTGGCAGGACCTGCAGCCCCTGATCCCGGAGGCCCCGGAGGGCGGCGGGGTCCCGCAGGGCAACGGCGAGCCGGAGGAGGGGCCCGACGGGGACCGGCTGACCATGGACCTCCAGATCACGACCGCCCCCTCGCCGCCCATCGACGCCCCCGTGCCCCCGCCCGCCGAGCCGTTCCGGTTCCGGGCCTCCCTCGCCCGCCCCGGCGACACGCTGATGCTGTGCGGCAACGGACTGGCCGAGCCGATGCGCGGCGAGGCGGCTCTCCCCGCCGAACTGGCCGAGCGCTGGGGGAGGAACGGCGCGCCCGGACTGCCCGCCTTCCTCGCCGACACCCAGCTTCGGATCAAGGGGTACGCCGACGACCGCACCTGCGCCGCCGTCTGGGAGGCGTAACCCCGCACACCGTGGGTTGATGGAGTACGGAGCCCGAGCCGCCGGAGTCCCGGGCCCCGTAGTCCGGACAGCCGCAGTGCACGGAGCACGGGCAGGGAAGGGTGCGCACCCATGGCCAAGCAGAACGTGGCGGAGCAGTTCGTCGACATCCTCGCCAGGGCGGGCGTCAAGCGCCTGTACGGCGTCGTCGGGGACAGTCTGAACCCGGTGGTGGACGCCATCCGGCGCACCCCGGACATCGACTGGGTCCACGTCCGCCACGAGGAGACCGCCGCCTTCGCGGCCGGGGCGGAGGCGCAGATCACCGGCTCGCTCGCGGCGTGTGCCGGGTCCTGCGGACCGGGCAACCTCCACCTCATCAACGGCCTCTACGACGCGCACCGCTCCATGGCGCCGGTGCTGGCCCTCGCCTCGCACATCCCCTCCAGCGAGATCGGCCTCGGTTACTTCCAGGAGACCCATCCGGAGCTGCTGTTCCAGGAGTGCAGCCACTACAACGAGATGATCTCCCATCCGGAGCAGATGCCGAGGCTGCTCCAGACGGCGATCCAGCACGCGATCGGACGCGGCGGCGTCAGCGTCGTCACGATGCCGGGCGACGTCGCCTCCAGGCCCGCCCCCGCGAAGAGCGCCGAGCACGCCCTGGTCACCGAACGGCCCAGCGTCCGGCCCGGCGACAGCGAGATCGACAAGCTCTGCCGCATGGTGGACGAGGCCAAACGGGTGACGCTGTTCTGCGGCAGCGGCACGGCCGGGGCGCACGCCGAGGTCATGGAGTTCGCCGGGAAGGTGAAGTCACCCGTCGGGCACGCGCTGCGCGGCAAGGAGTGGATCCAGTACGACAATCCGTACGACGTCGGGATGAGCGGGCTGCTCGGCTACGGCGCCGCGTACGAGGCGACCCACGAGTGCGACCTCCTGATCCTGCTCGGCACCGACTTCCCGTACAACGCCTTCCTCCCCGACGACGTGAAGATCGTCCAGGTCGACGTACGCCCCGAGCACCTCGGCCGGCGTTCCAAGCTCGACCTCGCGATCTGGGGCGATGTGCGCGAGACCCTGCGCTGTCTGACGCCCCGGGTGAAGCCCAAGTCCGACCGGGCGTTCCTCGACCGGATGCTGAAGAAGCACGCGAACGTCTTGGAGGGCGTGGTCAAGGCCTACACCCGCAAGGTCGACAAGCATGTGCCGATCCACCCCGAGTACGTCGCCGCCGTGCTGGACGAGGTCGCGGACGAGGACGCGGTGTTCACCGTCGACACCGGGATGAACAACGTCTGGGCCGCCCGCTATCTGACGCCCAACGGCAAGCGGCGGGTGATCGGTTCGTTCAGCCACGGCTCGATGGCCAACGCCCTTCCGCAGGCGATCGGCGCCCAGTTCACCGACCGGGGGCGGCAGGTCGTCGCGATGTCCGGTGACGGCGGATTCTCCATGCTGATGGGCGACTTCCTCACCCTGGTCCAGTACGACCTGCCGGTCAAGGTCGTCCTGTTCAACAACTCCTCCCTGGGGATGGTGGAGTTGGAGATGCTGGTGGCGGGCCTTCCCTCGTACGGGACGACCAACAAGAACCCGGACTTCGCCGCCATCGCGCGCGCGGCCGGGGCCTACGGCGTCCGCGTGGAGAAGCCCAAACAGGTGCAGAGCGCGCTCAAGGACGCGTTCAAGCACAAGGGGCCCGCGCTCGTCGACATCGTCACCGACCCCAACGCGCTCTCCATCCCGCCGAAGATCAGCGCCGACATGGTCACCGGCTTCGCACTCTCCGCCAGCAAGATCGTGCTCGACGGCGGAGTGGGCCGGATGCTCCAGATGGCCCGCTCCAACCTCCGTAACGTGCCCCGTCCGTGAGCCCCGCCGAGCCCGCCCGCCGCCGGGCCGCGCCCGGCGGGTGACGGCATGCGCTGGCGAGGTGTGCCGTGCGCCCCTCGCCGCTCCCGCCCGTCCACTTTATTGATGAGTCGACAAGCGTGACCGTGTGCGTACAGGGGCATGCATCCCGTGAGGCTGTTCGACGGCAGCCGGATCCGAGGAGGTCGGTTCACTGTGCGGGCGGGGGAAATGACGAAGCGTCAGAAGAGGGCCGGGGCCGCTGAGGGGCGCGGCCCCCGGGTCCGGAGACCGGGACAGGCGCCGCAGTCGGCCCGGATGTGCCGCAGGGTCGGGCATACGGAACGATCGGCGGTGGGAGAAGTCCGGCGCGAGCTGCGGGAGTTCCTCCGGCATCGCTCCTGCCCGCAGGAGCGGACGGAGGCGGCGGAGCTCCTGGTGAGCGAGCTGGTGACCAATGCGCTGATCCACACCCGGCACGGAGCGGTGGTCACCGCGACCGCGACATCCGCCACCCTGCGGGTCGAGGTGCAGGATTTCGAGGCGGACCTGCCCGCGCCGTACGTACCGAACGCCGACGACGGTACGCACGGCAGGGGGCTGATCCTCGTCCGGAGCCTCGCCGACGCCTGGGGCGTGGAGGCGCGGGCCCTGGGCAAGGTGGTCTGGTTCGAGCTGCGCGGCGAAGGGGGCTGAGGGCTCCCTCCGCCGCGTCGGCGGCTCAGCCGAACTGCTGCTCCAGATCCTTGAGTTTCTGTTCCAGTGAGTCGAGCCGCGGGAGTGTCTGGGTGTCGTCCTCGGCGGTGAGGTCGACCGCCCGCGGGTCATTTCCCTGGTTCGGAGCGTCCAGGTTCTTCGAACTCGAACCGTCCGCCGACGGCTTCGGGCCGACGGCTTGCAGGGATGGCCGGGGTCGCAGAGGCAGCTGACCCGGCTCTGCTATGGCGGGCTCCGCGACGGGCGGCGCCGCGCCGCCCGAAGCGGGAGCCAGCGAGGGGACGTCCACCTGGTGGCCGCCGCGGATGCCGCGGCCCCAGGCGCGGTTCTGCCGGTTCAGGGCCTTGATGCGGGCCCGGTCCAGCTTGGCCTGCTCCCTGCGGCGGATGCGGTTCTGCTCCTGCTCCTTGCGGTCCTCCCGCACCTCGTCGACCGCCTCGTCCAGCGTGCGGACGCCTTCGAGGAGCATCAACGACCAGGCGCCGAAGGTCTCCCGGGGCGCCCGCAGCCAGCGGACGATCCGGATCTGCGGCAACGGACGGGGCACCAGGCCCTGTTCACGCAGCGCCGCCCGGCGGGTCTGCTTCAGCGCGCGGTCGAAGAGCACCGCGGCCGAGAGGGACATCCCCGCGAAGAAGTGCGGAGCGCCCGCGTGGTCCATGCCCCGCGGGGCGTGCACCCAGTTGAACCAGGCGGCCGCACCGGCGAACGTCCACACCAGCAGCCGGGAGCCGAGAGCCGCGTCACCGTGGCTCGCCTCCCGTACGGCCAGCACGGAACAGAACATCGCGGCGCCGTCCAGCCCGAACGGGACCAGATACTCCCAGCCGCCGCTGAGGTTCAGGTTCTGCCGGCCGAAGCCGACGAGCCCGTGGAAGGAGAGCGCGGCGGCGACCGCCGCGCAGCAGAACAGCAGGACGTAACTGGCGGTGGCGTACAGCGCTTCCTTGCGTCTGCGGCGTTCCTCGCTGCGTTCCCAGGAGTCGTCGGCCGCGGCCTTGGCACGCTTGCCGCGTGCGACCACCGTCACCGCCGCCATGACCCCCACGAGCAGCACGGCGCCCGGAAGCAGCCAGTCAAGCGATATGTCGGTCAGTCTCATGCGCGGTCCCTTGCGTCACGTAGGGCGTTTCGCACGCCATCGTGACGGAATTCCCCCGGCACTCCGCGAGTTTCGGGACAAGAGCACGCCATGGGGGAGGGAGAGGCTATCGATGGGCGGAATCTTCTCGAACCCCCGCCCGGTCCGACCGAGTCGCGTTCGATTCCCTCCCCCGGACGGGCGGTGTGGATCAGGAGGCCGCGCCCGCCAGGGATGACGGGGCGGCGCTCAGCTTCCGCACCCGGTCCGCGTCGCAGGTGCGCGGGCAGGTGACGCAGGTGTCCTCGGGGCGCAGGGTGTAGAAGAGGCAGCAGCTCGCCCGGTCCCGGGTGGGCAGCGACCGGCCCTCGGGCCCGGTCAGCTCCCGGAACCCGGCGGTGCCGACGTAGGGCTTCGTGGTGCCGGGGAGCAGCAGCTCCAGCTCGGCCATCGCGCGGCGCTCCTCGCCCAGCAGATGCGCGATGTACCAGAGGCCCTCGACGATCTCGTCCGTCGCCATCCCCCACAGCGCCCGCTTCCCGCGCCGCATGCGCGGTCCGAAGCCCTCCAGCACCGGGGCGAGGTGCTCGGTCAGGGCGGCCAGCACCTCGGCCCGCAGCGCCGCCTCGTCCGGCACGACCCTGGCTCCGGGCAGTCCGGCCGCCGGGTCGTCCGGCAGGCAGGCGAACTCCCGCACCCGCACGGTCAGATGCCCCAGGGCCCGCTGGAAGGCGACGTCCTCGACCGGGACGCGGGGGACGCGCCGCTGGAGGAACCAGGGCACCGTCACCAGCAGGCAGGCGGGCCAGGCGTAGCGGTGCAGACCGAAGCTGGCCACCACGTCCGGGCGGGCCTGCCGACCGTGGTCGCGCAGCACCTGGGCGTTGTCCCAGGCCAGGAAGGCGTCCACGGCGCTGCCGCCGGCCGCCAGCTCGGCCGCCCCGACCCAGCCCGCGCCGGACGGGGCGAGGGCGCGGTCGTCGAGCACCTCGGCGCGCAGACCGGGGAAGACCGCGGTCAGGCGGGCGTACGCCGCGCTCACGGGGGACGTCGCGGCACCGGTGGACGGCGGGGAGAGGGTCATGCAGGGACCACCGAATCGGGGTTCGTTTGCAGGTAAGGTTTACCTTACCCGACGCCGTCGATGTGTGAACCGCAGCCCCGGTCTTCTATCGTGCACACAAGGCCCGGCGTACGCGAGTCGCCAGCGGCATACGGAGGAGGTCCGGGTGGAGCAGGGCAGCGTGGACGAGGGCGCGAGCCCGGCGTACGCTCCCGGCGCGCTCCCGCGCCTCCCGGCGGCGGGGCGGGTGCCGGAGCAGGCGCGCGGCGAGTCCGCCCGGGGCGAACCCGCCCGCGGTGGACCGCCCGCCGCCCGGACGGTGCGGCGCCACTCCGTGCGCGGTCAGATTCTGGAGTCCCTGCGCGCCGCTCTCGTCGACGGCGAGCTGGTCCCCGGCCGGGTGTACTCCGCCCCGGCTCTCGGCGCCCGATTCGGGGTCTCCGCCACCCCCGTGCGCGAGGCGATGCAGCAGCTGGCCGTCGAGGGCGCCGTCGAGGTGGTGCCGAACCGGGGCTTCCGGGTCACCGAGCGCGGTCCCCGCGAGCTGGCCGAGCTGGCCGAGGTGCGCGCGCTGATCGAGGTCCCGGTGATGCTGGGCCTGGCCCGTACGGTCCCGGCCGACCGCTGGGGCGTCCTGCGCCCCCTGGCGGAGGCCACGGTCGCGGCAGCCGCCGGGGGCGACCTGGCCCGTTACACCGAGTCCGACCGGGCCTTCCACCGGGCGCTCCTCGCGCTCTCGGGCAACGAGCAGCTGGTCGCGATCGCCGACGAGCTCCACCGGCGCTCCCAGTGGCCTCTGGTCGCCGGTCCCGCCGTCCGCCAGGCCGATCTGCTGGCCGACGCGGCCGAGCACACCGCCCTGCTCGACGCCCTCATCGCCCAGGACCTCGGCGTCGTCGAGGCCCTGGTCCGGGAGCACTTCGCCGGCGCGGACGGCTGAGGCGGACGGCGGACCGGCGACGGCGGGGGCCGGTCGGGCCGCCCCTGCGCCCCCGGTCCGTGAGCAGCCGGGCTCCGGGGCCGTCTCAGCTCGCCTCGGCGGTGCGCTGGGCCGGGGGGCCGAGATAGGGGGCCAGCCAGGTGGGCACGCCGCCCAGCAGGCGGAACAGCCGCCCGGCCTCGGCGCGCAGCCGGGCCGCCTCCGGTTCGGGCTCCGCCTGGGCGAGGGAGATCAGCGCCGGGGCCGTACCGACCAGGAAGCCCAGCTCCTCCCGGATGCGCAGCGACTCCGCGAAGCCGTGCCGGGCCTCGGCCAGCTCGCCCTCGCGCAGGGCGAGGGCGGCCAGATGGCGCCAGGTGGAGGACAGCAGCAGCTCGTCCCCCTGGTCGGCCGCACCGGCGTGCGCCCGGCGGAAGGCGGCGCGCGCGGACTGCGGCGCGTCCGCGATGTTCTGGGCGATCAGCCCCCGCCGGAAGTCCAGCAGCGGCCGCGCCGGGGAGCCGGGCGCCAGCAGGGCCGCCGACCGGCTGAGCGCCACGCTCGCCTCGTCGGCCCGGTCCCGGACGGCCAGGAGCGTGGAGGCGTACGCCAGGTGCCCCCGCTCACAGGCGGCCGCCCCCCGTTCGTCGTCCGTGCGGGCGACGGCCTCGGCGGTGCGCAGCGCGTCCTCGGCGTCCGTCCAGCCCTGGCCGGTGTAGAGACACCGCTCGGTCAGCAGGGCGGTGCGCTGGAGGGCCGCGGCCGGGTCCGCGGCGTGCGGTTCCAGCAGGGCGGCCGCGTCCAGCCAGCAGGCGCGGGACCGCAGCCGCCATACCGCTGTCTGGAGCGGCGGATCGTCATCTGCTGTCGTTCCGGAACCAGACATGGCGGTATCCGCCACATTGCCCTCCCCGAGCGCGCCATTGTGCTGTTGAGTGCGTGAGTACCGCCGCATCTCAGCACGGATTGGCACGCCGGGCCAAGGGGTCCGGACGATGTCAGGTGAAGGAATTCACAATCGCCCCGGCCGCGGCCGTGGCCCGAGCTCCCCGGTCCGGCCCGGAAGATCAGCTCATCCGCAGGGCGAGGAAGAAGTCGAGCTTGTCCTCCAGCCGGGAGAGGTCGCGCCCCGTCAACTGCTCGATGCGGCCGACGCGATAGCGCAGCGTGTTGACGTGGAGGTGCAGCCGGGCCGCGCAGCGGGTCCAGGACCCGTCGCTGTCCAGGAAGGCCTCCAGCGTCTCGATCAGCTCCGCGCGGTGGCGCCGGTCGTAGTCGCGCAGCGGGTCCAGCAGCCGGGCGGTGAAGGCGCGGCGCACGTCGTCGGGCACGAACGGCAGCAGCAGCACGTGCGAGGCCAGCTCGTGGTGACCGGCCGCGCAGACCCGCCCGGCACGGGCCGCGGCCACCCGGCGGGCGTGCCGGGCCTCCTCCAGCGCGCCGCGCAGCCCTTCGGCGGAATGCACAGCCGCGCTGACACCCAGTGTCAGCCTGCCGTCGTCGGCGAGCCCGGCCGAGAGGGGCTCGCGTACGGAGGCGAGCAGCGCGTCGGCGTGCAGCGCGGGGTCCTGGCCCGCCGGGCCGCCGTCCGCCGGGTCCCCGGCCGTGTCGCCCGGGGCGCCGGCGTCCTGTCCCGCCTCCTCCCCGGTGTCCGGCGGCGAGGCGGTGAGGGCGGGCAGCGGGACCAGGGCGATGGCCTCCTCGCCCGTGTGGGCGACGGCGATCCGGTCGGCGGAGTCGGGGCCGCTGACCGCCGGGTCGACCAGGATCTCCTCCAGCAGCGCCTGGGCGACCGGGCCGCTCGCGATGTCCCCCGCGACGGCCGGGGCGCCCGCGGGGGGCTGGGCGGCGCTCTGTGCCGGGTCGGTCCAGTCCACCCGGGCCACCACCACCTGCCACTGCGGGGCCGCCCCGAGGCCGGGCAGCAGGACCGGGGCGGCGACCCGCAGCCTGGCCGCGATCTCGGCCGGGGCGGCGCCCGTCTGGACCAGCTCCAGGACCTCCTGGGCGAGCCGTCGGCGTACCGTACGGGCCGCGTCGCGGCGGTCGCGTTCGACCGCGATCAGCTGGGTGACGCCCTGGAGCAGGTCCAGCCGGGGCGCGGGCCAGTCCGAGGCGTCCGCCTCGACGGCCAGCAGCCAGTCGGACAGCACCGACTCCCGTACGTCGCGGGAGGCCGGGACCGCGCTCCGGCCGGTGCTGCGGATCGGGAAGAGGGAGTACGTCCTCCCGGCGACGGCCGCCCGGTGCGGGCCGCGGCGGCCGGTGCGGGTGGCCGCCAGATGGTGCCCGGCCAGGGCCGCGCCGAGCGTCCCGGGCAGCGCTTCGCCCGCCCCGGCGATCTGGCGGCCGGTGGGGGACAGCACCCAGGCCCGCAGGTCCAGGTCGGAGGTGAGCAGGTCCAGGACGACCTCGGGGCCGCCGCCCGCCGGGCCCGCGGTCATCAGCCTGCGGTGGCGGTCCACCACGGCCGCCAGATCACCCGCCCGCTCCCCGGAGACCTGGCGTACGACGTGTTCGGTGATCGTCGCGAAGGCCACGGTCTCGTGCACGGCGAAGAGCGGCAGGCGGTGGCGCAGGCACGCCTCGACCAGATCGGCGGGGATGGCGCCCAGCTCCGCCTCACCGGCCGCGAGACCGGCCACCCCGGCGCCCGCCAGGATGCGGACGAAGGGCTCCGCGTCCGCCGCGTCCCGGCGCCACGCCAGGCCCGTGAGCACCAGTTCGCCGCCGGAGAGATAGCGGCTGGGGTCGCGCAGGTCGGTGGTCATGACGCCGCGGACCGTCCGGTCCAGCTCGTCCTCGCCGCCGAGCAGCCGCAGGCCCAGCGCGTCGGTCTCCAGCAGTGCGCGCAGCCGCATCTCGTCGCCGCCGTTCTGTGTCCGTGGGGGGGGTGAGCAGGTGGGTGAAGCAGGCCGTGGGCGGGGGACTGCCGAGGCCAGGGGGTATCGGTGGATTGCGGTGAGGTTACTGATCCCCGCCATTCGTTCGAATCTACAAGACAAGGACGGAGACCAGCCAACTCCTTCAGTGTTTCGGTGACTGCACCGGCAGGGGCCGGGCTTGTGTACTGGGCCACACAGCACATGAACGCCACGTGAACGAGCTGAACGAGCCACGTCGAGGGCAGGCCGTCCCCAGCCCCAGCGAACGACCCGATTGAGAAGAAGAGAGCCACTCATGGACTTCCTTCGCCCCGCCAGCTGGGAGGAGGCGCTCGCCGCCAAGGCCGAGCACCCCACGGCTGTCCCCATCGCGGGCGGCACCGATGTGATGGTCGAGATCAACTTCGACCACCGGCGGCCCGAGTACCTCCTGGACCTGAACCGCGTCGGCGAGCTGTCCGAGTGGGAGGTGGGCCAGGAGAGCGTACGGCTCGGCGCCTCCGTGCCGTACAGCAGCATCATGGAGCACCTGCGGGCCGAGCTGCCCGGCCTGGCGCTCGCCTCGCACACCGTCGCCTCCCCGCAGATCCGCAACCGCGGCGGCGTCGGGGGCAACCTCGGCACCGCCTCCCCGGCCGGCGACGCCCACCCGGCGCTGCTCGCGGCCGACTGCGAGGTCGAGGCCGAATCCGTACGCGGAACGCGGCTGATTCCCATCGACGCTTTCTACACAGGGGTCAAGCGCAACGCCCTGGAGCCGGACGAGCTGATCCGGGCCGTGCACATCAGGAAGGCCGACGGGCCGCAGCAGTACTCCAAGGTCGGCACCCGCAACGCGATGGTCATCGCGGTGTGCGCCTTCGGTCTCGCACTGCACCCCGAGACCCGCACCGTGCGCACCGGCATCGGGTCCGCCGCCCCGACGCCCGTGCGGGCCAGGGAGGCCGAGGACTTCCTGAACGCCGCGCTCGACGAGGGCGGTTTCTGGGAGAGCGGCAAGATCATCACTCCCGCGATCGCCAAGCAGTTCGCCGCCCTCGCCTCGGGCGCCTGCAACCCGATCGACGACGTGCGGGGCACGGCGAAGTACCGCAGGCACGCGGTCGGCATCATGGCCCGCCGGACGCTCGGCTGGACCTGGGAGCAGTACCGCGGCGCGGGCCGCACGCTGGAAGGAGCTGCGTAACCATGCGAGTCAATTTCACGGTCAACGGCCGTCAGCAGGAGGCCGACGACGTCTGGGAGGGGGAGTCCCTCCTCTACGTCCTGCGGGAGCGCATGGGCCTGCCCGGCTCCAAGAACGCCTGCGAGCAGGGCGAGTGCGGCTCCTGCACGGTCCGCCTGGACGGTGTCCCCGTCTGTTCCTGTCTGGTCGCCGCCGGACAGGCCGAGGGCCGCGAGGTCGTCACCGTCGAGGGTCTGGCCGACTACGCCAGGCACCGCGAGGACGCCCACCCCGGCGGCGGCTGCGCCTCCGGCGCGTGCGGCACCACCCTGGACGCCGCGCAGCGCTGGCAGGCCCGGCCCACCGACGGGCAGACCGGCGAGGCCGTCGAGCTGTCCCCGATCCAGCAGGCGTTCATCGACGCCGGAGCCGTCCAGTGCGGCTTCTGCACCCCCGGCCTCCTGGTCGCCGCCGACGAACTGCTGGAGAACTCCCCCTCCCCGTCCGACCAGGACATCCGTGAGGCGCTCTCCGGCAACCTGTGCCGCTGCACCGGCTACGAGAAGATCCTCGACGCGGTCCGCCTCGCGGCCGCCCGCCAGGAAGAGGCGGTCCAGTCATGACGACGCGCCCCGACGCCACGGCTCCTCTCGCGGCGGCCGCCCCGAAGGCCCAGTCCGTACCGGCCGGAACCCCCACCAAGATCACCCAGGGCTCCCCCACCAAGGGCGGCATCGGCGAGTCCACGCTGCGCCCCGACGGCACCCTCAAGGTCACCGGGGAGTTCGCGTACTCCTCGGACATGTGGCACGAGGACATGCTGTGGGGCCAGACGCTGCGCTCCACCGTCGCCCACGCGGAGATCGTCTCCATCGACACCTCCGAGGCGCTGGCCACCCCCGGCGTCTACGCGGTGCTGACCTACGACGACCTGCCCGCCGAGATGAAGAACTACGGGCTGGAGATCCAGGACACCCCGGTTCTGGCCCACGGCAAGGTCCGCCACCACGGAGAGCCGGTGGCCATCGTGGCCGCCGACCACCCGGAGACCGCGCGCCGCGCCGCCGCGAAGATCAGGATCGACTACCGCGACCTGCCGCTCGTCACCGACGAGGCGTCGGCGACCGCACCCGACGCCGTGCTCGTGCACGAGGGCCGCGACGACCACCACATCGGCCACGTCCCGCACCCCAACATCGTGCACCGCCAGCCGATCATCCGCGGCGACGCCGACGAGGCCGCCAAGCGCGCCGACGTCATCGTCACGGGCGAGTACACCTTCGGCATGCAGGACCAGGCGTTCCTCGGCCCGGAGTCCGGACTCGCGGTGCCCTCCGAGGACGGCGGCGTCGAGCTGTACGTCGCCACCCAGTGGCTGCACTCCGACCTCGGCCAGATCGCCCCGGTCCTCGGCCTGCCCGAGGACAAGGTCCGTATGACGCTCTCCGGCGTCGGCGGGGCCTTCGGCGGCCGCGAGGACATCTCGATGCAGATCCACGCCTGCCTGCTGGCGCTCCGCACCGGCAAGCCCGTCAAGATCGTCTACAACCGGTTCGAGTCCTTCTTCGGCCACGTCCACCGGCATCCGGCCAAGCTCCACTACGAGCACGGCGCCACCAAGGACGGCAAGCTCACGCACATGAAGTGCCGGATCGTCCTGGACGGCGGCGCCTACGCCTCCGCCTCCCCGGCGGTCGTCGGCAACGCCTCCTCGCTCTCGGTCGGCCCGTACAAGATCGAGGACGTCGACATCGAGGCGGTCGCCCTCTACACCAACAACCCGCCCTGCGGAGCGATGCGCGGATTCGGCGCGGTCCAGGCGTGCTTCGCCTACGAGGCGCAGATGGACAAGCTGGCGGCGAAGCTGGACATGGACCCGGTGGAGTTCCGGCAGCTCAACGCCATGGAACAGGGCACCCTGCTGCCCACCGGGCAGCCCTGCGACTCCCCGGCCCCGGTCGCCGAGCTGCTGCGCCGGGTCAAGTCCCGGCCGCTGCCGCCCGAGCAGCAGTGGCTGGCGGCGGGCAGCGAAGGCACCTTTGTCGACGTCCGCGCGCTGCCCGGCGGGCTCTCCAACACCACCCACGGCGAGGGTGTCGTGCGGGGCGTCGGCTACGCGGTCGGCCTGAAGAACGTCGGCTTCTCCGAGGGCTTCGACGACTACTCCACCGCCCGGGTGCGGATGGAGGTCATCAACGGCGAGCCGGTCGCCACCGTGCACACCGCGATGGCCGAGGTCGGCCAGGGCGGCGTCACCGTGCACGCCCAGATCGCCCGTACCGAGCTCGGCGTCAACCAGGTCACCATCCACCCGGCCGACACCCGCGTCGGCTCCGCCGGCTCCACCTCCGCCTCCCGCCAGACGTACGTCACCGGCGGCGCGGTCAAGAACTCCTGCGAGGCGGTGCGGGAGCAGGTCCTGGAGCTGGGCCGCCGCAAGTTCGGCACCTACCACCCGGCCTGGGCCACCGCCGAACTCCTGCTGGAGGGAGGCAAGGTCGTCACCGACGGCGGCGAGGTCCTCGCGGACCTGGCCGACGTGCTGGAGGACGAGACCGTCGACATCGAGCTGGAGTGGCGCCACCGGCCCACCGAGGCGTTCGACCTGCGTACCGGACAGGGCAACGGCCACGTCCAGTACTCCTTCGCCGCGCACCGCGCGGTCGTCGAGGTCGACACGGAGCTGGGCCTGGTGAAGGTCATCGAACTGGCCTGCGCCCAAGACGTCGGCAAGGCGCTCAACCCGCTCTCCGTCCTCGGCCAGATCCAGGGCGGCACCCTCCAGGGCATGGGCGTCGCGGTGATGGAGGAGATCATCGTCGACCCGCAGACCGCGAAGGTGCGCAACCCCTCCTTCACGGACTACCTCCTGCCCACGATCCTCGACACGCCGACGATCCCGGTCGACGTGCTCGAACTCGCCGACGAGCACGCCCCGTACGGGTTGCGCGGCATCGGCGAGGCCCCCACCCTGTCGTCCACCCCGGCCGTCCTCGCGGCGATCCGGAACGCGACCGGGCTGGAGCTCAACAGGACCCCGGTGCGGCCCGAACACCTCACCAGCACCTGAGCTACCGGGGCCGGGTGATCCCCGGCCCCGTCTCCGAGCGGTCCCCCCCCCGGAACTCTCCGGGCGGTGCGCGAGCCGGGAACGTCACACTTCTCCGCATCCCGCACCGCCCGGAGACACCCGGCACCGCTCGCGGTTCTCCGCCGTGCCGTCCCCGCACGGCAGCGCCTCACGGATCATCCGTGCCGCCGGCACATCCGTATCTGCCTCACCAGTTCGTCCCGGCCGTCCCCGGGTCGTGCGCCGACGCAGTCATCCCAAATCCCGCATTCAGGAATCGTCACGCGGGTGCCCCTGTGAACCTTGGGAGTCAGGCATCATGACCCAGCAGTCCGTGGAACCGAAGACCAGTCCGGAGGCCGCGGGCCCCGGCTCGCGCGTCCCCGCCGGAAGATCATGGCTCGACCGGTACTTCCACATATCCGAACGAGGCTCCACCGTCGCGCGCGAGGTGCGCGGCGGCGTCACGACCTTCATGGCCATGGCGTACATCCTCCTGCTCAACCCGCTGATCCTCGGCGGGGAGGACGTCAACGGCGACCTCCTCGGCCAGAGCGGCCTGATCACCGCGACCGCCCTCGCCGCGGCCGCCACGACCCTGCTCATGGGCTTCGTCGGCAAGGTGCCCCTGGCGCTCGCCGCCGGTCTGAGCGTCTCCGGGGTGCTCGCCTCACAGGTCGCGCCCAACATGAGCTGGCCGCAGGCCATGGGCATGTGCGTGATCTACGGGGTGGTGATCTGCCTCCTGGTCGTCACCGGCCTCCGCGAGATGATCATGAACGCGATCCCGCTCGCGCTCAAACACGGCATCACCATGGGCATCGGGCTCTTCATCGCCCTCATCGGCCTCTACAAGGCCGGGTTCGTCCACCAGGGCCAGGCCACCCCCGTGACCCTCGGGCCGGCCGGTGAACTCGCCGGATGGCCCGTCCTGGTCTTCTGCGTGACGCTCCTGCTCATCTTCATGCTCCAGGCGCGCAACATCCCCGGCGCGATCCTGATCGGCATCGTCGTCGGCACCCTGCTCGCCGTCGTCCTCAACGCGGTGACCGACATCGACGCCAAGGACTGGAGCAGCGGCCCGCCCGCCCTGGAGGGCAGCGCGGTCTCCATGCCGGACTTCTCGCTCTTCGGGAACGTCGAGTTCGGCGGCTGGGGCGACGTCGGCGTCATGACCGTCGGCATGATCGTCTTCACCCTGGTGCTGGCCGGCTTCTTCGACGCGATGGCCACCATCATCGGCGTCGGCACCGAGGCCAAGCTGGCCGACGAGAAGGGCCGCATGCCGGGCCTGTCCAAGGCGCTGTTCGTCGACGGCGCGGGCGGTGTCATCGGCGGTGTCGCCTCCGGCTCCGGCCAGACGGTGTTCGTCGAGTCCGCCACCGGCGTCGGCGAGGGGGCCCGTACCGGTTTCGCCTCGGTCATCACCGGCCTGTTCTTCGCCGCCTGCCTCTTCTTCACCCCGCTCACCGCGATCGTGCCGACCGAGGTGGCCTCCGCCGCCCTCGTCGTCATCGGCGCGATGATGATGCAGAACGCCCGGCACGTGGACTGGGGCGACCGCTCCGTCGCCATCCCGGTCTTCCTGACCGTGGTCCTGATGCCCTTCACCTACACCATCACCACCGGTGTCGCCGCGGGTGTCATCTCCTACACCGCCATCAAGGTCGCCCAGGGCCGGGCCCGTGAGATCGGGGCCTTCATGTGGGGACTGACGGTGATCTTCATCGTCTTCTTCGCCCTCAACCCGATCGAGAGCTGGCTCGGCGTCCACTGACGCCCCCTCCCTCCCTTCCGCCCAAGGAGACACGCCATGCTGGACATCGCCGAAGAACTGCACCGGTGGGTCTCGCGGGGACGCGAGTTCGCCGTCGCCACCGTGGTGGCGGTCGGCGGCAGCGCGCCCCGGCAGCCCGGCGCCGCCCTCGCCGTCGACCGGGACGGCACGGCCATCGGGTCGGTCTCCGGCGGATGCGTGGAGGGCGCGGTCTACGAGCTGTGCCGCCAGGCCCTGGAGGACGGCGCATCCGTCCGCGAGCGCTTCGGCTACAGCGACGAGGACGCCTTCGCGGTCGGCCTGACCTGCGGTGGCGTCATCGACATCCTGGTGACACCGCTGCGGGCGGACGATCCCGCCCGCCCGGTGTTCGCCGCCGCGCTCGCGGCCGCCGCGGAGGGGACGGCGGCCGCCCTGGCGCGGGTCACGGACGGCCCCGCCGAACTGCTCGGGCTCCCGCTCCTGGTCCGCCCCGACGGGAGTTACGAGGGCGGGCTCGGCGGCCACCCGGCGCTCGACCGGACCGCCGCCGCCGAGACCAGGGCCCTGCTGGACGCGGGCCGCACCGGCCCGCTCGCCATCGGTGCGGAGGGCTCCCGATGCGGCCGCCCGGTCCAGCTCCTGGTGGAGTCCAGCGTGCCGCCGCCCCGCATGATCGTCTTCGGCGCCATCGACTTCGCGGCCGCCCTGGTGCGCGCCGGGAAGTTCCTCGGCTACCGGGTCACCGTGTGCGACGCCCGGCCGGTCTTCGCCACCGCCGCCCGCTTCCCGGAGGCCGACGAGATCGTCGTCGACTGGCCCCACCGCTACCTCGCCGGGACCGTGACCGACGCCCGCACCGTGCTCTGCGTCCTCACCCACGACGCCAAGTTCGACCTACCGCTGCTGGAGGCCGCCCTGCGCCTCCCGGTCGCCTACGTCGGCGCGATGGGCTCGCGCCGCACCCACCTGGAGCGCGACGACCGGCTGCGCGAGGCCGGTCTCACCGACCGTGAACTGGCCCGGCTGCACTCGCCGATCGGCCTGGACCTCGGCGCCCGTACGCCGGAGGAGACGGCCCTGTCCATCGCCGCCGAGATCGTCGCGGTACGCCGCGGCGGCAGCGGGGTGCCGCTCACCGGGGCGCACACCCCCATCCACCACGACAGCGGCGGACAACCGCTCGCCTCCGTCGCCTGAGCCCGGCCGGGCGGACCGGGCGGTCCGTCCACGCCGGGCGGGTTGCCGCCACGGCGGGTTCCCGCCCCATCCGGACGCGGCGGTCGCACGGGATTTACCGGTAGATCAGCTGCATGACTTCTTCCCCCTCCTCCGCCTCCGGCACCCCGGGCCGGGCGGGACCGTCCCGGCCCGGACGCGGAGCCCTGCTCCTGGCCACCTCGGCGGCGCTCCTGGGCGGCCTGCTGCTCCCCGCCGGACCGGCCGGCGCCGCCCCCGCGCCCACCGCCGCCCGCACCGACGCCCCGCGCTCCGAGAGCCGCACCGTCACCCTGGTCACCGGGGACGTCGTGCGGTACGTGGACGGGCCCGGCGCCCGGGACACGGTCACCGTGGACCGCCCGGCCGGCGCGCCCGGCGGCGTCCGGGTCCAGCAGGCGGGCGAGGACGTGTACGTCCTGCCCGACGAGGCCGCCGCCCTGCTCGCGGCGGGCGTCCTGGACCGACGGCTCTTCAACGTCTCCGCACTGGTGCGGATGGGGTACGACGACGCGGGCACCGGCTCCGTCCCGCTGATCGCGACCTACCCGCGGACCGGGGGCAAGGCGCTGCCGCCCGCCCCGCGCGGCGCGCACAGGACCCGTACCCTCGCCTCCGTCCGGGGCGCCGCGCTCACCGCGGACAAGGACGGGGCGCGGACGTTCTGGAAGAGCGTCACCGGCCCGGCGAACGCCCGTTCGCTGGACGCGGGCATCGGCGAACTGTGGCTGGACGGCCGCTCCGAAGCGCTCCTGACCGAGTCGGTGCCGCAGGTCAACGCCCCACAGGCGTGGGCCGCCGGGTTCGACGGGAAGGGCACCACGGTCGCCGTCCTGGACACCGGCGTCGACACCGACCACCCGGACGTCGAGGACCGGATCGTCGGCTCCCGCAGCTTCGTTCCGGGCGAGGAGGTGGACGACAGGAACGGCCACGGCACCCATGTCGCCTCCACCATCGCCGGTTCGGGCGCCGCCTCCGCGGGCGCGGCCAAGGGCGTCGCCCCCGCCGCCGGCCTGCTCATCGGCAAGGTCCTCAGCGACGAGGGCTCCGGCGCGGACTCCGGGATCATCGCGGCGATGGAGTGGGCGAAGGCCGAAGGGGCCGACATCGTCTCCATGAGCCTCGGCTCCCCGGTGCCGGACGACGGCTCCGCCCCGATGTCCCGGGCGGTGAACTCCCTCTCGGCGGACGGCGGTCCGCTGTTCGTCATCGCGGCGGGCAACGCCTACGGGGCGGGCACCATCGGCTCGCCCGGCGCGGCCGAGAAGGCGCTGACCGTCGGTGCTGTCGACAAGCGGGACGGCCGCGCGGACTTCTCCTCGATGGGCCCGCTGGTCCGCTCGCACGCCCTCAAGCCCGACCTGTCGGCCCCCGGCGTCGGCATCAGCGCGGCCGCCTCGCAGTCCGTCCCCGGCATCGACGGCATGTACCAGTCGCTCTCGGGGACCTCCATGGCCACCCCGCATGTCGCGGGGGCAGCCGCCATCCTGATGCAGCGTCACCCCGACTGGAGCGGCGAGCGCGTCAAGGACGCCCTGATGAGCTCGTCGAAGAAGCTCGACGCGTACACCCCCTACGAGCAGGGGACCGGACGGCTGGACGTGAAGGCGGCCGTCGACACCACGATCGAGGCCACCGGCTCGCTGCCGGTCGCCTCCTACGCCTGGCCGCACAGCCCCGCCGACGAGGTGGCCGAACGCACCATCGTCTACCGCAACACCGGTGAGCGGGACGTCACGCTGAACCTCGCCACCGACACCGACGAGGCGGCCTACACCCTCTCCACCCAGCGGCTGACCGTCCCGGCCGGGGGCACCGCGCAGGCGGTCCTCTCCCTCGACCCGGCGAAGGTCGCGAACGACACCACCTTCTCCGGCCAGGTCGTCGCCACCGACGCGGCGGGCACGACGCTCGCGCACACCGGCTTCGCCCTCACCAAGGAGAAGGAGCTGCACGACCTCACGCTGAGGCTCCGCGACCGCGCGGGCGAGCCGATGGACGGCGTCGTCGTCCTCGGCGAGCTGGGCGCCCCGCAGCTCGACCTCGTCCAGGTCTCCGGCGGCGAGACCACCCTGCGCCTGCCGCCGGGCAACTACACCGCCTGGGCCTCGCTCGACATCGACGGCGACCGGCCCGACTCCCGGGCGCTGGCGTTCCTCGCGGCCCCCGAGACGATCCTCACCCGGCCCACCACGGTCACCCTCGACGCCTCCAAGGCCCGCAAGGTCAGCGTGCGCACCCCGAAGGAGACCGAGACCCGCCAGCTCCGCTACGACATGGCGCGCACCGCCCCGGACGGCACGGTCCAGCGCGACGCCTACCAGATCCCGTTGACGTACGACCAGCTGTGGGCGAGCCCGACCAGGAAGGTCACCGAGGGCGCCTTCAGCTTCCTGACCCGCTGGCGGCAGGGCGAGAAGCAGATCGATGTCGAGGCCGACGGGCGGGACGTGCCGGTCTTCGCCCAGGGCGGTTCGGCGACGGCCGAGGACAGCGAGCAGAAGCCACGCACGGTGTACGCGGGCCGCGGCACGCCTGACGACTACCGGCGCCTGGACGCGCGCGGCAAGGCCGTCGTGATCACCCGCAGCGCCGACGTCACCCCCGCCGAACGCCTCGCGGCCGCGCTGGACGCCGGGGCGAAGGCGCTGTTCGTCGTCAACGACGGCCGGGGCGTGGCGATGGAGAGCTACACCCCGTCGGGCGAGCGGACCACCATCCCCATCGCCTCGGTCCAGCGGTCCGCGGGGGAGACCCTGATCCGGACGGCCCGGCGCGGCGGCCGGATCGAGGTCACCCAGAAGCGGTTCGCGGACTACCTCTACGACCTGGTGGACCGCCACGACGGCACGATCCCGGACCGCTCCCTCGCCTTCGCGCCCTCGCCCCGGGAGCTGGCGAAGGTCGAGAACACCTTCTACGGCCACCGCGAGACCCTCGGCGGCGGCTACCGCTACGACATCCCGGAGTACGGACCGGGCCTCGGCTTCGAGGAGTACGAGCGGTTCCCCGACGTACGCACCGAGTGGGTGAACCCGTTGCCGGGCGATTCCTTCTGGTACGAGAACCACTCGGTCCTCAACGCGGACCGCTCCGACCGGGCCCACGAGATGCGCAGCGACGAGCTGGACTACCGGGCGGGCAAGAGCTACCGGGCCGCGTGGTTCGCCCCGGTGGTCCGCCCCCGGCTGGGCACCGGCTACTGGGGCCCGTTCCGCACGGTGAACGACAGCGTCCAGTTCAACATCACCCCGTGGACGGACGGCGGGGCCGGCCACGCGGGGGCGATGCCGGAGGACGAGTACGACACCACCTCCTACGCCTTCCACCAGGGTGACAAGGAGCTGAAGAAGGGCGCCGGCCGGGCCGGACACATCGGCGACCTCGCCCCCGGCAAGCTCCCCTACCGCCTGGTCATCGAGTCCCGGCGGGACGCGCGGACCTGGAAGACCTCGACCCGTACCCGCTCCGAGTGGGGCTTCGTCTCCGGCGCGCTCGCCGAGGACGGCCCCTACCAGGCCGACATCCCGCTGCTCCAGCTGGACTACGGCGTCGACACCGACCTCGCGGGCGACGTCCGGGCCGGACGCACGACGCGGATCGTCCTCTCCTCCCGGACCCAGGAGTGGCTGCCGGGCGCGGTGAAGGCGAACAAAGCCTCGCTGTCGGTCAGTTACGACGACGGCAGGCGCTGGAGCAGGGTGGAGCTGCGCAGGAAGGGCGACGGCGAGTGGACCGCGACGTTCCGCACCCCCTCGAAGGGCGTGAGCGCGGTCTCGCTCAAGGCGCACGCCGAAGGGCCCGGCGGTCTCGTCGTGGACCAGGAGATCATCCGGGCCTTCGGCCTGAAGTGACCTGCTGAGCGCCCCCGTCGGCCCTGGTCCCGTGCCCCCCGGGGGGGTGCGGGACCAGGCCCGTGCGCACGGGTGCGGTTGGATGAGCCCATGAGCGTTCACGACGTGGCCCGCGGGCTGCCGGACATACCCGCCCTCACCGGTCTCTGCCGTTCCCTGGCGGTCCTCGACGCGATCCTGTGCCCGGAATGGGACCACCGCTGGCACAGCTTCGACGCGCGGTGGTCGCCCACCGAGGAGGCGGCCTCGATGCGGGACGGCTCGGGCGGGGAGTACACCGTGGTCTTCTCCGCCGCCGGCGCCTACGCCCGGGGCTTCGACCACGAGTCGCCGATGAGCCCCCACCTGGCCGACGGCCCCTGGCCCGGGGTGCTCGACGACGTGCCCGCCGTCTTCCGCCGGTACGTGGAAGAGCCCCGGTTCACCGACGAGGACGGTCTGCCCGAGGTCACCGCCTGCTTGTGGCGCGAGAGCACCGACGACCGCTGGCGGGCGGGCTCCGTGGAGTTCCCGGAGGATGGCGAGGACTCCGACGGCGCGGACTGGCTCTTCCAGCTCCTGGTGGCGGGCACCCCCGAGTCGTACCAGGAGTGGGCCGAGGACCACTTCGAGGTCGCCGTCGACCTGGCGGCCGTCCGCCACGTCTACGCGCTGCGCCCGCTCACCGACGAGGTGGTCGCCGCCCTCGCCCCGGGGCGGGGACTCGCCGAACTCGCCGCGGACATCGAGGAGACCGGCTACCCGGCCGCCCCGACCGCCCCCGCGGCGACGCCCCCGGCCGCGACCGGCGCCTGAGCGGCGGGGCGGCCCCGGACCCGGCCCGGCCTCCGCGCCGCCGGGAGGCGACCGGCCGGGACCGCGCTCACTTGCCGCTCTGCAACGCCCCCCAGGTCGTCGGGCCCACCCGGCCGTCGACGCCGAGCCCCCGGCCGCTCTGGTAGCCGCGGACCGCCGTCTCCGTGGCCGGGCCGAAGCTGCCGTCGGCGGCGACGGTGGTGCCGAGGGCGGCGGTCAGGGCGCGCTGGAGGCGCTTGACCGCGTCCCCCGAGGCGCCAGGTGCCAGAGCGGGGGTGGTGCCCGCCGAGAGCAGGGCCGTCCAGGTCTTCGGCCCGACGATCCCGTCGGCGCCGAGCGAGCGGGCCTGCTGGAACCTCCGCACCGCGTCCTGCGTACCGGATCCGAACCGGCCGTCCACCGCGCCCGGCTGGTAACCCTGCTGGGTGAGCAGTGTCTGGACGGCCCTGACCTGCGGGCCCGTCGAGCCGGACCGCTGGGTCGTGTACACGGGGAAGGTCAGGCCGTCGCCGCCGGTGCCCGGGTCGCCGTCGATCAGCTCCATGTAGTGGTCCCAGTCCCAGTTGGGGCCGGGGTCGGTGTGGGTGGCGCCGGGCGCCTCGCTGTGCCCGATGATGTGCGACCGGTCCTTGGGGATGCCGTACCGCGCGGCGAGGTGCGTGGTCAGGGCGGCCGACGAGCGGTACATCGCCTCCGTGTACCAGGCCGGGTCGTCGACGTAGCCCTCGTGCTCGATCCCCACGGACGAGGCGTTGGTGCTGCCCGCGTGCCAGGCGGTGTCCTTCTCCCGCACCGACTGGGTGACCTCGCCGTCCGATGAGCGGATCGTGTAGTGCGCGCTGACCTGCGACGCCGGGTTCTGGTACCAGCTGATGGAACCGGCGTACGACCCCTGGGTGGTGTGGACGACCACCTTGTCGACGGCGGCCTTGCGGCCGACGACGTAGTTCCCGGAGTACGCGGGCACCCAGCGCGCGGCGGGGTAGTCCTCGCTCCGGACGGACAGGCCGGACGACGACACCTCCCCGTCGTCCGGGGCGACCGGGCGGGAGGGCACCCGTACCTCCTCGCCGCCGCCCACCATCGCGCTCACGCCCTCCGCGAGGTACGTGTACACCGTCTCCGCGTACAGCGCGGCGGCCGGTCCGGCGGCGGCGCCGTACCGGGCGACCGCCGGGTACCAGGCATCCACGTCGCGGCGCTCGGCGGCGTCCAGGCCCAGCGCGTCCGCGTGGTCGCGCAGCACGGCCGCGCCGCCGAGGATGTTGGCCCTGGTGTCCCGGCGCAGCCGCGCCGTCGGCTCACCGGTCAGCTCGGACGCCCTCTCCAGGGAGCGGTTGACCGGGTTGTCGGCCAGGTGCATCACGCCGTAGCCGTTCGCCTGGCTGGGCCTGCCCGCGTGGCCGTTCAGCCGGGACTCGCCGTAGCCGACGGCGGCCAGGAGATCGCGCGGTACGCCGTACTCCCGGGCCGCGTCGGCGAAGGCGCGGTTCACCGGGTCCGCCGTGGTCCGGTGCGGCACGGCGTCCGCCGGTCCGGTGGCGAGGAGGGCCGTGGCGGTGAGGACCGTCAGGGCGCAGACGTGGACCCGGGCGCGGGCTGCGGTGCGTGGGGGCATCGGGGCTCCTGCTCTGTGGTCGTGGGAGGAAGAGAAAAGCCCTCGGGCCGGGGCGGCCGGAGGGACGGGGAGCACGGTCAGGCTAGCGATATGAGGTGGCCATGACAATGCGATGAACGGGGGTGACCGCTGACGGCCGACCGGCGAAAATGCGTGAAGTGGCCCCCTCCTGGCGGCTCTTCCCCGGCAGCCCTCTCCGGGCAGCCTTCTCCGGGCGGCCCTCTCCGGGCTTCTCCGGGCGCCCCTCCCCGGGACCCGCTCAGCGCCGGGTCAGCCGGACCACCGGGATGTCCCGCTCGGTGGCCGCCTGATACTCGCCGTAGCGCGGGAAAGGCTCCACCAGGCCCGGCCACACCCGCGCCTTCTCCTCGGCGGGCAGCGTCGCCGCGACCGCGCCGAACCGCTCGGTCTTCACCCGGAGTTCGACCTCCGGGTGCGCCTGGAGGTTGAGATACCACTGCGGCGGCCGGGGCGACCCGCCGTTGGACCCCACGATCAGGTAGTCCTCGCCGTCGCGCCCGTACATCAGCACCGTGCGCCGCACGAGGCCGCTGCGCCGCCCCACGTAGTCCAGCAGCAGACAGTCCACGCCGAGCTGGGTGGTGCCCTCCGTGCCGCCGGAGGACTCGTACAGCTCGGCCTGCCGGGCGACCCACTCGGTGGGCGGGAGTACGACCTCGCCGCGATCGTCCCGCTCCGTCGTCATCCGGATGCTCCTTCTCTCTCGCTCTCCCGTACGGGCTGCCCCCATCCTGGCACCCGGCCCGTGCCGCACCGGCGGGATTCGTACACCTGGACAGCCTTCCCACCGCACGGGGGAACGCGGGCCGGGGACCTGTCCGCGAAGGCGTATAAAGGGTCCTTCCGGAGCAGCCGGCGTCCCCCGATGGCCCCTCCCTCACCTCCCCTCACACGCGGCAGGCGTCACCGCGTCACCGAGCCCAGGAGAGTCGTATGAGCACGTCGGAAGAGATCAGCACCCTGCTGGTGACGAAGTTCGGGACCGACCCGGAGGCCATCCGCCCCGAGGTCCCGCTGCACCGGCTGCGGCTGGATTCCCTGGCCCTGGAGGAGTTGCGGCTGCTCATCGAGGACCGGCTGGACGTGGACCTGGAGGACGTCGCGCTGACCTCCCGCGACACCGTCGGACGGCTCATCGAGGCCGTCCACGTCAAGGTCGCCGCATGAGCGCCGCCGCCCGCCCCTACCGCCGTCCCGCGCTGCCCCCGTACGCCGCCGCCGTCACCGGGGTCGGCCTGGTCACCGCGGCCGGTACGGGCGTGGACGCCGCCTGGCACGGCGTCACCGAGGGGCTAACGCCCAACGTCGGCCCCCGCCCCGAACTGGCCGAGCTGCCCTGCGACTTCTTCTACTCCGTCACCGACAGTGACCCGGCCGCCGCCCTCGGGGTGGCCGCCCAGCGGCTGATGGACCGTTTCGCCCAGCTCGCCGTCGTCGCCGCACGGGAGGCCGTCGCGGACGCCGGGCTCGACCCGTCCGTGTGGGACAGCGGCCGGGTGGGCGTCGTCATCGGCTCCGCCCACGGCGGGCTGCCCTTCTACGACGAGCAGGCGGCCGCCCTCGCCGACCGGGGCCCCCGCCGGGTCTCCCCGAAGCTCGCCCCGCTCTGCGTCGTCAACGGCGCGGCCAGCAGCGTCAGTCTGGACCTAGGCGTCCGGGGCCCCAGCCAGGCCGTCTCCACCGCCTGCTCCTCCGGTACGGTCGCCATCGGCACCGCCCACCAGATGCTCCGCTCCGGTGCCTGCGACATCGTCATCGCGGGCGGCGCGGAATCCACCTGCACCCGTCTGCTGATCGCCAGCGCCTGCCGTCTCAAGGCCGTCTCCACCCGCCGTGAGGACCCCGCCGCCGCCTGCCGCCCCTTCGACACCCACCGCGACGGCTTCGTCGTCGGCGAGGGAGCCGGGCTGCTCGTGCTGGAGCACCCGGACCACGCGCGGGCCCGGGGTGCCACCGTCCGCGCCCACGTGGGCGGTTACGGGGCCTCCAGCGACGCCCACTCCGCCGTCGCCCCGGACCCCGACGGCCTCGGCATCGAAGCGGCCCTGCGCACCGCCCTCGCCGACGCGGGGCTCTCCCCGCGCGACGTCGGCCACGTCAACGCGCACGGCACCTCGACGCTCTCCAACGACCTGATCGAGGCGACCATGCTCCACCGGGTCCTCGGCGAGAGCCCGCTGATCACCTCCACCAAGGCGATGACCGGACACACCCTCGGCGCGGCGGGCGGCATCGAGACCGCGCTCACCGTCCTCGCCCTCCAGCACCAGCGCGTCCCGCCCACCGTCAACCTGGACGCGCCCGACCCGGCGATCCCGGTCGAGGTGGTGGCCAAGGAGGCCCGCGCCGCCTCCTTCGACTGCGCCGTCAAGACCTCGCTCGGCTTCGGCGGGCACAACGCGGCGCTCGTCCTCACCAGGGCCTGACCGGAAGGGAACACAGGAGCACATGCCCGAGGAGATCATCCGGACCCTGTCGGTCCAGGGAGTGCGCTACGGCTACCGCGTCCTGCCCCGGGACCGGAGCGGCGGGGCCGGCCCCCGCACCGAACCGGCGCTCATCCTGGGCGGCGCGCTCCAGGGCATGTTCGGCTGGCCCCAGATGGACGACCACCTCGGTCCGGCCGCCGACGTGGTCACCGCGGACCTGCCCGGCATGGGCACCGCCGACCCCCTGCCGCCCGGCCCCAGCGCCGACATCCTGCGCCGCGCCGTCCTCGGCATCGCCGACGACCTCGGCGCACCCCGGATCAACCTCTTCGGCTTCTCCTACGGCACCGCCATCGCCTTCGGGTTCGCCCAGCGGCACCCGGAGCGGGTGGCGCGGCTCGCCCTCGGCGGTGTCCCGGTCCACATCGACGCCGCCCAGGTCGAGTGCTGGCAGCGGGCGCGGGCGCTGCTCGCGGACGGCGACCACGAGGGGTTCGCGGCGCTCGCCGCCGACGCGCTGATGTGCCTCGACCCCGAACGGCCGGTCCACCGGCGTGAGCTGGCCCGGCGCTATGTGCGGCGCTCCTTCCTGCATGCGCTCGCCCACTCCCCGCACGCGGCGGATTCCCTCTACCGGGCCCTGGGCGACCGGCCGGACTTCTCCGGCGGGCTGTCCGGTGTGCCCGCGCTGGTCTTCGCGGGGGAGCACGACACGGTGACCTCGCCCGCGCGGCAGCGGGAGTTCGCGGCGACCATCGAGGGCAGCCGGTTCCTGACGATCGAGGAGTCGGACCACTGGGTGGTGCTGGAGCGGGCCATCGAGGTCGCGGAGCTGGTGTCGGCGTTCTTCACCGGGGGGACGCCCGTGGGCGCCCCGGTGAGCCTGCCCCGGCAGGCGGGCGCCCCGGTGGGCCGGAGCTGAGAGTCCGGCCCACCGGGGCCCGGTCTCAGAACCAGAAGCCGGTCCGCACCCGCACCACCTGCGGGTCGTGGTCGCTCGCCTGGTCGGCGAACTCCGCGTTGATGTGCACCACGTCGTAGTCGAAGCGCCGGATGCCGGGGCTCGTCAGGATGTGGTCCAGCGTCTGGGAGTTGCCGTCGAAGACGTAGCTGTACCGCTCGGACGCGGGCAGCGTGGTGATCAGCGGCTTGAGCACCCTGCCCCGGGTCAGCGCCGTGAACGTCGGGGAGAACTCGAAGTCGTTGAAGTCCCCGAGCGCCACCACCCGCGCCGACCGGTCCGCCTTCAGCAGCGAGGTGACGAAGGAGTTGACCTCGGCGGCCTGCTGGACCCGCTTGGTCTCCGAGGACCGCGTCGGCTCCTGGAAGCGGCCGTGCAGCGGCTGGTCGCCGCCCTTGGAGCCGAAGTGGTTGCCGATGACGAAGACCGGCCTGCCCCGGAAGACGAACTCGCCCACCAGCGGCTTGCGGCTGGACTCCCACGCGGGGCTCGCCGGGTTGATCCGGCCGGGCGAGGCGGAGAGCTTCACGCCCTTCCAGGTCTTCACCGCCTCGACGGGGGTGGTGGCGTCGCCGCCGGGCCGGTCGGCGAAGGAGACCCGCTCGGGGTTGAAGAGGAAGACGTTACGGATGTTGCCGCCGGGCTCCCCGCCGTCCTTGTTGTTCTCCGGGGCGATGTAGCGCCAGGCGTAGCGCGGGCCGCCCTGCGCGACGATCGCGTCCGTGAACCGCTTCAGCGTCGCCTCGGAGCCCGTGGTGCCGTCGTTCACCGGCCCGTTGTCGTCCTGGATCTCCTCCAGCGAGACGATGTCGGGGGAGGAGAGGTTGACCGCGACGCCCTCGGCCAGCGTGTCGAACTTCGCCTGCTCGTCGGCCGCGTCCAGGTTCTCCACGTTGTACGTGGCGATGGCCAGCTCGTCCGACCGCTGCGCGCGGGTCACCTCGCGCCGCAGTCTCCGGTCGACGTGCGTGCCCAGCTCGGTGGCCTGGAGCTGATAGCCGCCGAAGGAGGCGTAGTCCAGCACCCCGGTGCTGCGGCCCTTCAGCACGTCCCCCACGTTCGCCGCGGGGACCGGCCGCGCCGGGTCCAGCGACATCACCTTGAGGCGGCCGGTGTTCTGGTCCTGGTAGGAGGCGTAGCGCGTGCCGCCGCGCCGGGTCGGGTTCTCCCACGGCTTGACGGTCACCCAGATCTCGTCGTACGCGGTCCTCGCCCCGGTCACCCGGGTGTCGGCGATCTCGACCCGGGACCCCTCCAGCGCCTCGTACAGGTCCAGGGCGTAGCGCCGCGGCTCCAGCGGCAGCGCGTCGATGGACCCGCCGCCCGCCGTGGGCACGTAACCGGCGGGCACCGAGCGGGCGTCGAGGACGACCGGGGCGGGCAGCGCGTTGCCGGAGGACAGGACGGTGGTGCGGGGGCCGGTGATCTGGGTGACCGACTGGGTGGCGGTGCCCGGGTAGTACTCGGCGACCTTGCCGCTCACCAGGACGGAGTCGCCCGCCTTCACGGCCGGTGCGGTGGAGCCGGTGTAGACGAACAGCCCCTCGCTGGTGCGCGGGTCGTCGTCGGGCGCGGTGTCCTGGATCCAGAAGCCGCGCGAACCCGTGGTCCGCACGCCGGTGACGATGCCCGGGACCCCGGTCACCGCGGTGCCGTCGAGCGGGGAGACGCGCGTGGTGCCCTGGATGTCGTGGACGCGCACCGGACCCGGCTCGGTCGGACCGGGCTCCTGCGGCCCCGGGCCGCCGGACGTCTGGCCCGCCGTGTTCGTCGGGGTCGGAACGCCCGCGGCCAGGTCGGCCGCGTTGTCGTCGGTGTCGGCCAGGGACGCGCCCCGGGCGACGGACGCGGTGGCCGAGGCGCCGGCGGCCGCGCCGCCGCCCTCCCGGACGACCGCGGAGCCGTAGCCGACCAGGTCGACGATGCGGGGGTCGGCCGCGCAGTCCGCCGCCGACTTGCAGCTGAGCGGGGCCGTTCCGGATACCAGGGCGACCGTGCCGCTGCCCGCCGCCATGGCGACGGTGCCGGTGGCGTCGGCGGTGGGCAGGGCGACCGTCCCGCCGGTGCCCGCGGCCTGGGCGACCAGGTAGCGGCCGCCCGGCGCGATCGAGCCGGACAGGGCGGAGACCTGCCACAGCGAGCCCGCCGACGGGGAGCCCGGCAGGTACTGGAGGCTGAGGCCCCCGACCTCGAAGGGCGCCGTGCCCGCGTTGGCCAGCTCGACGAAGTCACGGGTCAGCGTCGCGCCCGCGTTGCCGCCGCCCCCGTACACCTCGGAGATCACCGCGGTGGCGGACGGGGCCGCGTGGGCGGCGGGCAGGGCGGTCACCGCGAGCGCGACGGCGACCGCGCCGGTCAGCAGGACGGAACCGGATCTGGATATCTGCACGAGGGGTGCCCCCAACTGGACGGCGGAGAGGCCGAACTGAGTGATAGGGGCAAAAGCTATGCGCGTAGAACGGGGCGTGACAAGACGGCGGAGGTTAATTCCGGGCATCGGGCAGGGGTGCGCCCGGCGCGGCGCTGTGGGGGAAGCGGCCGTGCCGGGCGCGGCAGGCTGACCGGCCCCGCCCGGTCGGCGGCGGGCGGGGCCGGCCGGGCTCACTGGCGGATGCGGTCGCGGATCCAGACCCCGGCCTCCTTGAGGACCCCGGTGCCGGTCCAGGTGGAGCCGTTGCAGGTGCCGGTCTTGAAGACGGCGCCGGAGCGGTGGTCGTCGGAGTAGTTCCAGTTGGTCCAGGAGATCTTCTTGCGCTTCATCAGGTCGAGATAACGCTGTGCCATGGCGAAGTCGTTGGCGCCCTCGCCCGCGTAGTCCTGCGTCCCGAACTCCGTGACGAAGACCGGCAGCCGGTCGGAGGCCCGGTCGAGGGCGGCGAGGTAGGCCTCGCGGTGCGAGGCGGCGTAGAAGTGGAAGGTGTACATGATGTTCGAGGCGTTGACCGGGTTGTTCACGACCTCCGACTCGTTCGCGCCCTCGGAGACGCCGAAGGAGGACCACGCGCGCGTCCCCACCAGCACGACCCCGTCGGGGTCCTCGGCCCGGATCACCGGGATGATCTGCTCGGCGTAGGACTTGACGGCCGACCAGCTCACCCCCGAGGGCTCGTTGGCGATCTCGTAGAGGACGCCCGGGTGGTTCTTGTACTTCTTCGCCATGGCCCTGAAGAAGGTCTTCGCCCGGTCCAGGTTCGCGTTCGGGTCGCCCGGGGTCAGCATGTGCCAGTCGATCACCGCGTACATCCCGCGCGCGTGCGCCGCGTCCACGAACTGCTGGGCCCGCGCGGTGAATCCGGCCGGATCGGTCTCGTAACCGCCCTCCTGTACGTACGTGGAGACGCGCAGCACGTCGGCCCGCCAGTCCTGGGCGAGGGCGTCGAGCGAGCCGCCGGTGACGCACTGGGCGTACCACTGGGTGCCGTGCGTGCTCATCCCGTTGAGGGCGACCGCCTGGCCGGAGGCGTTGCAGAGCTGGCGGCCGCAGACGGAGAGCTGGCCGTTGGCCGCGAGGGGCGTGGCGGCGGTGGGCGAGGCCCCGGCGGGGGAGACCGGGGCCGGGGCGGCGCCCGCCCGGACGGGAGCCATGAGGGCGGTGACCACACCGAGCGCGGACGCGGCGAGCAGGGCCTTGCGGGCGAGACGGCGGCGGCCGGTGGGCCCGGTGGGGGGTGTGGGGCGCTGGTGCATGGTGGTGCTCCCTTCGGAGGGGGGTGGGAGGCGCCATGTCGGCAGCACTGAAAGTAAAGCTTCCTTCCAATTGGCGTCAACAGTGTTCGGAAACTTTCCTGTCAGTTAACGCGCGTACGACGGAAGGGATCGGAACCCGTGCGGCGGAGGGGCCCCGGACCCCTCCGCCGCCCTCCCGGGCCCCGTGCTCAGCCCTCCGGCAGCGGATAGACCGCCAGGGTGAACGAGTGCCCCGCCGGGTCCCCGTACGTCCGGACGTCCCGGGGGCCGCTGTTGCTGTCACCGGTGTCGACGGGCCGGGCCCCGAGCGATATCGCCTCCCGCTCGGCCTCGTCGATGTCCTCCCGGCCCACCAGGATGCGCAGATGCGCCTGCTGCGAGTCCTCCGGCCGGGGCCAGCTCGGCGGCGCGTAGCCGTGGTCGCGGCGGATCGCCAGCCGGACACCGTCGTTGCCGACGATCTCCACGAAGTCGGGATCGGTGCCGACACGGACCTCCGCGCCGAACAACCCGGCGTAGAACTCGGCCAGCTCCATGGGTTCGGCACAGTCAAGGACGAGGACGCTCGTCTTCTTCACAGTCATGCCGAACCCTTACCCCCCGCGGGCTCTGACACGCCGTCGCGGGGGCCCGCCGCCCGCGCGGGACGGACAGGCCCGCCCTGGGGGGTGGTCCTGCCGATCATGCCGGGCTGATCACCAAGACAGCCCTTAGGCTGCCAACCATGGCAGCGAGCGCGGAGCAGACCGGTCCGTCCGGGCGGGACACCACCCCCGGCGATCCCGACCCCCGACGCTGGCAGGCGCTCGGCGTCTGCCTGGTCGCGGGGTTCATGACCCTGCTGGACGTCTCCATCGTCAATGTGGCCCTCCCCTCCATCCGGGAGGGGCTGAACACCCCCGAGTCCGACCTCCAGTGGGTGCTGTCCGGCTACGCCCTCGCCTTCGGCCTCTTCCTCATCCCCGCCGGACGCCTCGGCGACGCGCGGGGGCGCCGGGCGGTCTTCATGGCGGGCCTCGCCCTGTTCACCCTGGCCTCGGCCGCCTGCGGGGCGGCCCAGTCCAGCCTCTGGCTGGTGATCGCCCGACTGGTCCAGGGCATCGCGGGCGGTCTGATCTCCCCGCAGATCTCCGCCCTGATCCAGCAGATGTTCTCCGGCCGCGAGCGCGGCCGCGCCTTCGGCATGTTCGGCACCGTCGTCGGGATCTCCACCGCCGTGGGCCCGCTGCTGGGCGGCCTGCTCATCCAGCTGGTGGGCCCGGAGCACGGCTGGCGCTGGGTGTTCTACGTCAACCTCCCGCTGGGCGTCCTGTGCCTGCTGCTGGCCCGGCGGCTTCTCCCGGACACGCCCTCCGCCCGCCGGGTGCGGCCCCGGGACCTGGACCCGGTCGGCGTACTGCTCCTCGGGTCGGGGGTGCTGGCCCTGCTGCTGCCGTTCGTCCAGGCCCAGCAGTGGCCCGGCAACGGCAAGTGGCTGCTGCTCGTCCTGGCCGCCGCGCTGCTCGCCGCGTTCACGGCCTGGGAGTCGCGGTGCACCGGCGGACGCGTCCAGCCGGTGCTGGACCTGTCGCTGTTCCGGCTGCGCTCCTACTGGCTGGGCTGCCTGCTGATCCTGCTCTACTTCGCCGGGTTCACCTCGATCTTCTTCGTCACGACCCTCTACCTCCAGTCCGGCCTCGGCTACTCCGCCCTGCTGGCCGGGCTCGCCGTCACCCCCTTCGCGCTGGGCTCCGGCGTCGCCGCGTCCATCGGCGGCCGGCTCGTCGGGCGCTTCGGCCGCCCCCTGGTGGTGGCGGGTCTGGTCATGGTCGCCCTCGGTCTCGCGGCCACCGCCCTCGTCGTCCACCTGGTCCCCGGCTCCGGTGCGGGCTGGGCCATGGCCGCACCGCTGCTGCTCGCCGGGCTCGGCAGCGGCCTCGTCATCGCCCCGAACCAGACCCTGACGCTGGCCGAGATCCCGGTCGACCGGGCCGGAAGCGCCGGGGGCACCCTCCAGACCGGCCAGCGCGTCGGCTCCGCGATCGGCATCGCCGCCGTGGGCGCGGTGTTCTTCGCCCAGGTCGGGCCGGACGGCTGGGCCGACGCCTACGACCACGGGCTCATCGTCTCCGTCGCCTTCGTGCTCGCCGCACTGATCGTGGCCCTGGCCGATGTCGGGGCGGACCGGCGGGGCAGAAGACGAGGCAGGCGACCCGACAGCGGCGCATCCAGCGGCACGACATGAGGAGCACCACATGAGCGACACGGCAGCGGACGCCCGAGGCGCGGCCGACGCGGACAGCGCGGGAAGCGACGGCAACACCTCCTACGGGCACAAGCCGTTCAAACGGTCCCGCAGCCACTTCGCGGACCGGATCACCGCCGACGGCCGCGACGGCTGGCCGGTCGAACCCGGCCGCTACCGGCTCGTCGTCAGCCTGGCCTGCCCCTGGGCGAGCCGCGCCCTGGTCTCCCGGCGGCTCCTGGGCCTGGAGGACGCCCTGTCCCTCGCCGTCGCCGACCCGATCCAGGACGACCGCAGCTGGCGCTTCACGCTCGACCCGGACGGCAAGGACCCGGTCCTCGGCATCCGCCACCTCGCCGAGGCCTACGAAGCCCGGGAGCGCGACCACCCCGGCGGGGTGAGCGTCCCCGCGATCGTGGACGTGCCGAGCGGGCGGCTGGTCACCAACGACTACCAGCAGCTCACCCTGGACCTCGCCACCGAGTGGACCGCCCTGCACCGCCCCGGCGCCCCCGACCTCTACCCCGAGCCGCTGCGCGCCGAGATCGACGACGTCATGGAGGACATCTACCGGGACGTCAACAACGGCGTCTACAGGTCCGGGTTCGCCAGCTCGCAGCAGGAGTACGAGGAGGCCTGCACAGCCCTCTTCGCCCGCCTGGACCAGGTCTCCGCCCGCCTCGCCGACCGCCGCTACCTCGTCGGCGACACCATCACCGAGGCGGACATCCGGCTCTTCACCACCCTGGTCCGCTTCGACGCCGTCTACCACGGCCACTTCAAGTGCAACCGGAACAAGCTGACCGAGGACCCCGTCCTGTGGGCGTACGTCCGCGACCTCTATCAGACGCCCGGGTTCGGCGACACGGTCGACTTCGACCACATCAAGCGCCACTACTACGAGGTCCACACCGGCATCAACCCCACCGGCATCGTCCCCCTCGGCCCCGACCTCTCCGGCTGGACCACCCCGCACCACCGCGAACAGCTCGGCGGCCGCCCGTTCGGCGACGGCACACCCCCGGGGCCCGCGACACCCCGCTGACCCACCGAGGCCACCGAGCAGGCTCAGCGGACGCCGGGCGGGACGAGGGACGCGGCGGACCACGCCGGACCGTGGCGTACGGTCCGGCGCCTCCCGGACTCCGGGGAGGGGGAGCGGCGCGCGGCTCAGGGCAGCAGGCCCGCCCGGCGCGCCGCCACCACCGCCTCCAACCGGGTGTGCGCGCCCAGCTTGCGCATGGCGGAACGCAGATAGCCCTTCACCGTCTCCGGCCGCAGCCCCAGCCGCTCGGCCGCCGCCGCGTTCGTCGCGCCCGCCGCCACACACGCCACCACGTCCACCTCGCGCGGGGCCAGCCGCACCTCGCGGGTGGCCGGGACCCGGGCCCCCGACGCCGACGACAGCCGCCCGCACACCTCCAGCAGCTCCGCGCGCAGCACCGTGTCGAGGATCCTGGGGGCCAGCGCGCGCAGCTCGCGGTGGGCCTCGCGCACGTCCTCCCAGCAGCCGGGGACCGGGTCCGGGTCGGCCACCTCCTGGCGGGACGCCGCCAACAACCGGCGTGCCTCGTCCCGTACGGCGAGGGCCTGCTCCACGTCACGGGCCGCCGCCACCACCGCGTCGAAGGTCCGGTCCCCGAGCGTCACCGGGGTGCGCAGCGCCCCGTACAGCACCCCCCGCACGGAACGCCCCACGACGACCGGCACCGCGACCACCGAGCGCAGCCCCTCCGCCGCCACCGCCGTGTCGTACTCGTGGCTGATGTGGCGCGAGGAGGCGTAGTCCGTCACCGCGCAGGGCCGGGACAGGGCGATGGCCTTGCCGCCCAGACCGCTTCCGGCGGAGATGACCAGCCCCCGCAGGGCGCTGGTCTGCGCCCCGTTCAGCTCGGCGATCCGCGCGTGCCGGGCGTCGGACAGCAGGCCGCCGAAGACCACGGGCAGCCCGCTCGTACGGCGCAGCCTCGCCAGCGCCGCCTGCATCTCCACCACGTCGACCGGTTCCCGCACCCCACGCCCCTCCGCCCGGTCCGCGCCCGCCCGGGGCGGGATCCGGCCACCCCCGTCCGGGGGTGGTGAGACCTGGGTCACTCTCTGGAAGATGGTAGGCGACCGGCCGGAGCCGTACCGAGGAGGGCACATGTCGGCAACCAGCGCCACGGACACGTTCCGGGCCGCCCGGGACTTCCTGCTGGCACACCGCGAGGACTACGAGACGGCGTACGCCGGTTTCCGCTGGCCCCGGACCGACCGCTTCAACTGGGCGCTGGACTGGTTCGACGTCATCGCCGAGGGCAACGACCGCACCGCCCTGCACATCGTGGAGGAGGACGGCCGGCGGACCGAGGTGTCCTTCACCGCGATGTCCGAGCGCTCCGACCGCGTCGCCAACTGGCTCCGCGCGCAAGGCGTCCGGGAGGGCGACCGGATCCTCGTCATGCTCGGCAACCAGGCCGAGCTGTGGGAGAGCGCGCTGGCCGCGATGAAGCTGCGCGCGGTCGTCATCCCCGCCACCCCGCTGCTGGGCCCCGCCGACCTGCGCGACCGCGTGGAGCGCGGCCGGGTCCGCCAGGTGCTCGTCCGGGACGTGGACACCGGCAAGTTCGACGAGGTGCCGGGGGAGTACACCCGCATCGCGGTGGGCGAGGAGGTGCCGGGCTGGCTGCGCTACGGGGACGCGGCGCGGGCGGCCGCGGAGTTCACCCCTCTCCGGGAGACCGACGCCGACGAACCCCTGATGCTCTACTTCACCTCGGGCACCACCGCCCGGCCCAAACTGGTCGAGCACACCCACGCCTCCTACCCCGTGGGCCACTTGTCGACGATGTACTGGATCGGGCTGCGCCCCGGCGACGTCCACCTGAACATCTCGTCACCCGGCTGGGCCAAGCACGCCTGGTCCAGTCTCTTCGCCCCGTGGAGCGCCGAGGCCACCGTCTTCGTCGTCAACTACACCCGCTTCGACGCCACCCGCCTGATGGCCGAGATGGACCGCGCGGGCGTCACCAGCTTCTGCGCCCCGCCCACCGTCTGGCGGATGCTCATCCAGGCCGACCTGTCGGGCCTCGCGGTCCCGCCGCGTGAGGCCGTCGCCGCCGGGGAGCCGCTGAACCCCGAGGTCATCGAGACGGTCCGGCGGGCGTGGGGGGTCACCATCCGGGACGGCTTCGGCCAGACGGAGACCGCGGTCCAGGTCGCCAACACCCCCGGCCAGCACCTGAAGACCGGCTCCATGGGCCGCCCCAGCCCCGGCTACACCGTCGAACTGCTCGACCCGGTCACCGGGCGGCCCGGCGCCGCGGAGGGGGAGATCGCCCTCGACCTCTCCGACCGCCCCGTCGGCCTGATGACCGGCTACCACGGCGACCCCGACCGCACCGCCGAGGCGATGGCGGGCGGCTACTACCGCACCGGGGACATCGGGGCCCGCGACGAGGACGGCTACATCACCTACGTGGGCCGCGCCGACGACGTGTTCAAGGCCTCCGACTACAAGATCTCGCCGTTCGAGCTGGAGAGCGCCCTGCTGGAGCACGAGGCGGTCGCCGAGGCCGCCGTCGTCCCCGCCCCCGATCCGCTGCGCCTCGCCGTCCCGAAGGCCTACGTCGTCCTGGCGGAGGGCTGGGAGCCGGGGCCGGACACCGCGAAGGTGCTCTTCGCCCACTCCCGGGCGGTCCTCGCCCCGTACAAACGCCTCCGCAGACTGGAGTTCGCGGAGCTGCCCAAGACCGTCTCCGGCAAGATCCGCCGGATCGAGCTGCGGGAGCGCACCGCGGCCGGTGAGGGCACCGAGTACGACGAGGGGGACCTAACGTGAGCGCCGGACTGTCCTACGCGCACGGCACCGGCGCCACCGCCCTGCTCGGCGACACCATCGGCCGCGACCTGGACCGGACGATCGCCGCCCACGGGGAGCGCGAGGCCCTGGTCGACATGGCCTCCGGCCGCCGCTGGACCTACACGCGGTTCGGCGAGGACGTCGACGAACTGGCCCGCGCCCTGATGGCGTCGGGGGTGGAGAAGGGCGACCGGGTCGGCATCTGGGCCGTCAACTGCCCCGAGTGGGTGCTGCTCCAGTACGCCACCGCCCGCGTCGGGGCCGTCCTGGTCACCGTCAACCCGGCCTACCGCGCCCACGAGCTGGCGTTCGTCCTGAAGCAGGCCGGGGTCCGTCTGCTGGTCGCCTCCCTCGCGCACCGCACCAGCGACTACCGCGCCTTGGTCGGCGAGGTCCGCGACGACTGCCCGGCGCTGCGCGCCGTCCACTACATCGGCGACCCGTCCTGGGACGCACTGACGGCCACCGCCTCCGCCGTCACCCCGGAGCACCTGGCCGCCCGTGAGGCCGGGCTGTCCTGCGACGACCCGATCAACATCCAGTACACCTCCGGCACCACCGGCTTCCCCAAGGGCGCCACCCTCTCCCACCACAACATCCTCAACAACGGGTATTTCGTGGGGGAGACGATCGCCTACACCGAGGCCGACCGGGTCTGCCTGCCGGTGCCCTTCTACCACTGCTTCGGCATGGTCATGGGCAACCTCGCCGCCACCTCGCACGGCGCGTGCGTCGTCATCCCCGGCCCCTCCTTCGAACCGGCCGCCGTGCTCGCCGCCGTCCAGCGGGAGCGCTGCACCTCGCTGTACGGCGTCCCCACCATGTTCATCGCCGAACTGGACCTGCCGGACTTCGCCTCGTACGACCTCTCCTCGCTGCGCACCGGGATCATGGCCGGTTCGCCGTGCCCGGTCGAGGTGATGAAACGCGTGGTGACGGAGATGAACATGGCCGAGGTGTCCATCTGTTACGGGATGACGGAGACGTCGCCGGTCTCCACCCAGACCCGCCGCGACGACGACCTGGAGCGGCGCACGGGCACGGTCGGCAGGCCGCTGCCGCACATCGAGGTCAAGGTCGTGGACCCGGACACCGGCGTCACCCGGCCGCGCGGCACCCCCGGGGAACTGTGCACCCGCGGCTACAGCGTGATGCTCGGCTACTGGGACCAGCCCGAGCGCACCGCCGAGGTGATCGACGCGGGCCGCTGGATGCACACCGGGGACCTCGCGGTGATGCGCGAGGACGGCTGTGTCCAGGTCGTCGGCCGGATCAAGGACATGATCATCCGGGGCGGCGAGAACGTGTACCCGCGGGAGATCGAGGAGTTCCTGTACGGCCACCCGAAGATCGCGGACGTGCAGGTGGTCGGCGTGCCGGACGAGCGCTACGGGGAGGAGATCGTGGCCTGCGTCATCCCCCGCGACCCGGCCGACCCGCCGACGCTGGAGGAGGTCGCGGCGTACTGCCGGGAGAGGCTCGCGCACTACAAGATCCCGCGCGGACTGCGGATCATGGACGCCTTCCCGATGACGGTCAGCGGCAAGGTCCGCAAGGTCGAGCTGCGCGAGTCGTACGAGCGCTGAACCCGCCCCGGCCCGGGAGCCCTACGCGCCGCCGCCGACCGCCACCGCGCGCGGATCCCCGAGGACCCCCGGGCCCCCGGGGACCCGGACCTCCCGGGCCCCGGGGTCCGCCGGGCTCTCCCGGGCTGTCGACGGCCCGGGCGGCTCCGGGTCCTGGGCGGCGGCCACCACCACCTCGCGCCGCATGCAGACCCGGGGCCAGCGGTCCAGCCCGTTCTGGGCCTCCTCGGCGCGGATCGCCCGCAGCCCGTCGGTGAGTTCGCCCTCGGCCAGCACCCGGAAGCCGATCCGGGCGTAGTACGGGGCGTTCCACGGCACGTCGGTGAAGGTGGTGAGCGTCAGCGCCCTCATCCCGCGTTCGGCGGCCGGAGCGGCCAGCCGGTCGATGAGGGCGCGGCCGATGCCCCGGCGGGCCGCGGCCGGATCGACCGAGACCTGCTCGATGTGCAGGGCGCCGTCGACGGGGTCGGCGAGCAGATAGCCGAGCGGCCGGTCACCGGTGGCGGAGAGGGGGTCGGTGGCCACCCAGCAGCGGTCTGCGAGCCGGTAGCTCTCCAGCAGGTCGAGCGGCGGCGGATCGTCGTCGGCGACGAAGGCCATGCCCAGGGTGCGGAACGGTTCCCCTGCGGCCCGCTCGATGTCCTGGAGATACGGGAGATCGGAGCGTCTGGCGAAGCGGATACGCATGGACCAAGTGTGCCGCGCCGGACGCGGCACCGGTACGCCGTAACCGGATTCCCCCCTCCGACACGCCGCCCGGCCACTTACGCGGGGGCAGGTGCGGAGCACCGCTCTCCTAAAGCGGGTGTCTCTTGCCACGCCCCGCCTCGCTCAAGGCCCCGTGCTGACCAGTTCGTCGGCCGGGCTGTTCACCGGCTGCGGGGTCCCGGCGAGGTCCAGGACGAAGAGCGGGAGTCCGACGCCGTCGGCGCGGGCGCGAGCGTCCGGCGCGTACCCCGCGAGGGAGAAGAAGACCCCGGTCACCGAGGCGCCCAGGGCGTTGAGCCAGAGCGTCTCCACCGCGCGCAGGGTGGCCGGTCGGGTGCTGGTGTCGACCTGGGCGATCAGTCCGTCCGCCCGCAGGTCGATCCCGGAGGCGGGGCCCGCCCCCGGGCGGCCGACCTCGTGGTAGCCGAGCCAGGTCAGGTAGAGCCCGGCCGCGCTCACCGCGTCCTGGCCGGTGCGGATCGTCATCGGCCGGAACGCGGGGCGCGGGTGGGCGGCGGTGCGGGGCAGCGGGATGTGGGCGGGGGAGACCGGCGGGTCCGGGGCCGCCGCCTCGGCCGCCGGGCGCACCGGGAGACGCAGGACGGTCCCGCACGGGCAGCCCAGTTCGGGCTGCGGCCACTGGTCCTCCCGGCCGCAGGACGCGCAACGGACGGCGACCCAGGTCTCGTTCCAGCTGCGGTGGGTGACGGGGAGCGGCGGAGCGCCGGGCAGCAGCTGGGGGACGGTTGGCGCCCCGCACGGGCACGGGTAGGCCGGTGCGCTGTAGGAGTGGTCCCGGCCGCACGACGGGCACCGGACCGGCACGGATTCCACGATCGTCTCCCTCCGGCACGGTGTGCGCGGACGACTGCGCTCCGTGCCTCCCTGGTCACTCCATCGTCCACCAGGAGCGAGGCTCGGGGGAGGGGTTCGCCGTATTTTCGCGGGCGGGTGAAGGGCGGCCGGCGGCCCGGACGTGGAGAAGGGCGCGGAGTACGGGACCGTATCCGTACTCCGCGCCCTCGTTCGGGGAGCGACAGAGGTGTCGCCGGGGTGACAGGGACCGCGGCGGCGGGCGATCGCCCCGGGGGAGGGCGTCTCCTTCAGGTCAGGAGACGGCCCCCGGCGCTTCACCACCGCACTGGCATCGCACAGCCGCCGCGGCCTCGTCGACCTGCCCGTGCCGCGCGGCACCCCTCATCCGGGTGCGCGGTACGGGCAGGGATCCAAGGGGAGGCTCAGTCCTCGCGCAGGGCGCGGACGGCCTCCTCCACGCGCTTGCCGTAGTCGGCGTCGGCGGCGTGGAAGTGGGCGAGGTTCTTGTCGATCACATCGTCCCGGGAGACCTGGGAGAGGCCTCCGGCGATGTTGGCGACCAGGCGGCCCTTCTCGTCCTCCGACATGAGCCGGAAGAGCTCGCCCGCCTGGAAGAAGTCGTCGTCCTTGGCGTGCGCGGGCGCCTCGTGCGCACCCGTCCAGCCGTGGACGGCGAGCGGGGCGCCGAGCGCCGCGTCGGTCTGGGCCGGACCGGAGTACGAGTTGGGCTCGTAGTTCTTGTCGTGGCGCGAGCCGTAGCGGGTGGCGTGCAGTCCGTCGCGGCCGTAGTTGTCGGCCTCGGTCGCCCGGGGGGCGTTGACCGGCAGCTGGGTGTGGTTGACGCCCAGGCGGTAGCGGTGCGCGTCGGCGTAGGCGAACAGGCGGCCCTGGAGCATCTTGTCCGGGGACGGGCCGATACCGGGTACGAAGTTGTTCGGCGAGAACGCGGCCTGCTCGACCTCGGCGAAGACGTTGTCCGGGTTGCGGTCCAGCACCAGGCGGCCGACCCGCTGGAGCGGGTAGTCGCCGTGCGGCCACACCTTGGTGAGGTCGAACGGGTTGAACCGGTAGTCCGCGGCCTCGGCGGCGGGCATCACCTGGACGTACAGCGTCCAGGACGGGTTCACGCCGCGCTCGATGGCCTGGAGCAGGTCCGTCTGGTGCGAGTTGGCGTCCTTGCCGACCAGTTCGGCGGCCTGGTCGGCGGAGAGGGACCGCACGCCCTGGTTGGTCTTGAAGTGGTACTTGACGAAGAAGGCCTCGCCCTCGGCGTTCGTCCACTGGTAGGTGTGCGAGCCGTAGCCGTTCATGTGGCGGTAGGAGGCGGGGATGCCGCGGTCGCCCATCAGCCAGGTGACCTGGTGCGTCGCCTCGGGGGAGTGCGCCCAGAAGTCCCAGACGTTGTCCGGCTCCTGCTTGCCCGTGAACGGGTCGCGCTTCTGGGAGTGGATGAAGTCGGGGAACTTGAGCGGGTCCTTGATGAAGAACACCGGGGTGTTGTTGCCGACCAGGTCGTAATTGCCCTCGGCCGTGTAGAACTTCAGGGCGAAGCCGCGCGGGTCGCGGACCGCGTCCGCGCCGCCGAGCGAGTCGGCGACGGTGGAGAAGCGCAGGAACGTCTCGGTGCGCTTGCCCACCTCGGAGAGGAAGTCGGCGCGCGTGAAGCCCGTGACGTCGTCGGTCACCTCGAAATAGCCGTACGCGCCCGAGCCGCGGGCGTGGACCACGCGCTCCGGGATGCGCTCACGGTTGAAGCGGGCGAGCTTCTCCAGCAGGTGCTGGTCCTGGAGGAGGACCGGCCCGCCGACGCCGGCGGTGGCGGAGTTCTGGTTGTCGGCGACCGGGGCGCCTGACTCGGTCGTGAGCACACGCTTAGCCATGTGGCGGGATGACCTTTCGTACGAGCTGCTGACGGCTTGAGGAGCGTAGGTTCGCCGCGAAGAGAACGTCAACAGTTTGTTGAAAACGAAGTGTGTGGTTCCGGGCCGCGGCGGCGCCTGGGCGCGACAGGACAGGTGTCAGCACCACCGCGGCCCGGAGTTCAGGGGCCCCTTCGCGGGGCGAGGGGTCAGACCTGGGAGCCGGAGAGCCGCTCGACCGAGCGCAGCAGCGCCGAGTGGTCCAGGCCGCCGTCGCCCTGGGCGCGCAGCGAGGCGACCAGCTGGGCGACCACGCCGCCGACGGGCAGGGCCGCGCCGACGTTGCGGGCCGCGTCGGTCACGATGCCCATGTCCTTGTGGTGCAGGTCGATCCGGAAGCCGGGGGCGAAGTCCCGCTTGAGGAAGTTGTCCTTCTTGCGGGTCAGCACGGTCGAGCCGGCGAGGCCCCCGTTGAGGACGTCGAGCGCGGCGGTGAGGTCCACCCCGGACTTCTCCAGGAAGACCACGGCCTCGGCGCACGCCTGGATGTTGACCGCGACGATCAGCTGGTTGGCGGCCTTCACCGTCTGGCCGGAGCCGTGCGGGCCGCAGAGCACGATGGTCTTGCCGAGCGCCTCCAGCAGCGGCTTCGCGGAGTCGAAGTCCGCCTGCTCGCCGCCGACCATGATGGACAGGACCGCCTCGACGGCACCGGCCTCGCCGCCGGAGACCGGCGCGTCCAGGACCCGGATGCCCTTGTCGGCCGCGTTCTTCGCCAGGTCCACCGAGGTCTGCGGGGTGATGGAGGACATGTCCACCAGCAGCGCCCCGCGCCGGGCGTTCTCCAGGATGCCGTCGGGGCCGTAGGCGATGGCCTCGACCTGCGGCGACGCGGGCACCATCGTGATGACGACATCCGCGTCCCCGACCGCCTCCGCGATCGAGGAGGCGCCGGTGCCGCCGGCCGCGACCAGCCGGTCGATCTTGTCCTGCTCCAGGGTGTACCCGGTGACGTCGTAACCGGCCTTGATCAGGTTCTCCGACATGGGGGAGCCCATGATGCCGAGACCGATCCAGGCGACCTTGGGGAGGTTGTTGCTCATGAGGGTGCCTTCCTGAAAAACGTGTGTACGTGAGGGGGGCGGGCCCGCCCGGGGGCGGCCCGGCCCGTCCGCGCGGCCGGTCAGCCCGCCGCTCGGGCCGACGCCGGGAGCCAGTCGAAGGACTCCGCGCTCGGCCGGTCGCCCGGCTTGTACTCCAGGCCGACCCAGCCCGCGTAACCGGCGTCCTTGAGTTCGTCGAGCAGCCGCTCCAGCGGGAGGTCGCCGGTGCCCGGCGCGCCGCGGCCCGGGTTGTCGGCGATCTGGACGTGGCCGGTCCTGGCCGCGTACGCCTTGATGACCTGGCTCAGGTCCTCGCCGTTCATCGACAGGTGGTACAGGTCCAGCAGGAACTTGGCGTTCCCCAGGCCCGTCGCCGCGTTGACCTTGTCGACGACCTCGATCGCGGCCGGTGCGCTGACCAGCGGATAGCGCGGCGACTCCGGCTTGTTGAGGGTCTCGACCAGGAGGATCGCTCCGACGCGGTCCGCCGCGCGGGCGGCCAGCACCAGGTTCTCCAGGGCGAGCGCGTCCTGGACCTGCGGGTCCGCGCCCTCGACGCGGTTGCCGTACAGCGCGTTGAGCGCGGTGCAGCCGACCGAGGCGGCGAAGTCGGCCGCCACCTCGATGTTGGCGCGGAAGCGGTCCGACTCCTCACCGGGCACGGAGAGCGCGCCGCGGTCGGGGCCGGGCAGCTGACCGGCGTAGAAGTTCAGCCCCACCAGCTGGGTGCCCGCGTCGTCGAGCGCCTTCTTGAGCGCGTCCAGTTCGGCCCGCGGCGGGGTGGGGGTCTCGATCCAGGGCCACCACAGCTCGACCGCGGTGAAGCCCGCCGCGGCGGCTGCCGCGGGACGCTCCAGAAGCGGGAGTTCCGTGAAGAGGATCGAGAGGTTCACATTGAAGCGCTGGTCCGGGTATCCCATGAGGAAGTCGGCGCTCCTTCCGTATTGCGGAAGTTAGTTTCTGCTTAACGGAAGATTGCCCGGAGCGGGGCGAGGCTGTCAAGGGGGCGGGGGAAAATTCGCCCCGGTCAGAGCCCCCTCCGCCCGGGGGGACGGCCGGGCGGCGGCCCCCCGGCCGCGGATACAGTCGTGGCCGAGCCGCGCGGGCCCGCACCCGCGGCGAGGACATCAGGGAGGCACAGTGCGCTTGAGGGTGGAATTCACCACCGAGCCCTTCGATCTGGACGAGGCGCCCGCCCACGCGGTGGTGGCCCGCGAGGTCATCCAGGGCGCCGAGCTGGACGCGGTGGACGTCGGCCCGTTCGGCAACACCGCGGAAGGGGGCGAGGAGCAGGTGCTCACCGCGGTGGACTCCCTGCTGCGCCAGGCCCTCGCCGCGGGCGCCACCCGGGTCTCCCTCCAGGTCAACGTGATCGGGGAGGACGCACGGTGAGCGCGTCCGCCGACCGCCCCCCGGGCCTGCCCGACCACCCGCTGGTCTCCGCCATCAAGCCGCTCGTCGACGCGATGGGCGCCGAGCTGCTCGCTCCCGGACAGGCCCAGCCGGACGACGTGGTGCTCGCCTGGGAGGGCCGGGACGTCATAGCCGTACGGCTGCCCCAGCTCTCCGACTCGCTGGACCGCATCCTCGCCGCGATGGAGCGGCGGCACGGGATGCCGCTCGCCGACCTGGACCGCAGGTCCAAGCAGTCGGTGGTCCGGACCCTGGAGGCGCGCGGTGCCTTCTCCGTACGCCACGGCGTGGAGACCGTCGCCGGGGCGCTGGGGGTCTCCCGGTTCACCGTGTACAACTACCTCAACCGGCAGGATTCCCCCCAGGGCGAGCAGTAGGCCGAACGCACGGGAAAGCCGCCGTCCGCACGCCGGGACGGCGGCTTTCTCCGTTCGCGAGATTTCAACAAAGTGTTGACGTGGTGTTGCGGAGGGCGTTAGCTGTCCGCAGCCCGAACAACGCACAGCGAAAAACAGCCACGGAGGCTCCCGTGACGTCGAGCTCCACACCGGGCCTCACCCGGTTCAACACCCTGGCGGACGGCGAGGCCACTGCTGTACTCCACGAGGTGTGCGCCAGTGGAACCTGGGGAAACAGCCTTCTCGCCGGGCGTCCGTACGCCACCGCGGAAGCCCTCCTCACCGCGAGCGACGCCGTCATGGCGCGGCTCGACGCGACGGATCTGGCCGAAGCGATGGCAGGGCACCCGCCGATCGGCCGCCCGAAGCCCGGCGACCCGACCTCCTCCCGCGAGCAGCGGGGGATGGCCGGTGCCTCCGAGGAGCTCAAGACCGAGATGCTCGAACTGAACCTGGCCTACCAGGAGCGGTTCGGACACGTCTTCCTGATCTGCGCCACCGGTGCCACCGGTGAGCAGATGCGCGACGCGGTGAAGTCCCGGATCGGGAACGCGCCCGAGCAGGAGCGGGAGATCGTGCGCACCGAACTGGGCAAGATCAACCGCATCCGGCTGACCCGTCTCGTGACGGAGGCCCTCGCCGAGGACGCCCCCGCACAGGACTCTTGAGATCTAGGAGAGTGACGGTCTTGAGTACCGACACGACCGCATCGGTGTCCACGCACATCCTGGACACCAGCGTCGGCCGCCCCGCCGCGTCCGTCGCCGTCTCGCTCGCCGCCCGCGGCGGCGGTGACGCGCCGTACGTGACGCTCGGAGCCTCCGCGACCGACGCGGACGGGCGTTGCAAGGACCTCCCGGCGCTGCCGGAGGGCACCACCCATGTGCGTCTCGCATTCGACACCGAGACGTACTTTTCCAAGAAGCAAGCCGAGGCGCAGCAGGACGCCCCCCGCGTAAGGGACAGCGGCGCGTTCTTCCCGGAAGTGACGATCGCCTTCGCGGTCGTCCCGGGCGAGCACTATCACGTACCGCTGCTGCTCAACCCGTTCGGCTACTCCGTTTACCGAGGGAGCTAGCACCGACATGCCCACGATTCTCGGCCAGAACCAGTACGGCAAAGCAGAGAACCGCGTCGTGAAGATCACGCGGGACGGCGACACCCACCACATCAAGGACCTCAACGTCTCGGTCGCCCTCTCCGGCGACATGGACGACGTCCACTACTCCGGCTCCAACGCCAACGTCCTGCCGACCGACACCACCAAGAACACGGTGTTCGCGTTCGCCAAGGAGCACGGGATCGAGTCCGCCGAGCAGTTCGGCATCCACCTCGCCCGCCACTTCGTCTCCTCGCAGGAGCCGATCCACCGCGCCCGCATCCGGATCGAGGAGTACGCCTGGGAGCGCATCGCGACCTCCGAGGGCAACTCCCGGTTCATCGGCGCCGACGAGGTCAAGCACTCCTTCGCCCGCAAGGGCCAGGAGACCCGGGTCAGCCAGATCACCTACGACGGTGAGAGCTGGGAGGTCGTCTCGGGCCTCAAGGACCTGAGCGTGATGAACTCGACCAACTCCGAGTTCTGGGGCTACGTCAAGGACAAGTACACGACGCTGAAGGAGGCGTACGACCGCATCCTCGCGACCGACGTCTCCGCCCGCTGGCGGTACAACTGGACCAGCGACGAACAGCGCATGCCGAACTGGGAGAAGTCCTACGAGCAGGCGCGCAAGCACATGCTCCAGGCCTTCGCCGAGACCTACTCCCTCTCGCTCCAGCAGACCCTCTACCAAATGGGTTCGCGCATCATCAACAGCCGCAGCGAGATCGACGAGATCCGCTTCTCGCTGCCGAACAACCACCACTTCCTGGTGGACCTCGAACCGTTCGGCCTCAAGAACGACCATGAGGTCTACTTCGCGGCCGACCGTCCCTACGGTCTGATCGAGGCCACCGTGCTCCGGGACGGCGTCGAGCCGAAGATCCCGGTCGACATGACCAACCTCTGACGCGGAACCGACCCGCCCCCGTCCGCCCGCAGTCGGGCGGGGGCCGGTCGTCCCGGAGGGAACACCCATGGCACAGCCTGCAACGGGGCCCGCCGAAGGCCCGTGCGAAGACCCCGCCGAACCCCCGGCCGGCACAGCAGTCCACCCGGTCGACGAGAAGCTTCCGCCCGCGCGGCTCCTGCCCGCGGCGCTCCAGCACATCGCCGCCATGTACGCGGGCGTCGTCACCCCTCCGCTGATCATCGGCCAGGCCGTCGGGCTGGACCCCGCCGGAATGACCCGGCTCATCGCGGCGAGCCTCCTGATCGCCGGACTCGCCACCCTCCTCCAGACGATCGGGGCCGGCCGCTTCGCCGGGAACCGGCTCCCCTTCGTCAACGCCGCCTCCTCGGCCGGAATCGCCCCGATGCTGGCCATCGCCGAGACCAGCGCCCCCGGCCGCCAACTCCCCGCGATCTACGGGGCGGTGCTCGTCGCCGGAGCCTTCTGCCTCGCCGTCGGACCGTTCTTCGGCAGGCTGCTGCGCTTCTTCCCACCGCTCGTCACCGGCGTGGTCATCACCCTCATCGGTGTCACCCTCATGCCGGTCCCGGTCGCCTGGGCCCAGGGCGGCGACGCCGAAGCCGCCGACTTCGGCGCCATGAAGTACCTGGCGCTGGCCGCCTTCACGCTCGTCGTCATCCTGCTCGTCCAGCGCTTCGGCCGCGGCTTCCTCAAGCAAGTGGCCCTCCTCGCGGGCATGTTCGTCGGCACGCTGGCCGCGATCCCGTTCGGCCTCGCCGACTTCTCCGCGCTCACATCCGCCCCGCTCGCCGCCCTGCCGACCCCGTTCGCCTTCGGCGCACCGGAGTTCCAGCCCGCGGCGATCCTCTCCCTCTGCATCGTCATGCTCGTCCTGATGACCGAGTCCTCGGCCGGGATGCTGGCCCTCGGCGAGATCTGCGACCGCCGCACCGACGGCCGCACGATCACCCGCGGCCTGCGCACCGACGGCATCGCCACCCTCCTCGGCCCGGTCTTCGGAGGCTTCCCCACGAGCGCGTTCGCCCAGAACGTCGGCGTCGTCTCACTCACCCGGGTGCGCAGCCGGTACGTCGTCGCGGCGGCGGGCGGGGCCCTGCTGGTCCTCGGCGCCTTCCCGGTGCTCGGCGCGGTCGTCTCACTCGTGCCGATGCCGGTCCTCGGCGGCGCGGGCATCGTCCTCTTCGGCTCCATCGCGGTGAGCGGCATCCGTACGCTCTCCGAGGCCGGACTCGACGACAGCTCCAACATCATCCTGGTCGCCGTCGCGCTCGGCGCGGGCATCATCCCGCTCGCCGCGCCCGCCTTCTACGCCGGTTTCCCGGCCTGGGCGCAGACCGTCCTCGGCTCCGGCATCAGCGCGGGAGCGCTGGTCGCGGTCGTCCTCAATCTGTTCTTCCACCATCTCGGCACCCACAGCCGCAACGCTGTGGCACTCAAATCCTCCTAGGGTCCTGCCGTGCCCACATCGCCACAGAGAGAAGAAGGAAGCGCCATGGCAGCTTCGGCAGACCCTCAGCGCATCGTCATCGAGAACTGCTCGATCGCCACCGTCGACGCCCAGGACACGGAGTACGCCTCGGGGTACATCGTCGTGGCGGGCAACCGCATCGAGTCCGTGGGCGCGGGCCGGGCCCCGGAGGGCCTCGCCGGGGTCGTCCGGCGCATCGACGCCACCGGCCACCTCGCGACCCCCGGCCTGGTCAACACCCACCACCACTTCTACCAGTGGATCACCCGGGGCCTGGCCACCGACCACAACCTCTTCAACTGGCTCGTGGCGCTCTACCCGACCTGGGCGCGCATCGACGAGCCGATGGCCCGCGCCGCCGCCCAGGGCTCGCTCGCCACGATGGCCCGCGGCGGGGTCACCACCGCCATGGACCACCACTACGTCTACCCCGAGGGCTCCGGCGACCTGTCCGGCGCCATCATCGGGGCGGCCCGCGAGACGGGCGTACGCTTCACCCTCGCCCGGGGCTCCATGGACCGCAGCGAGAAGGACGGCGGACTGCCCCCGGACTTCGCCGTCGAGACCCTGGACGGCGCGCTCGCCGCCACCGAGGCGACCATCGACGACCACCACGACGCCTCCTTCGACGCCATGACCCAGGTCGCCGTCGCCCCCTGCTCGCCGTTCTCGGTCTCCACCGAACTGATGCGCCAGGGCGCCGAGCTGGCCCGCCGCCGGGGCGTACGGCTGCACACCCACGGGTCGGAGACCGTCGAGGAGGAGCAGTTCTGCAAGGAGCTGTTCGGGATGGGCCCGACCGACTACTTCGAGTCCACCGGCTGGCTCGGCGACGACGTGTGGATGGCGCACTGCGTCCACATGAACGACTCCGACATCGCCGCCTTCGCCCGTACCGGAACGGGCGTCGCCCACTGCCCGTCCTCCAACGCCCGGCTCGCCGCGGGTATCGCCCGGGTCACCGACATGCTCCGGGCCGGGGTGCCCGTCGGCCTCGGCGTGGACGGCACCGCGTCCAACGAGTCCGGCGAACTGCACACCGAACTGCGCAACGCCCTGCTCATCAACCGCCTCGGCGCCCACCGCGAGGCCGCCCTGAACGCCCGTCAGGCCCTGCGCCTGGGCACCTTCGGCGGCGCCCAGGTGCTGGGCCGCGCCGACCAGATCGGCTCCCTGGAGGCCGGCAAGCTCGCCGACCTCGTGCTGTGGAAGCTGGACACGCTGGCCCACTCCTCGATCGCCGACCCGGTGACCGCGCTCATCTTCGGCGCGGCCGCCCCGGTGACCCTCTCCCTCGTCGACGGCAAGCCGGTCGTCGAGGGCAACCACCTCACCACGGTGGACGAGGACGCCGTCGCGCGCTCCACCCGCGACGAGGCCCGCCGCCTCGCGCGGATCGCCGCCGGAGCCTGAGGCCCGGCGGTGCCCCCGACCGGCCGGTCTGGGGGGACGGCCCGAGACCGGCCGCCGTGGACCCGAGCCGGGTCCACGGCAGCCGGTCCGGCGGACGCGCGCCCCAGGGCGCCCGTCCGCCGGACCGGTGAGACCCCCTGCCCGTACGCGCCCCCACCGCGACGGTTCCGCACCACGACACCCGCACCGCCCGCACGCCGTGAAGCACCCGCACCCCCGCACGACCTGAACCACCTGAATCACCTGAGAGAGCCGCATCACCGCACTCCTACGCACCACCTCCCTGACACCCGCGTCACCGACGACGTGTAACCGACCGGAGGAACCGCCGTGGCCGCCAAGCCCAGGTTTCACAAAGACGCAGACACCGCCGCCGAAGCGCCGGACGCTGCCGTCGCAGATGCAGGAACCGACCGCAAACACCCGGTCGACGAGACCCTTCCCCCCTTCAGGATGTTCACCAGCGGCCTCCAGCACGTGGCCGCGATGTACGCGGGCGTGGTGGCCCCGCCGCTCATCGTGGGGCCCGCCGTCGGCCTCACCGCCAAGGAGACCGCCTTCCTGATGGGGGCGAGCCTCTTCACCGCGGGCATCGCCACCCTGCTCCAGACCATCGGCTTCTGGAAGGTCGGCGCCCGGCTGCCCTTCGTCAACGGCGTCTCGTTCGCCGGGGTCGCCCCGATGATCGCGATAGGCAAGGACCGGGGGCACGACGGGATAGCCGTGATCTTCGGCGCGATCATCGTCGCGAGCCTGCTGGGGTTCGTCCTCGCCCCGTACTTCTGCAAGCTGGTCCGCTTCTTCCCGCCGGTGGTCACCGGCACCGTCATCACCCTGATCGGTGCCTCGCTCCTGCCGGTCGCCTTCAACTGGTCCCAGGGCGGCAACGCGGCGGCGGACGACTACGGTTCGATGACCAACATCACCATGGCCGCCGTGACCCTGGTGATCGTGCTGGCCCTGCGCAAGCTGCTGCGCGGCTTCCTCCAGCAGATCGCGATCCTGCTCGGCCTGGTGATCGGCACCCTGATCGCCGTCCCGGCCGGCATCACCGACTTCAGCGCCATCAGGAACGCCGACGTCGTCGGCTTCCCGACGCCGTTCGCCTTCGGCGCCCCGCAGTTCGAGATCGCCGCCATCATCTCCATGTGCATCGTGATGCTCGTCTGCATGACCGAGTCCACCGCCGACATGCTGGCCCTCGGGAAGATCGTCGGCCGCCCCGCCGACGAGAAGATCATCGAGGGCGGTCTGCGCGCGGACACCCTGGGCAGCGCCATCAGCCCGGTCTTCAACGGGTTCATGTGCAGCGCCTTCGCCCAGAACGTCGGCCTCGTCGCCATGACGAAGATCCGCAGCCGGTTCGTCGTCGCGGCGGGCGGCGGCATCCTCATCCTGCTCGGCCTGGTCCCCGTCGCCGCCTCCGTCATCGCCCTCGTGCCGCTGCCGGTGCTCGGCGGGGCGGGCATCGTCCTCTTCGGCACGGTCGCCGCCAGCGGCATCCAGACCCTGGCCACCGCCGCCCTGGAGAAGGGCGAGAACGCGCTGATCGTGGCGGCGGCCCTCGGTATCGGGCTCATCCCGATCGCGGCGCCGCAGTTCTACCACGCTTTCCCCGAGAGCCTGCTGGTCGTCCTCGACTCGGGCATCTCGACCGGCTGCGTGGTGGCGATCGTGCTGAACCTCGCCTTCAACCACGTCGGCCGCGGGGCCGAGGAGCGGGACGAGGAACAGCGGCCCGGCGAGCACGTCGTCCCGGCCGCCTCCGGGACGGGCCTGCACTGACCCGTCCCACGGCCGGTACGACAGGCCCGAGGGCCCCGCGCACCGGGCGGGGCCCTCGCCGTACGACGGGGCACCGGGGGCGCCCGCGGCCGACGGCTGTAGCGTCGGGGGCATGGAAGATCAGTCGGTGGTTGATGTCGGCGATGTGCGCCTCGCGTACCGGACCTGGGGCGACTCGTACGGCTCGCCCGTCGTGCTGCTGCACGGCCTGGGCGGCTCGGCCGCGGACTGGGAGGAGGCCGGGCCGCTGCTGGGGCAGGAGTGGCGGGTCTTCGCCCTGGACCTGCGCGGCCACGGCGAGAGCGACTGGCCCGACGCCTACGACCTGGAGCTGATGGCCGAGGACGTCGTGGGCTTCCTGGGCGAACTGGAGCTGGACCGGGTCGGTCTCGTCGGCCACGGCATGGGAGGCGCCGTCGCCCGGCTGGTGGCCCAGGAGCACTCCGACCGGGTGGAGCGGCTGGTGCTGGTGGAGACCCCGGCGCCGTTCCCCGGCGACCCCGGACCGGCGGGGCGGCCCGAGGGGCCGGTGGACTACGACGAGAACGCGGTGGCGGCCGTACGCGCCCAGCTCGCCGAACCGGGACCGGGCGCCCCCGACGGCCTGGGGGACATCGTCTCCCCGACGCTGATCGTCACCGGTGGCCCGGACAGCGCCCTGGAGCAGCACCGCCAGGCCGACATGGCCTCCCTGATCCCGGACTCCCGGCTGATCACGGTGCCCGGCGGCCACCGGCCGCACCGGACCCGCGCGGACCAGGTGGCCGCGCACATCACGGAGTTCTTCACCAGCTGACCGCGGCCCCGCGCGCGTCGGGGCGCGCCCCCGGTCCCCGACGTCCGCACGCGGGAAGCCTCCGCGGGCGCGGGGCCTCGTACGCGCCGAGGCCTGGCCCGGTGCGGGCGGCTCAGCCCCCGGGCAGCCAGTCCGGGCGGCGGCCGCTGAGGGCGATCACCCGGTCCAGCAGCGGCGCGTCGTCCGGTACCGGGACCGGCGGCCCGAAGATCCCGCCCCGGTCCGGGTCCTCCTCGTCCGGGGCGAGCAGCGCCGCGCAGGCGAGCAGTTCGGCCTCGCCCGCCTCGTACGGCTGACCCGTCGACCGGGCCAGATCCCAGCCGTGGACGACGAGTTCGTCCAGGGCGACGGCCCCGGCCGCCTCGCCGGGCAGCTCCACCCCGCCCGCCCGGGTCATGCCCGCCCAGGCGCCGGGGGAGCGCCAGGCGGCGGCCACCTCCGCCAAGCGGAGCGGCAGCGCCGCCCGCCAGCCCTCGTCCAGGATGGGCAGCACCGCGCCCGGGTCGGTGGCCGTGCCCGGCCCGAGGTCCTTGCGGGCCGCGTCCCGGAAGGCGGCGGTGAGCATGAGGAGGTGGCCGAGCAGCTCGCGTACCGCGTAGTCGGGGCAGGGGGTGGGGGCGTCCAGCCGGGCGTCGTCCACCCCGTCGAGCAGCTTCGCGACGCGCCGGGCGGCGGGCCCGAGGTCCAGGGCGGGGAAGCCGGCGGCGGAGCCGGACGCCGGGGTCTCATGAGTGTCCATACAGTGACGACTCCCGCGCCCGCCCCAACTCATCGCCCCGCACACCGGCACATAGCGGAAGGTTCCCCGCCGGACCCTTGTCGGCTGCCCCCACCCCGTGTCATACAGGTCTGGACCATTGCTGTCCGGATGGAAGGCACCCTCGTGCGACGCCCCCACAGATCTGCCGCGTTGGCCTGTTCCGCCGCCCTGCTCCTCGCCGCCCTCACCGCCTGCGGCGGTACCGCCGACGCCGACACCCAGCGCCCGAGCACCCCGGAGGGTGTCACCGCGCAGGCCAGCAGCTCCACCTCGGTGCACGTCATGTGGGCGCCCGCCACCGACGACGAGAAGATCGCCGGGTACGAGGTCTACCGCGGCGGGACCAAGGTGAAGTCGCTCCCGGCGGCCAAGCACATGACCGACGTCGACGGGCTGACCGCCGCCACCGACTACACCTTCACCGTCCGGTCCAGGGACACCGCCGGGAACCTCTCCACGCCGAGCGCCGCCGTCCCCGTCACCACCCAGGAGACCCCGCCGAAGGACGAGACTCCCCCCACCGTCCCGGCGAAGCTGACCGCGACCGCCGAGGGCGGCCGCGCCGCCACCCTGACCTGGCGGCCCGCCAAGGACGACGTCGGCGTCACCTCCTACGACGTCTACCAGGAGGACTCCCGCATCCACAGCGTGCCGGGCACCGAGACCACCGCGAAGGTGACCGGTCTGCGCCCCGGGACCGTCTACACCTTCACCGTCCGGGCCCGCGACGCCTCCGACAAGTCCTCGCCCGACAGCGACGCCGTCGACCTCACCACCGCTTCGGCCCCCGGCGCCCCCGCGAGCACCGCCCCCACCGGGCTGCGCGCCGAGACCGGCAAGGAGGGCGCGGAGTTCACCGTCGACCTCTCCTGGGACCAGCCCGAGACGGGGGGCGTGATCCCGGCCTACGAGCTGTACCTGAACGGCAAGCTCACCACCACCGTCGTCTGGGGCGGTACGCCTCCCCAGGGCCGGGCCACCTACCGGCTGACCCTCGCCGACCCGCCCGGCACCCGCTACTCCATGAAGCTCAGGGCCAAGCTCCCGGACGGCAAGTGGGGCGACTTCTCGGCCCAGCGGACGGTCGTCCTGGCCGGCTGACGCCCCGCCCGCACACCGCCGCCCCCGGCACCGTGCGGTGCCGGGGGCGGTTCGCGTACGGTCCCGCCGGGCGGCTCAGCGCAGCTGCTCGTACGCGGGCAGGGTCAGGAAGTCCGCGTAGTCCTGGTCCAGGGAGACCTGGAGCAGGAGGTCGTGGGCCTGCTGCCACTTGCCCGCGGCGAAGGTCTCCTCGCCGACCTCCTCGCGGATCGCGGCCAGTTCCTCGGCGGCGACCTCGCGGGCCAGGTCCGCGGTGGCGTGCTCGCCGTTCTCGAAGACCACGTCCGCGTTGATCCACTGCCAGATCTGGGAGCGGGAGATCTCGGCGGTGGCCGCGTCCTCCATCAGGTTGAAGATGGCGACCGCGCCCAGGCCCCGCAGCCACGCCTCGATGTAGCGGATGCCGACCGCGACGGCGTTGCGCAGCCCCTCGTACGTGGGACTGGCGTCGAGCGTGTCGATGGCGATCAGGTCGCCCGGGGCCACCGAGACGTCCTCGCGCAGCCGGTCCTTCTGGTTCGGCTTCTCGCCGAGGACCGCGTCGAAGGAGGCCAGGGCGATCGGGACCAGGTCGGGGTGGGCGACCCAGGAGCCGTCGAAGCCGTCGTTCGCCTCGCGGTCCTTGTCCGCCTTGACCTTCTCGAAGGCGACCTTGTTGACCTCGGCGTCGCGGCGCGAGGGGATGAAGGCCGCCATGCCGCCGATCGCGTGCGCGCCGCGCTTGTGGCAGGTGCGGACCAGGAGTTCGGTGTAGGCGCGCATGAACGGGGCGGTCATCGTCACCGCGTTGCGGTCCGGCAGGACGAACTTGGCGCCGCCGTCACGGAAGTTCTTGACGATGGAGAAGAGGTAGTCCCAGCGGCCCGCGTTCAGCCCGGCGGCGTGGTCGCGCAGCTCGTAGAGGATCTCCTCCATCTCGTACGCGGCGGTGATCGTCTCGATCAGGACGGTCGCGCGGACCGTGCCCTGGGGGATGCCGACGTAGTCCTGGGCGAAGACGAAGACGTCGTTCCAGAGGCGGGCCTCCAGGTGCGACTCCGTCTTCGGGAGGTAGAAGTACGGACCCTTGCCGAGGTCGATCAGGCGCTGGGCGTTGTGGAAGAAGTACAGGCCGAAGTCGACCAGCGCGCCGGGCACGGAGACTCCGTCCAGCTGGAGGTGGCGCTCCTCCAGGTGCCAGCCGCGCGGGCGCATGACGACGGTGGCCAGCTCCTCGGCGGACTTCAGCGCGTACGACTTGCCGGATTTCGGGTCGGTGAAGTCGATGCGGCGCTCGTAGGCGTCGGTCAGGTTGAGCTGGCCGAGGACCACGTTCTCCCAGGTGGGGGCGGACGCGTCCTCGAAGTCGGCGAGCCAGACCCTCGCGCCCGAGTTCAGGGCGTTGACCGTCATCTTGCGGTCGGTCGGACCGGTGATCTCCACCCGGCGGTCGTTCAGCGCGGCCGGGGCCGGGGCGACCCTCCAGGAGTCGTCCGCGCGGACCGCCGCCGTCCCGGGCAGGAAGTCCAGCGTGGAGGTGCGGGCGATCTCGGCGCGGCGCTCACCGCGCCGGGCGAGCAGCTCGTCGCGGCGCGGGGTGAACCGCCGGTGCAGCTCGGCCACGAACGCGAGGGCCGCGTCGGTCAGGACCTCCTCCTGCCGGGGCAGGGGCTCGGCATCGACGATGGCCAGCGTGGACGGCGCTGGTGCGGACATGAGCTGTCACTCCTTCAGCGGGCGGCGGCGTCGGGCCGCCGGGTCGCCTGTAACGGCACAGCGTGCCAAGGCTCCGAGATACGGCCGTGGGCGCCGTCTGAGGTTCAGAGGGCTTCTGACCAGTGGATAGTAGTTTCCTCATAGTGGAAGTTCAATGGTTTGTTGACGTCGAGATTCTCCGGGTCGACAGAAACCGCCTCCCGGTGGCGCGGCGTGCCAGGACGGCCACCCAGGGTGCACCCCGGCCTCCCGCCCCTCACTCCAGGTGCCCGAGATCCGCCGCGGTGTCGATGTCGTACGCCTGCGCCACATCCGAACACTCCACGAGCGTGATCGCATCGCGGTGCTCCCGCAGATAGCCGCGCGCCCCCTGGTCGCCCACCGCCCCCGCCGCGATGTCCGCCCACCGGTCGGCCCCGAACAGCACCGGATGGCCGCGCTCCCCGTCGTACGCGGCCGCCGCCAGGCTCGACCGGGAGCGGCAGGCCTCTCGCACCCGGGCCACCGCCTCCGCCCCGATCCCCGGCTGGTCGACCAGCAGGACCAAGGCCGCGTCCGCGTCCGAGCCGGCCAGCGCCGCCAGGCCCAGCCGCAGCGAGGAGCCCATGCCCTCCTCCCAGCCCGGGTTCACCGTCACCGCGCAGCCCGTGAGCTCGGCCCGCTCCCGCACCTCCCCGGCCGCGGCGCCCAGCACCACGTGCAGCGGGCCGCAGCCGCCGTCGCGCAGGGAGCGCACCGCGTGTTCGACCAGGGGGCGGCCCCGGTGCTCCAGCAGCGCCTTCGGGCGGCCGCCCAGCCGGCGCCCGCCGCCCGCGGCCAGGAGCACCCCCGCCACCTCGGGGCGCCGCGTACCGGATGCCGCGTTCGCGGCCGTGTTCGTCACCATGGGGCCTGGATACCACCGAGTCCTTCGCACACGCGACAGGCATGTCACTCTCAGGGGGCACCCTGATTTCTTTCCGTGGGCTGGCGCACACGGCCTGTCATGGCGTTAACTTGCGGGCGAGCCGCAGGACTTGGCCACGGCCCCGGTTGGGGGTCGCACACCGGCACGAGGACGTGCGAGGGGGAGTGCTGTGTTGCGAAGCGTGGGGCAGAAGCGGCTGACCGGCAGCGGCGAGGACCCGAGAGTGGCCGGGCTGCGGGTGGCGGTCTCCCGGCTCCGCCGTGAGCTGGCCGGGCTCCGGGCGGACTTCCCCGACCGGCCGATCGCCGAGGACGAGCTTGCCGCCCTGGACGCCATGGCCGTGAGCGGCGTCCCGGAGATTCCCCGGATGCGCAGCTCCCTGCTGCTGATCGCCGGGGCGATCGGATCGGTGAGCGCGCTGGCCCTCGCCCTGCGCGAGGTGCGCAACGCGGTGGACCTCTTCGGCGAGCCGCCGCGCGGCTGAGCACTCCGGCCGCGCGGAGCGGGGCTCAGCCGCCGGTCGTACCGCTGCTCGCCAGCGCCTGTGACAGCTCCCCCGCGACCTGCTGGAGGATCGGCACGATCCGCTCCGTCGCCTGCTCCGTCACCCGCCCCGCCGGGCCCGAGATGGAGATCGCGGCCGAGGTGGGGGAGTCCGGCACGGAGACCGCGAGGCACCGCACCCCGATCTCCTGCTCGTTGTCGTCCACCGCGTACCCCGCCCGGCGCACCTGCTCCAGGGCCTCCAGGAAGCCGTCCGGCGTGGTGATCGTCTTCTCCGTGGCGGCGGGCATGCCCGTACGGGCCAGGAGCGCGCGGACCTCGTCGGCGGGGGTGTGCGCGAGGAGCGCCTTGCCCACGCCGGTGGAGTGCGGGAGGACCCGGCGGCCCACCTCGGTGAACATCCGCATGGAGTGCTTGGACGGCACCTGCGCGACGTAGACGATCTCGTCCCCGTCCAGCAGCGCCATGTTCGCCGTCTCTCCGGTCTCCTCCACCAGCCGGGTGAGGTAGGGGCGGGCCCAGGTGCCGAGCAGCCGGGAGGCGGACTCGCCGAGCCGGATCAGCCGGGGTCCGAGAGCGTAGCGGCGGTTGGGCTGCTGGCGCACGTAGCCGCAGACGACCAGGGTGCGCATCAGCCGGTGGATGGTCGGCAGGGGCAGACCGCTGCTCGCGGACAGCTCGCTCAGCCCGACCTCGCCCCCGGCGTCGGCCATCCGCTCCAGCAGATCGAAGGCGCGCTCGAGGGACTGCACGCCACCGCTGGGACCGGCGGGCTTGGAGTCTGCTGTGCTGGCGTGGGACGGCGGCACGTGTGCGGTCCTTTCGAAGCGGAAGGCAAGGCAGCAGCCTACCGGGCGCCGCCCGATCGGCCCACAGCCGTCCGGGCGGCGTCCGTGCCGGTCAGGGCCGGTTTTGTCCGGGTGCCGACGGTCGGTGCGGGCGGTTCCGGGCGGCGTATCCTGGCTCATACTACGTTCCACAGTCCGAAATATGAGTTTTACTTTGTGGAATCTCCAGCCGGGGTGGCAAGGCTGGCCCGCCCGCCCTCCGTGCCGGAAGGTGGGTCTTGACGAGGGCGATTCCCCGGTGAAGACTCCGTCGAGTCTTCAACAGTTCGTTGAATTCCTGGCGGTAAGGAGCAGAGGTGTCCGGTGCGGACGTGAACCTGGTACTGCGTTCGACGCGTGTCGTCACGCCCGAGGGCATCCGTCCGGCGGCGGTCGCCGTCGCGGGCGGGAGTATCGATGCGGTGCTGCCGTACGACGCCGGGGTTCCCGCCGGGGCGCGGCTGGAGGATGCCGGTGACGACGTCGTGCTGCCGGGTCTGGTCGACACCCACGTGCATGTGAACGACCCCGGCCGCAGTGAGTGGGAGGGTTTCTACACCGCCACCCGGGCCGCGGCGGCGGGTGGGATCACCACGCTGCTGGACATGCCGCTCAACTCGCTGCCACCGACCACGACAGTGGAGAACCTGCGGGTCAAGCAGGCGGTGGCCGCCCCGAAGGCGCACGTGGACACCGGGTTCTGGGGTGGGGCCGTGCCCTCCAACGTCGGGGATCTGCGGCCGTTGTACGAGGCGGGGGTGTTCGGTTTCAAGTGCTTCCTGTCGCCCTCGGGGGTGGAGGAGTTCCCGGAGCTGGACCAGGAGCAACTGGCCGGTGCGATGGCGGAGATCACGGGGTTCGGCGGGCTGCTGATCGTGCACGCCGAGGACCCCGGCCATCTGGCCGGTGCCCCGCAGCGGCCCGGTCCGGCCTACGCCGACTTCCTGGCCTCCCGTCCGCGTGCCGCGGAGAACGCGGCGATCGAGGGGCTCATCGCCCAGGCGAAGCGGCTGGACGCGCGGGTGCACGTACTGCATCTGTCCTCCGGTGACGCGCTGCCGCTGATCGCGGCGGCCCGGCGGGAGGGGGTGCGGGTGAGTGTGGAATCCTGCCCGCACTTCCTGACCCTGACGGCCGAGGAGGTGCCGGACGGGGCCACGGAGTTCAAGTGCTGTCCGCCGATCCGCGAGGCCGCCAATCAGGACGCTCTGTGGGCGGGGCTGGCCGATGGCACCATCGACTGTGTCGTCAGTGACCACTCGCCGTGCACCACCGATCTGAAGACCTCCGACTTCGCGTCGGCCTGGGGCGGTATCTCCTCCCTCCAGCTCGGGCTGCCCGCGATGTGGAGCGAGGCCCGCAGGCGGGGTCACACCCTGGAGGACATCGCCCGCTGGATGTCGGCCGCTCCGGCGGAGCTGGCGGGGCTGCGCCGCAAGGGGGCCATCGAGGCCGGTCGTGACGCCGACTTCGCGGTGCTGGCTCCGGAGGCGGTCTTCACCGTCGATCCCGCCGAGCTCTTCCACCGCAACCAGGTCACCGCCTACGCGGGCAGAACCCTGCACGGTGTGGTCCGCTCCACCTGGCTGCGCGGCGTGCGCATCGCCGCCGACGGCGTCCTCACCGAACCCACCGGCCACCTCCTCGAACGCGACCGCTGAGCCCCTGCCCGGCCGCTCGCCCGAACGCGGGCCCCGGCCGTCCCCGAAAGGACCCCCGACCATGACGGACGCCGCGATACCGCGCTTCACCGGCGACGCGAGCCCGTACGCGGGCGGCGACCCCTACGCCGACCACCGCACGGCCGACTTCCCCTTCACCCACCTGGTCGACCTGGCCGACCGCCGTCTCGGGGCCGGGGTCATCGCCGCCAACGACGAGTTCTTCGCCGAGCGCGAGAACCTGCTGAAGCCAGGGCCCGCCGTCTTCGACCCGGAGCGCTTCGGCCACAAGGGCAAGATCATGGACGGCTGGGAGACCCGCCGCCGGCGCGGTGCCGGCGCCGCCGAGCCGCATCCCACCGCCGACGACCACGACTGGGCCCTCGTCCGGCTCGGCGCACCCGGCGTCATCCGGGGCGTCGTCCTGGACACCGCCCACTTCCGCGGCAACTACCCGCAGGCCGTCTCCGTCGAGGCCACCTCCCTGCCCGGCTCCCCGTCCCCCGAGGACCTGCTCGCCCCCGACGTGAGGTGGACGACCCTCGTCCCGCGTACCCCGGTCGGCGGCCACGCGGCCAACGGCTTCGCCGTCGACGCCGGACAGCGCTTCACCCATCTGCGGGTCAACCAGCACCCGGACGGCGGGATCGCCCGGCTGCGCGTGCACGGAGAGGTCGCCCCGGACCCCGCCTGGCTCGCCGCTCTCGGCACGTTCGACCTGGCGGCCCTGGAGCACGGCGGCCAGGTCGAGGACGCATCCGACCGCTTCTACTCCCCGGCCACCAACACCATCCAGCCCGGCCGCTCCCGCCAGATGGACGACGGCTGGGAGACCCGCCGCCGCCGCGACCGGGGCAACGACTGGATCCGCTACCGCCTCGCCGCCCACTCCGAGATCCGGGCCGTGGAGATCGACACCGCGTATCTCAAGGGCAACGCGGCAGGCTGGGCCGCCCTGTCCGTCCGGGACGGGGAGAGCGGCGAGTGGACCGAGATCCTGCCCCGCACCCGGCTCCAGCCCGACACCAACCACCGCTTCCCGCTGGACGCGCCCGTGCGGGCCACCGGCGTACGGATCGACATCTTCCCGGACGGCGGCATCTCCCGGCTCCGGCTGCACGGATCGCTCACCGACGAGGGCGCCGCCGCCCTGGCGGCCCGGCACCGGGAACTCGGCGGCTGATCCCCGCCGCCCACGCGCCGGCCACCGGGCGCACCGCGGTCGCAGGGGTACCGCGGTGCGCCCGGCCGGTCCCGTTACGTGAGGGTGTGTCACCCTGTCGAGGTGTGGGGAGCGGGCCCGGAGGGCAGGCGAACCGCACCTTTCGGTGTCGCGACGTATCCGGCGTTCCACCGCCCCGACCAGGAGCCCCCATGATCTTCATCGCCGTCAAGTTCACCGCCCTCGTCGCCGAGCGCGACAACTGGCTGCCCCGGCTGGAGGACTTCACCCTCGCCACCCGCAGTGAGCCCGGGAACGTCTTCTTCGACTGGTCCTACAGCGTGGAGAACCCCAACGAGTTCGTCCTGCTGGAGGCCTTCGCCGACGCGGCCGCCGGGGAGGCGCACGTGAACTCCGACCACTTCAAGGCGGCGATCGGGACGATGTCGGAGATGGTGGCCGACGTCCCCGAGATCATCAACGTCGAGGTGGAGGGCACCGGCTGGTCGCGGATGGCGGAGGTCACCCCGCGCAACCGCTGACGCCGCGTCGGGGCGGACGGCCGTCGGCGGCTCAGAACTCCTCGTGCGACTCCGGGTCGCCGCCGATCCGCCGCTGCCGCCCGGCCCCGATGGTCGTCAGCTCCTGGGCGGTCAGCTCGAACCCGAACAGGCCGAGGTTCTCGCGCTGCCGTCCGGGATCGGCCGACTTGGGGATCGGCACCGCGCCCAGCTGGGTGTGCCAGCGCAGCACCACCTGACCGGGGGACACCCCGTGGTCCCGGGCGATCGCGACGGTCGAGGGGTCCTCCAGCACCTCGCGTCCCCGGGCCAGCGGGCTCCAGCTCTCCGTGACGATGCCCTTCGCCGCGTGCACCGTCCGCAGCTCCTCCTGCGGCAGCAGCGGATGCATCTCGATCTGGTTCACCGAGGGCAGCACCCCCGTCTCCCGCTCCAGCCGCTCCAGATGGTCGGCGGTGAAGTTGGAGACGCCGATCGAGCGGACGAGCCCGTCCTCGCGGAGCCGGATCATCGCCTTCCAGGTGTCGACGTACTTGTCGACGCGGGGGAGCGGCCAGTGGATCAGATAGAGGTCGACGTACGCGACGCCCAGCCGGGCCCGCGACTCCTCGAACGAGGCGAGGGTCTCCTCGTACCCCTGGTGCCGGCCGGGCACCTTCGTGGTGACGAAGACCTCCTCGCGGGGGACGCCGCTGCGGGCGATGCCCCGGCCGGTGCCGGTCTCGTTGCCATAGTTGAGGGCCGTGTCGACGAGCCGGTAGCCCATCTCCAGGGCCCCGGCGACGGCCTCCTCGGCCGCCGCGTCGTCCAGCGGGTAGGTGCCGAGCCCCACCGCGGGGAGCTCGTTGCCGTCGTTGAGCGCGTGAACCGGTGTGCCGGACATGTGCTGTTCCTGCCCTTCCCGTCGTCGTCCCCGTCCCGGTCAGCGTAGAGGTGAGGGAACCCGCCGCGGCGTCGGCAGCAGTGCCGGGTCCGTCGCCGCCGCCCGCAGCCGCCCGAGGACGGAGCGGGCCGCCTTCTCGTAGCCGAGGCTGCTGTTCTGGAGCACCGACTCGGCGTTGGCCAGCTCCAGGAAGGCGATGATCTCGAACGCCAGCTGACCCGCGTCGGTGTCCGCGGCCAGCTCCCCGGCGGCCCTGGCCTCGTCGATGGTCTGCTCCACGAAGGTGACCCAGCCCGTCTGCGCGGCAGCCAGGGCGTCGTGGACCTTGCCGGGCCGCGAGTCGAACTCGGCGGTGGCGGCGTAGAAGAAGCAGCCGCCCCGGAAGACCCGGTCGCGGGAGTAGGCGGTCCACGCCTCGCACAGCCGCCAGACCCGGCGGAGACCCGGGGGCACCGAGCGGGCGGGGCGCAGCACATGGTCGACGTAGACGGTCACCGCGGCCCGCACGGTGGCCAGTTGGAGCTCCTCCTTCGAGCCGAAGAGCGCGAACACCCCGCTCTTGCTCAGGCCCAGCTCCGTCGCCAGCCGCCCCAGCGACAGCCCCTCCAGCCCCTCGACCGAGGCGATCTGCACCGCTCGCCCCAGGATCATCTGCCGGGTCTGGTTCCCCCGCTCGACCCGGCCGTCCGCCCTCGCCAACGCCATGTGACCAATCCGTGCCTCAGAGTTATCGGGCCGTCAGTCTACTGACGCCCCGGCGGCCGGGGCGGGCCGCCGCACGCGCCGCCTCGGCCGGCCGACCGCGTCCGGCGCCGTCATGACCACGGCCCCCGTCGCCGGTCTCCGCCGGGCGCCGAAAGGGACGAACCGCGCGACTTTGGCCGCCGATGGGCGGCGCGACTCCCCTCAGGGGCGAGATGCTGCGTAACTTTGTCGACATGAAGCGCACCGAGTACCGCTGGCTGCTCCCCTCGGCGATGGCTGACACCGAGCTGCCCGGCGACCGGGCCAGGGCGCGCCGGACCGTACGCGACTGGATCGTCGACCTCAGCGCGTTCCTCATCGCCGTGGGCGTCGGCCTGGCCGCTCTCGCCGCGGTGGAGGCCGACGGCTCCACGGGGGACGCGGTGCTGTTCGTGGACGCCGTGGTGGGCGCTGCCGCCTGCTGCGCGCTCTGGGTCCGCCGCCGCTGGCCGTTCGGGCTGGCGCTGACCCTGACCCTGGTCTCCACCGTGGAGCCGGTCGCCGCCGGGGCACTGCTGGTGGCGCTCTTCAGCCTCGCCGTGCACCGCCCGTTCCGGCCGGTGGCGGTGATCGGGGCGCTCGCGCTGGTGCTGGTTCCCCTGCAACCGTTCCTGCGCCCCGACCCGGCGACCAGCTTCCTCGCCTCGGTCATCTTCGGGGTCCTGATGATCCTGCTGGTGATCAGCTGGGGCATGGCCGTACGCTCCCGGCGCCAGCTCGTCCTCACCCTCCGCGAACGGGCCCGCCGCGCGGAGGCCGAGGCGGAGCTGCGCGCCGAGCAGGCCCAGCGCCTGGCCCGCGAGGCCATCGCCCGCGAGATGCACGACGTCCTGGCCCACCGCCTCACCCTGCTCAGCGTGCACGCCGGGGCGCTGGAGTTCCGCCCCGACGCTCCCGCCGCCGATATCGGCCGGGCCGCCGGGGTCATCCGGGACAGCGCCCACGAGGCGCTCCAGGATCTCCGCGAGATCATCGGCGTCCTGCGCGCCCCCGGCGACAGCGACGAGGGCGGGCGGCCGCAGCCCACCCTCGCGACGCTGGACGCCCTCGTCGCCGAGTCCCGGCTCGCCGGGATGAAGGTCACCGTCGACAACCGGGTCGCCGACCCGGGGGCCGCCCCCGCCGCCACCGGCCGCACGGTCTACCGCATCGCGCAGGAGGCCCTGACCAACGCGCGCAAGCACGCCCCGGGCACCGAGGTCACCGTCCTGGTGGCGGGCGGCCCCGGCCAGGGGCTCACCGTGGAGGTGGAGAACCCGGCCCCCGTCGAACCCTTCGAGCGCGTCCCCGGCTCGGGCCAGGGGCTCATCGGCCTCACCGAACGCGCCACCCTCGCCGGGGGCGAGCTGGAGCACGGCCCGACCCGGGACGGCGGCTTCGCGGTCCGCGCCCGGCTCCCATGGCCGTAAGGGCAGGCCGTCGAACTGTCGCGCGGCCGCCCTCCGTGCGGCCACCCCCTGGGGAGCGCCCCGCCGGTCACACCGGGGCCGGGCCGCTCAGCCGCCGGGGATCTCGGTCAGCGCCACCGGCCTGCGTTCGCGCCGGGACACCTCGCACGCCTCGGCGATCCGCAGCGCGTGCAGGGCCTCCCGCCCGTCGCACGGATTGGCCAGCTCGCCCCGGACGACCCGGACGAAGGCGTCCAGCTCCGCCTCGTAGGCGGGGGCGAACCGCTCCAGGAACCCCGGCCACGGCTTCGGCGGGGCGCCGGGGCCCTCCGGCTCGGCCGAGGTCAGCGGCGTACGGTCGTCCAGGCCGACCACGATCTGGTCCAGCTCCCCGGCCAGCTCCATCCGCACGTCGTACCCGGCGCCGTTGCACCGGGTGGCGGTGGCGGTGGCGAGGGTGCCGTCGTCCAGGGTGAGCAGGGCGGCGGCGGTGTCCACGTCGCCCGCCGCCCGGAACATCGCGGGACCGGCGTCCGAGCCGGTGGCGTACACCTCGCCGACCTCGCGGCCCGTGACCCAGCGCAGGATGTCGAAGTCGTGGACGAGGCAGTCGCGGTAGAGCCCCCCGGAGAGCGGCAGGTACGCGGCGGGCGGCGGCACGGGGTCCGAGGTGACGGCCCGTACGGTGTGCAGCCGCCCGAGCCGGGCCTCCCGTACGGCGGTCCTGGCCTCGCCGTACCCCGCGTCGAAACGGCGCATGAAGCCGAGCTGGAGGACGCTGCCCGCCGCCTCGACCTCCGCCAGCGCGGCCAGGGTGCCGGGCAGGTCCAGGGCGATCGGCTTCTCGCAGAACACGGGCAGCCCGGCGCGGGCGGCGCGGGAGATGAGAGCGGCGTGGGCGGCGGTCGCCGAGCAGATCACCACGGCGTCCGGCAGGCCCCCGGCCTCGCCGCCACCGGTGAACAGCGCGTCCACCCCGACGGCGGTGGCTCCCGTCCGGGCGGCGGTCACGGCGGCCCGCTCCGGGTCCGCGTCCGCCAGCAGCAGGGCGTCCACGGCGGGGTGGCGGCTGAGCGCCTCCGCGTGGAACGTGCCGATCCGTCCCGTTCCGATCAGTCCGATGCGCATGGCCCCCAAGGTGGCGTTCGCCCGGTCGTCATGTCAAGCGTTTGTCCTGACAAATGGCCGCCATGTGGACCGTCGCTCCCGCCCGGCGCGCCATGGCTTTGTCCGGACAACCGAACTACGCTCGCCCCGTGACCGCACAAGGAGCCGATCAGCCGCTGCCGCTGAGCGTGGACCGCACCAGCCCGGTGCCGCTCTACTTCCAGCTCGCGCAGCAGTTGGAGGCCGCCGTCGAGCAGGGGCGGCTGGCCCCCGGCACCCTGCTCGGCAACGAGATCGACCTCGCCGCCCGCCTCGGGCTGTCCCGCCCCACCGTCCGCCAGGCGATCCAGTCCCTGGTCGACAAGGGGCTGATGGTGCGCCGACGCGGCGTCGGCACCCAGGTCGTCCACCGCCGGGTCCGCCGCCCGCCGGAGCTCAGCTCGCTCTACGACGACCTGGAGGCGGCCGGCCAGCGCCCCGCCACCCGCGTCCTGCGCCTCACCACCGAGGCGGCCACCGCCGAGGTCGCGGCCGCCCTCGGCATCGCGGAGGGCAGCGAGGTCCAGATTCTCGAACGGCTGCGCAGCGCGCACGACGAGCCGATGGCCCTGCTGCGCAACCACCTGCCACCGGGGCTGCTGACCCCGACCAGCGAGGAGCTGGAGGCCACCGGCCTGTACCGGCTGATGCGCGTCTCGGGCATCACCCTGCACAGCGCCCGCCAGTCGGTCGGCGCGCGCGCCGCGGCTCCGGGGGAGGCGCGGGCCCTGGACGAGGAGCCGGGCGCCCCGCTGCTGACCATGGAGCGCACCACGTACGACGACACGGGCCGGGTGGTGGAGTTCGGCGCGCACGTCTACCGGGCGGCGCGGTACGCGTTCGAGTTCCAGCTGCTGGTACGCACCTGAGGGCACCGGGCCCTCCCCTCCCGGAGGCCGGAGGGCCGGAAATGGTCCGGGCACACGGGTTGCGCGCGGCGGCCACCGTGCCCCAGGCTCCGTGTCCGTCGGGCGCTCGGGGATACTTGGGCAGCCGGTCCCGGGCTCACAGCCCGTCCCGGCCAAGCGAAGCGCACAGCGAGCAGCAGGAGAAGGGCACCGCGTCGTGGCAAGGGTTCGGACAGGGGTACGCGCACTGGGCGCCGTGCTGGCAGTGGTGCTGGGCGCCTCCCTCGTGGGATGCAGCAGCACCGGCGGCAAGCGGGCGGAAGAACGCGCGGCCGCGGCCGCCGAGGGGCGGGCCGCGGTGAACACCCCGCGCTGGACCTTCGCCATGGTCACCCACTCGGGAGACGGCGACACCTTCTGGGACATCGTCCAGAAGGGCGCCGAGCAGGCCGCCGTCAAGGACAACATCAACTTCCTGTACTCGCACAACGACGAGGCCCAGCAGCAGGCCCAGCTCGTGCAGACCGCGATCGACAAGAAGGTCGACGGGCTGATCGTCTCGCTGGCCAAGCCGGACGCCATGAAGGCCGTGGTCGCCAAGGCCGTCAAGGCGGGCATCCCGGTCGTCACCGTCAACTCCGGCTCCGCCGAGTCCAAGGAGTTCGGCGCGCTCACCCACATCGGCCAGGACGAGACCATCGCCGGTGAGGCCGTCGGCGACGAGCTGAACGAGCGGGGCCGCGAGAAGGCCCTGTGCGTCCTGCACGAGCAGGGCAACGTGGGCCACGAGCAGCGCTGCGCCGGGGCGAAGAAGACCTTCGAGGGCACGATGCAGAACCTGTACGTCGACGGCACCAACATGCCCGACGTCACCGCCTCCATCGAGGCCAAGCTCCAGTCCGACAAGAGCATCGACGCGGTCGTCACCCTCGGCGCCCCCTTCGCCGACGCCGCCGTCCAGGCCAAGCAGACGGCGGGCAGCAAGGCCGAGGTCGACACCTTCGACCTGAACGCCAAGGTCGCCACCGGCCTCCAGGACGACAAGCTCGGCTTCGCCGTCGACCAGCAGCCCTACCTCCAGGGCTACCAGGCCGTCGACCTGCTCTGGCTCTACCGCTACAACCGCAACGTCCTCGGCGGCGGCCTCCCCGTCCTCACCGGCCCCCAGGTCATCACCAAGGACGACGCCGGGGCGCTGGCCGACTTCACCAAGCGGGGCACCCGATGAGCGGTTCCACCGCCGCCCCCGGGCGGCTGGACGAGCGCCTGGTGCACACCTCGCCGCTGCGCAGACTGCTCGGCCGCCCCGAACTCGGCTCGGTCGTCGGCGCGCTCGCCGTCTTCCTGTTCTTCGCGGTCGTCGCCGACAGCTTCCTCCAGGCCTCCAGCTTCGGCACCGTGCTCTACGCGGCCTCCACCCTCGGCATCATGGCCGCCCCGGTCGCCCTGCTGATGATCGGCGGCGAGTTCGACCTGTCCGCCGGTGTCCTGGTGACCAGCTCCGCGCTGATCTCGTCGATGTTCAGCTACCAGATGACCGCCAACGTCTGGGTCGGCGTCCTGGTGTCACTCCTGGTCACGCTCGCCATCGGCGCGTTCAACGGGTTCATGCTGACCCGCACCAAACTGCCCAGCTTCATCATCACGCTGGGCACGTTCCTGATGCTGACGGGCCTCAACCTCGGCTTCACCAAGCTGATCAGCGGCACCGTCTCCACCAGGGCCATCGGGGACATGGAGGGCTTCGACTCGGCCCACGCCCTGTTCGCCTCGACGCTGACCGTCGGCGGCGTCGAGTTCAAGGTGACGATCCTCTGGTGGATCGCGCTGGTCGCGCTCGCCACCTGGATCCTGCTCCGCACCCGCTTCGGCAACTGGATCTTCGCCGTCGGCGGCGAGGCGGACGCCGCCCGCGCGGTCGGCGTCCCGGTTATCCGCACCAAGATCGGGCTCTACCTCGGCGTGGCCTTCGCCGCCTGGGTCTCCGGTCAGCACCTGCTGTTCAGCTACGACGTCGTCCAGTCCGGCGAGGGCGTCGGCAACGAGCTGACGTACATCATCGCCGCCGTCATCGGCGGCTGCCTGATCACCGGCGGCTACGGCTCCGCGATCGGCTCGGCGGTCGGCGCCTTCATCTTCGGCATGACCAGCAAGGGCATCGTCTACGCCGAGTGGAACCCCGACTGGTTCAAGTTCTTCCTGGGAGCCATGCTGCTCCTGGCCACCCTGCTCAACGCGTGGGTGCGCAAGCGCGCGGAGGCGACGACATGACGACCACGTCCGACAGGCCCGCGGGCCCCCTGGTCGAGCTGGACGACGTCGCGAAGTTCTACGGCAACATCAAGGCCCTGGAACACGTCTCCCTGGAGGTCCACGCGGGCGAGATCACCTGCGTCCTCGGCGACAACGGCGCGGGCAAGTCCACCCTGATCAAGATCATCGCCGGGCTGCACCGGCACGACGCCGGACGCTTCCTGATCGACGGCGAGGAGACCGCCCTCGCCAACCCGCGCGACGCCCTGGACCGGGGCATCGCCACCGTCTACCAGGATCTCGCCGTCGTCCCGCTGATGCCGGTCTGGCGGAACTTCTTCCTCGGCTCCGAGCCCACCACCGGCGTCGGCCCCTTCCGGCGCCTGGACGTGCGGACGATGCGCGAGACGACCCGCAGGGAACTGCTGCGCATGGGCATCGACCTGCGCGACGTCGACCAGCCCATCGGCACCCTCTCCGGCGGCGAGCGCCAGTGCGTGGCCATCGCCCGCGCCGTCTACTTCGGCGCCAAGGTCCTCGTCCTCGACGAGCCGACCGCCGCCCTCGGCGTCAAACAGTCCGGGGTCGTCCTCAAGTACGTCGCCGCGGCCCGCGACGCCGGGCTCGGCGTGGTCCTCATCACCCACAACCCGCACCACGCCTACCTCGTCGGCGACCGGTTCGTGCTGCTCAAGCGCGGCGCCATGTCCGGCAGCCACACCCGGGACGGCGTCACGCTCGACGAGCTCACCCGGCAGATGGCGGGCGGCAGCGAGCTGGAGGAGCTCAGCCACGAGCTGGAGCGCACCCCGGCACCCACCCTCCCCGGCGGCCCCGCCGCCGCCCACGAGGACTCCTGACCGCCGGAGGGCCCCGGCGCGGCCCACCCCGGCCGACGGCCGCCGGGGCCCGGCAGTGGCAGAATCGAGCGCGGCGGGCGCCGTCCGCCGCCGGACACCCCACCCGCCCGGCCCCCACCACCCCGCAGGGACGATGAGCACGTACCGCGACTTCGCCCACCGCGGCTCCGCCCGCGCCACCGTCCTCAAGACGGTCGGCACCAAGGAACGCCGCTCGCACCTGTCCGCGCCCCGCGTCCCCACGGTCGGGATCGACATCGGCGGTACGAAGGTGATGGCGGGCGTCGTCGACGCCGACGGCACCATCCTGGAGAAGGTCCGCACCGAGACGCCCGACAAGTCCAAGAGCCCCAAGGTCGTCGAGGACACCATCGTCGAGCTGGTCCTGGACCTCTCCGACCGGCACGACGTGCACGCGGTCGGCATCGGCGCGGCGGGCTGGGTGGACGCCGACCGGTCCAAGGTCCTGTTCGCCCCGCACCTCGCCTGGCGCGACGAGCCCCTGCGCGACGCCATCGCCTCCCGCCTCGTCGTCCCCGTCATGGTCGACAACGACGCCAACACCGCCGCCTGGGCGGAGTGGCGCTTCGGCGCGGGCCGCGGCGAGGACCACCTCGTCATGATCACGCTCGGCACGGGCATCGGCGGCGCGATCCTGGAGGACGGCCAGGTCAAGCGCGGCAAGTACGGGGTGGCCGGTGAGTTCGGCCACATGCAGGTGGTGCCCTCGGGCCACCGCTGCCCCTGCGGGAACCGGGGCTGCTGGGAGCAGTACAGCTCCGGCAACGCCCTGGTCCGCGAGGCGAGGGAGCTGGCCGCCGCGGACTCCCCGGTCGCCCACTACCTGCTGGACCGGGTGAAGGGGAACGTCTCCGACATCACCGGCCCCCTCATCACCGAACTGGCCCGCGAGGGCGATGCGATGTGCATCGAACTCCTCCAGGACATCGGCCAGTGGCTCGGCGTCGGCATCGCCAACCTGGCCGCCGCGCTCGACCCCTCCTGCTTCGTCATCGGCGGCGGGGTAAGCGCCGCCGACGACCTCCTGATCACCCCCGCCCGGGACGCCTTCAAGCGCCACCTCACCGGCCGCGGCTACCGCCCCGAGGCGAGGATCGCCAAGGCCCAGCTGGGGCCGGAGGCGGGTATGGTCGGCGCCGCGGACCTGGCCCGGCTGGTCGCCCGCCGCTTCCGCCGGACCAACCGGCGCCGCGTCGAGCGGTACGAGCGCTACGCCCAGATCTACGACCAGGCGGCGAGCACCATCCGCAACACGCGCTCCACCCGCGCCGTCGACTGAACCGCGGCCGCCCCCCTCGGCGTCCCCCTCCCCGTACGCCACGACCGCAGCACCTAGGGACCACCTGATCATGATCGCAGCCGAGCACCCCGTGGTACCGCACCAGTCGGAGTCGCCGGGCGGCGGCGAGAGCAAGCCGCCCGAGGACCGCCGACGGGTGTTCAAGCGGCGGTTCATCACCGCGACGATCATCGTGCTGCTCATCGGCATCCCGGCGGGCTACCTGCTGATCTCCGCCGGTCAGAGCCGCCGGTCCGGCATGGACAAGGAGACCGAGGCCGCCGCCCAGGGGCTCCGCGAGGGCTGGCCCTCCAAGATGCAGCGCCGGATCTTCGAGGTACCGGTCCCCGGCAACGGCGCCGGGGTCCAGTACTACGAGACCAACAACTGGAAAGCCAGCCGGATGTACGTGAAGTTCCGGACCACCTCCGCGGGACTGGACCGCTTCCTGACCGGCATCGGCACCGGCCGCGCGGCGCTGGAGCCGGACAGGATCGACATCAGCGACCGGGACGTCAGGATCACCGGCTGGCACTTCGGCCCGGACCAGCACTGGGCCAGCACCACGCACCGGAACAAGAAGCCGCGGCCCACCCAGAACATCACGGTCAACATGACCGATCCGGCCAGCCCCGTGGTGTACGTGGTCTCCGCGGCGACCCCCTGACCCTCTGACCGGCGCTTTCGCCGTGCCCGGAGCGGGAGCCGCCGGCCGCGGACGGGCCGAGAACCGGCCGAGTTCTTTCGGCTCGTCTCAAAGTCGCCCTGCGAAGGCACGCCTCCGGCGGCCATGATGATCCACATGCCGGAAGCTCTGGAGATCCTCGCCCTCGCCTGTACCGGTCTGTACGCCGGGTACATGCTCGCTTTCCTGTCGGGCGTCATGCCCGCCCTCAAAGAGATGGACGACGCGTCGTTCACCTCGGTCATGCGGACGGTGAACCGCAAGGTTCCCGGCCCGCTCTTCCTGCTCCTCTTCCTCGGATCGCTCGCCTTCCCCGCGGTCTCGTTCTTCGTCGAGCCGGACGGGCGGGCGGGCGGCGACACCACCCTGGTGGGCGCCGCGGCCGTCTGCGCGCTGGTGGGCCACCTGGTCACCTCGGGCGGCAACGTCCCGCTGAACAACGCGCTGGAGTCCGCCAAGGGACGTGACGCCCGGAGCGCCCGTACGGCGTTCGAGGGCCGGTGGAACGCCCTGCACGCCCTGCGCACCCTGCTCGCCACCGCCGCCTTCGGCCTGGTCGCCGTCGCCGTCACCGGCTGAGACACCACCCGGGGTGCCGCCCCGGCCGGTGACGCGGCGCCCCGGGTGGTGGCCAGGCATGGTCCTACCTACGTGAAGCTTCGACTAGATGAGACGATGACGAATGAAACTGAGTCAGTGAGCTATTCACCGTCTGCGGCCCGAAGACTTTAATGAATTCATGAGCACTCACGCACAGAACACAGCGCCCATCCTCGTCATCGGCGGCACCGGCAAGACCGGACGGCGCGTCGCCGAGCGCCTGGAGACGCTCGGCCGCCCGGCCCGCGTCGGCTCGCGTTCCAGCGACATCCCCTTCGTCTGGGAGGACGAGAGCACCTGGGAGGCCGCTCTCGACGGAGTCTCCGCGGCCTACGTCACCTACTACCCGGACCTGGCCTTCCCCGGGGCCAAGGAAGCCATCGGGCGGTTCGCCGCCACCGCGGTGGCGCGGGGCGTCAAGCGCCTCGTGCTCCTCTCCGGCCGCGGCGAGGAAGGCGCGGTCGCGAGCGAGGACGCGCTCAAGGCGTCCGGCTGCGACTGGACCGTCGTCCGCTGCAACTGGTTCAACCAGAACTTCAGCGAGAGCTTCTTCCTCGACCCCGTCCTCTCCGGCGAGCTGGCGCTGCCCACCGGTGACGCCGTCGAGCCCTTCGTGGACGCCGACGACATCGCCGACGTCGCCGTCGCCGCCCTCACCGACGACCGCCACATCGGCAAGACCTACGAGCTGTCCGGACCGCGGCTGCTGAGCTTCCACGACGTGGCCCGTGAGCTGTCGGCCGCCACCGGACGGACCATCACCTACATCCCGGTCAGCGTCGACGACTACCGGGCGGCCCTGCGGCAGCTGGGCGAGCCGGAGGAGTTCGCTGACCTCTTCACGCTGATCGTCGACGGCCGCAACGCCAGCATCGTGCACGGCGTCCGCGAAGCGCTCGGGCGGGAGCCCAAGGACTTCGCGGACTACGCCAAGGAGGCCGCGGCGAGCGGCGCCTGGAACGCCTGACCGCTCCCGTTCGAGCAGTGGTGGGGGGGGGGGCCCCGCGGGCCCGGCCCCCGCCCCCCCCCCGGGCCCCGCGGGGGCCCCCCCCCCCCCCACCGGGGGGGGCCCCCCCCGCCCGGCCCCCCCCCCGCAAACGGGCGGCCC